>CAIUQE010000001.1 GCA_903901225.1 Candidatus Omnitrophota bacterium
GAAGGCTTAAATCTGAAAGCTAAACTCGCTATGAGAAAAGCGTACGGTTTTCGGAAGTTTAGAACGATAGAACTTGCGTTATACCATCAACTTGGAAATTTGCCGACGCCAACATTAACCCACAGATTCTGCTGACGAGGCATAAATGAAGACCTGTTAAATACACCGAAACAGATCACGATCATGACCACGGCATAATATAAACTCCACCGGGCAAAAACAGGCCATGCGCCAGACAACTCCGGGAAGGTCCTCTCGCGCAATGCCGATTCCACCAATAACAGGACACCAATGGACAGGAACGCCAATAGCAGCTGATAGGCATCTAGGCCAAAATCCGCCAAGACTTTGCCGCCCATGCCAAGGATCACATCCGGCGACCGAAAATTCTGAACAACACGGGCACACCAGGCGCCGCCTTCAAAAATAATTTTCTTGATGATATAAAAAGCATCCTGCACAGTGCCAGCCCTGAAAAACACCCAGCCAATATTGACCAGCACGAACGTGGTCAATATCTTGACCGCACGATGCCATCCCACCCTGGAGGTCAGGCCAATGCGCGCGCAGAGCAACGCCCGGACTTTCTCTGTTGCGCGCCCAACAACAATGTAAATCCCGTTCAAGAGCCCCCATATGACAAACGTCCAGTTGGCGCCATGCCAAAGCCCGCTGATAAGGAACGTGATCAGGATGTTCAATGTCCACACAGGGACACTCACGCGGTTCCCACCTAAAGGAATATAGACATAATCCCTGAACCATGACGACAAAGAAATATGCCAGCGCTTCCAGAACTCGGCGACAGACTGGGAAATATAGGGACGATTGAAATTCTTCACCAGGTCGAACCCCATGACCTTGGCGGCGCCGATGGCAATATCCGTGTATCCCGAAAAATCACAATAGATCTGAAAAGCGAAAAAAACTGTGGCCAGCAATAGGGTAATGCCCTCTACTGAGGCCGGTGAGGTATACGCCGAATTTACAAAAAGCGCCAGCCTGTCAGCAATGACCACTTTCTTCAGCATCCCCCAGGCCATTAACTTTAGCCCGGCCGAGACGCCTTCGTATTTAAAACTTTGCACCTGGTAAAATTGCTTCAATAAATGCCCCGGCCGCTCAATAGGGCCGGCCACAAGCTGCGGATAGAACATCACATAAAGCGCGTAGATCCCCACATTCCGCTCGGCCTTCTGCCTGCCGTTATAAACTTCGATCACATAGCTTAAACTTTGAAATGTGTGAAATGACAGGCCGATCGGCAAAAGCCATCCCAAGTGCTGGGGCTTATAATGATAACCCGCCAGGGCCATCCATGAGGCTGCGGTGTTATTAAAGAAATCAAAATACTTGAAAACAAACAACGCCAGGCACGTGGAAAGAATGCTGACGACAAGAAACCATTTACGCCCCGCCCCCTCGGCCTTTTCGATCCAGATAGCCGTGGTGTAATCGATCGTGATCAGCAACAACAAGAAAAGAATATAAACGGGAATAAACGCCATGTAAAAAACACAGCTGGCCAGCAAAAGAAAGGCCCACCGGAACCGATGAGGCAGCAAAAAGAAACAGGCCGTCACCAACGGGAAAAAAATGAGGAATTTTACAGAGTTGAACAGCATAATATCTTGTTTGCCAGGTTTTCAGGAACTCGCAGCCGCATCAAAAATCTTTCAACCAATGGTCAATGTCAGTATAAAAGCGCCCGTAGCTTGTCGGCGTGATAATGTGCAACCCTTCTTTGCCATGGGCCAGCAAATAACGATTGATCTCATCCATCATATTCTGGTTATAGCGGTGCTTCTCCGCCAGGATCGCCAGGTCCTCAGCCTCTTCCGCCTCATTGTAAAAATGCAGCGCTGATGTTTTATCCTTCAATGGCGGGCGGTAACCATCCATCCCCGCGATAAAGATACGCCCAGCTCCCATCGCGATGGCGGCAGCGACCATCAAAAGCCCCACCGTACGGCCATTGGTCGTAATAACACCGTCAATGATATCCAGGTGAGAATCAGGGCAATCAACGTGCAACAACGTTTCATAGCCGCGCGCCGTGTACTCTTGGATAAATGAAGCTTCGAACGACGATGATATCAGAAGTTTGGACCGCGGCGAAACCTTGCCCACATATTGGGTAAACCTTTTCTTGTTACTGAACCCGTGATAATCGGGGACAAACAGATCATCCAGGAAATTGACGCCAATAACAACCGGCTTGAACTTCTTGATGAACTTGCGGATCCTGGAACGGTAGGCCGGCAATGACGCCCCATTGGCCAGGATCAGGAAATCACGGCCGGCATGCCGGCCCAAATAATCGATCTTCCGCCCTGCTTTAACAGCCTGAACCTGTTCCCTGGCGATAGCCTTGACCTTGATATCCGATGACGCCGCGCCTTTCTGGACAAGCACATCGAGCTTGGAGCGGTCGAAGCCGCTCGGCGCCTGGTCCTTGATAAATTCCAGGAACTTGGCGACAGTCGCCATGTCATATTCACGACGATCAACAAGGGCTTTGGGATAATTTGGATGGATCCCGAATATCCCCGAAAGCATGTACGGCAATGAATACCCCCAGGGATCTTTCTGGTAGACAGGCACAAAATACCGGTCCACAAGGTCGAGCAAAGGAATAACGTTATACCGCGGCAGGCCTGTGACCTTGTGCAGGTACATGACCAGCACTTCCAGCGGCAGGTTACCCGCCCCGCGCCCCATGCCAAAGATGGTGGCATCAACGATATGAACCCCCTGGTCGATCGCCGCAAGCGTATTGGCAAACCCCAGTTGAAGATTATTATGCGGATGATACCCAAGCTTCTGCCTTGTTTTTCTCAACGCTTCAACAATGCGCGGGATATCGGAAGGAAAAAGCGAGCCATAGCTGTCCGCAAAATAAAGATAATCCAGCGCCGCCGCCTTAAGGACCCCATTCAATTCCTTGAAATCTTTATCGGCATAATCGTTGATCCCCATCAACTGCAGTGTGACCTGGTAGCCTTTACGCTTTAACCGGGCAATATCACGGATGCCGCTTTTCACATCTTTCTTATGCACCGCCAGGCGGTACATGCGCACAAGGCTGTCCCGGGCCGAAGGAATATCCGCGACGTCGAACTTCCCCCCATCCAGCATCAACGCAACCGGGACCCCGGGGATATCGGCCACAACCTTCCGCAAAGTTGCCTCGGAAACACATATCCAGGGATTTTGGCTGCCGGCCATCAAGGTGTTGCGAAAGCCGAGCTCAATAAAATCAGCACCGGACTTTGAAACGTTGCGGTACACTTCCCGCACCATGGGCACATCAAAAGCCCAATCATTCACATACCCGCCGTCACGGATCGTGCAATCCAGTACCTGAACCCTGGATAATTTTGTACCCCTGGTCTTATGCATGGGCTGGGACCATCCTTTGATAAACAGCCAGAGAACTGATAACACCCAGTGAGCGAGGGTCCTCGTAAGCGGGCCTCAAATATTTTGCCAGCACGAATCCATGGCGGCGGAATTCACATTCCCAGAAGCGCGAGTACGCGTGATCCTGATTGTCTTCATTCAGCATGATCACATACCCTTCAGACAAGGCACACATATGCTTAACAATATCAAATGAAGGATGGACCAGGGATATACTGGCGCCTCCGGAGTAAACCAAACTGAACTTCTTGCCTTCCTTGAGAAGTTTTGGCAAAACATCCTCATAGCTTCCCGTTACAAACTCGATCCCGGCAAGGTCGAACTTCTTCTTGCCATATTCAATGGCATTGGCACAGATATCAACACCCGTCAATTTTTTATATCCCTTGCCTTTCAATAATGAAAGGTCGCGTCCGCAATTGCAGCCAAGATCAAGTATGCCCTTATCAAAAGAAACCCTCGCAAGGATCTCCAGCACGAAAACATCGTCACGGATCCCTTTGTCATGATCATACTGGTCATACCCGTGCTGTGTGCCGCGATCCTGGCGCTTCCAGTGCTTGCGCTGGGTGAACCTGAAAGGGGAAAGTTTAAAGAACCATTTTGGGCAAAATGTCAAAAAACAACGCCGGATATAATTAAGGTCTAGGCTCATGTCCTGTCATCTCCATCCGAAACATCGCCAGCATGTTTCATTGTGTTGTACAAACGCCAGTAAGCGCCCTGCCTTTGCATGAGCTCGGCGTGCGTCCCCGCCTCCTGGATCACCCCCTGATCAAGGACAATGATCCTGTCCGCCCCCATGATCGTCGAAAGCCGGTGAGCGATCATGATCACCGTATGCCCTCTTGAGATCCTGTTGATGGCTTCCTGTACCAGTTTTTGTGAAATATTATCCAGCGAACTTGTGGCCTCATCAAGGATCAAGACCTCAGGTTTGCGCAGCAAGGCCCGGGCAATGGCAATACGCTGACGCTGGCCCACAGAAAGCCGTACCCCCCGGTCACCCACCACGGTATCATAACCCTCGGGAAGTTCCGCAATGAAATCATGCGCATTCGCCATCCTGGCCACATCCATGATCGCTTCACGGGCCGCGCCTTCAACGCCAAAAGAAATATTGTCAGCGATCGAGCCATGGAAAATGAACGTGTCCTGGCTCACGACCCCTACCCTGGAAAGCCAGGTATCGATCTTGATATCATTCAAAGGTATCCCATCAATGAAGATCCCGCCCTCGGGGACCTGATATAAACGCAGCATCAAGTCCGCGATCGTTGATTTGCCGGAACCCGAGGCCCCGACAATGGCCACAGCCTTGCCCTTTTCAACGTCAAATGACAGGTCGTTGAATAACCGGTCTCTGCCAGGATAGGCAAAGGCAACGTACCGGAACGATATTCCCTTATCAAATCCCTTAAGTTCAATATGCCCATCCTTAACAATCTGTGGTTCATTCAAAATACCGTAAAGGATCTCAAGTACGGGAAGAAGACCGGAAAAGGATATCCTTTGTGAACCAAGCAGGTTGAAGGACGGGATGATCTTTTGTATGGCATAACCAAAGATCGCAACAACAGGAAGAATAGTGACAAAACTTTCCGCGTGATAGACCTTAAGAATAACGAGGACGACCGCCATGACAGCAACAACAAAGAACTCCATGACGCATGGCGGCGCCAGAAGCCATATACTGTCCCGGATCTCCAACCTGGAATATTTAAGGACAGCGCACCAGAACTTTTTTACCCAGGATCCCGCGGCCGAAAAAAGCATGATCTGTTTGATCCCCGAAAAAGCTTCTGCGGACAACTCATTCTGACGCTGCAGCTCATCAACCTTGTCCCTGCCAATATGGTAAGAAACCTTTGTCGCAACGACCTTTGTAATAAAGTAATAAACGACCGCCAGAACAATAATGAACCCCGTGACCATGGGGGAAATAAAGAACAGCATCACAATGACCGAAAGGATCTTAAGCCCGTTCACCAGGATCCTGGGGATATAGTCCAATACCGTCGACGCCTCAAGGGGAACCGTCATCACCCTGTGCATCAACCAGCCATGCTTGTGGGCGACAAAAAAAGAATAATCAGCGCCCAGGAATTTCTTGAAAACCCTGTCATGAAAATCCCGTTTGGTCCTCGAAGAAAGATAAAAACCCGTGAATTGATGCAGAAATGAAAAGACTGCCTTAACGAAATTGCTCATGATAAGCAGAACGCATGTCAAAACGAATATATCCTTGACCGGGAATATCCTGGCGACAAATGCCAGCGCTTTATAAACTTTATCCGGCGTGCCCGACTTGGCAATCGCTTGTGATGTTTGATTAAAAAGCGTATACAACAGGGCAATGCTGGCGCTTTCCATGACGGCAAAGATCAGCATGGCCAGGAATGTGATGGCGACGTAACTTTTGTACGGCTTCCAAAAAAACAGGATCATCTCGAGATTGGATGCTTTTGCCCCTTTCATTCTGCCTTTCCGCCAGCGATATAAGTTGAAGACTTGCGCACCGCCGCATACATCCTAAAAATATGGGTCTCGAACGGGAATCGATAAAATGAGTGTTTCACGCGCCATTTTGCGAGCCAATGGCCTATTCTGATAAAAAAACGCAATTTCGAACTTTTCAATCTTTCGTCAACACGCGTCAATGTGCCGCGACACATATTTCCAGGCACAGCCAAGGGAATGTAAAAAAAGAATGCGTCCTTGATTAATTTATCGAGTGACTTTCTTCTCCAGGGGTAATTTTGATAACCGCTTCCATCGTATGCCGTATCAAAAACACCCCACTCTTTCAAACTATCAGGGACCTTCAGCCCTCGCTCAAGCGCATCGCGATACATCGAAGTCCCCGGGAAGGGAATATAAAATGAAACAGGCAAGGAAAAATTAGGGTTAATCCTCTTAAGATCTACGGCCAATTTAATACTTTCATGCACCTGCTTTATATCTTCTAATCGCGGCAACCCAAAAAGAAAATTGAAAGAAGCTTCTATATCATAATTCTTGAGTATACGGGCCGACTCCAGCGTTTCTTCCACCCGGATCTTCTTATTAATGTAATCCAACACCTCTTGTGACCCGCTCTCTGAGCCGATATTGACCCGAAAACAGCCGCTATCGCGGACCAATTTGAAAAGCCCCCTTTTTTCATACCGCAGAATATCATCCACATGCATTTGAGCATCCCATGCGAAACGAATGCCCTTCTCAAGTATCAACAGACAAAACCGCTCAACACGATTCACATTAACAAAAAAGTTCGCATCCATAAAACCAATGGAATTAAATCCCTTTTCTTCCACCAGAAATTTTATTTGGTCAACGACTTTCTCGATAGGATATCCATAAGATCTCCGTTTAAAAAGAATATCGTTACAACAATAAGCACAAGAGTGCGGGCACCCAAAACTGGTTACATAATAAAGATATCCGGTTATGTTTAAGCCATCAATCACAGGCTTAGGGCGAAGGCGCAAAGAGGCGAGCCTGTAATATTCCAAATCCAGCAATTCGAACGCAGGCAAGGACGCCACATCCATTTTACCGTTTTGTTCATCTTTGGTTTTTACGATTTTCCCGTCACATTTGAAATAAACACCAGGTAAAGATGAAAAGTCACGTTCTTGCCGGCTGATCGCTTCCACAAGATTCAAAAAAGTATTCTGTCCGATGCCTTTGAGGATAATATCAACATTCGGATCTTTAATGGACTCCTCAGGAAGGATCGAAACATGCCACCCACCCCAGACAATCGGGATTTCGGGGCATACCTCCTTGATCTTCCGGGAGAAGGCTATGCCTGCGGTTATTTCATTGCTTGTCAATGCTGACACACCCACACACAACACCTGATCCAGCAAAGGCTGGATCATTTGATAGATATCCTCAATGGAATGACGTTGATCAATAATTTTTACCGTATAACCGGCATCTCTGAGCGGTGCGGCAACCGATATCAACGACAATGGTATTAATGAAACTCGACTTTGAGATAGGGAAACGTCTTCCTTATAGGGCCACCCCTTGAACAAGATCACAATATTTCGCTTCTGCTTATCCATATAACTCCCTTTGCTCAAACCTTCTCAAGCCATTGCTCAAATCCAAAAAAAGACTCTACGCACATATCCGCGTCATATGCGTCATTGGCTACCACTTGCGCAAATGGACCACGCCTGATCCTGACCGTTCGCATCCCCAGCTTCTTAGCTGAAACAAAATCTTTGTGCGGATTGTCACCAACATAGACCATGTCTTTATAATCACATTTTAAATCTGCCGCCATCAATCTATACGAAACAGGATTTGGCTTATAACACGCCACCCCCAACTCATGCGTATAAATGATCTTTGAGAAATACGGCTCAATTCCCAACGCCGTCACTTTGCTTTTCTGAACAACATCAAGCCCGTCAGTAATCATTCCAAGAGAGGACTTCATCTTCCCAAGACGATCCAATATGTATTTCGCATCCTCGAAAAGACAAATTTTCGGGGCATGCGCCCTGTACATGTCCACGAGAGATGCGACTTCGCATAAACCTCCCAATTGAAAGCATTCAAGAAGACGTCCAAAAGTATTATCCCTGCCATAAACTGAGTATATTTTTAACAGGCACCTATACACACTAGCAACCGGCTTTTGATAATGCCGCGCCACATAACACGCCACCTTCTTAAATCCACCCATTAAGAAGTCGCGCTCACGGTAAAGCGTATCATCAAGGTCAAAAATGACAGCCCGCATTCCTTGCGTCCTCTCTCAAAACCTGATCATCGGTTATAAAAATGTCGTCCGTATATCTCAACATGATCAGGCCCGGCCCATAGGAAAATCCAGCCAAATCCAACGGCTCTCCCTTGGCCATACGGATCATCCAGCAGGGGGTATCTAGCCCTGCCTTAATACCCAAGTTAGCCCCACCGCCGATCCGTGGATTCATTTCAATAACATAAACTTTCCCGTCGACATGCCTCATACATTGGACCGTTAAATGTCCCGTCCCCCCAATATCTCTCACTAAACATTCTGCAATAGAATTGATCTCCGGATCCTGAACTGTGCGCGTCTTATAAGATTCTCCCGCCACAACCTCGATCCTTTGGCGCACCACAGAACAGCACTGGCCTGCATTGCCACAAAAGACATCCACCGTATACTCAATGCCCTGCAGGGCCTTTTGAATAACACAGGCACCGCCGCACCACGCTAAATACCCCGCCGCCTGATCACAAGAATCCACTCTGGCTGTTCGTATGCTGCCGCTGCCGCAACGAGGTTTTATAAACCATGGCAAAGGGACCTGGGATCTGTCGCCTGGCAACCATGTTTCAGGCACCAGATATCCCTTATCTCGGCAGAATTTATAAAACTGGTACTTGTCCTGGCAGATTTCTACCGTTCGAAGCGGACTGACCATCACCATAATTCCCGCTTGAGCAAGCGCTTCCCTGCCATCGGCAAACATTGCTAATTCACCATCACGCGTCGGGATGATCAAGCTGATATTTTCTTCCGAACACAACTTCTTTAGGTGTTCCACCTGTTCTTGCCCTGGCGGGTATGGCCACAGACGTCCATGCGGCGCATAATATAAAGTTGCCGATAACGGGTCTTTATCTAATACAAAAACGTGCCCACGGTCATCCAATCGTTTTAGTGCCGATTCAAAGGCCTTAACCAGCCATATTTTCCTTGAAGCACTGGTCAGCAATATGTTCATTATGCCTTCCTGGCACGCGCAAAGATCATCACATTACGGCCAATGCCCATCTTCGCAAATGCTTGGTATAATCCACGCCGGTATGCCGGATCAAGCGAAGATTCAAAAGCTATCCTTTTACGATGACATTCATTCCCTATATCAGGATTCCCAACATAGCTGTCGCCAAACAACAAGAAAAACTCCATCGGAAAATCTGTTGTGACATACACAGGGTCAAACCCTCGCACAGATAAATAATTCTGAAGTGTTTCCACACTAAAATAATTAAGATGATCCGGGACAGCCACCCACCACGGATCTGCCTTCAGAGCCTTTTGTGCGTAATACTGCAAAGCATTAAAATCATTGGGGACCCTAATACATAACAACCCCTTCCCTGGCTTTAAAAATTCGGCTGCCTGAGAGATCACTTTATCCGGATCCTGAACATGCTCCAAAACACTCATGATGGTCACAACATCAAAAGACTTCTTCCATTTCTTGCAATCCCTTACCGCTTCAGCCAATGTCCCAGAAAAGATTTCGCCTCTCCGGGATCGAGGAAAATCCTTCTTCTTTTCGTACGGCTCAATCCCTGCGACATCAACCCCCTGGCGCGACATATACCGGATCATTTCCCCTGTCCCGCAACCTATATCCAGGAGGCGAACCGTAGTCCTCTTAAAATTTTCCTGGATTACCGCCATAATATCTTTATATAGATTTGCTTGAAGCCACTTTTTCTCCCGAATGGAATCTTTGTCCTTTTTCATTTGACGCCTTAATTCAGGTGCGCGCCCGCCTTTTTTTATCAACTCATAGTAATCTTTCTTATAAAAAGTATCGAGCTCATCCAAGGTCGGTAACGGAGACAATTGGTAATGCCCACTGCTATTCCTTGTCACAGAATGCTTCTTCCCCTTAAAAACAGTCTTCTTATCAAACATTTCGGCTCCTTAAGATTTCAATTATTTTGAAAAGAAATGCTCCCATGTGAACCATTCATCGGCATTGATCGGCTGTGACAATCTATGCCCGCAAATCAACTCAAAATATTTTGGATGCAACCCCATTCCGGGGCGCTTTACAACAACGGCCTCCATGGTCACAACTTCACCTGCTCTTAAAGCATGTGCCGCAACCAAGCTGCGCCTTCCTATCTTATGATTCTCTAATTCCCCCGCCTGGATCTCTTTCCAACCATCCCCCAGCATGCTTTCGGTCAGGCGGACCGCCTTGACAAGACTTGCCAATTGCTGCGGGTCCATCGCAAATGGATGGTCCGGGCCAGCTGTTTTCCTGTCTAACGTAATGTGCTTCTCAATAACACACGCGCCCAAGGTACGCGCAATGACCGCGGCCATATTGTCCTCCGTATGATCAGACAAACCAACCGAACAATGAAATGCCTCTTTCAACGTCAACAAACATCGAAGGTTCATCTCATCCTGACGCGCAGGGTAAGCGCTAACACAATGCAATAAAATAATATTTGAACAACCCGCCGATCTCAGCGTATCCATAGCCAATTCAATATCTGCCAGGCCGGAATTCCCTGTCGCCAAAATAACCGGCTTCCCAGTCGTGGCTATTTTATTAAGCAATGGATAATGCGTCAGCTCAAAAGATGCCACCTTATAGAATGGCACCTCGACATCCTCTAAAACATCGACAAAAGACTCATCAAATGGCGTGGAACAAAATATAATACCCCGCTGGTCACAATGTTTCTTTAGCGGCGCATGCCATTCAACAGGCATTTGAATGCGCTTGATCAATGTATATGGCGTATCCTCCTCAAGGCTGCGGCCATTCATCTCCGAGCTGCGTGGCGTATAACGGGAATACAACCCATCCGCGGTATAAGACTGAAACTTAACAGCATCGCAGCCCGCTTGTTTAGCCACG
This sequence comes from Candidatus Omnitrophota bacterium, assembly GCA_903901225.1. Classification (GTDB taxonomy): domain Bacteria; phylum Omnitrophota; class Gorgyraeia; order Zapsychrales; family Fredricksoniimonadaceae; genus Fredricksoniimonas; species Fredricksoniimonas borealis. The sequence continues at coordinate 11,052 of CAIUQE010000001.1, forward strand.
TCAATTAAAGCGAGAGCGGCATCAAAGTCATTGTTGTGATTAGACCCGATTTCACCAATAATGAAACAAGGATGGCCATCGCCGACCATCCGACCGCCCAGCGATACCTCACTCATAACGACAGCCTTTCTTTATCAAATTTATCAATACCGCTCTGTTTCTAAGAAAATCCCCTATGCCATTCTCAATGTTAAGCGGCGTCTCTAATGTTACCGCGGCACCATCTTCCAGCAAAGAAACCATCTTTAATAATGGCATCTGCCCCTGACCCAAATCCATATGGGCATCTGTCTCCGAGCCCGGATCGCCATCGGCGAGATGATAACCAATAGGGTTTAATCCAAAAAATGTCCCGAGAAACTCAAGGGGCTCCGCCTGCAACGATCTCGCTGCATGGACCGCGTGATTAAGGTCTAAAATAAACTTATTCAAATTGCAACACCTCATGATCTGCCGAATTTGCGCGACCGAATAACCAATGCACTCTTTGCCATTGATGCCACGCAATGGCTTATTCTCAAGCGCAACCCTTGGTTCATTTAACCCGCGCAATTGATCTATGGCCTCCTCGAGACAGCCTCCATTACCCCCATGGACAACAATATGCGAAGATTTTAAACGGTCCGCGAACATTTGAGATTCATAAAAAAAATTACGATTCTCGCTCCTTAGCAAGGGATCAGCCAAATTAAAACCATGCCCGAAATGTGGCGCATGCAATACAACTGGGCCTCCCAATCCATGCCAATAAGCGCCACAGCCCGGCACTGTTCCTGGCACAACGTAAAGCTCAAGAAAATCTATTTCGCCACGGCTAAAAGCCTGGCGCACATGTTCTGCCAAAGCTATATTCGTAGACCACAATTTCAAGCCGACCTTCAACATCTTTCAGAGCCCCTTGCCTGGGAACATCATCTTCATATCTGCCAAGAACGCTTCCAGTGAGACCTTCTCTTTATTCTTATCAAGAATAAAATACTCGCCGCCTGATTGCACAATGGCATATTTCGGAGCATTCAATAACCCCGCACCGTACTTAACGTTTCCCTTTACCTTGACATCCCGATTTATAAGCGCAACTTCCGGATTATCATCTAAAAGCCTGTAAACGTCCGGCAAGGCCAGCGGCTCACCTTTATATAATTCTTTGTAAATAAATCTAATCACCTCAAGATCCTCGGCATAATCCAATGTGAGTCGATACTCTGTGCGGCAAAGCTCGGCGGGGATATCAATTCCCAGGATTTTATAATCACGCGCATTTTCCTTGATTGGCTGAGATATTGCAGGGCCACGATAAATCATGTGCGCCTTATTCATAGCCTGAAGGCTGATTAGCTCCCCCACCGTACCCTGCGCTATCGTCATATTAGCGACATACATGAAATCATAATATTCTCTTTGAAATATACTGACGTACTCTGACAACGCGCCAATATCAAACAAAGGCATGTCACACGTGATACGCAATGCAGCGTCCGCCCCCTCCTTCTCAAGGATAGCCATGTGACGCTCCAGAATATCTTCCTCGGCACCCATGTAATATTTCACACCCAGCCGCGCACACTCTTCAACCAAAGGTTTATTATTATGATTGGCCGATGTCGCCAGATAAATCCCCGCGATCCCATCGACCTTTCTCATGCGTTCCACATGAAGGGCGAAAACGCTCTTGCCGCACACATCCAGCATCACTTTCCCCGGCAGCCTGTTCGACCCCATCCTGGCTGTAATCACACCAATAACCTTCCTCATGGCACCTCCCCCTCAACAGTTTTTGTTGAAGCCATGTTCACCCGTTCCTGGTCCTGGCGTTTTTTATAAAACCCTGTCAGGAAATCCTTATACAATCTTTTGTCAAAAGAACAACCATAAAAAAGAAGCCTGTTCCTTAATTTAGCAACAAGCATAAAAAGGCTGTTCTTCATGCGGTCAAAAGAATTCTGTATCTGGTAATTTCCCAAACGCACGGCCGATTCCATATTCAGATAATAACAAGCACTCTCAGAATACCTGCTGTTAACCTGCCAGGGTCTTATATATTCAGCGGCGGTATACATATCAATGATATTCCTGTCGGTCCATCCTTCGAAGTGCTCCGGCTCCTTTAAATACCCATTCTCGATCAATTTCGTCGTAAGCTCACATTTGGGATATGGCCTGAACGTGCCAACTCCGCACGTGAAAAATTCATACTTCCTTAGCCGATTCATAAATCTGATCGTCTGTTTTATATCGGCAAGCGTTTCACCCGGGATCTCAATGATAAATGATGAACGCGCCACAATGCCATATTTACTGCACTGCGCAACGGCATGCTCCGCCTGTTCAGTCGTTATGCCTTTTTTCATCAAACCCAGCGTATGGATCGATCCGGATTCAATCCCCAGTGTCAACTGCACTAAACCTGAACGCTTCAATAGCGCAAGCATTTCATCGTTGATAATGCGATCATTGAAATAATCGCAGCGGCACTCCGCATCCCAGGTGACACCCAGCCCCCTTTGGATCATGCCTTCACAGATCTCCCGTGTCCTTTTAATATCAACAAAAAAATTATCATCAATGAATTTAAGGTGCGTCAGGCGGTACTTCTTGACAATAAGCCCGACCTCTTCCAGGACCTTCGTGGCGCTCTTTTTCCTGTAACGCGTATTATTCGTCACTACATTAATGCAAAATGTGCACAAGGAGGGGCATCCCCGGCTGCTTTCATACGGAAGCCAGCGCATCGGTTGCTTGACATACGCCGATAACTTGTCGGTAAGAAAACCCGTAATATAACGTTCAATGTGTTCATCCAGGCCATAGTCCGGAAATGGCAAAGCTTCCATATCCAGAACCTTCTTCGCAAATATTTTCTTTTCCAGGCGCGTTCCCTGGCTGAAAGCATGCGCCAGTTCCAGAATATGGTCCTCTCCTTCGCCGCAGATCACATGATCCACATATTTGCAGCCCGCCACCTGCTCAGGAAAAAGTGTGCAGTGCGCGCCTCCTGCAACAACGGGCACACTTGAACTTTCTTTGATGTGTTTGGCAATGGCATACGCCCCGGGGACCTCTGAAGTGAGGAGCGTAACCCCGGCAAAAAGAACGCCCTCCAGTTCACGGCTGATCGTAGCCAAATGATCCTTTTCAAATGCGCAGTTGATGATCTTCACCTCATATCCTGCGCGCTCAAGGACTGAACCGATCGATATCAGGCCCAGAGACGGATAATTATTATAATTGTAGATATTCTCCGGCCTTATGAGCAAAATCTTCTTATGCATTATTGCAGCCCCTTTATCATGTCAGCAAGGTCTTTGACCGTTAACCATGCCTCATTGGTATCGCTGCGATAAGTGAATCCTTTGGGCACGGCAGGATATTTCTTATATTCCGACTCAAACTCTTTTGTAACATTAAAGCAAGGCAAAATGACATAGGCCCCATCAACAACCCTGGTCGTGCGGGATTCATCTTCGGACACCAGGCTTTCATGCATCTTTTCCCCGGGCCTGATTCCGATCGAATGTAATTTATAAGTTGGGTCCACGGCCTTGGCCAGGTCCACCACACGCATAGAAGGGATCTTGGGAATAAAGATCTCACCCCCCAAAGACACGTTCAACGCCTTCAATACAAGATCAACGCCCTGATCAAGCGTTATCCAAAATCTTGTCATCCCCTCATCAGTGACGGGGAATTCCCCCGCGTTTTTCTGTTTAAGGTCAAGATACAATGGGATGATGCTGCCACGAGAACCCACCACATTCCCATACCTGACCACGGAAAACTTGACCCTCCCCCCCGCGTAAGCATTCGCGGAAATGAATATCTTTTCAGCCACCAGCTTGGTTGCCCCGTATAAGTTCGCCGGATTAACCGCCTTATCAGTCGACAAAGCAACGACCTTCTTCACCCCCGCATCGATTGCGGCATCAACAATATTGTCAGCCCCGTCAACGTTCGTCTTGATCGCCTCCGTAGGATTATACTCCAGGGCAGGGACCTGTTTAAGAGCTGCTGCATGGATCACATAGTCCACCCCTTCAAAAGCCCGGCGCAAACGGTCTTTATCCCTGACGTCACCCAAAAAATAGCGGACCGGATACTGCGCCGGCGGGAAGATCTTGGCCATTTCGCTTTGCTTATACTCATCACGGCTAAAAATGATCAGTTTCTTTAAATTATATTTCTTCAATACAACATCCGCAAACTTGTTGCCAAAGGAGCCCGTCCCCCCTGTAACCAAAATCACCTTATTCTTCAATAAATCTTCCACTACGACCTCCTTGTCAATAATTCCCTGAATTTCGTTATCGGCTTAACATCTGAAGAAATATCCAACCCTGCTTTAATCTGCTGTAAATAATCAGCAAATTCCACATCTGAAATCTTATAAAGCCAATAATCCACCAATGCTTCCAATTCGCTGTAACCATGGGCCACTAAATTAGGGAACTGATCATAAAACATCCCGACAAATCGCCCCTGCGGGTCAAAATAAAGGGCTTTTTTCCCCGCCCCCAAAGCCTCGTGAACTGGGCTGGTAAAACATGCGCCTATGATTAAATCGGATACGCTAATAATCTCGGTGGCTTCAAATCGATCGCCGGGAACACAACATCTGGGATGAGCATCTAATTTCCTAAAATATGGCAACATCGCTGGATGAACACTGTCTCTGGCGTATTTCTCCTTAAAAATAACGCGGATCTCCGGGAACTTCTCCAGGATTTTAAGCACACTTTCGGCCAGCAACTCCATGTCCTGAAGCCCCAGTCCCAAATCTGTATTAAAAACACCAACAATTGATCGACTATGGCAATCTTTCCATTTCTCATCGATTTTCAAGTCCGACAAAACCTTGTCTTTAGATATTGTTTGCACATGTTCTGACCAGAAACACCCCAACGGCAAATAATTTCCCACATGCTGCGGATGTTCTTTCAGAAAATCCTCGACCTTTCCGTAAACAAGGAAATTGTCATAATAAAAATATGCCAATTTCCGCCACCTATAATCTTTTCTTTTACTCACCGGAACAACCGTGTCACCAAAATCCCTTGCATGCAAATAGTACCATGTTGTCGTTCCATCCCTTGCAAGCAGTATATTCCTCACAAGCTGCTGCGGTTGATAATCATTATAAACAACAAAATGTTCAATATGAAAAAGTTCCAGAAACCTCTCCCAGATGATATCTGTATAGAGATTCCTCAATGTCACCTTGATTTCAAGCGATGAAGAAAATAACAACCCTTTAAAGGCGGACGCCCAAACAAATAAAAACCTCTTGATCAAAACACGCCAAAAGTAGCGCCACGATATCCTTCCCAGTATTTTGGGCAATTCGATTATAAAATATCCCCTTTTTATAAGTTCATTTCGATACGCATCTGGAATATCCGTCTCCACACAAAAAAGGGCATTATCTTTGTTCAACGCTGCCCCATCCAAAAGAAAATCGATCGTGCGATACTTATGGTAGAAAGCCAGATCTGTTGTGTATACCCTGATCCCTACCTGATAATTCTTCCTGGGAATATCATGAACAACGATACTTTTAACCTTCAGAAAAACCCATGCAGGAAACAACAAAAAACCGGCGCGCCACTTCAACCCATCAACAATGCGCACCAGCGTAACGTAGAAATAACCCAGGAGAGATACAGAAACCCCTAAGCCCCGAACAAAATCCCCCTGAACAACCTTTGCCGCAGAAAGCCATTCCCATATACGGCTAGATTTCTCAGGAACAAACTCCGGCGCCTCAGCGCAAGTTTTTTTGAATTTTTCGATGCACATCTTTACCGAGTAAAACTCATACAACTCATCAAGCAATACCTTTTTGTAAGATGATCTCACAAGTTCAGATCCCATAAAAATGGCTAGTCGTGCTGTAAGCGGCCCACAAAAAAACTTCACCTGGTAAACCGCCTCCACATGGCGCACGGCTTCACAATTACATTCCCTGTCTTCCGCATAATCCAGACCTTCCTCAGAAAACTTGGACACCAACACATACCGCTGAACCTTGATAAAGAACTTGTTTTTGCTTAAACCGGGTTCCATTTTCAAATAATAGATCTTGAACCCGGCACACGCGTAATATAAAAGCAGTGGCCAACTGGCCAGCCGTATATTCTCAAATATGACTGTCTTATCCTTCTCAACCGGCACGCTAAAATCCTCGTTTTACCCTGTCTGCCACACCCTGCCAGATAGGAACTTCCGCGCTATCCGCTGTTTTGATATAAAGCTGCTTATATCGGGCATAAAGATCGGCGTTGATCGTGCGCTCAAAGTCCCAATCAATATCCCCTGGCCTGTCCATATACAGGGGTTTTTTTCCAAAATGCTCCGCCATGACTTTCGTATAAGCCCCTTCCCATAGATCCTCCACCCCTGAAAAAGAAATAAAAACAACGGGTTTCTCGAAAAGGATCGCAAAACAGAGCGCCGTGCTGGCGTGGCTTAAAACCATCCTCGATCGCCTTACCAGCGCCGCCGTCTGCCCCTTGACGCACGAACGTCCATTGAAATGATCGCCCATCGTCTCATAAACTGAACGCGGATGGGCCGCGATCACCACCTTCAACCCTGTCTCCCGTTCAACCTTCGTGAAGAACGTATTGAGCAGGTCATAATAGTGCTGCGGCTCCACGGGATTCTTTTCGCCCACGAACGCGTAATCTGAATGATACGGCAAGAACTCATCCAGAAAGACCGCGATATCCTGCGCCTGCACGGCAAGACCTCTTTCCTTCAGATAAATATCATAATCGAACGTGTGCAGGCGCAATATCTCTGTGTTCCTGTCAACCGGGAAATATTGGCTCTCAATGCTCTTTTCTCCTCCCGCCAGCAGCAATCGTGGCGGCCTAACGCCAAGAAGCTGCCGTGGCAATCGCAGCAACAGCAATTTCCATGTCCTCCGCTCAAAAAGCTTCGTCAGCTTCCGGAAGAACCCCTGGATGCCAACACGATCGCACGGTTTATAGGACATGTCCGGAACAGCGTTGGCATGTTGGACCACATAGCTCGCGCAAGAACAACTTAAGGAACGATATGCTTCAAGATTCCAATGATCGAACGTTAAAAAGTTGATCACAAGATCGCGGCCTGTCAACGTTGACAAGTTAGCACGCATGTCTGAGGCGTCTTTGAACACCGTGACTTTTTCTGTTACCTCCCCGCCCACGGGCGACAACCCCCTGGGCAACTCCGGATGCGCGATCAAAGAAAGGTCCCAGACCTCAATATCAAAGCCAAGGTCTTTCCATATGCCAACGCCGAAGCGAAGATGATCGCGCGCATTCAAAGGTTCTTCGAATAAATAAATTATCCTTCTGATCTTCATATTACCCATAGGCAACACCGCTGCGTTCACATCCGCCTTTATTCACGTACGAGCCTCTTGGTTTTTTCACCGGTCCTGGGAATTTCCCCTTTAAGGACCATGACGATGTCCGCGTTCACGTCCATCTTGTCCCGGATCTCCTGCTTGATCGCCGCCCCGATCTCTTCCTGGCGCGGCACCGGCACGCCATCCCCGCACTCGACACGCACCGTTATCTTTTCGACCATATCAAGCCCCTTGGCCACCACCTGGTATTCACCCGTGACCTCATCGATAAAACCGGATACGACCGCGCCAATAGCCCCGGGGAAAATATTAACGCCCTTGACAACGATCATGTCGTCACTGCGTCCAAGGACCTTGAAACGAAAACTTGAACGGCCGCACGCGCATTTATTGTGGTCAACAACATCGATCACATCATGCGACCTGAGCCTGACAAGAGGCTGCGCCTCTTTATTGATATTGGTAACGACCAGTTCACCTTTCACGCCCTTCTCGAACGGAAGCTTCCGGCAGTTATCCGGGTCGATCAACTCCACGTGAATGTTGCCTTGCCCCATGAAATGCATCCCTTGCTGGCAGCCGCATTCCGCGCCGAACATGCTTAAAACATCCGATATGCCATAGTTCGCATCCATGGCCTTAAAGCCCCAGACTTTCTCGATCCTGGAACGCGTCATCGGATTTTGTATCCCCGCTTCGCCCGCAAAAAGACCTTTCCTGAGCCCCAATTCCCGGGGATCCATTTTAAACTCTGTTTCCAGCAGGAGCTCGAGCTTGGCCATATATGACACGGTGCAATGGATCGCTGTGGGTCGGATATTGAGGATCGCCTCAATGAGTTTGCTTGAATTTCCGACGCCATAAGGGACAACCGTCGCGCCGGTCGCCTCAAGGCTCTGATGGTCTGTAAATCCTCCCATCCACATGCAATAATTCAAACAATGGAATACAATATCCTCCGGCCTTAATCCGGAAGCCCAAAAGCAGCGGCTGCCCGAATCTATGGTCGCGGCAATATCTTTGGCTGTAAGTGCGAGAAAAACCGGCCGCCCGGTCGTTCCGGACGTGCGGTGAACACGCCGCACACAGCTGTTATTGACGGAAAGATTGCTCCCGAAAGGCGGATACTGAAGTTGATCATCGATGAGCTCTTTCTTTTCCGTAAAAGGCAAAATATCAAGGTCGCGTAAAAGGCTCGCCGCATCCCGATACCCTTTAAGCTTCTTTTGATAGAAACTGCTGCTGGCCAACACATGGTCGAACTGCTTCAGCAGCCGGGCCCTATCGATCTTGAGGAACAAATCCCCCTGGGTCAGCGTTTCCAGTTCAAGGTCACGGATCTCGTTATGCATGCGGGATCTCCCGGGATGACGCCGCATCATCCGAACCATCCAGATACCACATCCGCAAAAGGCCGTTCTCATCCACCGCAGCGGTTTTAGGCAACTTCCAATTCGGGTTCCACCGCAACCTGTCCGCATAACTATAATGCGACTGCAGCAAGACCTTATTATCCTTCCGTGCCAGCACGGTGCCCTCGTACAGCGTGATCTTCCCGATATCCGTCATGGCCGCGAACATCGGCTTGATACGGCCTGATATCCTGCCGCTGTTGAGCAGGCGTTTGACCAGTTCAATGCCTTTCCCGAGCGATGGGCGCAAATGGTGCATACCCTTCATGGGTAAACAGTGGAACAGGTAATGCGCCTCGACATGCAATTCCCTGAGCCTGTCATACAGCGCCGCCAGCGTTTCAACATCATCATTAACTCCCTTAAGCAGCACATTCTGTGAATAGATCTTCACGCCAAGTGCTGATATATCCACGATCTTTTCAATAGTTTCCGGGAATAATTCCACAGGATGATTGATCTGCGTCGCCAGTTCGAACCGGATGCCTGGCTTATGTTTGAATATCTCAAAAATATTATTATCGATCCTGCGCGGATCATGTGACAAAAGGCGCGTGGCGATACGCATCGTCTTGACATTGGGCGCGTATTTCATCAAGGCATCGACAAGATAACCCAGGCGCTGGGGAAGGATGAGCGGGTCGCCGCCCGTGATAAGGACTTCTCTCAGTTCATCCCTGACCAGCTTCGAACCACAAAATAAGGCCGCCTGCTTCAACTCGTCTTCACTCAGAGTGAACATGCCGTAATGGGCGCGCAGGCAATAACGGCAATGGGACGCGCATACCAGGGTAGGCTCGATCACCAGGCTGTGCCGGTACAAACGCTCCACACCCTTGACCCTGTGCCCGTCCATCTCCACGTCGACATTCGCCTCCCAATGACGCTCATTATCTTCCAGCGCCACGGCATCCTCGGCAGCCTGCTTTACATACTGCAAATAAAGTGCCCGGTAATCCGCAGAAGCCGCGCCACCCCCGGCGCACAAAGCCGCCATTTTCTCTTTCAGAAAGGGCGATATCTTCTCGGGAAATACCGATTTCTCCGTTGTAGCACCCATATCAATTGTCCCTTTCCTTCAAGAACACCGCCGGATTCCCGACATAAACGCCATGGCTTTTAAGGTCCTTCAAGGCCACGGCGCCGATGCCCAGGGTCACGTGATCCCCGATCTTCACGGAGTCCCTGACACTGGCATTGGGCGCGATCAAGCAATTCTTCCCGATCTCGACCCCACGGCTGATAATGGCGCCTGCCGTGATCATGGCCCCGGCCCGGATCACGCTGTTCGCGCCGATCTGGACCAGGTCATCGATCTTGACCATGTCCTCAATGACCGTCTCATGGATGGCCGAACTTTCAATGCTGGAATTTGACCCTATCCACACATGATCCCCTATGATGATCTTTCCGACATGCGGAAAGTGCACCTGCCGCCCTTGAACATCCACCTCAAAATCATAACCTGTGCTGCCGACGGTGGAGTTATGCTTGATCAGGCATTTTTCACCGACCTGAACACGCCCCGTGATGACAACATTGTTCAATATCCTCGTCCCGTCCCCAATGGTCACATCCGGGCCGATCACAACGTTCTCACCGACCGCGACACCCTGCCCGAGCCGGGCACTCTTGTCGATCATGGCTGAAGGCGCTATTTTCACCTCGTCAAATTCGATGAAGAACTCATTGAGCACGTCGATAAATTTGATGTGCGGCTCTTTCACGACCAGGAACGAAATGCTATCGGTCTGGACAACTGGAAGCCGGGAGGCCAGGACCAGGACATCTTTATGCGACTGAAAACCATGTTCATCCAGGCCGCTTTCATCAGCGCGCACGAAAGTATTATCGATCATCCGCCGCCATGATGAAGGGCCCCGCACAATAAAATCACGGCCAATAAGCTCAGCCTCAAGGAAACCGGCTATCTCGGAAGCGAATATGTCGGCTGTTTTCATTTTATACATCAGGCTCTCCTTGGTTTGATCTACACACTGATGGTCTTGTATTCAGGATTCACATAAACATCCTGGTCGCCATCGCCTTTGGTGACGTAAAGATCATCGAACGTGACATGGCGATGCGGTTCATCAAGGTCCAGGACCATATTGATGCTGCGCCGGGCCCTGATCTCAATGGGCTGGAACCGCATCGGGATGAAATACTCCCTGTGAACTTTCAAGGATACGAAAGGCTCCGGACAGATGGCCGCCGCCAGCGCGCTGGAGCCGCAAAAGAAATCAGCCATCACGCAGCCCTCTTCAGAGGCGAACGCAAGCACCGCCTTGACAAGCTCAGGCTCATGGCCCTGCACAGGGAACATTTCCAATATCCGCGCAACTCTACTGGCATGCCCCTTGATCGGCTCAATACGCACCACGGCTAATCCGCGCTCCGCACGCTGCCCCAGGCCAAGGATCTTGTATTTAATGTACGGATGATCGACATATCTCCACTTGAGCGCCTCTTTGTCCTTGCGTGAAGTTGCCTTGCATCTTCCCAAATGAGCCTGCCAGTACGCTTCCGATACAGCCGTAACATCATGGATCAGATCATACCCTGTCTTGCTTGCCGGAACACGGGCTGCCATTTCCCTGAAAAACCCTTCCTGTCCGGCAGACTCCTTGTTCTGGAACAACATATAACATGCGTCGGCATCAAGGATCGCGACCCTGCGTTCGATCTCAGGACAAACCGGATACCCCAATTTCTCATAGGCCTTCAGCGATAATTCATTCATGCCATACCCGCAATACATCCGCGTCCTGGACCTCAGGTCTTTCACCAGCGTCCTGCCCAGGCCGGGGATCTTGGCAAAATTCATCCACTCAATATCCCACACCGTTGGGACCGCATGGCCATCGATATACGTGGTCCATGGCAGGAAAGCATCAAGGGCCAGAATATGGCGCTGACCATCCAGGCAAGCGAGCATGGAATAATCATCCCTGGCAACAACGCCCGCTTTAAATGGCGACATGAAATACTGCCAGCGCACATAAGCCGGATCCGCGCCAAAATACGACGTCCCCACGAACTCGCGCAATAACCTCAACGCTTCAGGCAACAACGCCTCGCTGACCGGCTCAATGACATACGGCGTCACAGCGACTTCCTCCAGACAGAAACATTGCCATAATCATCATTCGTGGCCAGGCCGACGGCCTCAACAGCCTCAAGTCGAATAGTATCATCATCGAACGTGTAACTCCACGATGTCCCCCCATGGTAATCGAGGTTCTCGTGAAAATAATGTCCGTTCTTCGTCTTAAAACAAAAGTATGGCTGCGGCCCCCAGCAGGACTTGTCGGTCTTAACCATCAAGCAGCCATTCTCCAGGCTGGCATCGAACTGCAATGGCGCCTCGCGCTTCAAGGCAAGCGTTTGCCGGAGGGCCTCGACAGCGCCGGAATTCCTGATCTTCACCTGGGGATATTTCTTCTGAACCTTGCGCACCAAATTATAAAAGCCATCAATATACGGCCTCATCTCCCGCTCATCATGATCCGTGACGGCCATAAGCGTTTGAAGGCCATTATCCGCTCTCTGAAACGCTTTCTCGACTTCATGCTCATCGATCGTCCTGAGCCTGGAATTCAGATTCAGGCATCTGGCAATATACCGTTTCATATGGCCCTTGATCTGATAATCGTAGAAATCAGGATGGTAGGTCTCCCATTCCGATGTGGCGCGCCGCCAATCACCATAACGCCCGGCTTTAACATCGTTCTGAAGGTCCGTGATGCGGTGCTTATCCGCCGCCACTCCCTGATTTCCAAAATCAAAAGGGATCCACTGCTCCAGGAAAAGATTGATATCCGGACGCTCGCAATGAAAACCTGGCCGATAGGCACACGGAAACCACCCATGGTCGATCACCCGGCGGCTCAATACCTGCAAATGCTCATTCGTGTGTGAGAAATTATTGGATGACTTATTGCACTCGCGAAAAAAAGGCACGGGATGGAAATGCCAATGGAGCTCATCCCGGGAAGAGGCCGCTGAAGCCAGTTTCTTTCTATAATAATCAAAGACCACATGATACCCCAGCGCCCGCTGCCGCGGGTTGGTGAGATAGCCGACATGATCGGCAATGAACCAGTTAAAAACATAACCATTGCCAAAGTCATCCACATAACGGCGGCGCCACGTGTCAGATACGATCTCCCCGATCATCTCATCAACCATGCCCCAATTAATGTTATAACTGAGCCTGGTTTTTGACACAAATTGCATGACCAAAGGACGGACAGCTGCGGGGACACCTTCTCCCCGGCGAAGTTTCTCAAGATTCTCGTCAGATGGCGGAAGGTCTATCCCGAAGATCGTCTTCACCACCTCAAATGTGGCTGACAAAGACTCATACAAAGGCCCTTCGGTGTCCACACAATGCACAAGATGGACGATCTTATCGCTCATGGCACAGCCCTTCACTGTTCAAATGCTCTTTCCAGATGGCCTCAATGGCCAAAAAATCAAATTTATCGTCAACCTCGTAATTCTGCCAGCGCTGCAGATAATACGGCATTGTCCTGGCCGGGTAGAACGTCCGGGCACTTTTCAAACTCTCCACCTTTGACAAATAAATGACCCCGTAAGGGATGAACGCTTCCTGGGGAATATCCTGCATCCGCGCAAATTTGACATCCGTTTCAATAAAAGGCCGGATCAACCCGTCCTCCCCGACACGTTTGGCCATCAATGGATGCTCAAGGACGACTTTGCCGAAACTGACGACGCTTTCAGCCTTGTCCGCATGATCGGCCAACAACGCAATAGCATTATCAATATCACCATTAGCCCGCAACGGCGATGTCGGCTCCATCAACCCCAGAAGATCAAACGCCTCACCCTTGGCCATGAGCGCATCAAGCGTGTGGGCGACCGTGTCCATGACCGTCGCCTCATCCGCCGCCAATGCCGGAGGGCGCATCATGACACTCACGCCAGGATACTGTTGCGCCACGGCCGCGATCTGCGCGCTGTCTGTGCTGACAACGATCCGGTCCAAAGACGTACTGGCCAGCGCCTGTTCAATGGTCCAGGCAATAAGCGGCTTGCCCAGCAATGGCTTGATGTTCTTTCCAGGGAGGCGCTTGCTGCCGCCCCTGGCGGGGATCAACCCCAGGATCTTTTTACCGTTATACATCCCGCGACACCTTTCGTGAGCTCATCAATAGATCGTCCAGCCGCCATCCACAAGGATATTCTGCCCGGTGATGTATCTCGCCTTGTCGCTGAACATGAACGCGATAACATCAGCCACTTCCTCCGACATGACCATCCTGCCCAACGGCACTCTCGACGAATAAATGTCGGCGAAGGCCGACCCGCCGCGCTGGGAATCTCCCAATCCGCCGGGTGACACCGCGTTGCAGCGGATATTCCATTTCCCGTATTTTTTTGCCACCCATTTGCAAAAATGGATCAACCCGGCCTTGGCCACCGCGTAAACCAGCGGCGATGTGATCTTCGTCCCCTCATAGATCTCAAAGGTCGGCGCGACGACGCCCTGGATCGACCCGATATTAACGATAACGCCCGCGTGATGTTCCTTCATGAACGGCAGGACTGTCTTGGCCAGCAAAAAACTCCCCACAAGATTGACGTCGAGGACCTTCCGGAACGTGTCGGGCGAATAATCCTCGATCTCCTGGATGAAACCAGGCGGCTGGCATGAAGCATTGTTGATCAGCCCATAAACCTGTGTTCCGCGCGCCGCCAAACAGGCCTTAAGGCGCGCGATATCAGCCTCGCTGGTGATGTCCGCCTTGAAGAACTCCCCGGAAAATTCCCTGCCCTGCTCCGGTTCCTTGACATCAAGCAAAAGGACATCGAAACCGTCACGGATCAAGACTTTCGCAAAACCCTGGCCCAGCACGCCGAGCCCGCCTGAAATAAGGATCGTTTTTTTCACAAAGCCCTCTTCTGTTGACGGGTAATTAAAGGGACCCATTTCCCTGACCGGGAGGAACGTTCGATCGCGGCAAGGACTTTCATGGTCCCTACAGCTTCCTGCATGCTGACCATCGCCGGTTTCCGGCCCTTGATCATATTTATAAAATGTTCAAGCTCATCCAGGTAGGTCTGATTGAAATCATAATTATCGGGCAAACGGAAAACATCCCTGTTCTCATGATCTTTCTTGCCCTGATAAGAAACTTTCTTGCTGTTCATATCCCAGTCCAGCGTGCCATTCTCCGCGATGATCTGGCAGCCCCGCACGAGACGCTGCGACAAATAGCCAAGATGCAGTTCAACCGCCGTTCCATTCTTATACGCCAGGATGGCCGAGCACATGTCCTCCGTATCTATTTCCAAAGCGCTGACACGGTGGACATGGCCGAAAACTTTTTCAGGCATTCCCAGGAACCACAGCACATAGTCAATTTCATGAACAAGTTCCCTGTGCACACCGCCGCCCAGCGCCTTGCTGGCGCTGATCGTCTTGCGGTAATCAACTCCCTTGCGCCAATGCGGCAAATAATAATCCGCGTACGCCCGGACACAATAGATCTTGCCCATTTTGGGAAGATGCTCCTTGATGAACCGCAGGACCGGATAATAACGCAAGTTGTAGGCAACATCCCAGCGTTTGAATTTTAAGGCTGTAAGTTTCTTTTCAAATTCACCCGCGGCTTTCAAGTCCATGACCGGCGGTTTTTCCAGCAGGAAAGGGATCTTTTTTCTGCCCATTACCAGCGCGTCGCGCAAATGCTGGCTCGTCGGAGAACAGATGATCGCGCCATCGATCCGCGCTTCTTTGGCCCACACCCCGTCATAAGAGGCATACTCTTTCAAACCCCTGTCATTGCCCGATCCCGCCGCATGGCGCAGTAAAACCACCTCATGCCCCAACGCCAGCGCATTGGCCGCGTGCCTTTTGCCGATGGAACCATAGCCAATAACAAGGAACTTCATATCAGCGCCTGACCCCAAAAGCACTGATGGGTTTGCCCGTGATCAGGGACTTAAGATCCTTCCCGACGATGGCCTTGTGCAGTAATCCGAAAGCCTCATCGTAGATCTTCAGCGTATCCTCGATATCTTTGGGTTGATGCGCGTAACTCGGATGATGGTAACCGACGAACAACAGCCCCCGCTTCACGCATTCCTGCTGCAGGTACGACCTGATCTCGTTAACGGAAAGGTCATCGACCGGAGAAAAAACAAGATGCTGCATGGGAGCAAGCCCTATGACCTTGATGATCTGCTCCAGCCCATGTTTGGCGACCAGGCGGATAAGCCCCTCCTTCAGGATGGTGCCCATCTTCCAGATATGTTCGATCACCGGTTCATTCTCAATGATCTCGATCGTCTTCAAGGCCGCGTTAAGGCTGCACTTCTCCGTCGCGTACGAAGCCGAAAAGAAGCACTGTTCATCGCCGAACTGCTCCATCAGGCTTTTCTTGCCGGCAAGAGCGCTGAGCGGAAAGCCGTTGGAAAGCCCTTTGGCGAAACATGCCAGGTCAGGCGTGACCTTGAAATAACGTTGCGCGCCACCCAAAGAAAGACGGAAGCCCGTCTTCATCTCATCGAAGATCAGCACGATATTGTGTTCTGCCGTTAAACGGCGGATCCCTTCCAGGAAGCCTTCCTGCGGCTCTACCGTGATCACCGGCTCCATCACAAGGGCCGCGATCTCATGGGCCTGCGCCTTGATCGTTGTTGCGATAGCCGCGAGGTCATTGTAATTGTGCGGGATCACCCATGCTGACATCTCCGCCGGGATCCCTTTATTGCGCGGCGTTGATGCGATGAACCAGTCATGAAAGCCATGGTAGCCGCCGACCGTGATAACCTTGCTCTTTTTGGTGAAATTCCTGGCCAGGCGTACAGCCCCTTCGCACACATCAGAACCATTCTTGCTGAACCTGACCATCTCGGCGCAGGGGATGATCTGCTTAAGCTTGGCCGCCAGGCGTGATTCTTCCGGGCAGGATAACGTGAACACGAGGCCGTCATCAATACCCTGTTTCGCCGCGGCATTCACGCGCGGGTCCGCGTAACCGAGGTTGATCACGCCCAGGGACATGGAATAATCGATGAATTCATTCCCGTCCACATCATAAACCCTGCAGCCTTTGGCCTTCTCAATGAAAAGGGGTGACGCGCCGATCACATACAGGTTCGGATTGCGGCTGAATGTGGAGGTCCCCATCGGGATCAATCCCAGCGCGTCCTCATACATCTTCAACGAATGTGTGAACTTCATTAACAACTCCTATCTAAGAGAGAATACAACCGCCTTGATCTCATCCTGCCCGAATTTCACCGGATTCTGGTCGAACGCCGCTTTCAACTGCGCTGAATTATCAACGATCAGCATCAGGTCGCTCTCCGTCTTGACCCCGAACCCCTTAAGGTCGGTCGGGATACCCAGCGCATGGCTAAGCGCCTCGATCGCATCCGCGAATTTTATGGATTTCTCTTTCGGGCTCAGCCCATGACCGTCGGATACGAGGTCATAAAGCTCGGCATATTCATAATATTCATGCGCGACATTATGCTTGATCACACCCGGCAAAAATACAGATCCTGCCAGGCCATGCGGGATATCAAAATAGACCCCCAGAGGATAGCTCAACGCACCCGCCGGACCTGCGCCGGCATTCATCAAAGCCGCCCCCGCGCAACCGCTGCCGATCAGCAGGTTCAGCTTGACGGGCGTTGACATGTCGCCTTGGGCAAGCTTGTTCAGGTTCTCAAAAAGGAGTTTGAACGCCTGCCGGGAAAACATCCTTGAAATGAAGGTGGCATTCCTGGCCACAAAACTCTCCAGGGTATGCGTCATGGCATCCATGCCCGCGGAAGCAAAAACCTTCATCGGGCAACTGCTCAAGAATTGGGGATCATAGACCGCCAGCCGCGGGTAATTGTACTCCGTGTTGATGCCGAACTTCCACTTTGCCGCCGTATCAATGAAGACCGCGTACGGGGTCACTTCGCTGCCCGTCCCGGCCGTTGTCGGCAGTGCCACAACAGGTAAAGGCATATTCTTGACCTTGCCAAACCCGCGGTAATTGATCGCCGCGCCCTCGTTGGTCTTGAGCGTCGCCAACCCCTTGGTCAGGTCGAGCGTACTGCCACCGCCGATGCCGACAAAACAATCCAACGCCACATCCTGAAAACCCGCCTTGGACTGATCCAAATGGTCATATGTCGGCTCAGGCATTTCATTCACAAAAAGCGTGACGTGTTCCAACTCTTTCTGGCAAATGCCAATGATCTCTTTAACATACGGGCAATGGTCATAAACCCCTTTATCGACCACGAGGCCTATCCTGTTCCACGCATAGTTCTTGAGGTACTTCGGCAATTCACGGGCGATCCCGTCGCCGCTGAGCATTTCGGTCTTCATGACAAAACGGATATTTTCTTTCAAGTGATCTTTCATAGCCCATTCCTGTTAAATTTAATATTGTTTAAAACACACATTACTTCACGCCATAGGCCACCACATGGCGCTCCCGCGAGAATTTAACCAGTTTGATAAATGGCGTAAGCTTGACTGTCGGAGGAAAATCGATCGGGACCAGCGCCGCGATGATCTCCGGGATAAATCGAAATAATTTATTCCGCCAGCTGAACGGCAAATAATGAATGTTCTCAGCCACCACATCCTTAAAGTCATAGCGCAACAAAAGATCGTGCAGCGAAAAGACCGTGAACGGCGATTTATGGTCCGCATCATCATAAAACACCTTATAAACCGACTTCCAGTCGCATGTCAGGATAATGATCTTTCCCCCCGGCTTGAGCACCCTGCGCAAGTTCTCCATAACGTGATAAACATTCCCAAGATGCTCAATAGCGGATTTCATCATGATAAAATCGAAATAATTGTCCTCAAACGGCAAGGCCTCCCGGTCAATGTCAGCAACTTTGACCTTAAGCCCCTTGGCACACGCCAAGGAGTCCTTATCGACGCCGTACACATCGAACCCGAGGTCGGAGTAAATATCCACAAACTCTCCCCGGCCACAACAAACATCCAATAACTTACCCTTCCGGGCTTTAAAATATTTATCCGCCAAATGTTCGCACAATTGACGCGGGAATTTTGTATATGTCCGCACGTTCTCGTTATAATGGACCTTCGTATAACTGTTCTGCATACCCCTCAGGTCTCCTCTACTTTGTAAAAGAAATCACGGATATCCATGAATTCACTCATTTTCCGCAAGGTAACATTCTTGTTCTTGTGCGCGTATTGCTGCAACAATAATTCCAACGCCTGTTTCTGCTTCTCGGGAAGGTAAAAACGGAACTTGATGCCTTGGGGGCGATGGAACCGCTCAAGGTCCGTCTTATACTTGTCATTCTGCCATCCGAGGATATCATAATGGAACGTAAGGACCTTTTCCCTGGAGACCTCTGCCCAATCAGAGGTCAGGTCAAGGATCGCGGCAAAATGGAACTTAAAAAGATCCTCGATAACGGCCCGCTTGGACTGGCAAAGGGGCGAATAATTAATTGCCGTCGCGAATAAGAACTCATTAAAACTGGCCATGGCTTCGATCAGGGTCTTAAATATATACTTCCCGTTCATCTTGCCGTGCTTGCCATCTTCCAGGTCTTTGAATTTCTCTGGCCGGCTGTAATGGGCCTTAAGATCATCCACCGAATCAAACCACTCAGCCCTGGCTTCCTGCTTGAATTCACTGAAGATCTCCTGGATCCTCTGATAGCTGGCATTTGTCTGGGCCTCATCGATCAATCTCAGGATGTAATCCAGAGGGCTGATGCCAATCGACCTTAAATATTTCAACACACCGTAATAGAACCTGTAATTCCACAGGAACTGGATGAGCCAATGGACCGGTCGAAAATACAGGATCTCATCCTCGGTCATGTCGGATGTCGCCCGAATACCTTCTTCAGCCTCGAAAGACATGCGGCCTTCATACGTGCCGAATGAATTATCAACAAGCCTGAATTTCGTCGTGCAATTGAACTTCCCATTTTCCTTCAGGAGCGACATCTCCGTCCCTTCCAGCAAAAGGGCGTTATAGCAGATGATGTAAGAAACATCCCAGTCGAAAAGGCTGCGCAGCGTCCTGATATGACTTTCTTTTGTTTCGCCAGGAAGCCCAAGGATGATCTCCGTGCCGGACATGCCGCCCATGGCATTGACCCTGTCCATGATGTCCTTGAATACGGAGATCTTGATATTGGCCCGGTTCACGTTCATGAGCACCTGCTCATCCAGCGACTGCAATGACACAATGATGTTCGAGCTTTTCAGGATCCGGGCGATCTCAAAAAGCTTCGGTTGATTCTTGGCCCAGTTCGTATTGAACTTCTTCAAGTTCTGCGTTTCATCGGACAACTTCGCGATATATTCCGCGATCTCCATGTCACGTTCAACAACGCCGAAATTGGCATCCGCCAGGTTCAGGATGTTCGTGTTCTTGACTTTTGTGGCGATATAGCGCAATTCCTCCTTCACGCGGTCCATGCTGAAAAGATCCAGCCGGTTGTGCGAAGAAAATCCCTGCGCGCAAAATGTGCATGTGTACGGGCAGCCTCTGTTGGTCTCGACGATAGGGATAAGCTTGGTCTCGAAAAACTCATCCAGCAAGCCGGTCAGATAGGGTGAAGGGATGCTGTCAAGATCCTTGATCCTGGGAATATTATTACCCACAACAGCGGCCCTGTTCCTCACATCATAAAAAATGACCCCGTCAATGGGCGCTGATCGCAACTGATCGATCTGCAGGCCTCTTGCCTCCACAGCCTTCAATAATTCAATAAAGGGTTTTTCCCCCTGATAGGGCACATAAAAATCCACATGCGGATGAGTTTCAAAGAACCGCGCATACCCGCGCGGAGAGTAATCAATGTTCGGCCCGCCAAAGACCACGATCGCCTGGGGATTGATCTCTTTAACGCGGGCCGATATCTTCTTATTGATATCCACGTTCCAGGTATAATTACTGAACCCCACAATATCAGCAGGATCCTTCTTGTACGCTGAAATGAACTGATCCGGATATTTGAACAACCTGACATCAACTTCCTGCGGCGCATATTTCCTGGCATAGCCGGCGATATAGGAAATATTCAGCGGGAACATATAGGTCCCCACGCCCAGATAGTTATGCACCAGATCACACAAATTTATCTTTAACGTTTTACGCACAGGCTTCACAGCTCCTTCGATCCCTACATCCCCAGGCATTTGACCGTTTCACGGTATTTTTCCCACTGCCCGACATCCAGCCAGGCCTTTTCACTGACAGGATAAACCCCGACCCTGCCATTATTATTTTTGACCAGCTTGATCAGGTCGGTGAAATCCAATGAGGCCCCCTTGGGTATCATCTTAAGCACGGACCTCTCCAGGATATACATCCCTGTATTCACCAACAGGTCATATTCCGGCTTCTCATCGATATCATTGAGCCTGCCATTGCCGTCTATTTTCAGGACACCGTACGGGATCTTGAAATGATTCATGGAACCCACAACCGTTATGTCACACTTATTTTTTTTATGAAAACCATAAATATCCTGATAATCAGCTTTAATGATAATGTCGCAATTTGAAACAAAAAATGTCTTTGGCATGTCCTTATGGATCAGTTTGAGCCCGCCGGCAGTTCCCAGCGCTTCTTTCTCATGGACATACCCGATCTTGTAAGGCAGCGAAATATTGTCAAAATACGACCTTATCATTTCACTTTTATAACCAAGGACAAGATGGAATGTGCGGCATCCACTGGCATAAAAATTATCCATGATGATCTCAACGACGGGCTTTTCACCGATGGGCAAAAGCGGTTTTGGCAAAATGCGGGTGAACGGATCCAGGCGGGCGCCCTTGCCTCCGGCCATGATCACAACAGGCAGGTCGATCTTGGGCATCTCCATCCTCTGTCCGTGCCCGAAGATGACCTCCCAAAGGTGAACATCGACCAACCGACGAGCCCCGTCAACAACGGGAATAGACTCAAGTTTCTGATCGATCATCATCTCCTTGATGGCATCGATCAGACAGGTGTCGCTCACAAAAACAGGTTTCTTGTTATAAACCTTATCGATACTGTCTTTAAGGCTCTTGTCCGCGAGTATCCATTTACGGATATCACCATCCGTAAGAGCCCCCAGCAGCTTACGGTCATCATCAACAACAAATAATATTTTCTCGGCGCCCTCCCCCATTTGCTTCATGGCATCACGGATGGACACGCCTTTTTTTATCAACAGCTTTTTGATGTTCTCTTTCACGTGAGGTCTCCCCAAAAGATAACTTCGTCCTCTTTCTTGTCCCGGGACAACACGCGCCCCAAAGCCTTCGCCGCTTCCGCGGGCTGGATCCCGTTCCCGGGCCGTTTGATAGAAAACATGTCTTCCCGCAAACGCGCCCCTTTCTTAAGGTCCCTGGCCGCCACAAGGCTTTTCCTGGCGACCTTCATGATGGCGATCTCGCTCCTGACAGGAACTTTCTCCGGGATACCTAAACTGGTTTCGACATGGCGGATACCCTCGACCAGGCGCGCCAGCTCATCCGGCTCGACCGACGCTTTATGGTCAGGGCCCGGCATATTCCTGTCCAGGGTAAAATGTTTTTCAATGACACAGCACTCAAGTGCCGCCGCGGCAATGGCAATATCTGTCCCTGTCGTATGGTCCGAATACCCGACGGGCAACCCCGTCCTGGCGCGCAAAGATCGGATCACCCGTAAGTTCACTTCATCGAACGGACAGGGATAATTTGTTGTGCAATGCAGCAGGGTCAACGGCGGATACGGTGCCTTGCCCGTCACCCGCTGGGTACTGCCGATCACCTCAACAGCCTGCTCCACTTCCGCCAACGTCGACATCCCTGTGGAAAGGATGATCGGCTTGTTCCGGGAAGCCACATGCCTGAGAAAAGGGATATCCGTGATATTGCCCGATGATATCTTGTACAATGGAACAAGGCCATCCAGAAGATCAACGCTTTCCATATCAAATGGCGTCGAAAGGAAAATGATCTTTTTCCCGTCGCAATATTTCTTGAGCTCCATAAAATCCCGCCCTGACAGTTCAAGCTTTTTCAGCATTTCTAGCTGGCTTTCCTTCCGTCCGGGCATATTCTTTTTTTGATAAGAAGCTTTTTCGGCCATATTGGAAACGAGCTTCTCTGCCTTGAATGTCTGGAACTTGACCGCGTCCACGCGTGCCGCCACAGCCGCGTCGATCAGCTTTTTTGCTGTTTCAAGGCTGCCGTTATGGTTCACCCCCGCCTCGGCGATAATGAACACCCTGCTCTTTTTTGATAAAGGAACCCTGACACGGCAGGGATTTCCAAAAGCCTTACGGCCTGAGGGAATATCATCCGTCACAACACTCCCGGAACCGATAAGGCAGTCTTTGCCTATTTTCTTATACTGATTGACCACCGACCTCGCGCCGATATGGGTGCCCTCTCCGACAACAACCCCGCCGCTGAGCACAGCCCCGGGCGCGATGTGCGCAAAATCGCCAATGGCACAATCGTGATCGACGGATGCTGAAGTATTAATGATGACATTCCGGCCTGTGACGACGCCGGGATTAATGGTGGCCGACGGGGCCACGAAGGTCCCATCACCCAGGACAACACCCGCCGCTACGGTAGCACCGGGATGGACCACCGCGGGCAGATGAAACCCGATCTTCCTGATCTTCGCATCGATCGCCCTGCGGGCGTCACAATGGCCGACAGAACCTACGCCGATAAAAGCGTAACGGACACCTTTCTTGTACACTTTGGCAAGTTCATCATCTGCGCCCAAAACATTGATACCGGCGACGTTGCTCCCGGCCTTCAGGGCATTATCAACGATCCCCGCGATATCGAACGCCGTGGCGCACCGGATGGCATCGATCACCACCCTGGCATGCCCGCCACCGCCTATAAGCACGATCTTCTCTTTACGCATCGAAGAATTCCTTCTTCAAGAAATCCGCGCCGATCCGGATGTGCTTCAACTTTTCCTTGATCTTCATGGACGCTCCGCCGCAACCGTATGGATTCTTCATCCCCCGCAACGACTTTCTGAACGCGCCGCTCAAACCACGCTGAATGGCTTTCGTTATGTCAGCCGCCGCACTGCCGCAATCAATAACATTCCGCGCCTTCACCCGCCCCCGCTGGCGATCGCCGATATTGACGACCGGCAATTTAAACGATGGCGCTTCCACAATACCGCTCGAAGAATTACCGATCATGATGTCGGCGCGTTTCAATAAAGAAAGATATCTTATGTGCCCCAGGGATGTGAACGCCCTGGCACGCCCGCTATTTTTTTTAACATAGCTTTTAATCTTGTTCACAATAACACTGTGCCCGGTGTCCGCGTTAGGCATCGTAAAAACAATATCTCCATCAAACTTATCCAAAGCCAAAAACACACTCTCCATTTGCTTGCCGGCGGTGTTATGCTCCAGCGTAACAGGATGGTACGTAACAGTGGCCAGCGGCCGGTCGCCGGAAATTCCGAGAACCCGCGCTAATTCTCCTTTTGATAGAAATTTAAGATGCTTCATGTTATCCATCCCGGGCGCTCCGTACATGAATACCCGCTCCGGCGATTCCCCCATCCTGATGATCCTTTGGGCATACAGCTTTGTCGCCGGAAAATGAATGCCGGCCATTTTAGTAATGGCATGCCGGAAAGCCTCGTCGAGGGCGCCACCCGTTACCTCACCGCCGTGGATATGCGCCAGGGGGATGCGCGCAACATAAGCGGCGACAGCCGCCGCGAAGATCTCATACCGGTCTCCCAGAACAACGACGACATCCGGCTTAAGTCTTTTATAAACACCACTGAACCCGTCAATGCCGCGGCTGATCGCCCGTGTCATCGGCATTTCCTTGCCTGCCGGGGAAAGAACATCCACTTTACCGCTGACCACAAAACCGTCTTGCCTGATCACATCGACAGTAGATCCGAAAGCGGAAGAAAGATGCGATCCTGTCACGACCACTTGCAGGGCCATCCCCGGATCATCCTTGACGGCCTTTAAAAGCCAGTAAAGATGCCCGTATTCGGCGCGCGATCCCGTCACAATGCATATCTTTCGCTGGGGCATGCTAAGAAGACCCCTTTTTCATAAGTCCTTCAATAGCATCACAGACTTCTTCAATGATCTTTTCCGTATTCAATGTCGAACTTGGAAGGCAAAGCCCCCGGTCATACAAGCGGTTGGCGTTGTCACAGCTTCCCCTCTGGAACGTGCCAGCGTACTGGAATGTCTGCATGGGCTTAAAGATCCTGCGTGAAGGAATACCCATTTTCTTCAAACCTTCATGCACCCTGATAACTTCAGCATTATCCTTGAATATGACCGCCGTAAACCACCAGGACGGATCCGCGCCGGGATAAATCTCCTGCATGCCGCATATGCCGCGCGCCCGGAGTTTTGCCTCATAGATACGATGAAAAGATTTCTTAAGCTCGATGAACCCGTTAAGGCGGCTGAGCTGTGCCAGTCCCAGCGCCGCGTTCAAATTCGGCATGCGGTAATTGAACCCGACTTCCTGAAACCCTTCCTGGCCTTCACGCGGATTAGCCTGATTGACCAGATAAACAGCCCTATCCAAAACCGTGGATGAACGCGCTACCATCATCCCGCCACCGCCAGTGGTCATCAATTTGTTCCCGTTAAAACTGAAACAGCCGATATCGCCGAACATGCCAAGATGCCGGCCTGACAGAAAAGCGCTCAAGGACTCCGTCGCGTCCTCAACAACGAAAATACCTGCGGCGGCGGCAATGGCCGTAATATGTTCCATATCGCTGGCATTCCCGTAAAGATGCACCGGTATGACAGCCCTGGTCCGTGGCGTGATCGCCGCCTTGAACGCGGCAGGACAAAGGCACCATGTTTTCGGATCAATGTCAACAATAACGGGCGTAGCCCGGACATACATCACCGCGTGCAGCGTGGCGGCAAACGTCGTCGCAGGAACAATAACCTCATCACCCTCTCCGACTCCCAGGATGTGCAGGGCCATATGGAGCGCCGCCGTGCCGCTTTGAACCGCGACCGCGCGCGGAGCGCCGACAACCCCCGCGAAGGCCTTCTCAAATTCCCCGACCAAAGGGCCGAACGTCGACACATAGCCGCTGTCGATCGCCGCGCAGACCTTTTCTTTTTCAACCGGCCCGATATCCGGGGCATCCAGGTGTATGGTCTTTGTCATATCAGATATTCTTATACTGCCGCGCGTCAGCGTCGGCAAAAACGCCCTCTTCGATCGACGCCTTGACCTCCCTGATCCCGTCAGGGACGCGTTTGGAAATACGAAAACCCAGGACTTCGCGTATTTTCTTGAACGCAACACGATAGTCGCGGGGGTCCTGGGACCTTTGCACATACTTGACCTTCAAGGCAGGAATGAACTTGCGGATCTCGTCCACGAGCATTTGTTTCTGGTAATTCTCGTCGGTGTCGCCGACATTGAAGACATTATACGCGACCTTGGCGGCATCCGCCTCGATCGACAGGATGATCGCCTGGGCAAAATCATACACATGGCAGTACGGGCGCCAGAACTGCTCGCCAAACACTTCCAATTCGCGGCCAAGGGTGAACTCGCGGGTGAATTCATTGACCGTCAGGTCAAAGCGCATGCGCGGCGATATGCCATAAACCGTCGAAAAACGCAGGATGACCGGACTGAAACCGGCAGGACGGTCCTTGTCATTCAAAATATGCTGTTCAAATGCCACCTTGGTCTCGGCGTAAAGTGAAACCGGAGATAACGCTGAATTTTCATCAACATAGCCGGCGCCATCTTCCATTTTGCCGTAATTGCTGCACGTCGATGAAAAAATAAATTTCTTACAGCCCGCCTTCTTTGCCCTCGCGTACAGATCACGCGCACCCTCCCCGTTCACTTTACGCGCCAGGTCAGGCTGTTTGGCGCAGGCAGGATCTCCCACAATAGCCGCCAAATGCACAATAGCCTCAGGTTTAAAATCAGCAAGAACCCGGTCAATATCTCCGGCAACGGTCACATCGCCTTTGGTGAATGAGAACAGGCTGTCGTGCCAGTGGGCCAGCAGGCTCTCCCCGCCGAAACTCAAATTATCAAAAACCCGCACCCTATAGCCGGCTTTTAATAAAGCTCCCACAAGGACCGATCCGATATATCCCGCGCCACCCGTGACCAAAATTGATTTCTTGTTTGACATAAATAGCTCCCCGCGATGTCCCATTAAACAAATCTTTTTCAAAACCCTTCAACAGTGCCTCCGAACCCCATTATTTCCTTATCGTCCAAAAATCCGCCGCCAGTGTCTCCAAATACGCAAACGGCATCGTAAAGTACCCTTTCATCCCCCATGCTTCGCCCCAGGAATTACGCACCAGGAAACGCTTGTCTTTCTGGTCATACCCGACCGCCAGCACCGCGTGCCCACCGAGCATCCGCTCGGTCTTCTTCGGCATCGGGACTTTGCCGGTCTTGGCCACCTGCGGGGCCTGAAGGCTTTCATAGACCGAAAATCCAAACACGAACGGGAAACCTTCGGACAAACACGACAGCATATCCGCCAGCGTCACGATCCTGTGATATGAAACGATCCGGTGTTTCAGACCTTCCTGATAACAGCGCGCGAGGGGCTTGGCCGCGAACTTTTCGATCGCATACGGCCAGGCCTTCTCCGAACAAACGCCGTTGGCCGCCAATGTTTTGATCCCGTTACGCAACGAGGCCCCCGAATCCGCCGCCACACTGCCCTGAAGCACCCGTTCATTATAATAAATGAAAAGCCGGCTGGCATCGGTATAAGCCCCGTCCGCCTCTTTGTCCAGGAATTCAATATTCCCGGCCAACGCGTTGGCCGTGCAGCTGCCCAACTGGCCCTGGTCTTCGACGGCGGAACAATGGGCGCGAAGGTCAACCGCCACCGGCACCCGCACTTTTGGCCTGATGGCACTGTAATAAAAGTCCCTGCTGTCCGGTATATCCGGGATCCAACCATATTTCTTCATGCCACACTCCCTTCTGCAAGCATCCTGCCATCACCACCAACATTCCCCTTGGCTCTGTCTGCCTCAAGTTCGTAAAACTCATTGAGTTTCTGCTGTAATATCTCCTTCCGGGGCAAACATGTCTTGTACTCGGCCACCAGCGCGGGAGAAAGCGTACGGCTTAACGCGTATTCGACAACTTCGGAATCTTTAGACTTGCACAAAAGAATACCAATGCTCGGTTTTTCATGCGCTTTGCGAACATCACGATCCAGGGCTTCGAGATAGAATGAAAGCTGGCCCATATATCCTGGTTTAAAGTCATCGATCTTCAATTCAAATGCCACCAGGCACGAAAGCCCGCGATGAAAAAACAATAGGTCCACAAAGAAATCTTGTCCGCCTACTTGAAGTCGATACTCCTCACCTGCAAAACAAAAATCACGGCCTAATTCCATAAGAAATTTCTTCAAATTTGAAACAAGCCCGTTCTTCAGGTCTTTTTCAGAATGATTATCAGGTAAATTCAGGAAATCCAACAAATAAATATCCTTAAACTCTTCCTGAGCATCAGGGAATAAAAATGCGGCCGGTGGTGATACTTTTGCCGGAAGAAGCACTTTACGTTCAAACAAACACCCATCGATCTGTCGTTCCAGTTCCCTCTTGGACAAACGATCCTTGATCGCCAGACGTATATAAAATTCCCGTTCTTCTGACAGTTTACATTTATTCAAAACGATCAAATGATGCGCCCAGGGTAATTGTCTCACCAACGGTGAGACTTTTGCATCATGCCGGTAAGCCTCATATAACTGCCTCATCCTGAACAGGTTGGGACGGGTAAATCCTTTTAAATCAGGGTGATCCTTCGCAATATGATGCGCAAGATTGTCAATAACCCCTTCCCCCCAGGAGGCAGATTCAACCTTTTGGCTTATATATTGCCCCACCTGCCAGTATAAATCTATCAATACAGTATTGACCGCTTGGTACGCTTTATGGCGAGCCCCGCGGATCAAATTCACCACTTCACTGAAAGACTGTTCAAGAACTTCGCTCACTCAAAGGCTCCGATTTCCTTATAGTCTAAGAAGCTGTGGTTCCAACGCAATTATCGTGACAGTGTCGCGACAATCTCTTGTCCATACTCCGCGCGCCGCCTCGATGAGCGAACGAACGTCATTAAGCACCTTGGTATCTAGGGTTACAACCGCAACTGTCTTCTTTACAGACTTTGCCTTTACCATAACTGACTCACCATCCAGAAATCCACGCCGTCCGATATGTCCGCGACCAATCCATATTTTTTCATGCCACACTCCCTTGTGCCAACAACCTGTCTTCTCCAAGACTTTGTGTCAGAAAGGCTTCATCCCTGGCAAGTTCATCGATCACCTGCACAGCGCGAACACCTTCAGGCACGATCACCCCTTCACGGCATATCAGGATGATCCCGTCGACCGGAATATCCCGCACTTCTTCGATGTGCCATAATTCATGCTGGCCGAAAAATTCTTCCATCAAAACCATCTCGATAAGGCCCGCCAGGTCCGAAGCCCCCAGCACATAAAATTTGCGCACACCCGTAACATGCAGCCGTGCGAGCAACCCTTCAATATTCTTTTTAACTAACCCGATGGAGTTCAACGTCTTAAGCGTGTATTTGACGGATTTTTGCATCTTTTCAGCAAAACCCTTGGGCGTCAACAGGTATTCAACCTTCTTTTTATTGAGCTGTTTGATGCGGATATGGCCTTTGGTCAAAAGCCGGTGGATGAGCATGTTGGTCATGCCCAGCGAAAGGTTCATCTGGCGGGAAATTTCGCGCTGGCTGGCGCCCAATTCCCCGCCGATGATATTGATCAATTCAAATTCCCGTTCATCCATGATAAAGGCCCAATTTCCTCAACTGTTCAAATAATGAACAATTATAACAAATCAAAGCCTTTTGTCAAAAAGTATTGTGCCAATTACGCTTTGGAACGAGAGTGAAAAGAATTTGCGGCCTTTTCCTGCGCCATTTCCCAGGCCCAGGCTGAAGCAATGATCTCCTGAAGGTCGCGCGAAGGCTTCCATCCCAGAAGTTTACGCGCTTTGGCAAACGAAGCCACGACCTTAACGCAATCACCCGGACGGCGGGGGCCGTAAATGACCGACACCGGACGCCCAATGACTTTCTCCGTTGTCTTAATGACCTCTTTAACGGAAAATCCGCGGCCATTGCCAAGATTGATCATTTCATTTTTGACGCGCCCCGTGAACAGCTTGAGCAACGCTAACAGATGGGCATCGCACAGGTCCAGCACATGGATATAGTCGCGGACGCAACTGCCATCAGGCGTGTCATAATCAGTCCCGAAGACCGTAAGCGCCTGCTGGAGCAGTATCGAGCGCATGACATTGGGGATAAGGTGCGTCGGTTTCTCCATCTTGATGCCGATATCGCCCGAAGGATGGGCACCGGCCACGTTGAAATACCGCAGGGCAATGAAATCCACCTTACCGGCGCGCGCCATATCGCCAAGGATCTGTTCGGCGATGACCTTGGTGGCACCATAAGGATTTGCCACTTTCAAAGGCTCATCCTCAAGGATGGGGTTCTTCAACGGTTCGCCATAAACACACGCCGAAGAAGAAAAAACGATGCGGCGCACACCCGCCTCCTCCATGGCCCTGAGCAGATTGAGCGTGCCTGTCACATTATTGTCATAATACTTCAAAGGATCGCTCACGGATTCCGGGACAACGATCACGGCCGCGTAATGAATGACAGCGTCGATGCTGAATTTCCGGAAAACCTTTCGGATATCATCGAGCCGGCGCAGGTCACCCTTGACCAGCGGCACGCCCGCCGGGATGAATTCCCTGTGCCCGGTCGAAAGATTATCGAATATAACAGGCGCGTAACCCCCGTCAAGAAGAAGGCGCGCCATATGGGAACCGATATAACCCGCCCCGCCCGTCACCAGGATCATCTTTTTTTTCATCAAGCACCTTTCCTAAACGATATCCCCGGGGATCAAGTCAACGTTGCCGCCCAGCGGAAAACTTTCACGAGCCTCGGCAGGATAAGGGCAAGTATGCCACCCCACATCAGCACGCGCAACCACAGCACCCTTGGCCTGCGGACAAGTTCCTCACAAAGCACAGCTATCGCCGCGCAACTGACACCCGCCAGGGCCATCATGTAACGGTTCGACACTTCAAAAGCCGGGCTTGGGGTTGGAAATTTTTGATTCACCCAGAGATACCCGAGGAAAACGCCGTACCCGAGGATCGTGAGCCATGCCCAGCCCAGGAAAAGCCAGACATTGGCACAAACTTTCTCACCACTGCGACGCGCCCAGACCCAAAGGAAAAAAGGGACGATCAGCAGGAACTGCAACCGCCCTTCGGGTACCGCCGCCTTGACCAGATCCAGCGGCTGGCCATAGGAAGCAAAATAAAAATGATACGTCACCCTGTAAAGCTGATGATACCCGAAACCAACGGCCAAAGGCAGGATGACCATGGCCAGCAACGGCCAAATCCGCCGATGGCCAGCAACCCATAAGACCGCCCCAGCCGACGTTATCTGAATAACGCTCAAAGAGCTCGTGACCGCAAGGAACATATGCGCCATAGCGACAAAAACCCAGCCGCGCGCAAGATCCCCGGAACGCAATGCCCTTAATAAAACCACTGCCTGCAGCACACTGCCAAAGAACACCATCGCGTAAGGCCTGGCTTCGGCAATATACCCCCAGACCAGATAAGTGCCCAGCGCCGTCAGGAACGCCACCACACCTGTGGTGATCGAATATGACCTCGCGAAAGCCCAAAAGCTGAGCGCCAACCCAAGCGACATGAACATGACAGGAAGGATACGCAGGATGATCCTCGCCTCGAAGGGCTGTTGGTGCCACAGGTCACCGGCCGTATAATGAAGAACGGAACAAACACTCTTTTGCAACGCGTAAAACAGAGGTGAATTATTGCCTTCCTGCACACCGCCGCGCCAGATGGCGGACATGCTCAACCCGTCGACATTGGCCACCTGGGAATATATCTCGTCATTCCACAAAGGCTTCCTCACGGCCACCGAGAATCCCGACGCAAGCCCGAACAGGAAAATGGCAGCGGCCACACCATGAATGACGAAAGCGTGATATTTCTTCATATGAATTTTATTTTTTTCATCGCGAAAAGGCACATGCGCGCCAGCAGAAGGCCATGACGGAAACGCTGGATCTGCGTTTCACCATAACTGCGGCTTCTGTAGCGCACGGGAAGTTCGACGACCTTTAAATTAAGTTTCACCGCTCCAAAAATGAGATCAAAATCGCCAAAAGGGTCAAAGTCGCCGAAATAATGCCGGTTGGCCACGAGCTCCAGGTAGTGGCGCCGAAGCATGACTTTGGTGCCGCAAAGCGTGTCCTTGAACCGCTGGCCCAGGAGCCAGGAAAAGAACAGGCCGAACAACTTGTTCGCGATAAGATTCAAAAATCTCATTGCCTCCTTCTCCAGCGGATAGACCAGGCGACAGCCATTGATGAACTCTCCCGTCCCGTCGCGTAGAGCCTCATAAAATTTGGGAAGGTCTTCGGGCATCACGGTCAGGTCAGCGTCAAGGATCATCAGGACATCACCCTTGGCCTGGCTGAAACCAAAGCGCACGGCATCACCTTTGCCCTTGCCGGGCTGTTTGTACAAACGGATATTTTTCTGCGGATACTTCCTGATAACCCGCTCAACCTCCTCATAAGTGCCGTCCTTCGAATGCCCCTCGACAAAAATAAATTCCTGCTCCGCGCCAAACGCGGGCGTGCGGACGACGGCCGCTTCGATATTCCCTTTCTCGTTGCGGCAGGGGACCAGCACCGTGACGGAAAGATCCTTCTCCGGCGGGAAAATCGGGCGCGCGATGATAAAATGGTTGAGTGTCAGGGCGTTAAAGAAAGGCAGCTTCGCCAGATAACGGTTGATGAGGTCACTCACCAACCACAAATTGACCGGGCAAAGCATGGCGCGTTCCTTGCTGACCAGCTCATACCCCGCCAACCGCAGGAAGTTCACGATGTCGTCCGCGGTCAGCCAGTTCTGCTCGGGCTGGGGCATTTTTAGCCCCAGCTTCTCAGCCACGCGCAGGACCACCTGCCAAAGGTAACTGTAATACTCGATGACAAGGCGCGTGTCCCGCGTGCAAAACCCGCGTAAAGACCGGAGCAGGGCCTGGATATCCACGGCCTCACCCAGGACGCCCGGCAAAATCACGTAATCGAACGTCCCCGCGTCCGTCGCAGCATTGATCGAGCCGGCTTCAAAACGCAAATGCGGATACTTTTTACGGGCGATCGCGACCATGGCCGGACTCAGGTCCACCCCAACGCCAGCAGAAGGCCTCAGGGCGTTCAACAGATCTCCCGTCCCCGTCCCCACTTCAAGCACCTTCTTCCCCTCGGGAACAAAATAACGGTACAGCCGCGTCAGCGTGCGGTAGTAATACCCGCTCGCCCGGCGGAAACGGTCCCGTCGAGGCGCGAGCGCGTCATAATATCTGGTCAGGTCTTCCCGCATATCCATTCACCGTCCGAATAATACCGCGCCGAGCGCGGGATACCGCCTCGTCAGAGACCTGACAAGGAACCAGCACAAACAAACAAAAACAAGCGCCAGCGCCGGCGCCAAAAAAAATGAAAGGAGCAAGGGGTCTGAAATAAAATGGCCGTGGATCCACCCCGCCGCCTTCGCGTAAAAACCTTCAACAATATACCGCTGAAGCAGATAAATGCCCAATGAATAAACACCGATCTCAATCAGAAACCCCCGCAGCCCGGTCCGCGCCAGATACGCGCCAATGTGGAACATCAGCGCGATCCCCAACCCCGCAACGCAATAACGGTACACTAGCCTCAAAACCTGAGTGCCGGCCTGCTCAAGGGTGAATGCCATCCTGTTGATGTAAATATAGTCGTTCCTCCCCCAGAACGACACCAGCCCCGTGAAGGCGAACAGCGCGCCAATAAAGACTGCCGGAGGCATCCGCCATTCCCGCGCCGCCGGGCCATACCTGTTGAAAAGATAGCCCGCCAGATAAAACAAATAGAACCACTGGACATAATAAAGCGCGAAATTCTGATTTGGCGCAATACCCATCAGAAGCAAATAAACCAGGCCAAAAGCCCAAAAACCAAGGCGCTCCTGCAGTTTGATGGAACAGAGCAAGACGGCGCTGACAACGAACAAAGAGAAGAGGAACCATATGACCGGATGCCACAGCAATTCATCGGCGAAGGCCAGGGGCCAGTGCAGGATGCTCACGGCTTTCCCGCTGATCACGTCGAGCGCGGACATCGTCATGACGCCCAGGATCCCCCAGATGGCATAAGGGACCAGCAGGCTCCGGCACCTGGCCAGGAAAACGTCGAGGATACTTTTGCGGCCCAGGCTGAAAACAAGGGAATAACCGCTGATGAAAAAAAACAGCGGCATATGGAACGCGTAAACGGCCTTGAATGCCGCGCTGGCAAAGAAATCGCCGCCCGTCGCGAGGATGCTGCGCTGGATGACATGGCCGTAAATGACAAGGATGATCGCCAGGCCCCTGACAGTGGCCAGGGTAAGGTCTTTGGCAGGCATGCTGTTCACCAACAAGGTTATAACGACCGCAGGATTTTTGTCACCGGCTCGGCCTTGTTAAGCGTATAGAGATGCAGGCCCGGCGCCCCCCCGGCAAGAAGTTCCCGGCACTGCTCCACCGCAAAGGCGATGCCGGCCTCAAGGGTCTTTTCCCTGTCCTGGGCGATGGGCGCAAAGATATCATGGACTTTTTGCGGGATCGACGCGCCGCAGCCCTTGCAGAAATTGATCGCGGCCTCGTAGCTGGTAATGGGCAATATCCCCGGGATAACGCGCGCGTTGACGCCAATGGCCCTTAGGCGCCTGACATAATCAAAATAAAGCGCGTTGTCAAAAAAAAGCTGTGTCATCACGAACTCCCCGCCCGCGTCCATCTTGGCCTTGAGGACAGCAACATCAGCCTCCGGGCCGGCGGCGAGCGGATGCCCTTCGGGGAACCCCGCGACGCCGATAGAAAAGAAATCACCGTAATGCTCCCGGATGAACTTTACCAATTCCGAACTGTAACGGAAATTATCCGGGCCAGGGACCCAATCAGGCGTATCTTTAGGGGCGTCGCCGCGCAACGCGAGGATATTGCGGATATCGTGCGCCTTGAGCCGGTCAAGGACATCCCTGATCTCGGCGCGCGTGTGCGCCACGCAGGTAAAATGGTGCATCGCGATGAGCCGGTACTTTTCCTGGACAAGACGGACAAGGTCAAAGGTCCTGTCGCGGCTCGACCCGCCCGCGCCATAGGTCACGGAAACAAAATCAGGCTTGAGCCTGGCCAGTTCACCAAGCGTTACCTGCAAAGCTTCCATCCCCTTGTCGGTCTTCGGCGGGAATATCTCGATCGAAAAGGTGCGCGGTTCCGTCGTGAAAATATCGGTCAGTTTTTCCATATCAGTTCATTGCCCCGCGATTAAAAGTTCAGGGGACACGTGCCAAATTCAAACGACGAATCTGGTACATGTCCCCTGTGTAATATCGTTCTCTATTTACAAATTCACGCCTTTCAAAAAAGCCGTTAGGATTTTTTGGCCATGAACTTGACGAGGTCGACAACACGGTTGGAATAACCCCACTCGTTGTCATACCAGGAAACGATCTTGAAGAAGCGTTTTTCGCCCTTGAGGTTGTTCTGCAGCGTCGCCAGCGAATCATAGATCGAGCTGCGCGGATCATGGATGAAATCCGTGGAAACAAGTTCCTCATCCGTGAACCCGAGGATGTTCTTCAGGTACGTCTTTGACGCTTCCTTGAGCTTCGCGTCGATCTCCTCGATGGAGGTGTCGCGGCTGGTCGTGAAGGTCAGATCAACGACGGAAACGTCGGCCGTCGCCACGCGGAACGCCATGCCCGTGAGCTTGCCCTTGGTCGCCGGAAGAACTTCACCGACAGCCTTGGCCGCGCCCGTGGACGAAGGGATCGTGTTGATCGCCGCCGCCCTGCCGCCGCGCCAGTCCTTCTTGGACGGGCCGTCAACAGTCTTCTGGGTCGCCGTGTACGCGTGGATCGTGGTCATCAGCCCCTTGTCGATACCGATGCCTTCCTTAAGGAGGACATGCACCAGCGGCGCCAGGCAGTTCGTCGTGCACGACGCGTTGGAAACAATGTTATGCTTCGCGGCATCGTACTCATTCTCGTTCACGCCGATGACCAGGGTCTTCACCTCGCCCTTGCCAGGCGCTGAAATGATGACTTTCTTGGCGCCCGCTTCAAGATGCCCCTTGGCCTTCTCGCTGTCAGTGAACAACCCCGTCGATTCGATGACGAAATCCACGCCCAGCGCCTTCCACGGCAATTCAGCCGGGTTCTTGGTCGCCATGACGCACTTGGTCTTGTGCCCATTGACCACGATGATGTCCGCCTCTTCCTTTGACGCGTCGCTCTTGGCCGTGCTCACGTCATGCTTGAAACGGCCCTGTACGGAATCGTACTTGAGCTGGTAAGCGAAATACTCGGCATCCGTGGAAATATCGACGACCGCGACGACGTCGATCTCCTTGCCCAGAAGCCCCTGATCGCAGATCGCCTGGAAAACCAGACGGCCGATGCGCCCAAAACCATTGATACCGATCTTGACCATAAAATGCCTCCCTGTAGGGTGTAAGTGTTCGATAGTTGGCGTGAATTATATCAAAAAATCACCGTTGAGCAACTTATTTCTGACGCGCACGTCACCCAAGACGCGACGCGCTTATTACTTCTTCAATGCCCACAAATATCGGATCTGCGTAATTACCTGCGGGATCGATGGCGCTGAAAAAAACCTGTACTTATCATCCTGGGCCCCCCAGATATGATCCCAATGAGCCGCGCCCCGAGGACGGCCGGCCGGCAACGTGTGGCCAAACGGGCTGCTCAAGGTCCGTGGATCATGCGCCACCACCGCCCTGCGGTATTGAAGCCATCCTGCCACATCTATATTCGTGTAAACATAGGTAAAATAAGTGTTATACGCGAACCATACGCTCACAACAGCCAGCAAACAGCCGCGAACAAGTTTCAATGATCTCCCGCGTTCTCCCAGCCTCAGCAGGGCCGCCCATCCTCCTGATGGTTCAAAAGCGTAAAAAGCGACGCTGACGGCCACAACGCACAAACACCGCACCCTCCAGTGTGCCGGGCCCTGAAGAAAAGCGTTAATATAAAGGAAGAGGATCGATCCCAGGGCTATCGCGGCAAACAACCGGAAATCCCGGCTCAGCACGTTCCTGAAACGTTTGTCAAGTTTAATGAACAACACCATCAGAAAAACAGGCAGCGCGTCCTTGAACATTAGCAGTGTTGTTCTCGTCCCTGTCAACAACGCATTTACAAAATGATGCCAGTTAAGCAACGACACGAAGAAACCAGGTGTGTGCGCGCGTTCATCAAGAAACTTGCTCGAACCGCCTTTGGTATAGAACGCGACCGCCAGTACCGCCCCCAGGATGACGCTCAAATGGATGCTTAACAACTTTTCAACAAGTGATTTATGGCGTTGACGTGCCAGCATTCCCGCGTCCCAAAGAAGATAAACAACGATGCCGCCAAAAGCGACAGTCCACACTTCATGCCACGACGCAGCGATAAAAGTGATGCAGAAAAGCGTGATGCCTTTCCCAAAGAAATGCGTGTTTGTCTGGCACGATCTTCTGTAAAGAAAATACCACAGGATCATCCAGACAACCGACACCGTATAATGACTTGCCGCGATATTCCACGGGCCTATATGCCCCAGATAAGGAAACCCAAACACACCGAGCAAAACAAGGATCACGCGGATCAGGAGCGTCTCATTGATCAAGGCGCCCCACAACAAACTTGTCGCGACAATCGCCGTAAGAAGACTATATGGCTTGAAAAACGAGAACGGGCTCGTGACGAGATAATAATATCCGCTGAAATACCAGCGTATCTGCTGCCCGGTCTCCGGCCAGGGATGCAGCAAGGAAGGGATCGATACACTCCAGTCGTCGAATGACAAAGGCTGGATCGCCAGGATGCCATAAAATATCGCTATGACCAAAACAAATGTAAGACCCTCCAGGATGATCGGAAAAGACCAGTCGTCCGCGCGCACCTGGTCATTCCCGGACGTGTTATTTTTTCGTTCCATCAAAGACATAAACCGGCCTTCCTTTGATATTATCACTTTGCCAAAAAAAACATATTATAAGAAAAATGGGACAAAGAAAAGAAAACTTGCGAACGTTACGAATTCCCGCGCAACCGGTGGCGACGCGGAAGCGGACAGGCCGTTAGCCGGCACGAATTCCAGGCAGGGAAGGGTGATCAAAAAAGACGTCCCGGCGCCGGGTTCACTCCTGACGCTGATCGCGCCCCGGTGGGCCGCGAGGATGCCCTGGACGATGGAAAGGCCAAGCCCGGTGCCTTCACCGACGGGCTTGGTGGTGAAGAACGGGTCGAATATCCTGGGCAGGACATCCTCGGGGATCCCTGCCCCGTTATCGCCCACTTCGATGCACACATGATCCTCCTGCCCGCGGGTCCGGATGATGAGCCGCCCCCCATGCCCCATGGCCTGCGCCGCGTTCGTGAAAAGGTTGACAAAGACCTGCGCCATCTGCGGCGCGTTAAAAGACAAGGGCGGGATATCGCCGTACTCCTTCACCACCTCGACTTTGAGCCTGAGCTCACCGTGGACGGTGTCGAGCGCGGAC
Organism: Candidatus Omnitrophota bacterium; assembly: GCA_903901225.1. GTDB lineage: Bacteria > Omnitrophota > Gorgyraeia > Zapsychrales > Fredricksoniimonadaceae > Fredricksoniimonas > Fredricksoniimonas borealis. The sequence continues at coordinate 49,547 of CAIUQE010000001.1, forward strand.
TGGATGCAGTCATGGATGTTGCCAGGGCGCAAGTCGGAACGAGCGGGATGCGTGAACGACCCCAGGTCCTTCACAAGGCTCGCGATCTTCCCGGCCCTGTGGACAGCCTCATCGAGGATATCCTGCGATCCCTGGAACATTTCCATCGCCTCGAACCGCGCCGCCGCGGGGACCTCCTTCTTCAGGAAAGCCCCGATCTTCCTCTGCGCGTCACTGAGCGCCGCGAGGTTGCCGACAACATCCGCCAGCGGCGCTTGTATCTCATGCGCGATCCCGGCGGACAACTGCCCCATGGCGGACATCCTTTCCGCCTGGATCAGCTGGGCCTGGGCGATCTTGAGCACGGCGGTGCGTTCGCTGACAAGGTCCTCCAGGCGGTTGTTATGCGCCCGCAGCGCCTGTTGCTGCCGATCCGTCTTCATCAATAGCCTTTTGAAACTGGCAAGGAGGGCAATGAACCCGAAGCAGAAAACAAGCCGCGTGAAAAGGTCCCAGTACGGAACGAACAAGCCGATCGACGATGGCGATGAACGCACGTCATCCATCACCCACATCAGGAAACTTGCCCCGGCAACAAGGATGCCGCCCCAGATCCCCGCGGACCAGGCGGCCAGCGCGACCGGAGCGAGATAGAACACAAAGAAAGAAAAATGAGGGTCCGTCGCCTGGTCCAGGGCCGCAAGGGCCGCGACAAGGACCAGCGCGCAGAATGTGACGAGGAATTCTTTCTTCAACGGGACACCCGTTGCGCCGGATACGGCCATACGCCCTCCATGGACAGGATCATTTTAACACCCTGCCGGCGGCGCGTTCCAATAAAGATGAAAAAAAGAAAGAGGCCTCAACTCCCGGCCGGGGCCCTGGAATGATCCTCTTTGAGAAAGGGGATGACATTCTCCTGAGGCATGGGACGGCTGAAGAAATAACCCTGGCAGTAATCGCTCCCCTCCTTGATCAACCGGTCCAGCTGCATGCCGCTCTCGACACCCTCGGCGATAACGCGCAGTTTCAGCTGATGCGCCAGCATGATGATCGCGGGGATCAGATCCGAACCCTCGTCGGGTTTCATCGCGCTCACGAACCCGCGGTCGATCTTCAGATGCGAGATCGGCAAGCGCTGCAGGTGGCTCAGGGAGGAAAAACCGGTCCCGAAATCATCGAGCGAGACCTTCACGCCCAACGCGCGGATCGCCTGAAGCGCCTCGATCGCCGCGTCGGAAGAATTGATGAAGATGCTTTCCGTGACCTCGATCTCCAGCAATTCCGGCGGCAGGCCGCTTTCGGCCAGCACCCTGCGGATCACATCCACAATGCTTTTGCGCCGCAGCTGGACCACGGAAATGTTGACGGACATGACCAGGTCCCCGAACCCGGCGTCCATAAGGCTCTTGTTGAAACAGCACGCCTGCGCCAGCACCCACGCTCCGATGGGGATGATCAGCCCCGTCTCTTCCGCCACGGGAATAAAGTCGTCGGGGAACACCATCCCGCCCTCGGTGCGCGCCCAGCGCAGGAGCGCTTCAAAACCACGAACACGGCCATCCGCCGCGGCCACAATGGGCTGGTAAAAAAGCCTCAGCTCGTTGCGCTGCAGCGCGTCACGCAGGCCGCGCTCGATCTGCATCCTGGTAACGGCCTTGCGGTTCATGACAACATTGAAAAAACAAAAACTGTTGCGCCCGGCTTCCTTGGCCGCGTACATGGCCGCGTCGGCATTCTTAAGAAGCTCCTCGAGATCTCCCCCGTCATGCGGATAAACCGCGATGCCGATGCTGACCGTGATGAAAAGGTCGTTGCCCGCCACCAGGCGGGCATTGTTGAACTTCGCGCGGATACGCTCGGTGATGACCTGCGCGCTCTGGGGCGTGTCCAGGCCATTGAGAAACACAATGAATTCATCGCCTCCCAGGCGGGCCACGGTGTCTTCCTCCCGGACGCACTCGTTGAGCTTGTGCGCGCTATCCTTGATGAGTTCATCGCCGACGGAATGGCCCAACGTGTCGTTGACGCTCTTGAAATGGTCAAGGTCGACAAAGAGGATGGCGCACACGCCCTCCCGGCGCCGGGCTTGCGCCAGGCCGGCATTGGTGCGCTCGAGAAAAAGAGCGCGGCTGGGGAGCCCGGTCAGCGCGTCGTATTGCGCCATGACGAGAAGCCTGCTTTCCAGAAGCTTCCTGTCCGTAATGTCACGCCCGATACCGACGAGCCCGCTGACGCGCCCCTCCTTGTCCCTGATCGGCAATTTTGACGTCAGCATCCAGCGCTGCGCCCCGGCGACATCCGCGATAAGCTCCTCCTGGTTGATGATCGCGCGCCCCTGCTCGAGGACCGTCCTGTCATCGAGCGTGTAGCCCGCGTCGAAATTCCCGAAAACCCTTCTCTCGGCGGGATTCGCGAGGATCTTGCTCCCGTGGATATCTTTCGCGTAAATGGTATCGGGGATGATATCAATGAGGGTCCGCAGCAGGTCCTTTTCCCTGGCCAGGGCCTGGCGGGTCTGCTTCAATTCGGTGATATCGTAGATCATGCCCAGGATATAATCTTCCTTGCCGGAATGGATCATCTCGGCAATGAAGATCACGTCCTTGGTCTCGCCCGTCTTCGTGACCAGCCGGGTCTCAAAACCTTCCGTTTTCTTGTTCTCTTTGAGCATGTCGATCATTTTATCCCTGTCAGAAGGATAGGCCCACAGGAACAACTCCAGGGCTGTCTTGCCGAGAACCTCGTCGCGTGAATAACCGAACAGCGCCAGGAAAGATTCATTCACTTCCACCATCCGGCCATCCGCCAGGCGCGACAGCAGGATGGAAACGCGGCTCGCGTGGAACATGGCGCCAAAGCGCCGCTCGGTATCGCGCGACGAGCTCTCCACCCGCCGGCTTTCCAGCGCTGTGCCGATATTCCATCCCAGGCCTTCGAGGAACGTGACAAGTTCAGAGGTGAACAACCCTTCCCTGCGCGCGTTCACCTGCAGGAGGCCGATGATCCTCTCGCCCGCCCGGACCGGGACAAGGGCGATCGAACGGTAACCGCGATGGATGCATTGAAGGCGGGGATCAGTGCCAAGGCTGCCGTCGGGCGCACGGCTGCCAGTTCCGCCGCATGACTCGTCCAAAAACTTCCGCCTGGGGTAAAGAACGGTTTGTCCGGGTCGATCCGCCCGGCAATGACCTGGCCGCAAATGCACGCCAAGACAGGCTTCCCCTTTTCATCCGCCAGGGGTTTGCCATCATCTCCCCTGACGCAAAGGAACTGCTCCGCCTTGATAAAGTCATCGGGAAAACCGCTGTGGGAAAAATAGGGGAAATCGCCGTCCAGGACGACCCTCAATCCCACGGCGTCTGCCCCCAGCTCTTGCCTGATCAAATTAACGATGTCATGCGCCGATGACGCCATGTCACGGGAGGAATTCAATGCCTGCTGGACTTCGAGGAAAAGTTTCTGGCGGGTTTCCCTGTTCCTGCGGTCCGTTTCATCCCAGGTAACGCCGTCGATCCTTGCCGGGCGGCCGTGCCCGTCGCACACGACGCGTCCCCGGGACACCACATGCCTGAAATTCCCGTCCGCGAGGACAACCCGGTATTCCATCTCGTAAGGGATATTCTCGGCGAGGGCGCGCGCGATGGCCGCCTTCACCCTGTCCAGATCATCGGGATGGATGACCTGGAAGAATTCCTGCGGCTGGCCGGTATACGTCTGCGGATCAATACCCAGGATATGACAGGACTGTGCGTCAAGGTAGCGACTGGCATGCACACAGTCATAGGACCAGATGCCCATCCGGGCGGCATTGACAGCCAGCTCAAGGCGCTGGCGGCTCTCGCGGGCCAGGGCCTCGGCCCTGGAACGCCCGACCCAGATCAATGAGATGACGACGCCAAGGCCGCCGAGACACACAAAACTGATCCATGATCTATGACCGAAAAAGATCACGGTGATGAAATTCACCAGGAATACCGCGAAAAGGATCCACGGCCAGTAACGCCTTTCTCTATTCAAAACGCACCTCATCGATATAAAAAACACAGCCCTGCGGATTGACCTCCATGTTTGTGCTCCAGGCAAAGCCGCCGCTGATATGGGAGAGGTCCTTGCCGCGGAGATCAATGGCATATTCCTTCCACTCCCGTGTCAACATCACATCTTTTAAACTGGCCGAAGCGCTGTCCGGATACATCTGGTCGGGCCCGATACCGCCGACCTTGAACTCCACGATACGCTCCCCGCCTTTTTCGCTCCTGGCCCAAAACACAAGCTTTTGCGCCCCTCTCAGGTCGAACCCGCCTTTGACAGAACCCCAGTTATTGGGAGGATCCTGCCAGTAAACCCCCGCCCATTTTTGCCTGTCGCTGGAACACTCCGCATCAAACCTGATACGCATGCAGGTCCGGCCATTTTTGACATTGTATCGCCAGGCATCATCAATGGCGACGCAACGGCCATCGGGCATATAGCCTGACGGGGTAAAATGGTTCTTTGAGTTCTTGTCGTGATAGATATAAAAAGGCTTGAACGAGGACCCCAGCATGGCCCTTGCGGTCAGCACCCCTGTCACCACCAGCAACACCCCAAGAACAATTATCCGGTAATTGCGTGTTTTCATGGCCCATCCTCCCGTCGACATTTCAACGGTCGTTGTGTGCCGCTGAAATGATCAGACTGTTGCCGCCCGTTTTTGCCGCCACTGGGCATCAAGTGCTTGCCTCATGCACTGGATCGCGTCCTTGTGACGGTCTTGAGCTTTATATAAAAAGCCGAGCGTCTGGTGATACTCCACCCGGCTGGAATCGAGCGCGATGGCCTTCTTGTACAAGCGTTCAGCCTCAGGGCGATCCTTGAGTTTTTCATGACAAACACCCAGGCGATAATAAATGCCGGCATCCAGAGGCTTGATCCTGGCCGCCCGCGAAAGAAACGTGATCGCCTCGGGATATTCTTCAATGTGATACAACGACTCGCCCAGGGCGTTGATGATCTCGGGGTCGTTCTTAGCGATCCGGTCGGCTTTTCTCAGGAATTCAGAGGCCTCTTTGTCTTCATCCATGTTCTTGTAACACATGGCGAGCATATAAAGAATACTTGTGTCCCGTTGCTCGACCTTGTCAAGATAAAGGAAGAACGCGTCCCTGGCCTTGATATAATCGCCCTGCCTGAAATACGCGAACCCCTGTTCCTTGTGAAAATCAACCCGTGTCCCTTCAGGGGAAATGAACGCCTTGTTATAGCCGCGCGTTAATTTGTCAGCAAGACGACTGACGACGGAGAAAACCACCCGTGGCGCCATCTTTACCCCCCCCTCAGTGCGTAAACGCTTTGTTCTCAATGATTTAGAACTCTCCATCATCTCGCGGCCTCCTGTGGCCTGTCAATATTTCCCAATAACCGGTTTTGGTAATGTCGTCTGACTTAATGATACTGCTTAACCATTAAAAGACAAGCTCTTTGATGGAGGGGGCGGGGAAATCGGCTCTTCAAGCCCTCAGCGCGTAATAGTAGCCGCTGTTCTTTTCTATCGTCACGGGGGTCGCGAACAAGGCGCTGATATTTTTGTCCGTCAGGACAGCGGCCGTCGGGCCGTCCTTGAAGAATTTTCCGTTTTTCATCAAAATGACCCTGCTTATCTCGGGGATGATATCGGAAAGGTCATGCGTCACCATGATGATGCTGGTCCCGGTCCGCGTGATCTTGCGCAGGACATTATCGACCTTATGCAGCGCGTGCAGGTCAAGGCCGCTCATCGGCTCATCGAGAACAAGGGCTTTGGGGTCATGGACCAAAGCGCGTCCGATCAGGAAACGCCGGGCCTCGCCCGACGACATTTCGTTCATTTTCCTCCCCTGAAGATGGGATATCTCCAGGAATTCCATGATCCGCGCGGCCTTCTTTTTCATCTTTGGACCCGGCCGTTCCCGGAACAAACCGACGCTGCTGAAAAACCCCGACAGCACCACGTCCACGCCCGTAATATCCCGGTCAAAGGTGGTTTGCAGGTCATTGGAAACAATGCCCAGCAAACGGCGCAGATCGGAGACATCCCACCTGTCCTGGCCCATGATCCTGAAAGACGGCTCTTTCCTGCCGGCCGCCGGATAATATTCCCTGGTGATGACCTTGATCAATGACGATTTTCCGGCACCGTTGGGTCCCAGGATGGCGACATTCTCCCCCTCATGGATCCTGAGAGATATGCCGTTCAATATTTTCCTCTGACTGCCTCTGACAACTGTTATGCCGCTGAATTCCAGCAAGGGACGCGCCTGAAGTTTTGCTCCTTTAATAGCCATCATTCTCTCCGGTTCTCTATAAATTCAAGCCGCGCGACCTCGGCCAGGAGCTGTTCCCTGATGCCGGCGGCAGGCCCCTCGACAAGCACCAGCGCGTGCCGGTACGCCCCCAACGCCTCGGAGATCCGCCCCTGTTCTTCATAGGCATTGGCCATGTTCTCCCAGGTGACCACGCGCCGCGGCTCAAGGGCCAGCGCGCGCTCAAAACACGCCAGCGCCTCGGAAGGCCGCCCGATCTTGTTAAGGAACCAGCCCTTGTTATGATGGATCGTCGCGTAATCCGCCTCAACCGCCAACCCCTGGTCAAACATCTCCAGGACGCCGTCGAGAGTGCCCTCCTCCACCATGCACAGCGCGATGTCATTGAAGGCCGCGCCATCCAGCGGGTTGAACGCCAGCGCCCGTTCCAGCAGACCGAGGGCCCCGGCGAAATCCCCGTCCACGATCGCCGCCTGGGCGCGAAAATACAGGAGCTCGCCCGGGCATTCCCTGGCCTGCGCGAGCCGCAAACCTTCGGCGATCCGGCGCCGGGCCTCAGCCTGGTCATTCCAGGTGATCGCCACGTCGATCTGCCGCCTTAACTGGGTAAAATCGGGATGGTTCATGGGGATGGCGCGTCGACGGCGCAAGCGTTCAGCGCGCGCGTGATCTTGCCCTGGATATTGGCCGTCACGGGGCGCCCCGTCCGCGCTTTCTGCACCTGCTTGAACGTGAGCTGCTCGGTGGAGGCCTTGACAAGATCGGCATTGCTCAACCCGCGCGCCTTGAGGATGCTGTCAAGCGCTTGTGGATCCAACGTCATAAATTACCCCGGCTTTTTCTTTCGCATTCCTGGCAAACGCTGCTTTCCACCTGTGCTTTGGAATGACTTTCAAAATACTTTTCGATCTGCATCCAATATCCGCTGTCATTACGGATCTTCCGGCACCAGGCGCAGATCGGCAATACCCCGCTCAACTCATCGATCTCGGCAAGCGTCTGCTCCAGCCGTTGATTGACATCGTGAAGCCGCCGCTTTTCGTCCTCGATCTTCCCCAACAACACCTTCATGGCCAGAAGGATCAATATCCCCATGCTGACCGTGCAGATCACCGTCAGGAAGATCACCTGCGGCACAACAACGCCCTTGAAAAGAACCATCAGGAAGATCGAATTGAGCACGCAGATCCCGGACACCATTCCCGTGATCAACACCATGATGCCGCCTTGCAAGCCGGTGATCTGCCGGGCCCGGTCCTGAAAAACCTCGAAAACAACACCCCACATGAACGCCAGCAGGGACAATCCCGCCAGCCGGACCGGCGTTAAAGGAACGAATCCAAAAACAAGGATGCCTTCAAGAAGGATGCCGAAGAAAAGAACAGAGCGCGTCAAGAAGACACCGGGAACTTTCATCCGCCTGCCTCCTCTTCCTGGATACTCGACGCGCAGGCCTCACAAATGCCATGCGTGAAGCGCGCGCTGGAGCGGGTCTCGACGAATTCCTCGACGTGCTTCCAGTAACCCGCGTCATCACGGACCTTCTTGCAAACAGGGCAAATGGGCAGCAAGCCGCCAAGTTCCTGTTTTTCTTTCAGCGCTTTCTGCAACACGGCATTGCGATCATGCAGCACCTGGCGGCTCAGTACAAGGCGTTCAAGGAGGATATAAAACCCCGCCATCGTGACAATGATGGCCAGTACCGGCTCCAGGAATGCCAGCATGTAAACAATGCGGAATTCATCTTTCAGGGAGAAATGTTCGAACACAAGGCAGATGGCCTCACTGCCCGTGATGCCCAGGAGCATGACAAGAAGGGCGAGCAATATCTCTTTTGTTCTTAAAGGCTTCATTTTATACGGCCATCCCCGTGACCATTATTACCGAAGATCAGCAGGATTTCTCATATTTTTAAGAATTTTGATCTTGATCCCCGTCACAATACTTGACCGCGGGAACATGAAGGAACAATGCTAGGGTTGGCGTAATTTAGAAACGCGGCTGTTCTTGCCGGATCCCTGGATCAAAAGGCTGGCAAGAATGCGGGGGGCTGTCACACAAAGCAACAAGATCTCTTTTAAGGTCAGGATCCTGACGACGAAAAGGCATTTCCACGCGACCCACACATACCGGCCGGGCGTATAGAAGGAACGTTTGATCTCTTTACCTATCTTTTTAAGTACCGCGTGGCTGTAAGCATCGGAATACAATTCACCTTTTTCAGTGATGTGGTACCCGGGTGCCTTTTGAGCCAGCTCCCGCAACGGCGAGAATTTTTCGATGCGCAATTTGTTGGCGGAAATGGTATCCACGCCGATCTCTCTGGCAAATTGCGCGATATAGGTCATCTCCTGACGCTTCTCGCCGATATTGCCATAGAGAAAATATCCGTTGGTCAGGATGGGATACCGCCTGAGGACGGCGAAAGCATCCCTGATCGCCGCCTGGTTGAAACCTTTGTTGAGCTGGGACAGGATCCAGTCATGCGGGGATTCAATGCCGATGAAGAACGACTTGAACCCGGCCTTCACCATCTTATCAAGTATGGCGGGATGCTTCGCGATGTCGATCCTGACCTGGGCAAAGAACCGCTTGTTGACCTTGTGTTTGATGAGCAGGTCACATATCTGTTCAGCCCGCCTGGGATCAACAAAAAGATTGTCGTCGCTGAAAAGGACAATATCGGCTTTTAACCCGCGGATCTCTTCGACCACGGATTCAACGCTGCGCTCGACATATTCGCGTTTTTGTCCCAGGGGATTCAGGCTGAAGGTGCAGAATTTGCACTTGAACGGGCAGCCCCGCGTCGTCAACACCGTATCGAATAAAATGTCAGCCAGGCGGATGCCGTTGAGCATCAGACCGTAATCGTAACGCCGGAGCGACCGGTCGGGGGCGGGCAATTCGTTCACATTGAGGAACGGACGGTTGGCGTTGTGCCTGATCTTGTCGCCATCGCGATAGGAAACGCCCAGGATATTTTCAGGCGCCGTGCCTTGCAGGATCTCCTGTGCCGTCTTCTCGCCTTCTCCCCGGACGACCATATTGACCCGGCCCGATGCCTGGAATATTTCCTCGACCTTCTCCGTGGCCGTGTAACCTCCCACGACCAAAGGGATATTCCCCGGCATGCGGTTCAATAACGCGTAGATCGCCTCCAACTGCCGGTCCCAGCCCATGCTGACGAAAACAATATCCACCTCGCGCCCGATGAATTCAAGCAAGGCGCCTTCATCGGCGAGCTCTTTCTCATATCTCAGATCAATGATCGTGATCTTCGGGACCAAGCCTTTGGCGCTGCTGGCGACGTATTCCAGGCCTGTCGGCGGGAACAGCATCATGGTGAGATTGGTGCTGGCTTCTTTGTAGGGATTCAGGAACAAGGCGTGGCGATATTTCATAGGTAAACTGTTCCTGATTATAGGGACGAGCGGTTATGACTATACGCTAAAACATCCAAATTGCCAAGGAACAATATAAAAGCCCCCTCTCGATCAAATCTCTCACAACAGTGCAAAAAAGTCATGGCTTTTTTACACCATGGCGTAAAAATTACCACACAAACAACCTTCTTCCTTAACGGATCAATCGATCAATATCCTCAAGCCCAAGCGCTTGCCACTCGACTTTATATTTTGGATAACTGGCGATCAACGCCTTGGACTTGGCCTTTAACCCGGCCAGGTCGATCCGGTCCTTGTTCATCTTGATCTCGGCGATGACCATGGTCTTCTTCATATCGTTCATCGCCACCAGGTCGATCTCGTTCTGCCCATCCTTCTCCCAATACGAACCGATGCGGTTGTACTCGCCGCTCTCGGCATACAGCGTCTGAAAGAACCGCTCAAGGACGCTGCCGGCATACGTGGAATAGTCGCGCCTGATGATGTCCCGGATGTACTCAAAGTTACCCGTCTCGACCGCGGAGCGGTTGCGGTAAATGAACCGGAACCAGAACGCCAGGAAGTTGTCCGCGATCCGGTACTTCTGCGCCTTGGAGTTCGGCTTGGCGTTCACCGGCTTGTACCGCTCGATGACAGCGTAATCCCGCTCCAGGCGGTCAAGATAACCGCCAACGTCCGATTCCAGGATAGACTGGATCTCCGAGCGGCCGGTCTTCCCAACGGAGATCAGCTCAAGTATCGAGAAGTACGTCCCGTACTCTTTCCCGAACTCCTCGATCAGGAGGTTCCGGCCTTCGTTCAGGGACGGCGAGTTAGCCTCAACCGCAAAGTCCAGGATCTTCTCGAACGTGAACGCCCGATCCTCCACCAGCTGATCAATGTACTTCGGGCTGCCGCCGGTAAAGAGGTAGTGGTCAAACAGCACGGTCGTGTTCTTTATCTTGTAGTCCCGCAGGATGCCAGCCATGGTCCGGATCGAGAACGGCTTGATCATGAACATCCGATCCGCGCGGTTGAACAGCGGCTCCTTGGAGCCCTCAAAGATCTTGTGCATCAGGGAATACACCGACCCGACGCAAATGACGTTCAGTTTACTTTTGGCCTTGTGGAGATCCCAGAGCTTCTGTATCTCGGAATAAACGGACGGGTTGATGTTATAAAACTCCTGGAACTCGTCAATGATGACCGTGAGCGGCTCATCCTTGGCGATCTGGAGCAAAAGCTGAAAGACATCCGGGAAGGAACGGATATTCCCGATAACAGGGGCTTCTGGATACAGCCGCTTGATCTGCGCGACGTATTCCTCACAAAGCAATGCCTCGGACTTCTTGGCCACGAAGAGGTACAGGTGCTTCTTGTCCTTGGCGAACTCCAGGGATAACAATGTCTTCCCCACGCGCCTGCGGCCGGTCAGAACGGCCATGCGAGATCCGGCCCTCACCTGCCCCATCAACTTATTCAACTCTGCCAATTCCTGGCGCCTATCGTAAAATCTCATAATTGTAACCTCCGTTACTGTAACCAAGGTTACTATATGAAACATTGTTTGTCAATGCCCTGTGATTCGCCCTGGTAAAAACCATCTGGGCGACATGGATATTGCGCATGTGGAAAGCCGCGGCACAATAAGAGAAGTAATATTCCCACTTGCGAATAAAAGACGCGTTGAACCCCATGGCCGTCATTTTATCTACATTTTGACGGAAATTCTCGCGCCAGCTTAAAAGCGTCTTTGAATAAAAAGGCGTGACATCCTCATAGTCCAGGAGACCCATCGTACCCGTTTCCTGAAAAGTATTCATGATCCGGGCCATTGATGGCAAAACACTGCCAGGGAAAATGTGCTTCTGCGTCCAGTCCGCACGCTTGCGAAAACTTTCGTAACGATGGTCCGGACACAGGATCCCCTGGATGCCAAGAATGCCATCCTGGCGAACAAGTTTCTGACAGACGGCGATATAATCTTTCAGGAAATGGTGGCCCACCGCCTCGATCATCTCAATCGATATCAGTTTGTCGAACTGTCCCTCCAAATGTCTGTAGTCAGAAAGGCGGACCTCCACCCTGCCCTCAAGGCCCTCGCGTACGACCAGCTCTTTAACATAATCGAATTGTTCTTTGGATATCGTGACCGTTGTGACATGGCAGCCGGAATTCCTGGCGGCATAAACCGCAAAGCCGCCCCAGCCGCTACCGATCTCAATCACTTTATCACCGGAACTGATCCTGAGCTTACGGCACCATTGAGCATATTTCTCAATTTGTGCCTGCTGGAGAGTCATTTCCGGTGCGCGATAATATGCGCAAGAATAGGCACGGGTCGGATCCAGGAACAGAGCAAAGAAGTCATTGCTCAGGTCATAATGCTCCTGGATATTGCGCTGACTGCCATTGAGGGTGTTACGCCGCGTAGAATGAGCCAGGCGGTCAATGAACCAAAAAAGATTAAAAACATTAAAACCGGGGCGGTCATACGCCAGCGCAGGACAAGCGTCAATGTTCAGGACCATCCAGGCAATGACCTTAAAGACGTCCGAAGTCTCCCAATCGCCATCGACAAATGATTCACCGAACCCAACATCCCCAAAGAGAACTGTCTTGCGAAAGAATGCGATATCCTTCACCCGGATATCCGCATTGATGCTATTGGCGTCATACACGCCGTAACAGATCTCCTGACTGTCGGGCAAGGTCATTTTCATGCTGCCCAGGCGCATTTGTGAGAAGAAGTTACGGATGATATATTCCCACCAGGAATGATGCGCCCGCCTCATGACTTGAAACCTCCCTTATGTCTTTCACAAAAAAAGCCGCGCTGCAAATGGGCATTCTCGTCCTTCCAAAAGAACGGGACCTTCTTCAACCATAAGATCAACGCATGAATATGAATGAAGATGATCACCTGCCAGGTCACCCATGGAAAACAAAAGGTCAGCCAGAGAAGATTTGACGTGTTGAGCGCTCGCCGCTTGCCTGTCAAAGAAGCGAAGAAAGGCTTCTTGCCGTCCCTCACGACATCCACGGTCAGGGAAAGAGCCTCATCGGGAACAACCAAGATCATATCAAGATCGCTATCGCTGGGCATAAAAGGAGAAATGTAAAAAGACTGCTGCTCTTTGCGGCGGAAAGCCCCATCTGTAAAATGCTCCTGGGACAGAAAAAAAAGTTTTTGCTCTTGAAAAGTGTTGGTGATCTGAAGAACGGCCGCCAATTCTTTGCCGTTCTTGTCAAAAAAGAAATAGAAGGATGCCGGATTAAAGACATACCCACCGGTTCGAAGGCCGGTCAAAAGCATGACCCGACCAACCTCCTCTTTAACGCCATTATCTCGCACAAAATTTGCGATGCGCTCCCTGAGCGACCCGCCCCTGTAGGGAACATGATCATCATCGCGGAACTCATACAGGTGCCCGGGGCCTCGTCCGATCACAGGACAGCTGCGGTGTATATGATCGATCTCGTCCAAATCTAGATAGAACAAGAAATACGAATGCGCAAAACCATGCATGATCGGAGTGACCCTTTTATGCATAACCTTGCATTGATAAAGACAGGAGTTCATGTTAAAACCTTTTATAGCCTTCCGGTGTCCTGCCGAGTATCCGGTGAGCGACTTCAACTGCCGAAGTCAATGCATCCTCATGAAAGCCGTAACGAAAATAACTGCCGCAGAAATAAACCGGCCCATGCTCATTTAATCGTGACAGGCTCTTCTGGGCGCGGTAAGCAGCCGCGTTGAACAACGGATGATCATAAACCCCGGACCAATGAACACGGGCAGGATCAACCGCGCCGTTGTCATTCAACGAAACCAGATAATCTTTCTTCTTCGAAACATCCTGCAGGATATTCATATCGTATGAGATCACCGCCGGCCTTTTGCCGTCCATCCAGTAGTTCCAGGCCGCCCACGCACGCTTCAAAGGCGGCATGACCGCCCCGTCGCTATGCAAAACAGCCTGATTGGGCTGATACCCGAAAGCACCTAAAAGCTCCCGCTCCTGACCGTCAGGCGATGCCAGCATGGCGAGCGCCTGGTCAGCATGGGCCGCGATCACAACCTGATCAAACCGCTCCCGCGCTCCGGACACATCCTGGACCATAACACCGTCTGCGGCCCGCTCGACACGAACAGCCGGACAGCTCAAGCGCACGCGCCCGGGAAAAAGAGCCAGTATCTTGTCGCGGTAATTGCGGCTGCCGCCGGCCACCGTCTTCCACTGATGCTGGCCCTGCAGGCCCAGAAACCGGTGGTTATCAAAGAATCTCACGAGCGTTACAGCCGGAAAACGCATAACCTCTTCCCGCGGACATGACCAGAGGGCCGCGGCCATGGGAACAAGGAATTTATCAACAAAATTGTCGTCGTAACCGTTCTCACGTACATACTCGGACAACGAAGCCCCCTCCCAGCGCGGATCAGCCAAAATGGCAGCGAAATCCTTCTGAAAACGCTCGATCTGCAACAACATCCTCCAGAACCAAGGTTTGAAAATGTTGCGCTTTTGAACGAACAAATTGCTAAAACCCGTGGCCTTGTAAAACAGATCGCCCGGAACGTCGGTCACGCTAAAAGACATCGCTGTCGCGCGCGACTTCACATCAAGCTCTTTGAACAGTTGCGTGAGGTTGGGATAAGTTGTTTCGTTGTAGACGATAAATCCGGTATCCACCGGAACAGACGCACCTTCCTCATCAATGATCACCGTATGAGTGTGCCCGCCGGGATAATCGTTCTTCTCATAAAACGTGATATCGAAATCATGACGCAGAAAGTAGGCTGAGCCCATTCCCGCGATACCGGTACCGATCACGGCCAGCTTTTTCATTTAACGCCTCTCGAATAGATAGTGACTGACAAAGCACACGTCCCAAATTCAAAAGATATCTCATGCAATGGTCCCTTCTCAAACGTTCTCGGACAATCGCGCGACCTTCTTCAGCATACCGTTGAAAATATAATTATGAAGCGGCAAAAGACAGTACCAATACGCCATGCCCGTTAATCCGCGCGGACGAAAAGTAGCCAATTGTTGCAATTCACACAGGTCCGTGTTGATCTCTTTGATGGAGATATCAAGTGTCCCTACGCCGCCCATCAGCCGATCGATCAACCCTCGCAAAACCCACAACCATGTCCCATGATACCAACCTGTTTCACCGCCAATAGCAGCGATCACTTTCCTGCTTTTGATTGCCTGATCGATGATCTCAGCCTTCAAGAATTTATTTTTAGATTAAACCAGGGGATAAAAGCACTGGTCGTTTGCATGTAGCGCCGGTATTCTTCCCCTCGACTGATCAAAGCCTGCCGCTCGGCATGCGGAATGCCCGTGACCTTGACCAGAAGAACAAGCATGATCAAGGCTGAAGAGCACGCCCACTGCCCGCCGGGTGATGGCCAGGCGAAAACCGCGAGTCCCACCCAGAAAGTAAACTCAAAAAAATAATTCGGATGGCGGCTATACCGCCAGAGACCCACATCACAAACGTGCCCCCGGTTGGCAGGAACGGCGATAAAGTCCTGCAACTGCCGGTCAGCCAGTGTTTCTCCGGCCAAAGCGATCAGGGCCATAGTGATCCCTAGAAATTCCAACCCCATCAACCCAGGAAAAGAGTTGCGCGTAATCACACAAAAAGGATAAGACAAAACAATAGCCAAAAGCCCCTCGCCCATGAATAAAGCAAAATACTTTCCTCCGCTCTTTTGACCGAAGGCTTCCCTCATGGCTTGATAACGCTTATCCTCCGGGGCATTCGAGAGAAGCCGGGACAGGATATGGCTGGTTAAGCGCAACGACCACAACAGGACCATAAGAAAGAGGATCGACCGACGATAAATCACCCCGTTGTTCGACCAGGCCGTGGCTGCCGCAAGATAACAAATACTCATCGCCCAGCCCACATCCACCCAGCCCGCGTTTTTCGTGCGCCGCTCCTTGATTAAAGCGAGCAGCATGATGACAAAAACAAATGAGATCGAAAGCAAGGTCATGAATGCTTTCATACAGCCCTTTTCACGAATGGACCGGCCAGTACCCGCTTGGCGTAACGGACCAGCGCACCCAGTAAGAATACGCGCTCATAAACGAACTGGCCCATGTCAAAATAATCCCGGTGATAAACAACTTTACCCTCGGCATTGCGACGCATGACCGAAACGCCATCCACCACAACCTCCCGGCCGCTGCCCAACGCCGCCACCAGACGCATTGTCCAGGGCAAAACGATTGTGTCCCCTTTAACAAACTCTGCGCCGTGGTCAAAACGGACGCTTTTGACCGTATCATAAAGACGCGTGTAATACGCGCGGATCTCGACTGCGCCTTTAAGATGAACCACAGGATCCTTGAACTCGGCATCAGCCGCGTAGAAGTCGTCAACCAGAGACATTGTCTCTTGGCTAAGACGATCGAAGAATGACTCTGCTGTGATCATATCGCCTCCCAGAATGTATATCTGCTCACTTGCTAACGAAACTGCCGAGAAGGCTGAACGATCTCAGTCTTTCTTAACTATCAGAGGCAGATCTTTTTCAATATCAAAATAAACCAAAAACTTCTTATCTCTGTCCTCATCACAGCTCTTGCCATGACAAGAACGCCGCATGTTGTCGATCAGGACCTGATCCTCTGACTCACCGGTCTTCTTGAGGTAAAGCCGCTTGCCTTTATAACCAGGCCCGTCTTCCTTGAACAAAAAGACCGCATATGGGTTGTTCAACAAATTCGCGCGGGTCAGCCGATCCGCGGTGATAAAAGCGATCTTCTCCTCGTCAATCACCTGCGGCCTCGAATAAACAGCGGCGTTCACTTTGCCATCCTTGGCCGCTGTCGATAAGACACCTAAGCCATTCTTGCTATCAAAATATTGTTTGAGTTTCATCGTGACCCTCCATTTTCATTGAGTAAAAACAGGCACAGCTATTTCGCCTAAAAACTTTATTATCCGTGTGGCAAAGCTTTCTCAATAGCCGCCACGAGCTCAGGATCCAGCGGCTCAACACGGCTGTCATAACGGGCTATCACCTGACCACTGCCGTCCACCAGAAACTTGTTAAAGTTCCAGGTCACCGGGCCTTTGAACGCAGAATCCTCCGTCAAATACTTAAACAAGGGATTCATGTCAGCTCCCTTAACACTGGTTTTCGCAAACAAAGGAAACGTGGTTTTAAACTTGAGCTCACAGAAACTCTTGATCTCCTCATTGCTCCCCGGCTCCTGCCCCATGAAATTATTAGCCGGAAAAGCGAGAACAACAAACCCCCGGTCCTTGTACCTCAGGTACAATTCCTCCAGCCCTATATATTGCGAAGTGAATCCACAACGGGAAGCCGTGTTAACAATGAGAACAACCTTGCCCTTGTAATCAGCCAGGGAAATAGCTTCACCGCTGTTCAACGTCATTGAGACCGCATGCATATTCATCGATGACACCTCCGCTATGGCCGGACCTACGGCCGTTACCGCAAATACCAACAAAAACAGGATAAAGATCCTCACGATGACCTTCCCCCCTTCAATATCGTCTCCAAATCTTCCTGCAAAGCCTGAAGATCTTCTTCATGCGCGACCTCATCCTGCAGGATCTGCAGCGCAATGTTGTAAGTCACCAGATCTTTGGTAGCCGTCAGCTCAACCAACGCCTTGTAAACATTAATAGCGCATTGCTCGCCTTTGATATTCTGATCCAGAAGCTTTTGAACGAACGGATCCGCAGGAGCGTCGTATCCGCAGTTCGAATGCTTGGTCCAGTCCTCCGGCTTTAAGACGGGCGTCCCACCAAGTTGAATGATACGCGTGGTCAGCATATCCGCATGACGCAGCTCATCGGCCGCGTGCTGGATCAATTCCGCGATCACGGCTTCTTTCATTGGCCCCTTGGCGACTTTCGCGCCAAGCCAGTACTGATGATACGCCAGCCATTCATCGGCATAGGCCTTCTTTAAAAGTCCCAACAACTTTTCAACATCCATCCCGACGATCTCTCTGCCCCGTGTTCCCATAACAATACCTCCTGGTTAATACTGCCCTCCCTGAAATATACTTTCTTTGGACCATCAAAAAAAGCCGGGGGGTAACGTGCCGCTGTGCAAGGCCCCGACTACAAGGTGCCCTGTCTCAGCCGCGCGGATGGCCAGCTCGATCCGTTTTGGCAAAACCCACATATCGACTAATTTTATCCCGGATTTGCACGCTTCTCAAAATAGCTTCGAGAATACTGTGCACTAAAAAGTGCGTGCCCTGGCCTGTCGGGTGCCTCAGCCCAGGACAGGCAAAAGTCCAGGATTACCTCGCAAAGCTGGCAAATCCTCGTCGGATTTGCCACGCGACCCTGAATTCACCTTCCCAAAATATTTTGGAGTAGGTGAATTCACGGGGCGGATTTTTCTAATGAAAAATCCGGGTTTATATCTATTGATGTTATTCTAGAAAGGAGCCAGGATTAAACAATTGTACTGCGGTATAACAAAGAAAACCCCTCGCGATCTTTCGATCACAAGGGGGCTCATTCCTGAATCTCAACCGGGTGGTTGCACTTTAGTGGCAAACAAGCTTTTCCCAACTACTCTAAACTATTGCTACCGCTCGGGGAGGAATCCTTCCCGGAGCGAAGCAAAGACCCCTGCTAACACGCGGCTGCAACAAAAAAGCCCGGTGAAAGTCCACTAATGCCCACTTTTGGGCATTAACGATACTGCCCGACAATCCTCGCCCTGTCCTCGTTCTCTTTATCACCCTTATAGTAAATCTCAATCAACCCAACAGTATCCGTCGTCGAGGAATAGGCGTAGATTATTCTGATACCGCTCTGCGCCCCCTTGCCCTTGAGTGACTTGCAGGCAAACTTCTTGGCTTTATAAACCTTCGGCTCTTCAATGCCAAGACCAGCAATCCGCACAACACCGCCATTATCCACGCCCAGCTTGTGTGTCAGAACTAACTGCTTATCAATGAATACATCCAAATCTTCGTCCAGCGACTGAAATTTCTTCAGCAGCTTCTTGAATTCCTTCTCAAACTCAGGAAGTCTTTTAACATCACTGAACTTCACTGTACGACCTCACCGAGTAGGGCTGTGTGCGATAAAAAACAGATTCATAGTCAATGATGTCGCCTTCTTCCGTTGTCATCCACGGCACATCATGGTGTGAATAGTCGCTGATTTCAACTGCCTTCATGTGGGACAGCTTGGCAATAACCTCGTCGATAACATCGACTTCCCGTGCATTTAACTGCTCCAACCTCGGCTCACGTAATGGCAGGTATTTCTTTTGCGGGTACTGAAAGAACTGGCTCTCGATCTTTTCCAGCTCCTTGCTCTTTATCATGTCCTGCACGATCTCTTTGAACTCGACGGGAGCAGGCCCGTGGGGTAATTTCTGATAGGTCGCCCCAACAAGCTGTTCTTCATATCTCTCGTAATAATCGAAATCAATGAAATAAAGCAACTTATACAGCACCGTTTCCCCGACATTCGGTTTAGACCCGACCTTGTCGAGAACGTATAACAGCACTTCCTTGAATTTATCCAGCTTCTTTTGAGGAACACTCAAACGCATTTCCTGTTTCGGTGCTGGTTTGGGCGACTTTTCCAAATGCACATGGATGTCTTTATTCATGTTCAGAAGATTGTCCGTACCCACTTCAAACAGTTTGGCTACGCTTGCCAGTTCTTCAGCGCTGAGTTTTCGCTCACCATTCTCCAACTGAGAGAACGACACCCTGCTTATACCAAGAGCCTTTGCCACCTGCTCCTGAGAAAGCCCGCTCTTTTCCCTCAGGTCTTTAATGCGTAAAGCCATTTTATGACCAAAATTGACACTCATTTTGCACCGTCCTTACTCTGTTACTGCTCCCCTGTTTTTGTAGTGATAGAATAACATGTGTCAGATTATCTGTCAATAGCATGTCCGAAAACATTACATACTGTCTTTTGGATGCCATTCTCAAGCGCTTGGAGAAAGACACACGTGTCCGGTAAAAAATAAGAGGATCACATCCATCGTGGTAACATAGCGTTGTCCAGACAACCATGGCCCCGAGGAGGATCCCCTATGGCGCATTCTAACACGCTCATCTCCGACTTGCTGAAATTTATTCCGAGA
>CAIUQE010000002.1 GCA_903901225.1 Candidatus Omnitrophota bacterium
CCAATGATGACAGCCGCGGCAGTGGACCGCATTGTACATCACAGCATTATCCTAGAATTGAACATCGAAAGTTACAGGATTAACTCAGCAAAGAAGCAGAAGATGGGCCAGAAACCCCTGGCAAAAAGCCCCGCAGAGGATCGGTAATTCTAATTGTCGTTGAAAGGAAGAAATAATTGTCGTTGAACACCCGTAGCGTTTCTAGTGCCATCTCGTTCAATATGACTTCCCTCTTATCAGTATTTTTCGTATCCAACCTGCCTATATAATTCAGCCCATAAACAATCACCTCCTTTAATGTTGTTTCCACCTAGACATAGAAAATCCCTTGTCAGCATCAAAGATACCAACAAGGGCCATATAGAGACCCCATGGGCACGGAATGAAAACTATTTCAATCTATATACTGACTAAGGACTTGTAGGAATTTTGGGAGGATTTTCGAGGTATAAAAAAACGAACGCTCTTCTATAAATGTTATATAGAAAAACATTCGCTTTATTCATTCTAGAAAACTGTAGGAACTTTGAAGTTCATTGGCCGTATAGTTATATGAATTTATCGTATCCTTCCGTAGATTCCTGTATCTACCGGCTGGATACGAAAAATCAAGGTGTGACAACCAGATGATTACCGTTAATTAAACTACGAACATTCAAGCCTAGAATTGACTTCATTACTTTTTAAGTAATGCAAAAATAAAACTACCAATCCCAAGCAGGATCATAAGAATCCCAAGAAGCCTCATCAGGGCAGCTTTATTGCCTAATTTCTCTTTCTTAGCTACTGATAAATAAAATATGTAGATACCGAACCCAAGATACATAATTTTATCAAAAAATGCCCCAACGCTCATAATGATCCCCCCTTTTTAAATTGTTCCTTAACGGATCGATTGAGAAAGAAAATAAAGCAACCTATGCCCATAACAAAACGCATTAACAACATAAATATTCCTACAACAAGAAAAGGAATCCCTTCTTTTGAAAGATCAGACATTGATGATAAGTGTTGAGGAAAGGCCCAAATGGCACTCAATATTAAAAGACCCATCATAAAAAGCAGGATTATTCGTGCAATATTATTCAAACTTAATATGCCAATACCAATGACCACAAATAAAATTGGAAGACCGACGTAGTCTAATCTCCAAATATTCCTGGCCGAATTGATGAGCCCATAAATAATCCCCAATATTATGAGAAAATTACCCCAAAAGGCTACACCCCTTGATCTCACCTTATCCATAGCCCAATCTCCATCTCAAGGACTTACAGAAACGCCAATAAAAAAAACAATGGCGGTTAATAAAATCTTCCCTGCAAATACTATTTTATAATCCACTTTTCTTATAATAACTTGCTCAATCCACGGACACCAAATTATTGCCAACGATGAGATCAGTGTTATGTTAAAGATCGTATCTTTATGCGATACAACTATTATTGTTCCCCCGGCGAATATCCAAAAAAATAACCACTTCAAATGGTTCCCAGATACAACAATAAAACGAATAGCGCTCTGAATGTCTAAATCCGAAAAGATATATTTTTTTACATAGGGGGTTATTTTTAACTGATTGATATTTTCAACCAAAAGGTTCTCTGTATCAGACAGGTTATCAAGAGAGTATATTTTTCTTACTCCAGTTGTCATAATCCAATATATTAAAAAAACACCTCCGCCTGCTCCTGACAGAAGCGGAATGATGTGATCCAGCGTATCCCCGGTTTTATGCAGAATGTAGCCGAGAAAACATAACGCAATGATAATAAAAAAACCTAAAAATATCTTAAATGATTTTGATAAAGAATAAACTTTGGCAAGATTTTCCTGATCCAATTCTGCACCTTAATTCGATAGGATAAACATTATTATGTATCTGTCGGCGCCTTGCAGGATCCACTTAAAAGTATTATCCAACGCCATCCTATCAACGTCCATTTAAATTTCGAATTTCGAATTTCGAATTTCGATTTGCTCTTAATTAATGAAAAATATTATTAAGCCAAATTCGCAGAAGCCCCACACCTTCCGACTTCCTTATAAATAACTGCACCCCACATCGATCGCATAATACTCACTTTCTATTAAAACAAATTATGGGATCTTATAAAAAAGCCTGATCCCATTCACTGAAACCAGACCAAACAAGCATCTCTACTTTTGACTTTTAACTTCAAAATCCTGCGCCTAAAGTGCGCCCAAGGGACATCCAAACTGGTCTGGAATCATATGAACAGGTGGGAAAATCGTCTTCAAAACTTCTTCCATCAAAAGATTGATTCTCGACGGTGCTAGAGGATACTGGGTTACTAACGAGGCTATTCGTCTCACGCCTTTCAAGACCGCCGCATTAGGCCACTCTGCCACCTCTCCAAAAATATGGCAAACCACGCGATAGCCACGTGAAGAAAATAAATATACCACAAATCCGGCTATATTCAATCAGAAGGAAGCGGGCGCGGCGGGCCGTTGATAAACACCTGAATCCGCGGAGTCCAGAAGGATTGAAACCTTGTTGTTCGCCACCTCAAAAAACCCGGGTGCCGAGATCCTGAACTTGATGGGGGCGCCCCCCACCGGCCTGATCTCGACATCACCCGGCACCAGAGAAGCGATCGTGGGGGCATGGTCCACAAGGACGCCAAAATATCCCGCCCCTCCCGGGACAGAAACATACTGCACGTCCCCTTCAAAAAGGACCTTGTCCGGCGAAACAAGCGTTAACTGCAGCGGATTGGACATAGGGCTTATTTTGCCTTGAGGGTTTTTGCTTTTTCAAGAGCCTCTTCAATGGTCCCGACCATGTAGAACGCCTGTTCGGGCACATCATCGAGTTTGCCGCTGATGATCATGTCAAAGCCCTTGATGGTATCCTCGAGCTTGACATAGCGGCCCTTGATGCCGGTGAAGTTCTCGGCCACGAACATCGGCTGGGAGAAGAAACGCTGGATCTTGCGGGCGCGGTACACCGTCAATTTGTCGACCTCGGCCAGCTCGTCGATACCCAGGATCGAAATGATATCTCTGAGGTCCTTGTAACGCTGAAGGACGCGCTGCACGGCCAGCGCGACACGGTAATGCTCGTCACCGATCGTGTTGGGGTCCAGCATGCGCGAGACCGAATCCAGCGGGTCGACCGCGGGATAAATGCCAAGCTCCGCGATCTGGCGGGACAAGACGATCTTGGCGTCAAGGTGCGAAAATACGGTCGCCGGCGCCGGATCGGTCAGATCGTCGGCCGGGACATAAACGGCCTGGACGGAGGTGATCGAACCCTGGCGGGTCGTGGCGATACGCTCCTCAAGCTGGGCAACTTCCGCGGCAAGCGTCGGCTGGTAACCGACCGCCGAAGGCATGCGGCCAAGGAGGGTGGAAACTTCAGATCCCGCCTGGACGAAACGGAACACGTTATCCAGGAACAGGAGCACGTCCTTGCGCTCGGTATCGCGGAAATATTCCGCCATCGTCAGCGCGGAAAGCCCGACGCGGAAACGCGCGCCCGGCGGTTCGTTCATCTGCCCGAAGACCAGCGCGGTCTTGTCCATGACCCCGGATTCCTTAAGCTCAAGCCACAACTCGTTGCCTTCCCGGGTGCGCTCCCCGATCCCGCCGAAGACCGACACGCCGCCGTGCTCGCTGGCAATGGTGCGGATCAACTCCATGACAATGACCGTCTTGCCGACGCCCGCGCCGCCGAAAAGGCCGATCTTGCCGCCCTTGGGCAGCGGTGCCAGGAGGTCGACGACCTTCATCCCCGTCGGGAGGATATGCGAAATGGAAAGCTGTTCCTCAAAACTCGGCGCCTCGCGATGGATGGGCAGGACCTTCTTGGGTTCAGGCAAAGGGCCGCCACCGTCAATAACTTTCCCCAGGACGTTGAAAATACGCCCGAGCGTCTGCGGCCCGATGGGGACCTGGATGGGCGCGCCGGTATCCGCCGCCTTCATGCCGCGCACAAGGCCTTCCGTCGAGGCCAGGGCAATGCAGCGCACGGTATTGTTGCCGATCTGCTGGGCCACTTCAAGCGTAAGGTCGATGTTCTTCTCCGTATCCTGAACCCTCACCGCGCTCAGGAGATCCGGCAACTCGTCGGACTCGAAACGGATGTCAACACTCGGACCAATGATCTGTATGATCTCTCCCGTCGCCATAACAACTATCCTTTCAATGCTTCGGCAGAAGAAATGATCTCAATGACTTCTTTTGTGATCATCGCCTGCCTCATTTTATTGCGCAGTAAAACAAGATCCCCCATGAGTTCCTTGGCATTGTCCTTGGCCGATTTCATGGACACCATGCGCGCCGAATGCTCGCTGACGAACGATTCCAGCATCATCAGCCTCAAACGGTGCGACAGGTAGACCGGGACAATATCCGCGAGGATCCCGCGGGACCCGCTCTCAATGGCAAAGTTCTCGTTCCCACCCGGCTTCTTGAACTCGAAATTAAGGAACTTTTCCGCGGTCGGTTCGTGCTTGACCGGCGTCTTGAAAACAGTGTAGCAAACATGCACTTCCTTGAGCAGATGCTGGTCATAATCAGCGGTCACGGCGTCGAGGATCTCACGATGGAACATGGTCTGCACGCGCCCGTGGACCCCGGGAAAGAACTTGTGGACAGGTATGCCGATCTTGCGAAAATGCGCCTGCCCCTTGCGGCCGTAGACGTAAACCTTGATCTCCTCACCTTTGTGCGCCGCGATGATCTTGTCAGCCTGGCGCAGAACGGCATCCGTGTAGATGCCGCAAAGGCCCGTATCCGCCGTAATGACAACCACCCCGATCGCGCCTTTGGCCCTGGGCTTAAAATACGGATGCGTCTCATCAACGCCCGCGGCAAAAAGATGGGCGAACAGGGTCTCCAGCTTGCGAAAGTACGCCCGCGCCATGGTCAAGGCCACGACAACCGACTTGAACTTCGCCATCGACACCATTTCCATCGCGCGGGTCACTTTCCATGTGCCCTCGACGGAACGGATGCGGGATTTTAACTGCCGTAATTGCTGCGACATGGATTACTGCCTCTTGAACCCGGCCTTGAATTCTTCGACCGCCTTTTTAAGGAGGTCGGCATTGTCACCCGCCAGGTCTCCCGTTTCATCAATGACCTTCGCGACCTGCGGATATTTCTGCGCCATGAACTGGAAAAACTCGGTCTCAAAACGCTTGATCTCGCCGGCGGGCAGATCGTCCAGATAACCGTTCACCGCCGCGGAAATGAAAATGACCTGCTGGGACACTTCCAAAGGAACATACTGCCCCTGCTTCAGGGCCTCGACCACGCGCTCGCCGCGGGTCAACTGGTCCTGGGTCGACTTGTCAAGCTCCGAACCGAACTGCAGGAAAGTCACAAGCTCACGGTACTGAGCCAGGTCAAGGCGAAGTTTTCCCGCGACCTTGCGCATGGCCTTCACCTGCGCCTTGCCACCGACGCGCGACACCGAAAGCCCGACGTTGATGGCCGGACGCACACCGGAGTAAAAAAGATCGGACTCGAGATATATCTGCCCGTCCGTGATGGAGATGACATTGGTCGGAATATAACTTGTGATGTCGCCGCCCTGCGTTTCGATGATGGGCAGCGCGGTCAACGACCCCGCCCCCAGCGGATCGGAAAGCTTGGCGGAACGTTCCAGGAGCCTGGAATGGAGATAGAAAACGTCACCGGGATAAGCTTCACGGCCCGGCGGACGGCGCAACAGGAGCGACAACTGGCGATACGCCTGCGCGTGCTTGGAAAGGTCGTCAAAAACGATGAGGACATCCTTGCCCTTGTACATGAGCTCCTCGCCCATGGCGCAGCCCGAATACGGCGCGAGGTACTGGGATGAGGCGGCCGTACGGGACGACGCGCTCACGACCGTCGTGTAATCCATGGCCCCGTTCTTCTTCAGCGTTTCCACGACCGCCACGATGCTCGATATTTTCTGGCCGATGGCCACATAAATGCAATAAACGTCCTTGCCCTTCTGGTTGATGATCGTGTCGATCGCCACCGCCGTCTTGCCGGTCTGGCGGTCGCCGATGATCAGCTCACGCTGGCCGCGGCCGATGGGGATCATGGCGTCAATGGCCTTGATGCCCGTCTGCAGGGGCCGGTTGATCGGCTGGCGCGAAACAACGTCCGGCGCGATGAACTCAACGGGACGGTAACGGTCGGTCAGGATGGGACCCTTGCCGTCAATGGGCGTGCCCAGGGCGTTGACGACGCGGCCCTTGAGCGCCTCACCGACGGGAACCTGGACGATCTTGCCGGTGCGCTTGACGGTGTCGCCTTCCTTGATGTCGCGGTCGGGATTGTCCTTCCCGAAGATGATGACACCGACGCTGTCCTCTTCAAGGTTCACCGCCATGCCCAGGACATTGTTGGGGAATTCTATGACCTCACCGGCCATGACATCGTCCAGCCCGTAGACGCGCGCGATGGCGTCGCCCACCTGGATGACGGTGCCGATGGATTCCGTCTTGAGGCTTGTTTTGAAATTTTCAAGTTCGGACTTGATGATCGAAGAGATCTCTTCGGGTCTCAGGATACTCATGCGCCCACCTTCGTTTGAAGCAACTGTTTTTTAAGTTGTAAAAGCCTGTTACGGACAGACCCGTCTATCATCGTGTTCCCGACGAAGATCTGGACACCGCCCAGCAAGGCCGGGTCAAGTTCCAGATAAAGCTTGGCTTGCCTGCGGGCGAACGTCTCGACCTGCGCCTTGATCCGTCCGACGACATCAAGGTCCAGCGGCATCGATGTCCGCAGGACGACATTCACCACATTGCCGTGGGAATACACGATACGGATGTACTTCATGATCTCGTCAAGGGCCGCGATACGCCCCTTGACGATGAGAAATTTGACGAACGTGCGCGTTTCTTCCGCGAGGATGTCGGACAACACTTTGTCGAGCAAAGCGGCCTTCTTGCTCCGGGGTATTCCCGGCGCGAAAAGGAAGTGCGAAAGCTCAGGCGTCTGGCGGATCAGCGCCCCGAGATCTTTCATGTCCTCGGTGCAGCGCTTGCGTCCGATCTTCGGCTCCGCGAACTCGATGTACGCGTCGGCGTACCTTTTGGCAACAAGGCTATCTCGCATTCGACTTCTCAAGTTCACCCAGGAGCGTTTCAACGAGCTTCCTGTCATTGTCCGAGGTCAATTTTTCCTGCATCATCTGCTCCGTCGCCTTGATGACCATGTCGACGATATCGCCCTTGAACGTGTCGCGCGCGCGCAGCAGTTCATAGCGCAATTCGGTCCGGGCATCGTTGATGATCTGCTCGGCCTCAACGCGGGCCTTCTCTTTCATCTCGCGCGTCTTTTGCTCACCCGCCTGCTCCACTTCCTTGAGCCTCTTCTGGGCCGTATGTTCAATATTGGCCAGCGCCTGCTCGATCTCGGCGCGCATGCGGACCGCTTCCGCCTTCACGCTCTCGATGGCCTTCATCTGCTCGTCGATCTTCTGCTGGCGCGCCTCAAGAATATTGAAGACAGGCTTCCAGAGGAACCTCTTGAGAACCGCGAGGACGATGAAGAAGCACACCATCTGGGCGAGGATCAACTTGAAATTCAACAGCTTGAAAAGTTCCATACGCACCCCTTACATTAAAGATACAGCCACCGTGGCCCGTCCCTTTACCGGGAAAAGCCGCCCCGCGTCGCGGCCGGGGGATCCTTTGATCAGATCTTGCCGATCAAGGGGAATATCATGAAACCAAGAACGTAGAAAATGATGGTCTCGATGACCGCGCAACCCAGGAGCATGAGGGTCATGATCTTGCCGGTGGCATCAGGCTGACGCCCGAGCGCCTGCAACGCGCTGGCAACGGCATTGCCCAACCCGGTTCCAACACCAAGTGCGGCAAGGCCAAGAGCGATCGGTAAACCTAAAGCTAATGCTGCGTGAGAATCCATTGCGTCCTCCTATTGTTAGTGAGCTTCTTCATGTTTCATGATCAAGGAAAAATACACCAGTGACAGAATGCTGAAAACCGCGGCCTGGATCGTCGATGTCAACAGGACCAGGAAAAAATTCGGCAAAAGCCACATGAACCCGTCCTTAAGCCCCCAGCTGGCAAAGAGCGCCAGGATCATGTCATCACCGTAAATATTGCTCCTCAAGCGCAACGACAGGCTGAGCGGGCGTATGATCTCGCTGACGACATGGACCGAAAGCATGAAGACCGGCATGATCAGCGTGAAGGCCATGATCCCG
Source organism: Candidatus Omnitrophota bacterium (assembly GCA_903901225.1). Taxonomy (GTDB): domain Bacteria; phylum Omnitrophota; class Gorgyraeia; order Zapsychrales; family Fredricksoniimonadaceae; genus Fredricksoniimonas; species Fredricksoniimonas borealis. The sequence continues at coordinate 8,207 of CAIUQE010000002.1, forward strand.
CGGGGCTGACCCATGAGATGGTCAAAGTAACCCAGGAACCCCAGTTCCTTGAACGCCGTGTACTGCACGTAAAAGAACACAATAAGCGAAAGCCCCATGGTCGTGGACCAGTCCGCGTTGGGGGATTTAAGGAACGGGATGAGCCCGATATAATTCATCGTGAGGATATAAATAAAAAGGGTCCCGATAAAAGGCGTATATTTGCGCCCGCGGGGCCCCAGGACAGAACAAACAAAGTCATCGACAAAGACTACCAGGAATTCCGCCGCGCTCTGCAGGCGACCGGGAACAACCATGCGGTTGCGCGTGGCATAGTAGGCGACCGCGCCAAGCAGGGCAATGACGAACACCGAATAAATGGTGCTTTCCCAGAAATGAAGAAAATGCCCAAAGGCATTATGGTTCATCTCAGCGATAAGGCCGATAATATTCGGAAATTCAGGAGTTGCAGTAGTTTGGGCTGGTTCGGTCATGTCGATATGTTTGAATTTTTGTTAATATAACACAAATGAAAAGGCTGTCAATCGGCATTAAGGAATTAATTCCGGATCCAGCATCCCCTTTACCGCCTCAATAAAAGGTCAAAAGAAACTTCCGTCGCGGCCCTCCGGCACTTAACTATTTCAAAATACCCTGATCAACAATTTCTTTAGCCAAGATCTTATTTATTTTTTCCCCCTCTTTTAAATGCGTGTCATCAAGAAAGTCTTCAGGATCAGAAAATTCTTTGTTATCCCACAGGTATATGTATTTTATTTTATTATTATGAAGGTAATCCTTTAATTTGGAGAAATATTCCCGCATCATATGATTTGCCTGGACCGCTGTTGGAAGAATAACAACAAATAAACCCAGATCGTTGGCTTTAGTAAGCGCGACAATATCTGGCAAGTATGACGTGTTAAGTGCTTTATCAAAATCATCTGGAGATCTTAAACTTAAAGTATAATTTGTATAACCCTTGTTATTCTCATAACTCATCCTTTGTTCCTTAAAAACATGCCCGACATCAAGTGACGGGTTTATTTTTTCAACAAAAAAATGAACAAAGAAATTAAAGAACCCCCTCCCTTTGAAGGAATACATTTTCCATTTCCTAAGTACGCCCTGCTCCCAGGATGTTTTCATTGCTCCTAATTCTTTCCTATAGTGAGATGGTTCCTCACGATTCCCAAGCTGGCTTAGCACCTCCTCTGACATCATGGTGTTGTTAGCCCTTGTGAGCGCATCTGTAGCACACATGATACCAACAACAAAATTCTTGTGCCGGGCACTCGCGACCTGATTTTCCAATACTAACTGCCAGTAATCCGCTCCAGTCTTAACCTGGAACCATGGCAAGATCTTGTATTTCTTATGAGTCAATGACTGCAGTTCCATTTCCAGGGAACCGATACTGATCCTTTCCGCCGCCGAACTCCCGAGCAGGATCATATCCGGCTTTTCTTCATCGATCATCTTACGAAACTTATAGCTGATGTTCGTGGAAGACGAAAAACATATAAAAAAATAATTTACTGACACCACCAACAATATGGCCGCCACGATCCACAGCTTATTAAAACCTGAAATAAATGAAATCATTCTGATTTATTCCTGCGAATATCATTAAAATCAAGCCGGCCAAAGTGTATAAAAAGAATCTCAAACCATAAAACTCATACAAATCCCATTGTTGCCTGTCTTGCAACCACTTCCACGCGAGAGAACACAATAACGGGATCGAATAAAAAAGGAACCCGATCAACAGCACCGTGACCAGATCCCGGTCCGCGAACGACGCCAGTTGCACCCTCGTGTGCCCCTCAGGCCCGACACGAACGATCTCATCCTTAACCCGCATCCATAAAAACCCCAAGGAAGGTATCCTGATCAACAAAAATCCTATGGTCACGACTATCCACGTCACAAAAATAGCCATAGCATTCGTAAACAGATTCTCCTTCCAAAACAAATCGAGGACCGGCTTTAAAACAAATTGATACCCGATAATAAGGACCGCATAATAGATCCCCCATACCAGGTACTTCCATTCAGCGCCATGCCAGACCCCGACACATCCCCAGGAAACCAAGACAGCGATCGCGTACCCCAACCCCAACGGCAATCTTGCAAGCTTGAAAACCAAGGGCAAAAACAAATAATCTTTCATCCATGAAGTTAGCGAAATATGCCACCTGTTCCAAAAATCCATAACATTCTTGGCCAGGAATGGCTTGTTAAAATTATTTATTAACTCGAACCCCAATAATCTTGAAGACCCGCGCGCAAAATCAGTATACGCAGAAAAATCGGCATACAACTGGATCCCGAAACCCAATCCACCAGCGAGCAATAACCCTATCGAAGGCTTTTCAAACCGAAAGACCATGTATAAAATTGCCGCTAAATTGTCTGCAATAACCAGTTTCTTTACCAATCCCCATACAATAAGATCGATCCCGCTCATAAAATGACGGCCATCAAAGACCCGTTCCTTCTGGATCTGAACAAGTAAGTTAGTTGCCCTTTGAATAGGGCCTGCAATAAGCTTCGGAAAGAAAGCTATGAACAAGCTAAGATCAATAAATGATCTGGTGGGTTGAATAACTCCGCGATAAACATCAAAGGTGTAACTCAAAAGTTCAAATGTAAAAAATGAAATGCCAAGAGGCAGGATAATATTCAAATGAAGATGGTTGGCGTTAATATGCAAGCTGGCGAAAATGGGATCAAGCGACTTGATGAAAAAATTCATGTATTTGAAATAACATAACAAGCCTAAATTCCAGATTATGTTGAAATACAAATATAAATCCCTGTGCCCGCCATCCTTGGCCGGGCTCAAACGCAATGCCGTAAAATACACCACCCCTGCAGAACCAATGATAAGCGATAAAAAACGCCAGTCCCATGTCGCGTAAAAAATATAACTACACAGGAGAAAAAAAACATTCTGAGACCGGTGGTTGAGCCGCCAATACACAAGAACAACAACAGCAAGAAAGACAAAGTAACTTAATTGCGGAAAAATGATCATTCTCTGGTATTCCCCATGAACCAGGGCTTTTCAGAAGTGCCCGATTTGATCGAATGGATATAGATCGTGGGAAGGGGGGGGCTGATGATCCGATAGGCCGGGTCGTTGTGCGTAAAAAAAACATTCCCGACACCGTACCGGGCCACAACATCACGTTCCGCGCTCATGACTGCAAAATACTTCCTTGCCCCTGCTTCAACGTCTTGATGCATGCCCAGCCCTTTAGCCTGTTTCATGAACCGATCTTTCAAAGGGAAACACGCCCAAGCCTGTTGAAATTCCTGCGTGTCTAATTCTCGGAAAACATCATCAAGAACAAGCCCATGCCCGGACCAAATATCGCTTAAATAAACACATTCAAAATCCCTCTTTCGACACTCATTTATGATCGCATTAAAATAATTTCTCGCTGTCGCCTCCGGGACAAGGTTGCATCGCCCGTGGATGTCAGCCAGAATCAATCGGATCCTGGCGACCGGCTTGCCTGCGGCCTTGTTGATCTCATCCAGAAGCTTGCGTAAATTATCCAATACAGCCCCGTCATTCTCGTTGGCATCCTGCCGATAACCAACGCCCCAGAACCCCAAAAGATAAAAATGTTCACGGCTCAACAAAGCCGATTGAAGGATATCGACGATCGCATTAACATCCGGCGTTTTCGCCTTTCTGTAACGCGCCTTATCCAAAACCGCAACGATCTCGCGGCTTGTCTGACCTGTGACATATTCCTTGAGTTTGCGTAAATTAACCTTACCGACATCATTCTTGGGGAAACACCCGCAAAAAATAAATTCATCCGGGAAGTTGTGCTGTGACAATTTCTCTCGGGAGAAATCCAACACATGCTGCTCGGGATTATCAGCGCCCTCCTTCAAAATACACGCAGAAACAACCTTCTCCCCCAATATTTCGTCAGGCACGCCGAACGTGCACGACTCAGCAACAAAAGAACAACGCCCAATGACCACATCAATATCCTCGGGGACGATCAACTGCCCCTTTCGCTTGATGATATTCTTGATCCTCCCGACGATAACAAGCTGTCCGTCTTGATCGATCAAGCCGACATCGCCGGTCCTGAGCCATCCATCCATAAAAACAGCTCTTGTTGCTTCAGCATTTCCCCAATACCCCTTCATGACAATATCGCCCTTAACGAGAACTTCACCACAACCCGGCGGCATGGCGTCTGAAAGGGAGAGCATGGCGGGATCAACGCGGAGCTCACAGCCAACAGGTATCCCTGCCGTATCATAGCGCTTCCGGGCATCCCGTGGCGTCATCGTCACCCACGTTGTCGTTTCCGTAAGACCATATCCCTGATAACATGGGACATGGAAACGATCTTCAAAATCCCTCCAAATGTTCGGTTTAAGCTGTGCTGTGCCAACAAGCGCATATTGCACTGAAGTAATATCTTTGCCCGCGCCCTCCGGATACAACGCAAGCAACGACGCCATAATTGATGGCGTTACGCTAAGGACCTGTATCCTGTTATGCTCAACAATATTCCAAAGATTCCGGGCCAATATAAAACCGTAAACATCATCAATAAAAATATGCGCCTCGGCGAGAATACACGCCAGCCCGGTGATCATCGGCGCATTGATCTGATAAAAAGGCAACATCGACAAAAATCTCTGCCCTTCTTTATAATCGTAAAATGAAGACAACTGCAGGGCCATCGCATAAAGATTCTTGTACGTCAACCCTACCCCCTTACTGTTGGTAGTTGTCCCTGATGTATAGATAATAAGCGCAACTCTCCCGTCAATGTCTTCCTTATCAAAAAAGTCTTTTGAAAAACCATCCCCTCTGCCGCTTGCCAGACATAGCATATTCTTGCCATCCACGGGAACAACTTCAAAACCGCTCAAAATGCCCTTCAAATCTGCTTGGATTTCATCATAAAAAATAATTTTTGGCGCCAGCTGCTTCAAAATATTATTCAACTCATCAACATGCATATGAGGATTCAGCGGCACAAGGGCGGCTTTCGTGGCCGCGCAGGCAAAGAACAAAGGAAAGAAAAATCCGGAATTAACGGTAAAATAAACAATTTTATCGCCTGATGCCACTGACCTGTTCCTGAGGAAAGATGCCAGGCTCGCACTGGCGTGATGCAGGTCGCCATAACTATAACTTCTTGCATTTTTCAGATCTGAAAGAAAAGTTCGATGCCCCGAGGGATGGCGTAAGAAGGGAAACTGGTTCATTTTTCACCCTGTCTGCGTGTGACAAAATAATCAAGCTTCTCTAAGGAATTGATCCTTTCATTGGCCAGATCTGCGACATCGATGGTGATCTTGAATTCAGACTCTATCAAAGTAATGACTTTGATCAATTCGAATGAATCAAATATGTTTTTTTTAACGAAATCCTCTCCATCAGCGAGCTTTTGTATCAAGCGCGCCTTACTCTTGAAATTCTTCACCAATATTTCCCGGACTTTTTCTTTTACCATGTGATCATATCAATACAATCAAGGATCTTGTCCACGGAACAGCCTTTGATCAAACTGAACGCCGACATATTCATCCCCGTTTTCCTTTTATAATGATCCTCAACCCTTATCTCCCGTATTATAACACCGCGTGTGCCTTAAGCATGGCAACTGAAAAAGATCAGCCCCACTCGTCGTCCGTCATAGCCTTGGCTCAGATCTTTCTGATACCGACCTTCAAAACACCGGCACGCAGAATATAAGAATTCAAGAATCATGATAATACATCAAACTATATAAGTCATTTAAAAATGTGTGAATGAACGATATAAAACACTTTCAAGCTTGAGCTGAAGACCCCAGCACAAAACCGACAATTTATGACCGCTTTCCCAGTCACATCTTCAATAATGCCGTGTTGGTAAAAAATTATCCACGATGATGCGATGTTTACGGCAACAAAGAATCCATCCAAAAAAAAAGGGAAGGGGTGTTAAAACCCCTTCCCCTCAAGATTGACCATTTTACTTTCATGCGAACCGTATCGTCTACGTATTGACACGGTTGAAAACCAGGCTTATCAGCCTATCGCCACCCCTCCGCGCTCTTCCGTACGGATACGGACGGTCTGTTCCAGGGGCAGGACAAATATCTTGCCGTCCCCTGTTTCACCGGTCTTCGCGCCTTTGATGATCGCCTTGATGGCCGGCTCGACAAAGTTCTCGTTGACCGCGATCTCAAGACGGACCTTACGCAGAAGGTTCCCCATCTCTTTCGCGCCGCGGTAGATCTCGGTGACGCCCTTCTGACGGCCGTGCCCCAACACTTCGCTGACCGTTATCAGGTTGATCTCGGACTTGTACAACTCGTCCCGGACATCGTCAAGCTTGCCCGGCTGTATGATCGCAATGATCAATTTCATGGAAAACTCCTTTCTAATTTTATATTTGCATTATTCCAACATTGTGTACGCGCGCTCATGATGCTCGGTAAGGTCAAGACCGACATCCTCGTCCTTGGTCGAGACCCTCATGCCCAGGACAAGGTCAACCGCCTTGTACAGGATAGCCGTCACAATGCCCGAATAGATCAACGTGACCGCCACAGCCTTGAGCTGGATGATGAACTGCGCCGGGTTGCCGTAGAACCAGCCGTCATTACCGGCCGAATTCACGAGCTTGGTGGCAAAAAGGCCCGTGGCCAGTGCCCCCCAGATCCCGCCGATGCAATGCACGCCGAACGCGTCAAGCGCGTCATCATACCCCAGCTTCGGCTTGATGATCGCGGCCGCAATATAACAGAACACGCTCACCAGCAGGCCGATGACCAAGGCCCCGGTGACATTCACGAAACCGGCCGCAGGCGTGATCGCGACAAGCCCCGCCACAGCGCCGGAACAAATACCGAACAAGGTCGGCTTTCCGTTACGGAACCACTCGATGAACGCCCAGCTCAATCCCGCCGCCGCCGCTGCCGTATTGGTCACGACGAACGCGTTCGTCGCGAGCCCGTTGGCCGCGAGAGCAGAACCGGCATTGAACCCGAACCAGCCGAACCACAAGAGAGCCGTACCCAGCGCCACGAACGGAAGGTTGTGCGGCGAGGGGATATGCTTGTCGGCATTCTTGCGCGGACCGATCATCAGCGCGGTGATCAGCGCCGCGATACCGGCATTGATGTGCACGACCGTACCACCGGCGAAGTCAAGCGCGCCAAGATTACGCAAGAACCCGCCCATGCCCCATACCCAGTGGCAGATCGGCGCGTAGACCAGCGTCAGCCACAGAGCCATGAAAACGACAAAGGAAGAGAACTTCATCCTTTCCGCGAAGGCACCGAGGATCAGCGCCGGCGTGATGACCGCGAACATGGCCTGGAAGATCATGAAGGCCTGATGCGGGATGGTGGCCGAATAATCGTTATACGGTTCAACACCCACGCCATTCAACAGGGACCACTGGAACCCACCCCAAAACCCGGTACCAGGGGCGAACGACAAGCTGTAGCCGTAAACCACCCACAGCACGCTGACCAGGCAGAGCACAAAGAAGCACTGCATTAAAATACTCAACACGTTCTTTCTCCTGACCATCCCTCCGTAGAAGAAAGCCAGCCCCGGTGTCATGAGCATGACAAGGGCCGTCGAAACCAGAACCCAAGCTGTATCTCCTGCATTCATTAGACCACTCCTGTTTTATTACTGTTAAACGTTTGATGATACTGAACGGGAGGCGCGCTGCTGGCACAAAATAAACAAGCGCCTCCAATTCACCTGTGAATTGAAGACGCCTTTGTCTTCAGCCCTTTTAAGAGCCGTCCCTGGCGGGACTATGTAAAGCTTCTTTACTTTATCTTCACGGACAGCCATCGCCCGTTATTTTCACGGCCTATTCGGCCGTGCTAGGACCCATAAATAAGGGATCCACTGAGATGATTTAAATATACACTTCATTCGAAAAGAAATCAAGCAATAAATTTATAAAGTTCTCCGTCGGAAATCGGAAGATCTATGAAATTATTTCCCCAATTTTCCCCATATATGTTGCGCGGCCGCCACGGACACCGTATAATGCTCTTATGTTCATTCCGGAATTACTCATGATCATCCCGCTTCTCATCGTCCTCAGTATTTTTGGGCTTTCTTTCGTATTCCTGCCTACTATAGTAGCTATTGTCCGCAAGCACCGGCAGGTCGTCCCGATCCTGATCCTCAATATCCTCCTCTGGTGGACGTTCATCGCCTGGGCCGTGGCCCTGGCCTGGGCGTTCGTCAAGGAAGACAAAGCCCCCGAATCCCTACCTCCATCGCAAGATACTGTTGCAAAGTAAACCCGGAATAAAAAGAGGGGCGCTCATTGCCTTATCCTTTGATAACGCACCCCCAGGCCTTTACCGGCCCCCGCCGGAAAAGGGCGTACCAATTGACTGAGCGCCCCTCTAATCTCAATTCTCTTTACGATAATGTTCCATCACCTTGTCAGAAAGGTCCTGGTAGACCGCGACAGAACGGCAAACAACCTGGTCATACCAGCGATTATCCTTTCCCTGTTCCTGCGGCATGGAAACAAAAAACCCTTTCTTGCCTTCAAGCAGGCGAACCCCGCGGATCACGAGGGCGTCGTTCACCGCCACATCCGCGAACGCCTTCAAATTCCCCGCATCGGGCAACCGATACATCTTCTCAACATGGAACGTTAACGACATACTGCCTCCTTAAATTGGTTTTGCTTTCACATTAGTTGATTTTTCATCAATTGATTTAATTAAATCTACCATCAAGTAGATGTTTTGTCAACAATATATTTGTCGATTCGTCAATTTGATTTAAACGATAGAATTCTTCGTTTGTTTATTGATATTTATTCAACTTATGGTAATATGACAACAACTTAAAGGAGGAATTCATCATGCAGCAATTAGGCACCCACATCCAGGAAATAAGAAAACTCAGACGGATATCCCTGACCGAACTGGCCAAGACCAGCGGCGTACAGATCGCCACTTTGTCACGCATCGAGAACGGCAAAATGACCGGGACCCTGGCCTCGCACCTGAGCATCGCAAAAGCCCTTGGCGTCGATATCACCGAACTTTACCAGGGCTTGCGGGAAAAAACACCGGATCCCATCAAGGCTAACTCTCCCCTGGAATCCATTTCCACGACAAATGACAAAGTTTCCTGCGAGATCCTGGCGCGCCAGGCCTCGACCAGGAAGATGCTGCCCACCCTGCTCAAGATCGAAGGGAAAGGCACAACCTCCCAGGAACAGCGTGAAGCGCTCTCCGAACGCTTTGTTTACGTACTTGAGGGCACGGTCATCGTTAAAGTGAAAGACCAGGCGATACGTCTGGAAAAGAATTCCTCACTTTACTTCAACGCCTCCATGCCTCATGTGATCGAGAACCCCAACAGCCAGACAGCGAAACTCCTTTCTGTACTGACGCCGGTATCCCTATGAGCCCCGTCCTCATTTTTGCCGCGGATGAGACCACCCGTGAAGCATTAAAATCCGCCCTGTCACTCCACCTGCCGCTGATCGTCACGGAAGACCGCGCCCAGTGCCTTGAAGCTGTCGGGCAAAATATCCCGATCCTGAAAGCTTTTATTGGCGTGAGGGCCATCGAAGACGCGTCTGAACTGGATATTTTCGGTGAGATCGCCGCGTTAAGGCCGGGATTGAAGATGATCGCTATCGGGGATCAACATACGGAAGACGCGGCTGTGGAAGCCGTCGAGCGCGGCGCCGCAGGCTACATGCTCCTGCCTCTCAATGACGCTGAGATCTTGACGGCGGCGCGCTGAGCGCTCCCTCCGCCACACCACCCTCTTCCTTCACAACAGACAAAAATTCCTTGAACCACTCTTTCTTCACCCCTGCGGCCTTCTGAAGTTTGTCGAAATCAGAACGGAACATTTTATAAACACGCGCGTAACTCCCGGTGACGATCCACGTCAGGTCGGCGGGAGTAATGTCGGAGCGGTCCGCATCGTACACAAGCGCCGCGCCATTCCAGAACAAAGTCAGGCGGCGGCTAACCGCAAACAACGGCAAAGACCGTACCGGCAGGCCATTGATCAGCTCTTGGGCTCCAAATGTCACTTTGTAAGTACCCGTGAGAACGCCGTTGGCGTAATCATAGGCCCCGGTGACGTCAAAATCCAGCAGGCCAAGCCTCTTGCGTGAGGCTTCGATCGGCACGGCCAGGACAAGGTTCACGGCCTTCCCGTCAAAATGATACACCTGCATGAACCGGGTGCTGTAACCTTCCCCCGCCCCGGCAAGGCTGACAACGCTGGCAAAACCATTGTCCAGCAATTTGAAGACCGGCTCGCCCTTTTTATTATCAAAAACATCAATGTGCCCGAAATAAGCCCACGTTTTCTGTTCATATTTAAAAAGAAGGTACTGGTAATCGGGGAAGCGGAGGCTTGAACTGGATACCTGCAGGGCCCTGTATTCGCCCAGTTCATACTCTTTGACAACAGGGTACGGCAGGATGCACGCGCTGTAATTGGCGAACCCGCAGCCAAACAAATATTCATCACGCAGGGCGAAGTGATGGTGTTCTCTGCCCGCGACAGCGGCGCCAATATCCAGCTTCTTCCATAATTTGCCGATGCTCACGCCGGGATAGTAATAATCCTCCCTGTGAACGAGGCTTTTATGGAAAAGATCCCTGTCCGCCGGCTGGTAATGAGCGTCCGTGGAAGAAAAGAATTTCTCCACATCGAGGAAAGACACGGCTTTGGGAATGAAAAGAAGCGCCAGCGCGGCCAGGATAAGGACGGAAGGAACAAACTTGAGGAACTGGTTTCTCATAGATTCTCCGCAGACCTGTTGACCGCGTCCAACATTAGAATAAATTTACCCGACATGCCCCGCGGTTTCAAGGCATTTTTTATATCATCCTCAATTCGAACCACGGTCTCGCTGCCCCTGCCAAAGCCCCCGCCCCGCTTTACGCGCTTCACGGAAAAGCCGCCTGAACTCATCCGCGTGGCGGACATTCGGCGGGATGGTCATCGGATAGGCATAACCCTGCCTGATGATATCCTCATTGATAAAAAGGCCGTCATCAACCCGGTAAATGTAGGCCAAAAGGCGGCCGTATTTGTCCCGCTTCTCGATATCAAATTCAAGGCGCACGCGGCGTCCCCGCAGTAAAGACCTTGTGTATTCCGCCGCAATATGCCCCATCCTGAGGATATCCCCGACATCCTGGCCTGAACGGGCCGCGTCGCGAAAAAGCTTTTTGTTCTCGCTGGATTCAGGAGTGTCGATGCCAAGGAAACGCACCCTTTCGCCGTTGGAAAGTTTGACCGTGTCACCATCATAAATATAAGTGACGGCGATGTCCGCGTATTCTTGGAGGTTACTCACAGCTCCTGAACCTGTGCCCTGGCCCGGAAGGCCATGGCCATGCGAAAAAAAATACGCCGCAAAAAAGAAAACCAGCAGGAATACCACAAAAAAAACAAGAGGGTTCGATGTCCCGTGAAGAGTATCCTGCCGCGCCATGGTCAATCCGTGTCCTTAAGCCTTACGAATTCAGACGAAGGATAATAAAATCCGAGGATCTGGCGGTAATTAAAATGCTTGAGGGCCATGCCGTAAGCACCCCACTGGCACAGCCCGACCCCGTGCCCCCAGCCATAACCGATGAAATCAACATACCAGCCTTTCATCACGATCTCATACTTATTGCTTTTGAGGATATTCGGGCCAATGATATCACGAAAGACCTTGCCCTCGATGATATCTTCCTTGCCGTCGCGTGTTAGTATCCTGAGCTTCCGGACACGGCCGCTCTTATTGAGTTCCGTGACCTGTATCTCCCTGATAAGACCCATCTGATAGCCGCGCGCGTTGAGCGCATCCTGGATGTCCTTGAGGCGAAAATCCTGCTTCCATTTGTAATGCGCCTGGTCCACAGAAAAAGGGGACAGCACGCCGCCACGCAACGGAGGGAGATCGATCCCCCATAGCTCTGCCGCATCTTCGGTCACGCCCCCTGAATTGGCATGAAAGAAAGCGGGGAAGACCACCCCCTGATACATCAGGACCTCGCCTTTAGTCCGGTGAACGGCAAGATTGGTGCGGTAACGTTCCGCCCCCCGTCCGCCATAAACCTGGGAATAAATATCGTTGGTCACGTCATAATCACGGGACGCGAACTTGTTCATGGAATACAGCGCGAACGTGCGCGTGGCGACAGCCTGGGCCTTGATCGCCTCCAAAGGCCATGTGTCGGATATCTCATGATAAAGGACGCCGCAAATATACTGCTCGAGGTCTATGGAATTAACGACCGTAAAGTTGACGCCGGCGTTGTTAACGATGATAACACTGCCCCGGAACTGCCCGGCATTAATGCTGACCAAAGCCTCACGGCGCGGGCTGATGATGACACGCGCAAGGTCATAAACACGAGTGCCGATGACAGTCTTGCCCTTATCGAGGGCAACCAGGGAGGGATGCAGATAATTGTCCGTGGCGATGACCTTGCCGGTATTGTAATCAACGACATCATACCGGCCATGGACCGCCATGGTGAAATGATCTTCCTCACGCAGGACAGCCACACGGATAAGCCTGGGCTTAGCGGTCACAATGCCGTCCGCCAGGAAAAAGAGGCACAAGAACAGGAAGAACCCGCGCAGGAAGGCAGGCCTTGTCACAGAAGCTTCCTTGCCTTGTCCGTGATCTCGCGACCGCGGGAAGTGCGGCGCAGGAATCCCGTCTTCAGCAGATACGGCTCCACGACATCCACGATCGTGTCGGATTCTTCATTCAATGTCGCCGCGAGCGCCTCGATCCCGACGGGACCTCCGCCGTATTGCCGGGCGATGACCTCCAGTATCTTGTGATCCAAGCGGTCAAGCCCGTCAGGATCAATATGCAGCTGCTGCATGGCCGCCTCGACAACAGGCAGACGGACCTGGCCCCCGCCCGTCTTGACCTGGGCGTAATCCCGCACGCGCTTGAGCAGGCGGTTGGCCACACGGGGCGTCCCGCGCGAACGGCGCGCCACTTCAAGGGCCGCTTCCCGGTCAATGTCCACATTGAGCTTCACGGCCGAACGGATGATGATCTCGGCAAGTTCTTGCGGCTCATAAAAATCCAGGTGGTAAAAAATACCGAAACGGTCCCTCAACGGCGAGGCGAGCAGCCCGCTGCGCGTGGTCGCGCCGATCAGCGTGAAAGGCTTGAGGGTAAAGTTGATGGTCCGGGCATAAGGGCCCTTGTCGACGATAAAATCGATCTTGAAGCTCTCCATGGCCGGGTACAGGAATTCCTCAACGGTCTTTGAAAGGCGGTGGACTTCGTCGATAAAGAGGATGTCGCCCTTTTCAAGATTGGTCAGGATGCCGATAAAATCACCCGCCCGCTCGATGGCCGGGCCTGAGGTGACCGTGATCTTGGCGCCCATCTCGCGCGCGATGATATGCGCCAGGGATGTCTTACCCAGTCCGGGCGGGCCGGAAAAAAGCATGTGCTCCAGCGGTTCGGCGCGCTGGTGGGCCGCCTCGATGGCGATCCTGATATTGGAAAGGAGTTCTTTCTGCCCGACGAAATCAGTGAGTTTCTCGGGACGAAGCGACAGGCCCGTGACCCTGTCCTCTTCCGTCTCCTGGGCATTGAGGGCGACGCGCTTGAGCTCTTCCATCACGCCACCGGCTGGGGATGGACAACGATATCTTCCGACTCACGGATCAGCTCGATCTCGGCAAAATGGCGCTTCTGCGCAATGACGAGCTCTTTCATTTTGCAAAGTTCAAGGATCGCCATGAACGTGACGATAAGCTCGAGCTTGTCGCGGGTCCTGGTAAAAAGTTCCTGCAGGGTCAAACGGGACCTGCCCTGGAGAAAATGCAGGATCTCGTGGATCTTTTCCTCGAGTGTGTACTCCTCCCGCGCCACGTCATACGTGGCCCGTTCAGGCTTCTCGGCCATGGCCTTGGTGAGCGCGGTGATCAGGTCAAAAAGGTTGGCCTCAAAATAGACCTCTTTGGCGTCTTCCCTCAACTCGGCGAGGGCCCGCTCATCGAGGTTCCTCGCGAAAAGGTCCTGGCGCTGTTCAGCCTTTAACTTCAAGAGATCCGCCGCTTCCTTGATGCGCTGGTACTCCTCAAGCCGCCGGACCAGGTCCGCGCGCGGGTCCTCGACGGCCTCAACCGCGTTGGGATCCTGCGGCAGGAGCATTTTGGACTTGATCTGCAGCAAGGTCGCGGCCATGACAAGAAAATCTCCGATACCGTCAAGGTCAAGCACCTTCATCAGGTCTATGTACTGGATATATTGTTCGGTGATCCTGGCGATGGGAATATCGCAGATATCGATCTCTTCTTTCCTGATAAGGTAAAGAAGAAGATCAAGGGGGCCTTCAAATTTATCAAGCTGGATCTTGTAGGCCATAGGTCAAACCCCGGTCATCTGAATACAGCTTCACGCACTTCCCTGATGGTGGCCGACGCCGTGAGACGGGCGCGCTCGGCGCCTTTCTTGAGGACATCTTCGAGATAGCCGCGCTCGGCAAGGAGCTTCACGCGTTTTTCGCGGATGGGCCTTAACGCTTCAATAATACCGTCAGCGAGTTCTTTCTTGCAATCGGTACAGCCTTTGCCCGCGCCCTCACACCACGCGCGAACGTCTATCTCACGCGACGCCAGGAACGTGCGGTAGTACGAAAAGACATTGCATTCATCCGGGTGCCCCACGTCCTTCAAACGCAGGCGTTTGGGGTCGGTCACCATGCCCTTGACTTTCGCCAGGATCTCTTCCGGGCTGTCGGAAAGGTTGATCGTGTTGCCGTAACTTTTTGACATTTTCCGGCCGTCGAGCCCCAGCAGGCGCGGCGTGGGTGTCAGGATGGCTTCGCAATCAGTAAAAACTTCCTTCTTGTAGAGAAAATTGAACCGGCGGGATATTTCGCGGGTCAGTTCAAGGTGCGGCAACTGGTCTTCCCCAATGGGCACCGCGTTGGCCTTGTAAAGCAGGATATCCGCCGCCTGGAGGACCGGATACCCGAGAAAAGCATACGTTTGAAGATCGCGTGAGGTGATCTCCCTCAACTGCTCTTTATACGTCGGGTTGCGTTCCAGCCATCCCAGGGGCGTGATGCACGCCAGGACCATCTGGAGTTCCAGGTGTTCCGGGACATCCGACTGGATGAAAATTACGGACTTCTCCGGGTCGACGCCGCAGGCGATCCAGTCGGCCGCCATGTCGAAGATGTTCGACACGATCGCGCCGCTCTGGGCATATTCGCCCATGAGCGCGTGCCAGTCAACGATCGAATAGTAACACTGGTGCGTGGCTTGCAGGCCAACCCAGTTGTGCAAGGCGCCGACGAGATGCCCCAGATGGAGCTTGCCCGTGGGACGCATGCCGCTGAACACTGTCTTCATGCGAGTTTCCTGGCAATATGCTCGATCTGGAACGCCTCGATGATATCGCCCACCTGGTAGGCGTCGAACTTGTCCACCGAGATGCCGCACTCGAAACCTTCGCCCACTTCCTTCACGTCATCCTTGAAACGCTTGAGCGCCGAGATCCGGCTCGTATGGATGACCTCGCCGTTGCGCAGCACATCCACGTCCATCTTCTGGCGCATGCGGCCCTTGAGCATGAAGCATCCCGCCACAGTCCCTGCCTTGGAAAGCTTGAACACCTGGCGGATTTCGGCGCGCGCGATGAAATGCCGCTTGGCATCGGGCTTGAGCATTCCCTCGAGCGCGGCTTTTACGTCATTGACCGCGTCGTAAATGATATTGTAACGGCGGATATCGACAGGCGTCTTGTCCAGCTCCGCGCTGGCGTCGACGTTCGTGCCGACGCTGAAAGCGATGATGATCGCCTTGGAGACGTGCGCCAGGATGACATCCGACGCGTTCACATCGCCCACGCCGCTGTGAATGAACTTGATGTTGACTTCCCTGTTCGTACTCGGGACCTTCGAAAGGGCCTCACGCAGAGCCTCAACCGACCCCTGCACATCCCCCTTAAGGACAATATTAAGCTCCTGGACCTCGCCCTCTTTCTTCTGGGCCAAAAGGTCTTCAAGCGTGATCTTGTTCGTTTCCTTAAGGCGGTTCGCCCTGAATTTTTCCATGCGGACATCCGTGATCTGACGGGCCATCTTGTCGTTCTCGACCACGAAAAACTTCTCTCCGGCTTCGGGGACCGCGGACAAACCAAGGATCTCGACAGGCATGGACGGCCCCGCCACCTTGATGGCGCGCTGATGGTCATCGAACAGGGCCTTGACCTTGCCATAATGCGGGCCGACCACAACGAGATCACCTTCTTTCAGCGAACCATTCTGCACGATCAGTGTCGCCACGGCGCCGCGCCCGGGGCTCAGGTGAGCCTCGACCACGATACCCGCGGCCTTCTTGTCGGGATTGGCCTTAAGTTCCAATATTTCCGCCTCGAGAAGGATCATTTCCAGAAGACCGTCAATGCCCTGGGCCGTTAAAGCGGAAACAGGCGCGACAACCGTCTTGCCGCCCCATTCCTCGGGCATAAGGTCATGCTCCATGAGCTGCTTCTTGACCATTTCCTGGTCGGCGTCCTTACGGTCGATCTTGTTGAGCGCGACGATGATCGGGACCCCGGCGGCCTTGGCGTGATCAATGGCTTCCAGGGTTTGGGGCATGAGGCCCTCGTTCGCCGCGATAACCAGGACAACGAGGTCCGTGACATGAGCGCCCCTGGCGCGCATGGCCGTGAAGGCCGCGTGGCCCGGCGTATCCAAAAATGTGATCGTTCCCTTGGCCATGGGCACGGAATACGCCCGGATATGCTGGGTGATCCCGCCATGCTCCGTGTCAACGACCTTGGTTTTGCGGATGCAATCCATGAGCGACGTCTTGCCGTGATCCACGTGCCCCATGAACGTAACGATGGGCGCGCGCGGTTTCAAGGTCGAAGGGTCGTCTTTTTCCTTCGCGTGCAAATCAATGGCCTGCTCTTCCTGGGTCTTGGCCTGAAGGAGGTTGTAACCGAGCGTCTCGCAGATCTTGCGGGCAATATCTTCGCCAAGATTCTGGTTGATGTTCGCGAAAATGCCCATCCCCATCAATATTTTCAGGACAGCGTTCGCCTTTTCCTGGAGACGGAACGCGAGGTCCCCGACAGTGATCGGTATCTTGATCTCAATATCCCTCAGGGGGCCTTCATATTTGGCCGGGGTGAGTGACGCCGGACCCTGCTCCGCGGGTGCCGCCTGCGGCGTTGCCTGCTGGGCCGCGCTATGGGCATTGCGCGCCGCCTGCAGCGCCGCCTGCTCTTCTTCACGCCGCTTGGCCAGCGGCTTCACGGAAATGAATTCCGGCTGTTCTTTGACGACCTTTTTGATGACCGTCGTTACCGTCTGGCCGTTGGCATCCGTGGACGTTACCTTCTCCTCAGCCGTAACTTTCTCGAACTGGGCCAGCTCATTGAGGACAGCCGGCGGAGGGCCTTCCACCGACCTGGCATCAGGCGCGCGCACCACGGGCTTCGGCGGCTCTACGGGCTTGGGCTCAGGTTTGGTGACAATACGGACCGTGACAGGCGAAGGCGCGGGTTCTTTATCTTTAGCGTCCTGGTGCGCGTCGCTCTTTGGTTTTGACACGGGCTTCTTCTTCGGCGCCGCGGCAGCCTTCCCGTCAGAAGGCGCGACCTTCCGGGCCGGCGCGCGCTTGGCCGCGGGCTTGATGACAGCAGGAAGCTCCTGCTCCTTGGTGATCAATCCTTTGGTCTCAAGCTCCCCTTTGAGGACAGCCAGAACGCCGGGGCTCAATTCCTGGGTATCCCCTTTGGCACGCAATTTCAGCGCCTTGAGCGTTGTGAGGATCAATTCCTCACTGATGTTATACTTCGCGGCCAGTTCCCTTACTAACATAGATGATCGTCTTTCCGGGGTAAAACCCCAACTGTCTTACTCAGATTTCTCATCCCGCGACGGGGCCGGTTCAGGCTTGTCCGCGTCACCCGCAGGCGCTTCGATCTGTTCAATGACCTCTTCGACCACTTCAATTTCCTTGGCCGGCGCGCCGCCTTCCGGCTGCTTGAGGTGCTCTTCCCACTGGTTCGCGGAGAAAATATCAAGTTCCCAGCCCAGGAGGCGGCCCGCCAGGCGCACATTCTGGCCGTAACGCCCGATGGCAATGGAAAGCTGGTCGTCCGCCACAATGATGTTGGCTTTCTTTTCCAGGCTCAACAGCTGCATCTGGGATATCTCCGCCGGCGACAATGCCGCCTGGATATATTCCTTGATATCCGACGAGTAACGGACGATGTCGATCTTCTCGCCGTGCAGTTCATTGACGATATTCTTGACCCTCGACCCGCGCATGCCCACGCAAGCGCCGACGCAGTCCACCTTGTCATCCTTGGAATAGACCGATATCTTGGTGCGCTCGCCGGGGTCGCGCGCGATGGCCTTCACCTCGATGATGCCCTCATAGATCTCCGGGACTTCCAGCTCGAACAGGCGTTTGACGAAATTCGGATGGGCGCGCGAAAGGACGATCTGCGGGCCGCGCGACTCGCGCTGGACCTCGAGGATGAACGCGCGCACGCGGTCGCCCTGCTTGAACTCTTCCTTGCCGCACAACTCGCTGCGCGGGATGACGGCTTCCGTCTTGCCAAGGTCAACGATGACACTGCCGCGGTCAAAGCGGTAGACGCTGCCCGAAATGATCTGCCCGACGCGCGTGCTGTATTCGTTATAAACGACATCTTTTTCCGCTTCACGGATCTTCTGGAACACGACCTGCTTGGCCGTCTGCGCGGCGATGCGCCCGAACTCGTTGGAACGGATCTCCTGCCCGTTGGCGAAAGCCTGTATCTTTCCCGTCCTGATGTCGAGCTTCGCCGTGACATCCTCTTCCTTGCCGACAGTCCAGACCTTGCGCGCGGCCGATGCCACCGCGACCTCAACGGCCTCGATCAGCACTTCCTTGGCAATGCCCTTATCGCGTTCGATCTGCTCCAGGATCGTCATCAATTCACTTTCCATAAACTCCCTCTTTTAGTTAATGACCTGCTTTGCTTTTTCCACTTTATCCATCGGTACGAGGATATCGCCCCTGCGCGTGTGGACAATGATATCCGTTTCACGGACGGCCTGCAACAGTCCGGTGATCTCACGCCGGCCATCGACGGCTTCCTTCAAAAAGACCTGGACATCACGCCCCAGGACCCTCCTGAGGTCGCGGTAACCCGCCAGCGGGCGGTCCAGCCCCGGTGACGCGACCTCAAGCGTATAATTATCGCCCAGGTCAAGCTCGCTGTCGAGCCGCTCGACAAGGCGGCGATTCAACGCGGCACATTCTTCCATGCCAATGCCTCCCGCGGGCCTGTCCGCGAAAAGCTGGATATTCACGACCTCATGGTACGGATTAATGTTGATCTGCACCACTTCGATCCCCAGCTCGGCGCAAATGGGATCAGCCAATTGTTGAATGTCAGCGGCAAGCGTTTCAGGTCGTGTCATAAAACTTACTCAAAGATACACTATTTTCCCAAAAAAGCCAAAAGCCTGGCAACGGCCCCATCCTTCGGGACGCTTTCGACCACGCCCGTGGCGCGATCCTTGATCTCAACCTTTCCTTCCAGGAGGCCGCGTTTACCGATGGTCACGCGGTAAGGGATGCCAATGAGGTCAGCGTCGTTGAACTTGCGGCCGGCACTTTCATCACGATCGTCCATTAGAACATCAATTCCCTGTTTTGTCAACCCGGCGTAGATACTCTCCGCCACGGCCATGGCCTCGGGATCCCCGGACTGGACCGGGAGCAATTCCACGGCGAAAGGCGCGACACCCAGAGGCCATTTGATCCCCTTGTCATCGTGATGGACCTCGATGATGGTAGCAATGAGGCGGCTGACGCCAATGCCGTAACAGCCCATGATGATCGGGCGCTGTTTGCCGGTCTCATCAAGGTACAAGGCGGAAAGCGCCTCGGTATATTTTGTGCCCAGCTGGAAGACATGCCCGACCTCGATGGCCTGGCGCTCCACCCCGTCCTTGTCTTTCACTTTATCCTCGCCGATAGGCGCCGGCACAAGGAATTCATGGGAAACATGACCGCCCATGGCTCCCGGGTCCGCCTCGGCAATGACAGGCTCCAGGCCGCAGCGGGCGAATATCTTTTTATACGCTGCGTACATGGCCGCGTAGCTTTTCTTGAGCCCTTCTTCGGTGGTATCGAAGCTGTAAGCATCCTTCATGATGAACTCGCAGGCGCGCACGATGCCAAAACGCGGTCTGGTCTCGTCGCGGAATTTGGTCTGGACCTGGTAGAGCGTCACCGGCAGCTGGCGGTACGACTGGACAAAACTCTTGACCAGGTCGGTGATGATCTCCTCGTGCGTGGGGCCGAGGCACATTGCGGCGCCTTTTTTATTCTTGAAACGGATCATGACATCTTCAAGGGTCTTGTCACGCCCCGTCTTTTGCCATATCTCCAGAGGATGCACGGCCGGCATCAGGAGTTCATGCGCGCCCGCCGCGTTCATCTCCTCGCGGATGATCCCTTCGATCTTCATCAGGACCCGCAACCCCAGCGGCAGATAGGAATAAACCCCCGAGGTCAGCATGTGCACAAGGCCGGCCCTCAGGAGCAGTTGGTGGCTGATCGCCTCAGTGCCGGAGGGCACTTCCTTTAACGTCGGAACAAAATAACCGGACCATTTCATGTCAGACCCCTTTAATTCAAGAATTCCGCCCCGAAGCGGATGTTGCGTTTGACGAACTTGTCGGCGAACGAAGGCAGCTTGCGGTTCATGACCCAGTCCCCGATGACCTGGTTCGTTGCCTCGTCGACCTTTTCCTGTTTGAACGTGAAAATGTCCTCAAGCGCTATCTGGTCAGTGCCCCTGTCATAACGCAGGTCCGTGATATTCATGACGCGACGCACGCCGTCAATGCAAAGCTCGGAATAAACTATCATGTCGATGGAGGTGGCGACCTGCTTGCGGATCTGGTCTCCCGTCAGGCGTATCCCGGACATGAGCATCATCGTGATCATGCGGTTGAAACATTCATCGGGAGAATCCGCGTGAACGATCGCCAGGGTCCCGGAATGCCCGGAGGAAATGGACTGGATCATGTCCAAGATCTCTTCGCCGCGCACCTCGCCGACGATGATGCGGTCAGGGCGCATGCGCAGTGAATTGACAAACAGGTCGCGGATCGTCACCTGTCCCTTACCCTCGATGTTCGACACCTTGGACTGCAGGTTGACGACATGCTCCTGCATCAGGCGCAATTCCGACGTGTCCTCGATGGTGATGATGCGCTCGTCGGAGGGGATATGCATGGAAAGGACGTTGAGGATCGTGGTCTTGCCTGAACCCGTGGCGCCGCAAAAAACAATATTGAGCTTGGCCTTGATCGCGGCGATAAGGAAAGCGGCCATCTGCCGGTTGAGCGTTCTTTTATCCACAAGGTGGTCGATCGTGGTGATGTCGTGCGAGAACTTGCGGATGGTCATGACCGCCCCCGAGAGAGCGCACGGCGGGATGATGATATTGACGCGCGAACCATCGGGCATGGCAAAATCCACATAGGGCGAAGATTCATCGACCCGGCGGGGCGACCCTGATACCGCCAGCATCTTCTGGATCGTGTGCATGAGCTGGGCATTGTCGGCGAACTTGATATCCGTCAGCGTGATCTTTCCCTTTTTCTGGATATAGATGGATTTCGGCCCGTTGATCATGATCTCCGCAACATCCTTGTCCTCCATCAATGGACGGATGGGCCCGAGGCTGACAGCCGCCGCCGTCAATTCCCGGATCAGGCGCACCCTGTCCTCAAAAGAAACCGCAAGCTGGCTTTCCTGGGCCAGGTTATTGATCGCGCCATCGACAAAATGCCGCAGCTGATCCTCGTTCATCTGATCCTTGACCTTGAGAAAGTCCGTGCGCGCGATCAGATAGCGGTGCAAACGGTCCTTCATCTCTTCATAATTCACGGACATCGGCTGCATAGCGGAATCTCCTATTTAAAGAACCCGACGATCTTGTCGATCAGCCCGATACGCTCAAAGTCAAGGTAGAACACGAACAGCGCCAGGGCGATGATCAGCCCGAATCCCGCCTTCGACACAACATCCTCGGTCCGGGCGCTCAGGCCGCGGCCGCGGGCCTTTTCAAGGCCGAGCAGGGCCAGATGCCCGCCGTCCAGGGGGATGAGCGGCAGGACATTGAACAACGCCAGGCTCGCGCTGATCACGCCGACAATATGCAGCAGGAATGAGAACCCGACCCCGGCCGCGAACTGGACGATGAAGAAAATACCGATCAGCCCCGTCATCCCTTCCCGGGCCGAGCGCTGGCCGGTGACGATCTCCCAGAGCGACAGGTAGGTCTTTACCGTGATGGCAACCAACTCCTCCCCGCCCTTCACGAAAGCCTCAAAAAACCCATAGCGCCGGACGACCAGGTTGTCCCCCTTATCGAACTGTTTGGGCTGGATGCCAATGCGCGACACCTGGTGCTCTTTGCCGAAAATGTCCTTTGTAGTCTCAAAGCGCGGCGTAACGGCAAGCTTGACCTCATGGCCTGAGCGCGAAACCGAGATCCCGAGGGTGCGGCCGCGGGATGCCATGACCACTTCCTGCATCTCGGCCCAGTTGGCCACATTCTTCCCATCGATCGCGGCAACGACATCACCGGATAAAACCCCCGCCTGCATGGCCGGCGAACCCGCCATCACCTTGTCAACCCTTGCCGGGACCGCTTTGGCCGACGCGTCAAGGTCAATAGCCCCGATCCAGAAAACAACGACAAAACACAGGTACGCCAGCAGATAATTGACCACCGGCCCCATCAGGATGATAAGAGCGCGGTGCCCGGGCGGCTGGGAGAAATATTCATCGCGGGCGCCTTGGCATTGCGACTTCTCATCGCCGAGCATCTTGACATAACCGCCGAGAGGGATGGCGCACACGCGAAAATCCGTGTCACCTTTCTTCCATCCGAACAATTTCGGGCCGAACCCGAACGCGAATTCTTCCACCCTCACGCCAAGCCTGCGGGCCATGAAAAAATGCCCCGCCTCATGCACAATGATCAAAAGCCCGAGAACGAACGCGAATATCAAGAACGTCATCTTATCCTTTCCAATATTTCCGTGGCCTTCGCCCTGGCCCAGGCATCTGCCTGTTCAATATCTTTCAAATCCGGCTTGCGGCATGACGGCAGGCCCCGGTGGGCGCTCACGGTAGCCGCGACGATCCTGTGGATCCCCGTAAACTTTATCCTGCCTTGCAAGAAGGCGCTGACCGCCACCTCATCCGCGGCGTTAAGGACCGCCGGCAAAACCCCTCCGGCGCGCGACACTTCAAACGCCAACGCGAGCAACGGGAACGCCCTGACATCCGGCCTGGCGAACGTGAGCTTGCCCAAACGGACAAAATCCAGCCGGCCTGCCGGCGCCGGCAGACGCGCGGGATACCCGAGCGCGTACTGGATCGGCAAACGCATATCCGTGACGCTCAACTGCGCAAGGATCGATCCGTCGCGGAATTCCACCATCGAATGGATGATGGCTTCAGGATGAATGACCACATCGATCATCCGGGGCACCAGGCCGAACAGGCGCTGTGCTTCGATCACCTCAAATCCCTTGTTCATCAGGGTCGCGGAATCCACCGTGATCTTGGCCCCCATCTTCCAGCGGGGATGCGCCAGGACATCCCTGACCGAAAGCCGGTCATGCCGCGATAAGGGCACATCCAGCAAAGCCCCCCCCGACGCGGTCAGATGGACCTTATAAAGATCCTCTGCCGGCCGCCCATCAAGGCATTGAAAGATCGCGCTTTGCTCACTGTCGACCGGGATAACGCGCGCCCCGTGCCGGCGCACCGCCCCCATCAGAATATCACCGGCCATGACAAGAGCTTCCTTGTTCGCCGGCGCGATGATCTTCCCCGCGCGCGCCGCCGCCAGGAAAGGCGCCAGGGCCCCCGCCCCTGTCATCGCGATCACAACCACGTCGATGTCTTTTTGCGCGACAAGGGCTTCAAGCCCTCCGGCCGCGTCAAAGAACCTTATCGCCGGGAATTTCTTTTCCAGCGGCGCGATATGCTCACGGGCAATGGCGACATATTTCGGCCGGTACGCGCGTATCTGGCGCTCCAGCACGCGGACACTGTTGCACGCGGCCAACGCGGCGACTTCAAAATGTCCGGGATGACGTGTGATCACGCGCAGCGTGTTCATGCCGATCGATCCGGTCGAACCAAGGACAGCAATGCGTCTTTTTTTCATGCAGGGCTCAATGCAGGTTCAACGCCGCGCTTATATAAAGGTAAAACGCGGGCACGGAAAAAAGAAGGCTGTCAATAAGATCAAGGACACCACCGATACCCGGAACAAAATTACCTGAATCCTTCACATTGCAATCCCGCTTGATAAGTGATTCTGACAGATCGCCCAGCTGGCCCAACCCGCCAAAAAAGCACCCGATCAGCGCCACGTAACCGATCGTAAAATGCGGCGTGAAGGGAAGAAGATGACGGCACAGGATCGCGACAAGCGTGCTGCACACAAGCCCCCCGATGGTCCCTTCAACCGACTTGTTCGGGCTCACGTTGGGGATCAGCGGATGCCGCCCGCAACGGCTGCCGATCAGAAGCGCGCCGATATCCGCCGATTTCGTGACAGCGACGATAAAAAGGACAAGCTTCGCGCCTTCATGCCCCGGCAGCAAAAGATATATCTTCACGATAAAGCTGAAGAACCAGGACACGTACAGGACACCAAAAAGCGTCGTGGAAAGCCCCAGGATGGCATTGCGGTTATCCTGGCGGTTGAACTGCAGCATCAATATAAGAAGGAAGGCGCAGACAATGAACAAAAGCTCCCAGTTCTTCGTCAGCTCAAAACGAAAGAAAATGGACAAGGGGATCAGGACGCCGATGAATATCCCGGTGTAACTGTAAATGGGTATCTCTTTCTTCTTGATGAGATAAAAGAACTCATACAAGCCACCTGCCGTCAAACAACAGATAAGAAGGATAAAGAACCATGAGCTCCAGGCGGCCAGAAGGACCAGCAACGCCGCTATACTGCCGCTGATAAAACGCATCGGGTTCATCAATGCCTCCCCTTCGCCGTCAGGAGCCCGTAACGCCGCTCCCGCGCGGCAAAATCGGCCAACGCCTTGTTAAATTCTTCGACCGTGAATTCGGGCCAAAACTTGTCCGTAAAATAAAACTCAGCGTAGGACAACTGCCACAAAAGGAAATTGCTGATGCGCTTCTCTCCCGACGTGCGTATCAACAGGTCGGGATCCGGAAGGCCGGCGGTATAAAGCCGGGAGGCGAACAATGCCTCATCGATGGCCGCCGGAGTTACCCGCCCGTCGGCACAGTCGCGCGCGATAGACCTGACGGCGTCCATGATCTCCTGGCGACCCCCGTAGTTAAAAGCAACATTGAGCACCATCCCTGGATTATCCCGTGTGGCCTGCACGGTGCGATCGAACGCGTCCAGGACGGCCTGCGGCGCGCCAGACCTGCTCCCGGAAACGCGCATCCGGACCTTGTTCGCGCACAGTTTCATCAATTTCTGGCTCAACGCCGTGATAAGCGTCTGCATCAGCATCGACACTTCAGTGTCCGGACGGCTCCAGTTCTCCGTTGAAAATGTGTATAACGTCAGGGCCTTGAGCCCCGCGTTGGAAGCCGCCTCAACGATCTCGTCGACGCGCTTGACCCCTTCAATATGCCCCTGGGTGCGGTCAAGCCCGCGCTGCCTGGCCCAGCGCCCGTTACCGTCCATGATGATCGCCACATGCTGAGGTATGATATCCATCCACCGTCCCTGAAAATTAAGAAAGGGGATACACGATCCCCCGTCCACTCAACCCGCGAAATCTGCCGTCAACAACGCGCGCCCGTCAATATTACTTGTTAGCCGCGAGGGAAGCCGCGGCCGCCTGCTGCTGAGCCACTTTCCGCTCAGCCGCCTCGGCGCGTTCTTTGGCCTGCCGCGCTTCGTCAAGGGCTTTGCCGGCCGCTTCCTGGGCTTCACTCAATTTCTGCTCAAGGTCCGTCTTTATCCCCTTGACCTGCTGAAGATCCCTGCGCAGGTTATCTTCCTGGGACCGCCCCTCCTGCTGCATGGAATCAAGATCGGACTTCAACGAACCGTTCTCGACCTTGGTCTTATCAAGCGTTTCCTGGATACGCGAAAGCTTGACCTGCGCCGCCTGAAGCTCGGCCTCAAGTTTCTTGACCCTGTACTCCCCCTTCTGAAGTTCCTGTTCAGCCGTCATGCGGCTGTAACGTTCCTCCTCGAGGCTCCTGGTCACATCCGAATTTTCCCTGGTGAACTTCACCAGGAGCACGATGCTCACGGCCGCCACAAGGAAAAGAATAAATAAAATGCCTTTTTTCACCCAGGGTCTCCGCTTCCGGCAAATGCCATCACTCGGCGGTTTTTTTGACGACAGGCGGAAGAATGACGATCTCCACGCGGCGATTCTTCTGACGCCCTTCGGAAGTATCGTTCGACGCCACGGCGCGATATTCGCCATACCCGATCGCCGCGAGGCGCTCCGGTTTCACCCCGCCCTTATCCTCAAGCTCATGCAGGACGCTCAACGCGCGCGCCGAGGAAAGCTCCCAGTTGGACTTCCAGGACGAATATTTAATAGGCTGGTTGTCCGTATGCCCCTCAACCCCGATATTAAGATCCGCCACCGTCGTCTGAAGGACGCCGGACACCTTGTCAAGTTTCTGGAGAGAATCTTCGCGCAGAGCGGCCTTGCCTGAATCAAAAAGGACCTCCTCAACGAACGTGATGACAAGGCCCTTCTCAAGCATCTCGACCTTGACCTCCTTGGCCGCGATCTCTTTCGAAAGGCGGGTCTCAAGCTCTTTCTTGGCCCGTTCAAGCTGGCTCAGTTCACTTTTGAGGCGGGAGATCCTCTCAACATCCACACGGCGGCCTTTTTGAAAGACTATCGTACACCCGCTTAGCGGCGCGACGATGATCAAAGCCAAAATGGCCATCAAAGCTATTCTGCGCATGGAGCCCCCCTTAAAAAGAATACTTGCCTTCAACCCGGTTTTCAAACTAACACAAGCCGCTGACAGCGTCAAGACCAGGGTCATCAAAATCACCTGACAATGATCTCGTCACGCTCCGACCCGATGGAAATATATTTTATCGGGACCCCCACCAGGTCCTGCATGCGCTCAATGTAGTTGCGCGCCTGGGAAGGGAGCTTGCGATATTCACGCACATCGCCTGTGGGCCGCTGCCAACCCGGCATCCTTTCATAAACGGGCTTGGAGTGGCACCAAACCTCATAATCATGCGGAAAATCCCTGAATATCTTCCCTTTGTACTTATAAGCCGTGCAAAGGCTGATCTCTTTGAGCTCATCAAGGACATCCAGTTTCATGATCGCCAGTTCGTCAAAACCCCCAATGGTCGCCGCGTAACGGACCAGGACGCTGTCAAACCACCCGCAGCGCCGGGCACGGCCGGTCGTTGCCCCGAACTCCTTGCCTTTGGCGCGGATCTTCTCTTCCATCTTGCTGTCAAACTCCGTCGGAAAAGGTCCTTCGCCCACGCGGGTCGTGTAGGCCTTGACCGCGGCGATGATCTTGTCGAGCTTTGTCGGGGCCACGCCGCTGCCGCTGGCCACCCCGCCGACCGTCGTATTGGAAGACGTCACGAACGGATACGTCCCGAAATCAATATCAAGGAAAGCCCCCTGCGCCCCTTCAAAGAGCACCGACTTCTTGCGGTCGATCGCCGCGTTCACGTAAAGCGCCGTGTCACTGACGTAAGGCTTGAGGCGGCGGGCATAGCCCATGTATTCATTGTAGATCCCGTCAAACGCAAACCCCTCCTGGCCGAAGACTTTCTTGAAATATTCGTTCTTCTCGCGCAGGTTGTCCTCAAGTTTGGAACGGAATACCCTGGGGTTCAGCAAATCGACCATGCGGATCCCACAACGGGTGACCTTGTCGGCATAACACGGCCCGATCCCCCGCCCCGTGGTCCCGATGCGGTGCTCGCGCATTTTCTCGCGCAACCCGTCGAGGACGCGGTGATACGGCATGACCACGTGCGCGTTGACCGCGATCTTCAGCTGCAGGGGCGTCACCTTGACCCCGCGTTTTTCAAGGCCATCGATCTCTTCCAGCAGTGCCTTGGGGTCAACAACAACACCGTTGCCGATCACGCAGACCTTGCCCTTGCGCAGGATCGCGGAGGGCAACAAATGGAACACATAGTGTTCCTTCCCCACGATGACCGTATGCCCGGCGTTGCTGCCGCCCTGGTAACGGACGATCACATCAACATCCTTGGAAAGGATGTCGATCAGCTTGCCTTTGCCTTCATCCCCCCATTGCGCTCCAACGACAACTATATTCATCAGATCTTCCTTTTTAATGAAACAGCTTTGAAAAAATATTACGGCCCGACACGGACCATATAACAAAAAGAGAACAGCGACACGCCCGCCGCCAGATAAGCCGCGGACATCATGACAGAAACAAGCGTCTTGCGCCGGCCCACCACTCCAGCGAACTTGCCGGACAAAGACAGCAGAAGAGTGCCGCCAGCCAGCAAAGACCCCGCATTCCGGAGTAATTCATACGCGATCAAAACCCACAGGGAATCAAAAAACCCGTTCGCCGTGATCAACAGGCTGCCCTGCACAGCTACCTGATAACTCAGCGGCCAGGCATTGACCCAGAAAGCCGCCACCACCGCCAGAACAACGGCAATAACCGAAGCAACTCCATTGCCCGACTTAAGGCCGCGCACAAACCCGGCAAACGGCAAAGAAGGATCCCGGACCAAAGCCTGTCGCTCGTAGAGGAACGCGACGCTTGTGATCAAAAAGATGACGCCCAAAACAAGATAAGCTCCGGACGCCACCGCCAGGAACCGCGGCGCAAGGACAAACACATTCGCCAGCCCTGAATCAAAGAACACCCGCAACAAAACGAGCGTTACCATGTATCTCACAAAGAACAGCCGCAAGACCTCCGAGCCTGAGGGACGCAAAAAAAGCAATGCCAGCCCCAGCGATCCGGCCATCGCCAACAGGGGCGGAGAAAAAGATTCCTGCAACCCCGTCAGGATCAGCACAGGCAGGTCAAGCCCCATACACTATCAGACCTTGAGCATCCTGACGAACTGAATACCCTTGACCGCCTTGAGCCCATCGATAACACTCGCGGGAACGTCCCCATCAACATTGACCACGCTCACGGCGGTCGCGCCTTCTTTTTCGCGGCCGAACGTGATGTAAGCGATATTGATCCTGGCGTTGCCCAGAGCGGTCCCCACGGCCCCGACGATGCCGGGAATATCATTGTTACGGATGAACAGGATATTTCCCGAAGGCATGGCCTCGACGTAAACATTATTGACCTTGACGATCCTGGGCTTCTTGTTGGACGACAACGTCCCCCAGACCTCAAGCTTTTCGGTGTCGGTCACAAGTTCCAGCGTGATACAATTGACAAATTCGCTTTCGGAATTCAGGTGCACCTGCTGGATATCGATGCCGCGCTCCTTGGCGATATCTATGGAATTAATGGCGTTCACATTATCAGCCAGGATCGGCTTGAGGACCCCGTGCGCCAGCGCCATGGTGACCGGCATGATATTGTATTTCGCGAGGACGCCGCTGTAAGAGATCTTGATCGCCTTGATCCCGCCGTTGACCAGCTGGCCCGCGAATTTACCGAGCTTGTCCCCCAGATCGATGTAAGGTTCCAGGAGCTTATAAGTCTCCTCGTCGAGTGATGGAAAATTGGCCGCGTTGCGCACCCCTTTACCCAGGAGCGCGTCCTTGACCGTAAGCGCAATCTCGATCGCCACGTTAACCTGGGCTTCGGCTGTCGAAGCGCCCAGGTGCGGCGTCAGCACACACTGGTCGAATTTCAACAGAGGCTGGTCCGGCTTGGGCGGTTCCTCGTCGTAAACATCAAGCGCCGCGCCCGCGATGCGTTTTGTTTCAAGGGCCCGGGCCAGTGCCGCTTCATCGATAATGCCACCGCGCGCGCAATTGACCAGGCGCACGGTCTTCTTCATGAGCGCGATCTCCTTGTCACCGATCATCCCCTTGGTCTCGTCAGTCTTGGGGACATGGATGGTGATAAAATCCGAGTTACGGATAAGATCGTCGAGTGTCGCCACGACGATCCCCCTCTTGGCCGCCATTTCCGCCGAGAGGAACGGGTCATACGCCTTGATGGCCATGCCAAAGCCCTGCGCGAATTTCGCCACCGTTGAACCGATGCGGCCGAGGCCGATCACGCCAAGGGTCTTGCCGTAAAGCTCAACGCCCTGGAACTTATTGCGCTCCCATTTTCCAGCTTTCATGGACGCATGCGCCTGGGGAATATTACGAGCCAGGGCCATGATAAGGCTGAAAGCATGCTCGGCCGTGGAGGTCGTGTTGCCGCCGGGCGTGTTCATGGCGATGATACCTTTTTTGGTCGCGGCCTTGAGGTCCACATTGTCAAGCCCGACACCGGCACGGCCGATCACCTTGAGCTTGCCGGCGACCGCGATCACGTCCTCGGTCACCTGGGTCCCGCTGCGCACAATGAGCGCGTCATAATCACCGATGACCGCCTTGAGCTGGTCAGGTTTAAGGTCATACTTGCAATCAACGTCAAAGGCATCCCCTTCCCTGAGGATGCTCAAGCCTTCTTCCGCCAATTTATCGCTGACGAGGATCTTCATTTTTCCCATGAGAGAACTCCTTAACTATTGAACACTTTTTGGGCCGCCGCGAGGCTGGCGCCAAGTTCGAATTTATGGCCGGCTTCCTTGAGGACTTTCTCAAGACAGGAGAGGCCCGCGAGGATATCATATTCATCCACCGCGCCCATGTGCGCGATGCGGATGACCTTCCCGTCAAGCTCGCCCTGCCCGCCCGCGAACGTGATCCCGTGGACATCGCGCATGGTCTTGACAAGCTTCTTGGGGTTCAACGCTTCGGGCACGAGGATCGCCGTCAACGCCCTGGAACGGAACTCGGGCTGGGCGTAAACGCCAAGGCCGATAGCCTCGGCCGCCGCCCATACCGCTTTGGCCAGCTTCAGGTAATAGGCCTGTTTATTGTCGATGCCCTCGGCGACAAGCATCTTGATCGCCTCGTTGAGCGCGATCACAATGCTGATCGCCGGCGTGAAAGGCGTATCCGTATCCGCGAGCGCCTTCCTGGCCTTGCGCAGGTCAAAATAGAACCGCACATTGGTGGAAGCGTCGATCATCGCGATAGCCTTGGCACTCACCGCCACAACCCCGACACCCGGGGGCAGCATCATGCCCTTGTGCGAACCGGAACAATAGACGTCAACGCCCCATTCATCCATCCTGACAGGCTCGGTACCCATGGCACTCACCGCGTCCACAACCAGGGCCACGCTGGTGGTCTTGATGAAAGCCCCGATGGAAGCCAGGTCCGGCGTCACGGCGGTTGAAGTTTCGCACTGCGTCAAAAAGACCGCTTTCGCTTCAGGATTCTCGGCGAGAGCCTTCTTGATCTCCTCGACCGTGACCGCGCGGCCCCACGCGACCTTGAGGACAATGGGCGTGGCCTTGTAGGCTTTAACAAGAGCTGTCCAGCGCTCGCCGAACTTCCCGTACTCGACCGTGATGACCTTGTCGCCGGGATTGACAAGATTGGCCACCGCCGCTTCCATGGCGCCGGTGCCCGACGATGCCAGCAAATAGACATCCGACGTGGTCCCAATCAGCTGTTTCAAGCCGGCAAATACTTCCTTGAGCACCTGCTGGAACTGGGGCGTGCGATGATGGATAATCGGCTTGCCCAGCACTTCACAAAGCTCGACCGGAACTTTCGACGGGCCGGGGGTCAACAAGAGGTTCTTTTTCATAACGGCATCCTTTTTTTATTAACGCGCGATCGCAGGGATCACCGCGTCGACAAGACCATACTCCCTGGCTTCCTCGGCGGACATGAAAAAGTCGCGATCGGAATCCTTGAGGATCTTGTCCAATGGTTGTTTGGTATGCTTGGCCAGGATCTCGGAGAGGTTCTGTTTCATCCTCAGGATCTCCTTGGCTTGAATCGAAATATCGCTCGCCGTCCCTTCAGCCCCGCCCCAGGGCTGGTGGATCATGATGCGGGCATTCGGCAGCGCGTGACGCTTGCCGGTGGCGCCGGCGGTCAGAAGGACCGCCCCCATGCTCGCCGCCTGGCCGATGCAATAAGTGCTCACCTTGGGCTTGAGGAACTGGATGGTATCGTAAATGGCCAGTCCCGCCGTGACAGACCCGCCGGGCGAATTGATGTAAAGGCTGATATCCTTGTCAGGATCCTCGGACTGAAGGAACAGCAGCTGGGCAACAATAAGGTTGGAAACGACATCATCGATCGCCGTACCCAGGAAAATGATGCGGTCCTTGAGCAGGCGCGAATAAATGTCATAGGCCCGCTCCGCGTGGCCCGAGCTTTCAACGACCATGGGGACCAGTGTGGCTCTTGTCATGCGCTTGCCTCCTCCATTTTGGCTTCCTTAAGCAGAAATTCCAGCGTTTTGGCCGAAAGGTTCTCGTTCTCGCCCGCCTCGATCTTCTCGATCTGCGCGATCTTGTTAAGGATCAGGAACGTCCGCACGTCCTTCTGCGCCGCTTCCTGCAATTCCTTTTTCGACTCTTCAGCTTTCTTGAGGATATCCTCCTCTTTCATGCCGAATGTCTTCATGCGACGGGAAAACTCCTCCATCCGTCCGGACAACTGACGGTCGACGAGCGACTGGGGAACATCGAATTTCGAAGACTTGATGAGCGCGTCAATGAGCTGTGTTTCCACGTCATAACGGTTCTGGCGTTCTTTCTCCAGCTCAAGGTTGCGCTTGACCGCGTTCCTGAGGTCTTCCAAAGCGGGAAATCCGAGGCCCTTCGCGAACTCATCATCCAGGACAGCCTTTTCATCCAGCCCCCGGCCCTTCTTGAAAAAATCCAGGCTCTTGCTGACCTCATCATCGGCGACCACGGCGCTTTTTTTCGTGATCTTGATCCCCTTGTAAGCCTTGACCTCAACCTCGGGGCGAAGATCGACCGTGGCGCGGAATTTAAGGCCATCGTCATTCAGTTCAACCTGGTCGATGGCGGGAAAATCAATGGGATCGACCTTTTCCTGGCGGATACCCTCCTGGTAAACTTCCGGAATAAGGTTCTTCATCATTTCCTCGCGGGCCGCGTCCCCGTGGGCCGCTTCGACAAGCTTGCGGGGAGCCTTACCCGGACGGAAGCCCTTGATACGGGCGTGGCGGGTAATATTATTCAGCACCTCGTCAAGTTTGCGGGTCACGCGTTCGCGCGGTACCTCAAAATGGATCTCCCGGCGAAGTGAATCAACTTTTTTTACTGAGATCTTCATGAATACGGCCTGTTCCTTTCAAGAGCGTTGGATTAAAAGATAAACCATCATAAAACATCTGTGCCTAAAAGCAACCTCTTCTTGCGTTCTCGCGCGGCAGCGCGCGCAGCGCGCGGAAAGACCACTCCGCGCCTCACATAGTGAATTTTTCGCCCAGGTATACCCTGCGGGCGTTGGGGTCATTGATCAGGTCCTGTGCCGTACCCGAGATCATGATGCGCCCGTCAGCCACAAGGTACGCCCGGTCGACGATCGACAACGTTTCCCTCACGTTATGGTCGGTCAACAGGATGCCCAGCCCGCGTTTTTTCAGGTCCTTGATGATCTCCTGGGCCTCGGCCACAACGATAGGGTCGATCCCGGAGAACGGCTCGTCAAGGAGCAAAAAAGAAGGGTTGGTCACCAGCGCCCGCGTGATCTCGAGCCTGCGGCGCTCCCCGCCGGAAAGCGTGTACGCCTTGCTGCGCGCCAGATGGGAAATATTCAGCTCCTCAAGCAGTGACGCCAGGCGGCGCTTCCTCTCGCGAAGGCCTATGTCCAGGGTCTCAAGGACCGCCATGATGTTCTCTTCCACGGTCAACTTGCGAAAAATGGACGGCTCCTGGGCCAAATACCCCATTCCCAGGCGGCAACGCTCATGGATCGGCTTGCGGGCGATATCCTCCTGATCGAAGAATATCCTTCCTTCATCCGGCTGGACAATGCCCACGGCCATGTAAAATGACGTCGTCTTCCCGGCGCCATTGGGCCCGAGCAAGCCGACGATCTCGGACCTGCCTACCGTAAGCCCCAGGCCGTTGACGACACGACGGCCGTTGTAGATCTTCACCAGGTCTTTTAATTCCAAAAGGTCCATGTCTTCCCTCAGTTGCTCAAGACTTCTTTTGACGTATGGTCACCGGGGTCGATGAGAAGTTTCGGTTTCCCGGTCAGGACCATGCGCTGATCGTCGGCCGTATAAACAAGTTTGTCCGAATACGTGACATTCTCACCCTGGTGCAGTTCAACATTGCCCGTGCAGACAATGCACTTGATCTTGCGCGAATCCTTATTAAAAGTGACCTCCATGCGGTCAGAGACGAGTGTCCTTCCCGTCGAAAGCTCGACCGCACGGACATTCTCGGTAAAAACAGCGGTCTGGGACACCTGGTCCACTTCCATGGGACCGTCGGAGGTGATCTGGATCCGGTTATCGGCCTTCTTGTTCTTGCCCCCCGCCTTCTGGCTCTCCGTCACGATATCCGCGACAACATCACTTTTAAGCGTCGCCTCCTTAAGGCTTGGATGCGCTTCCATCCCCTGCCCCTGAATGACCATATTGGTATCTTCAATGCGAACTTTGTCGTCGGTCTGGACCAGGTCCCTGTTGCGCTGCCAGTTCAACGTGTCCGTCTTGAGGGTGGCCCCGTCCTGTGATGTGATGACCACATCCTGCTGGAGCTTCACGTCGCCGGTGGCCTTGTCGATCTGGCCTTTCCTGGCCGTCAGGTTAACATCCTGGTCGCCATAAGCGTTGGCATTCACGTTCGTGACAGCCACCTGGTCGCCCTGGATGTGGGCCTTATCACCCTTGATATCCCAGGCCTTCTGCCCCTCCTCGGTATAACCGGAAAGATTGAACCCTTCCATATCCTGCGCGGGTACCTCGCGCGGCACTTTCCCGGGCGCGGCAGGCACGACGGGATCCACTGTCGCCGCAAAAGCCGTCCCGACAAGACACAAGAAGAATAAAAAGGCTGCCGCCGCGCGTCTCATGCCGTCCCCCACTGGCCCTGCGCCTTGAGTATCATTTCAAGCGTCTCCCGGACCGCGCCGCGACCGCCGGAACGTTGCGTCACGTAATGCGCCACCGGCCGCAGTTCAGCCGCCGCGTTGGCCACAGCCACCGCGCAACCGGCCCGCCGGAGAATGTCCAGGTCCGGAATGTCATCGCCGATATAGCAAACGTCCTCATCCTTCACGGCGAACACCTTGAGCATCCTGTCATACGCCGCGACCTTGGGAGAGGCATTGAGATAAACCCGATCGAACTTGAGGTCCTTGGCCCTCGCCTTTACCGCCCGGCAACCGCGTGCCGATATGATGGCGGTCTTCAGCCCCGCGCGGCGCGCCCTGGCGATGGCGTAACCATCCTGGACATCAAAGAACTTGAGTTCCTTGCCGGCACCGTCATAAACGATCCGTCCGTCCGTCATGACGCCATCCACGTCCATGGCGACAACCTTGATCTTTTTCAGAAGGGCCGAAGAGATCCTTTTCACCGCGTCAGCCCCGCTTTCAAAAGGTCCTGGACATCCAGCAGCCCGACAAGGTGCCCGTTGTCGTCGACCACCGGCAGTTCGTCAACCTTCTTGAGCATCAGCAGGTCGAACGCCTCGGCCGCCAGCCGGTCGCTCGAGATCGTCAGAGGAGACCTGGTCATGACATCACGCACGGGCCTGCCCAGAAGGCCGGGATCAGCCTCAAGATGCCGGCGAAGGTCGCCATCCGTGAATATCCCCGAAAATTTTTTCTTCGCGTCGACCACGCACGCCGAACCGCACCGCGCCCGGGTGACCGCCACAAGCACGTCCTTCACCAGCGCGGTATCGGGCACTTTGGCAAAATTGGCCCCCTTGCGCATGACATCCGCCACGGTCAACAGGAGCCTGCGGCCAAGGCTGCCGCCGGGATGGAAGAACGCGAAATCTTCACGTTTGAAATTCTTGCGGTCAATGAGGCACGCGGCCAGCGCGTCACCCATGGCCAGAGTCGCCGTTGTCGACGCCATGGGCGCGAGGCCCAGCGGGCAGCCCTCGGTCCTGACATCCACATGAAGGACAAGGTCCGCGTGACGTCCCAGCGACGAAGTCTTGTCCCCCGTCATGGCAATGGTCTTGCAACCGATCTTTTTCAGGGAAGGAAAAAGCCTGACCGTCTCCTCAGTCTCGCCGCTGGAAGAGACCAGGATCACCACGTCATCGCGCGTCACCTGGCCCAGGTCGCCATGGACCGCTTCGGCGCTGTGCATGAAAATGCTCGGCGTCCCGGTCGAGGAAAGTGTCGCCGAGATCTTGCGCGCCACAATGCCGGTCTTGCCCATGCCGGTGACGACCACGCGCCCCGCGCAACGGGCGATGGCATCCACGGCTTTCGTAAAATCCTTGTCCAGGTTCCTGACAAGCCCCCTGATGGCGGCCGCTTCAGTTTCCAGTACCTCTTTAGCGCGTTTTAACGGCATATCACTTCAACCCCTTGACCAGGCGGTCGATCCTGACCATGGTCTTTAATAACGGTTCAAGCCTGGCGATCGGCAGCATGTTCGGCCCGTCGGAAAGCGCCTTTTTGGGGTCCGTGTGCGTTTCCATGAAGACCGCCGCCACGCCCGCCGCAACGCCGCAACGCGACAACAGCGGAATGAACTCGCTGCGGCCGCCCGTCGCATGGCCCAGCCCACCGGGCTGCTGCACGCTGTGCGTCACGTCATAAACAACAGGGTACCCTGTCGACGCCATGATCTCCAGGGACGTAAAATCCGTCACCAGATTGTTATACCCGAAGCTGACACCGCGTTCGGTCAGCAAAAGTTTTTTGCAACCCGCGGCCTCAACCTTTTTCACGATGGATTTCACATCCCAGGGGGCCAAAAACTGCCCTTTCTTGACATTGACAACACGGCCGCTCTCGGCCGCGCGCACCACCAGCGAGGTCTGCCGGCACAGGAACGCCGGGATCTGGATGATGTCCAGCACCTTTTCCGCCAGCGGCATCTCGTTGATGTCATGCACATCGCTCACGACAGGAACACCGAAACGCTCCTTAACCTCGGCGAGGATATCAAGACCTTCCTCCAGGCCCGGCCCGCGGAAAGAACTGATCGAGGTGCGATTCGCCTTATCGTAACTGGCTTTGAACACAAACGGGATCCCGAGCCGCCGCGTCAGTTTCACAAGGTCGCCCGCCATCCTCAGCGTCGAGGCGCGGTCTTCGATAACGCAGGGCCCCGCGATAAGGACGAACGGCGCTTTACCATTGAACGTAACGTTGCCGGCTTTGACACTATGCTGTTTCATTTCAGACCGTGCGCTTTCATATAGGCTTCGACCTTCACGACATCTTCGGACGTATCGACGCCGATGCTCTCCATCGATGTCTCGACCGTCTTGATCCTGTGCCCCGCTTCCAGCACCCGCAACTGTTCCAGGCATTCCTGCTGTTCCAAAAACGATTTGGGCCAGCGGCAATAGTCGAGCAAAAATTCCCTGCGGTACGCGTAAATACCCAGGTGCTTGAAATAATCCTTCACATCCGCCACGCCGTCACGCTTGAACGGGATGGGCGAACGTGAAAAATACAACGCGCAACGGTTTTTGTCGATAACGACCTTGACCACGTTGGGATTATGGAATTCTTCAACGCTGGCGATGCGCTTTACCGGCGTTGAAAGGACACACCCGGCGTCTTTCACAAGGTCACGCACCAGAGCGTCAATGAGCTCTCCCTGGATCAGCGGTTCATCCGACTGGATGTTCACGATGATATCCGCGTCTGTCGCCGCAGCGACTTCCGCCACCCGGTCGGAACCCGACGGATGATCCGGACGCGTCAGGAGGGCCCTGCCCCCGAAAGACCGGGCAAGTTCCAGGACATGTGCCTCATCGCACGCGATAATGACATCCGAAAGTTCTTTGGCCGTCTTCGCCCGTTCCCAGACGCGTTGCAACATGGGCTTGCCGGCGATCGGGACCAGCACCTTGCCCGGCAGGCGGGTCGACGCCCACCGCGCGGGAATGACTCCGATGGCTTTCACTTATTTATCCTCTTTCAACGAACGCACAAGCTCCTCGGGCAACACCGCGGCCGCGCCGATCTTGGCCACCACGACACCCGCGGCATGATTGGCAATATCCGCGGCCTGGCGCTTCGTGGCCCCCGAGGCAATGGCCAGCGCGAACACGGAGATCACCGTATCGCCCGCGCCCGAAACATCGAACACTTCACGCGCCTTCGTCGGGATATGATGATGCGGCTTGCCGGCCTCGAACAGGCACATGCCGTCTTCGCCGAGCGTCACCAACAGCGACTCGATCCCCAGATATTTCAACAGGCCTTCACCGGCCTCGATGATCACTTTCATGCTGTTCAGCTTCGTCGATCCGATACCAAGCCCGCGACGGGTATCCGGCTCCAGGCTTTTGAGCGCGTTCTCGGTCTCGGTACGGTTGGGCGTGATCGACGTCACCGGGCCGTAAAATTTCAGGTGCTCGACCTTGGGGTCGACGATCACAGGGATATGTTTCTGGCGGCACATGGCCGTGATATCCGCCACCAGCGCGGCCTGCACCACCCCTTTGCCGTAATCGGAAATGATGATGGCATCAAAATGATGGAAATTCCTTTTGATGAAAGGCGCGACAGTCTTGCGGTAAAAAAGATTGTCCGGATCGTCGGAAACAGTCTCGCGGTCAATACGCACCACCTGCTGGCGATGGGCAATGATGCGGGTTTTGAGGATGGTCTCCACCCGCTTGTCGGTCAGGACGCCTTCCGTGCGGATCTGACGCTCGGCAAGGACCTTCTTCAAAAGATCCCCTTCCTTGTCGTCGCCCACCCGCCCGACCAGCGTGACCTTCGCGCCCAGGCTGCTCAAATTATTCGCCACGTTCGCCGCGCCACCCGGCGTGTGGAACAGCTGTTCCTGCAGGACCACGGGCACAGGGGCTTCCGGCGAAATGCGGCTGACGGAGCCTTTGATATACTGGTCAAGGATAAGATCCCCGATAACAAGGACATGCTTCCTGCTGAAAGCATTCAGTATCCCCGCGTATTTGTGCATAAACCCTCGGTTAATAATATATTAGACTTATAGGAGCCGTTATACTAACACGCTTCATTTATGGTGTCAACGAGGAGAGGGGCAATCCAAAGGACATGCATAACAGGGGCACATGTACCAAAGCCGTCCTTTGGATTTGGCACGTGCCCCCCGCTTTGAATCTCTATTGCATTCGATCAAACCAAGGCTGCCACTTGATCAAAGCTTTCATCAGGGATCAACATGACATGACAACGAACGGCCTTCGCGGCCTTAATAATGGAAGAAATCTTCGGATCATGGGCGGTGCTCTCGGTCCTGGCCACATGAGGTTGAAGAACTTTCATTTTCAAAGCAAGATCACGTTGAGAAAGACTTCTCCTTCTGCGCATCACGGCCAGCTGGGTCGATAACGGCAATTCAGCAAAAACTTTTGCATGAGCTTTCGCCGCCGCTGGGTTTGTAGCCAATATTTCCTGTAAATGTTTGTCAAATGTTTTCATTTTTCAATACCTCCTTAAATCTCTTCTTTGCTAAAACCAAATCGTCTTTAGGCGTCTTGGCACTTTTCTTCTCAATACTATGTAAAAGCCAGGCATTGCCTTGATGCACGGCAAAGAATATTCGATATTGAATACCGTTATACAGCCGTTTTAACTCCCAGATCTTATCCCCTAGCGGTCGAACTGTGATCTGCTGCGATCTGAGCCCTTCGGCCCCCAATACTTCAAGATCAACAGCTAGACGAGCAAATGCTTCCGGTCGTTCCCTTACCAAAGAAATAAGGTATTCTTTTACAGGACCGCTGGTGCCTTCTGGATAATAAATGATATCAATCATCACATTCCAATGATAACACATCTGTTATCAGACGCAAGGGGGTATTTTTGAGCTTCTTTCTACTATCCTTAATGTCTATTATGGATAGTTGGAGAGCTCGAAACAAACTACTCATTTTCAAAGTATTGCGCAAAGAGCCCCACGTCCACATGTTTATAGACAAGTTCGACCACCCCGTTTTCGCCTAAAGAAACCCGCGCATTCTTACCTTAACCTTTGGTTCATGGTCGTAATTAGTCGTTATCAACCTGCCTTAAAGCCTTCCTTAAAAGACTCTCGTATTAATTCCAAGAAATCTATGCCTACGTTCTTGCGCTTTTCTTTTACAATCGTTTTTCTAGACTTTTCTTCAGGCGTTATTTCAAACTTCTCTTTAATCCCGGATTTTTCATTAGAAAAATCCGCCCCGCAGGGGTCGCGTGGCAAATCCGACGAGGATTTGCCAGCTTTGCGAGGTAATCCTGGACTTTTGCACGCACTTTTTAGTGCACAGTATTCTCGACGCTGTTTTGAGAAGCGTGCAAAATCCGGGTTAATCTCTGGTTCAACCTTCTCTTTTAATCCTTCTTCGAGGTTGAAAACTTCTGCCTTTTCCAATCTGAGATCCAAACATAAACCTTGGAGTTCTTTAACGAGCACATTGAACGATTCAGGAGTCCCCGGGGTTAATTTAAGTTCACCCTTGACGATCGCTTCATAAATGCGGCTGCGGCCAAGGACATCATCTGACTTGACGGTAAGCATTTCCTGGAGCGTGTACGCCGCGCCGTAAGACTCAAGCGCCCATATTTCCATTTCACCGAAACGCTGGCCTCCGAAATGGGCTTTGCCGCCCAAAGGCTGCTGCGTCACAAGAGAATACGGCCCGATCGAACGGGCGTGTATCTTCTCATCGACCAGGTGGTTGAGCTTGATCATGTAAATATAGCCCACCGTGATCTTCTGGTCGAAAGGCTGCCCCGTAAAACCATCGAGAACAACGGTCTTGCCATCCTCGGGGAG
>CAIUQE010000003.1 GCA_903901225.1 Candidatus Omnitrophota bacterium
ACACAAGATGGTTCAGGATGCCTTGTTCTTGCCTCTGACCATCATTGATCTGCTCAAAGTATCGTCAAAACGCCTAGAGCGCTTTAAATCACACGAACATCAGTTCGAGTTCCTCTAAAAAGTTTTACCGGACAGCTGTGGGAGAAAGAAGGAGATGGATACAAAAATTCAAACCGCGGCGGAGATCACAACCAAGATTGTCATAGCACCTGAAATACA
The DNA here is from genome assembly GCA_903901225.1 of Candidatus Omnitrophota bacterium. GTDB lineage: Bacteria > Omnitrophota > Gorgyraeia > Zapsychrales > Fredricksoniimonadaceae > Fredricksoniimonas > Fredricksoniimonas borealis. Next base: position 220 of record CAIUQE010000003.1, read on the forward strand.
GATGCCAGTCTATCAAAAGCTCGCCGTAAAGGCATGTCATTCAACGACATCGGTCAGCAGCTCCATGTCCTGCGCCCAGGTCTCTTCTGACCCTTCCCCATATTTCGTCAGCAGATCTTTCTTGATGGCTGACTCAGTATTCTTCTGATTCAAATACCCCAGCCGCTCCATGAGCTCAATAGCATATTTCTGGATCTGACAGGCCGATAGCGAGAAACCGTCCGCTGGTCGACCTTTATCAACGCCGCGATCTGTGCGATAGGGTAACGCCTGGCTCGATATACAAGAACGCAATCGATCAGCGCGTCTTTTACAACACGGGAGCCATCTTCCCAAGTTCAATGGCCATGGCGATATCGTAGACGGACATTGCGGCGGAATTAAAAGTCGGAGCCTGGCCTTTAAGAACAATCTCTGTTTGGGCGGAAAGTTTCTTTGCCATAAGAACTAGTAAATCCTAAAGCCTTGTTTTATTTATGCGCAACGAACTTCGGCATTGCCCGACGCATAAATTCATCAAAAAGAGGAACCGTAAACGCCACATCGCCATAAGTTGGACTATAGATCATCCCCTTATTGATCAGATTGGCTCTTGTAGGCCCGAGGCTATTCACTTTAACCCCCAACACTTCAGCAATATCACCAGTTCGCTGAGTATCAGCGCCTAAATGTGCCATAGCCCTCAAATATTCTTTTTCTCTGGGAGTCAATCGATCAAACCGCACGCGAAAGAAATTCGCATCAAGCCGCTTAGTTACTACCGCAGTAGCCTCCTGAACATCAGCCAACGAGATAGGAGATCTTTCTGCATGGTTCCATGATTGATAACCCCATTCTTGAATAAAATAAGGATACCCCTGGGTCAAACGAATGATCTCCTTGATGGCATCAGCAGAAAACTTAACACTATCACGCATAACAGGGTCCTGAAGCGCTTTAGTTGCATCAGCAGAAGATAACGGCCCTATCACAGGAAACTCAAAAAGCCGTTCAGCGTAAGACTTAGACTCTCCCGCCAACCTCGTTAGTATCGGAAGACCAGCGCCCAACAAGACCAGCGGCAATTGACGTTGCTGCATTTTGTGCATCGCCATAATGAGCGCACTCAATTCTTTCTCTGACAAATATTGAATTTCATCAATTAGCAGCGCGACTGCCGTCCCGCGGTCCTGGGCGGCTTCAGCTACGGCAATAAACAGATTGGCAAGATCAACCTCCAAGTCGCCGCTATCAGCGGTTCCACGTTCGGGCTCTATATCAAGTCCAAACTCAATCTCTGCGACTTTAACCTTGATCCCGCCTATAAAACTTTTAAGCACGCCAAGCCCTCGACGAACTTTGCCGCTTAAACCTTCCATACGATCAAGCTCAAAAAGAAGACGCCGTAAATGTGGCGTCAGTAATGCGGCTAACGACTTGTCCTCATGGGCCTCGAGGGTAATGGTATGATAACCGGCTTCCCTCGTAATACGCTCGACCTCATTAAGAAGAACCGTCTTTCCTACCCCACGCAATCCCACCAACAACAAACTTTTCTCAGACCGCCGTTGAAGAACGCGGCCGAGCAACACTTTTGATTTCTCAAGAATATGGTCGCGGCCAACCAACTCTGGCGGCGGAGACCCAGCACCCGGAGAAAATGGGTTCTTTATGTGATCCATTGCAACCTCCAAATGTTATATCAACTTATGCATGGTTATATCATAAAGTTCCTATAAGTACAAATAACTCCGTACAACCGAATATTCTCTTTTTGCCATCAATTATTATAACGCTTAGCCTCTCCCCCGAATTAAATCACCCGCAACAAAATCCCGAGGATTGCCTATGAAAATGTCCCGGATCCATTGCGCGCCCTCATTGCGCCACCTTCTTTTAGGGAAGTAGTATTTCACCTCCAGGCTTTGTCGTGCTTAACTTCGCCTGATATGTGAATGCCTTACCATCCCACTGCCAAACCTCTTTCAATCGTGGGCCCGTCCCGTAACTCCATTTTGGGTTATTCCAGTCTTCACGGGAAACAATTACCGTGAATAGCCTGCCGCTCTGGATTTCAATACCGGCAGGGCTGATCTTACTGATCAAAGTCTTGAGTTTCTCCGCAGAAGAATCTGGAGACACATTAAATTTCTTCTCACGCACCCTCAAAGAATCCCCCCCAAGAAAACCAAACCATGGGGCTCCACCGGATGGTTGCAATTTGGTTGCAAGAAATAGTCTTGGCTTCGTCTCTATACATTGCTTGCATTCTTCCTAGAATTTAAAATCCGCCTGCGGATTATTCTTCCGAATCGTATCCTTAACCACCTTAAGCAAGGACCCTGCTGTCTCAAACGACTTCTTGGCCTGAGCTTCGTTGTTCGTATCAATCGAATCATAGAAGAACACGTTACGATTACGACGCATGCGATCAAAATACTGAATCAACAAGTCAAACTTCTCACCCAGCAACTTACCCGTGATCTCAACGACTGTTTTATGCTGTTGCCCATCGGCGGGAAGATAACCATAAGAGAACATCAGTGCGCGCCCCATGCGTAGCATGGCTTGGTAAGCGATCGTGCACGCCCACTCCGGGTCAGAGCCCAACACAAGCCCAAAGGTCTTGAGGTCTTTCTCAGCCCGGACGATCTGCTGTTCGATCTGGTCAAAGTTCGGGCGCTGTTCCTTGACCAAGCCCTTCTTCAGGTACTCACCCCAGTCTTTCATGCAGCTCCTTTAAGGATGATATGTTTGTCAGACAACACTTCTGTCAGGAACGGATCTTTACTCTTCCGGCGCTGTTTAAAGTCTTTTACATCATAAAGTTTGTAATTGATCTCGCGCCCCAAAGTCTTTTCCAAACGAGAGAGCTCGGCCACAAGTTTGTCCTCGGCCTTACTATCCGCGACTACCAACATCACATCAATATCTGAATCCGGGCGCATACTATCCTTCGCGTAACTTCCATAGATCAACGCCAGTTCAATGCCCTCGATACTATTCACAAGTCTTTTAAGTTCTGCCTCAACGCCGACAGTCTTCCGCATCACCGACTTGATCTCCTTGTATAATGGATGCTGTTCATTGATCTTAAACAGACGCAGCGGCCCCTGCTTGCGGCTTACAACCCACCCCTGCTTCTCAAGCGAATTGATGCCAATCTGGAACACCCCCGGCTTCTTACCCACCAAACGGCCCAGTTCATGCAGGTAATATTCCCGCTGAGGGTTCTCGGAAAGGATGGCCAATATTAAAGATTGATTAGTTCCAAACATTTTTCATATGTCCTTTACATACAAGTGTATGTTTTAACCATACTATCGTCAAGTGAATCTGGAGACACATTAAATTTCTTCACACGCAGACATAACGAAGCCCCTGTCGGCAAGTTTACTTGCCAGCAGGGGCTGAAGTTATGGATGCCCGGACGGCAAAGCCGTACGGACAATTGCGACGATAAAACGGCACTTCTTAAATTCTGGCTGTTGCTAAATATTCTGGTTGTTACCGGGTGTCTTGACTTTTCCTGGTTGCAATTTGGTTGCAAACACTAACGTTCTGATCTAAAAGAAAAGCCGCCTTGACCTAATAGCAGCGCATAATTTGTCATACGGTGCATCTACCCCATTTTCAAACTTACTCCAAACACAATGTGCAATCCAATCAACAAATTGAATATTGTAATCCATGTGACTTTGTGCAGGCTGATTAATAATTTTTGTTTTTAGATTTAATTCAAACCACAACTTAGTTTGCAAATGATCGACCAAAGAATTGCCACTCTTTACCTTTACACTGCGCTCATCAGGCATAAATAAAACCGTAGCATATCCACCAACATACTCAGGAACAACACAAGCGACCATAAAATTATAAAGCTTATTCGCATCCGATCTAATGTGCGAAGCAACCTTGTCTTTTCTTACCGTAATAACATCAACTTTAATTGTGGGATTATTTCGTATAAGCTGTACCGCAAGCTCTGAAAAGACCTCCTTCTGCGCTAAATCAGCCCCAGAAGCTTTCTTCTCATTTTGCCATCCATATTTACTATACAAACCTACGATCAGCTTTTTGGGTAATTTTCTTAAATGGTGGGGAACAAACATAATGGCAAGTGTTAAATAACGACTTGATCCGCCTTGGCCATAGGGCAAATCTAACTTCCATCCAAGATCGCCACTCTCATCAAGATATATTCTCATAATAAAAAAAATGCCTGAAGTCGACGCGGGAAAACCGCGCTTATGACAGCTTCCTTTCAGTCGCCATCACGAATCTTCAGGACTTTTAATTCTTCTTGATTTCCTAATAGAAACCAAGCTATTTTCTAGTAAGAGTATACACCTTAAACAAATCCGGTGCAACCGATGCAAATATCTAGTCGACTTGAGTGAATTTATATTACATCCAACCATTTCTAAGTCAAGGACTATCAATAAAACCATATTAAAGCGATATAGGAAGCCACCGCTCTCCCTCGACACTTTCTGCGCCAAACCCTACCAATATATATCCTTTGAGCTCTGTGATATTTCTCTTGGGCGCGGACTGCGGCAGAATATGCATTGGTACGAACTGTTACCCTTCTGTCCGGTATGGACCGTAAAACAATGGCCGGGATCGGAGCGAAGCGAAGACCCCGGCTGACACGCAGACATAACGAAGCCCCTGTCGGCAAGTTTACTTGCCAGCAGGGGCTGAAGTTATGGATGCCCGGACGGCGAAGCCGTACGGACAATTGCGAAGCAATTGGTGGACCCGACTACGACCAATTCGAACCGCGGCCGAGATCACAGCCAAGATTGTCATAAAGCCGGAAATACAAATCCCAGTCTACCAGAAGCTCGCCGTGAAAGTCAAACAATTACGGCTTTTAGGTATGTCATTCAAGGCCATCGGTGAACACCTTGGCATCGATGGAAAAACAGCCATCAAGGCCTGGCGCTACCTTTCGGAAAGATAGGTTATTGATCAGTCCCTTCTTCCCTCCCATAGGATCTTGCCAGTCTCGTTGGCCCACAAATCACCATGGAACAGGCCATCATCTTCGACCCTTCCCCAAATTTGAAAATTGATATCATCCGTTATAGTCTCGACATCATCACCCTGGCCCCGGGTCCGTGTCAATGTCACTACCGGAGTCCATTTGACCGAAAAAGCAGTGTTCCCATAGGAACACGGGAATGTCTTTTTCGCGTTTGCATAGGATACAGTGTAGTAGCCCCCATACAACCCCGATAAATAGCTCTTAATATACTCCGCCAGCCCGTCTATGGTCACGGTTCCGGGATAGTTTTTATTAAACTCCATTACCTGCGTCGGTGGCTCACTGGCGCTGAACGTCAACGTCAGCAGCAGCGATTTATCAGTACTTATGAAAAATTTTCCCGTCCACGACCCCAGGAACTGCGCCATAGTTCCATCTGTAGGCAGGGAAACACGGGGTTTCGGAGCTGGGGATCCCGGAGCCGCCTCGGGTGTGAATTCAAATTCGGCGTTCAACTTGGCTTCAATCTCTTCCGCCGATTTCTTGTCATCCCGCGCCTTGGCTTCCGCAGCGACCCTGGCCGCTGCCGCCTTTTCTTTTTCCGCTTTCACGGCATCGACTTTATATTTATCGTAGGCATTCTTGACCGCGTCACCACCCTTGGCCGCCGCCGTTTTAAGACTTTCCAAACTGTTGGAAAGCGCACTGCCCCATCCCGCACCTGCTGCCTTCGGATCCGGAGCCACGACTTTTTTACCCTTGCTATCCAACAGATCGTTAAGTCTCCTGACCTTTGACGGATCGCCATTAGCCAAAGCCTCCACGGCTTTCTCGGCGCCGTCAGGTGTTGCCCCCTTGGCGATCAAGCGCGCTTTAACGCTCGCCCTGGAATCCGCGATCTTCATATCAGCATTCTTGTTCTCCTGATACGTTTCATACCCATCGCCGATATTCTCTTTTGTCTGACTGACCACCTCAGCCGCAACACCTTTCTCCAAGAGTCCTGTGCTGATCTCCGTCACATCTTCAGCCGTCTCCTTAACGAACTTGCCGGCCTTCTTCGCGTTATCGACCATCCCCGTACCGATGGCGACCGTACGCTGAAGAGCCGTATCATCTCCCTCGACCGGCTTTTCCACGATCTTTTCAGGGGGCTTAATGCCCAGCGCTTTAAGCTTGTTCTCCAGCGCGGCATCATCGCCTTTGGCCTTGGCCTCCATAAGCTTTTTGACTTCAGCCGGCTTCACCCCAGCTTTCCGCAGTTCTTTCTCTAATTTCCAATTATAAGCCGCCTCATTTTGCTTGTTGGCATTGGCAATGTCTGTTTCAGCCCCGGTATAGTCGTCGTGCTTTTCCTTGATCGCCTTGACCGTGCCATACCCGCCGCCGGTAACCTGATTGGCCACCGCCTCCCCCACAACGACAACCGCGCCCTGCACATCGTCCTTCGTCAGCTTCTCTTTCACATCTGCCGCCGTAGAAACAACATCAATGCCCGTCGAAACAACCCCCACCGTCTCCATCGCCTTTGACTTAATGCTGACCTTTTCTTTAGGCAAAGCTTTCAACTTCTGGGCCGCTTCCGCCTGACCGGAAGCTTTGCCAATAATGGATTCCGTCGTCTCGCCCATTTGAGACAATTTGGCCCTTGCTTGCTCAGGCGAGATCTTGCCCGCGCCGGCATCACGAAGAACGCCCATCCCTTCGTCGACCTTGGCATTCACTTTGCCGCCAGCCACTTCAACGCGCGGCTTGGTGATCTTGTCATACTGCTTGGATGCCTGGCGCATCTGTTCGAACTCTTGTGTTGCGGCCTCTGTCATATTGCCTGCCGCCGTCGCTTTCTCGGCTTTATTACGCGACTGATAACTCTTGTTGGCAGCAGCATGCGTCAACTGCTCAGGATCAATAAGAGCCTTACCCACATCCGGCTTCTTTCCACCCGAGCCCAGGATCACATCCGGCTGATTGTACGCCTCAGGACTTTTGCCATGCGTGGTCTCGACAGCCTGCTTATGAGCCGCAGCGGCCGCCGCCTGCTCCTTTGTGACACCAGGCGCACGCTTACCAAATGTCTTTTCCCCACCGGCCGCATCGTAATAAGATTTCTCAACGACCTTTTGAGATTGGGTCGACGGCACATCCTTCCCCTTCACCCGAACTGTCACATCCCAATCCTGACCGCTCTTTGGCTTGGCATTCGGATCCTTATAATTTGTCGGCTCGTAGATCTCCACATCTTTTCTTGTAATCGGCGGATCATTGGGATGAGCCCTATTCCATTCACTGGCCATATTATCTTTAATATTCCCCTTGGCCGCAGATTTGATCTTTTCCGTCACCTGATTATGTTCTCCCACCAGATCGGGACGGGATTGATTCATCACTTGCACAGCGATGGGATCAGCCTGCAGCGCAAGACCGGCTTTGCGGATCTTCTCAGGCGATCCTGACTTGACAGCTTCATCAAAATCAGAGACCTTCCCGATCGCGTCAGCCTGCGCAGCCTCCCACGCGGCCTGCTTAGCCAGGTCCACCTGCGCATTCGCAACATTCACGCTGCCTGTCGTCATAAAAAAGACCGCAGCCAGAAAAGCTGCAGCCTTAAAGAACTTACTTAAATAAGAACTCATAACTATTTACCTCTTGGATTTGGATTGTACAAGTTTCAAGACCTGTTCAAAGTTCTCTTTGTGACAATACATTCCAATCGGCTTGCTCCCAAATCCTCCGCGAACAAAAATATAGCGCATGCCGTTACGGACCTTCACCTTTTTGATTTCCTCCCAGGCAATAAACGAATCCTGCTCCTCGCGTGCCAAAAATCCAGCGCCAGCCCTTAACGAAGAACCTGTCAGAACGCCGACGACAGTAGCCGTATCCGCAGCCGTTCTGGCGCCGGGGCCTGAGGCAAAATAGATGCCCTTGGCTGTGATCGTAAATGAGGAACGGAAGCCACCGCCGAGATCGATCACGATCCCGGAAATGATCCAGATGACCGCGAAAAAGGCCATAAGCGCGGCCGGAAAAAGGATCGCCACTTGCGGCTTTCCGGAAAAACTGAAGAAGATCCCGAGGATCACGGCAGGAATACCAAAACAGGCGAAAAAATTCCCCCACAGAACGGGGTTGAGCAACATTTTAATAGAATGATCCCATTGAAAAAGAATTTTCTCATTCTCGGGAGCCGCCGTCGATCCAGATTTCTGATCTTTTTCCATGAGAATCTCCATTTGTTTGAATTCTTGGCAAGCAGCGTTATACATTTTAGCTTAAAAGCATAAAAAGGGTGACCAATTATACGCAGATAAGCGCAGATAACCCCTGATGAATCAAAGTGGAGGTGCCGGGACTGCCGGGCTTCCTAAAAATCCTTCCAGAAAAGCACGGCAGCCCCGGACGCCCCACGCAGACATAACGAAGCCCCTGTCGGCAAGTTTACTTGCCAGCAGGGGCTGAAGTTATGGATGCGCGGACGGCGAAGCCGTACGGACAATTGCGAAACAATTGGTGGAGGTGCCGGGAATTGAACCCGGGTCCTTACATGTCTAAGATCAGGCCTCTACACGCTTACTCCGTTCTTAGGTCTCGCTGCCGGCGTTTCAACGGAGAAACCCGACGACAGCCATCCTCCGCGATCTTATCCCGTCCGTGGAGGCGCGGACAGGACCAGCTCACCTTATGCTTGCCGATACCCGGTGAGCACCCATACCGGCAAGGCTTAGTCTATTATTAGACTAAGGCGGGGGCTTCGGCTCCGGCCAGGATGGCCTCGGCTTCAGCGACGACGTTGTAGTTGTCGTTAGCGTTTATTGTGTGATGGTTTTTTTACAGGGCCGACCATCATCCCTGGCGTGCCACCTGAACCCGGCTCATATAAGTCGAGGCCAGTCACCCCCAAATTTTTAAAGAACAGGACGCAATTATACATCCCACCGGTCATTAAAGCAATACCTAGCGGCGCACCGCCCGGGCGAGCTGGCGGTCCGACTCGCGGCGCTTGATGGTCTCGCGCTTGTCGTAAAGTTTCTTGCCCGTGCCCAGGCCTATCTCGACCTTCACAAAGCCGCGCGCGTTAAGATAGATCTTTGTCGGGACAGCGGTCGCGCTCTTGAGGGTCAGCACCCCCGTGATGCGCTTGATCTCCCTGGCATGCATCAACAGCCGGCGCTTGCGGTCAGGGTCCGGATTCATGTAACTCGCCTGGGCATAGGGCGCGATGTGGAGATTGTAAAGCCACATCTCCCCTTTCTCGACGCCGACGTAGGAATCCGCGAAACTCACCTCGCCCGCGCGCACGGACTTCACCTCCGAACCTTTGAGCTCGATCCCGCACTCCCACTTATCCTCAATGAAATAATTGTGATACGCCTTCTTGTTCGTGGCGATGGGCTGTGACATCAGGTCTTGAAGAATTCGAGGGATTTTTCGAGGTCGCTCACCTTGTTCTGAAGGGCCTGGAAGCGCTGGCGACTGGCTTCATCAACATTGTTCGCGCCGATGGCGTCAATGTCAGCCTTAAGCGCCTGGAGGCCTTTCTTGGCCTCGACAAGCTGGGCGCTCAATACCATGATCATGCGGTTAAAATCACCGGCCACGTCCAAAAGCTGGTCCCCCTTGCGCAGGGTCACGGGGCGCGTGAAATCCCCCGCGGTCAGCGCGCGGAATGTCTGCTTGAAACGGTAAAGCGGGCCCGCGATCTTGTGGGAAACGAACAGCGTCACCACGACCGTCCCCGCGCTGACAAACCCCATGACAATGATGAGCGTCTGGATCATGAGCGGCAGCAGGAAGTCCGCGGTCGTCATGACCTTCACGCGCGCGTCGACGAACGCGACCGACGTGGAATGACGGGAGAGAAAATACAGCGCGAATATCGTGACCCCGGTCCCGGCGACGACAAGCGCGCAGAACTTGAGGATGAACCTGTTCTGAAAATCCTGGTCGATGTAAATGTTCTTGCGCTGGTAATTCGGTTTTCCCTGCGGCAGATCCATACCGTCCCCCCTCATTTCAGCTTCTTTAAGATATCACCGGAGATCTCGATGGCCGCGTTCCTGCGCAGGCTCTCGACCCAGCCGTTGAGCAGCTGCACTTCAAGCTGTTTTTCAGCCTGCCACTTGATCTGGGAGAACACTTCGTTCAAAGGTTTCGTGGTCGCTCCATCCTTGACCATGTTCTGGTAAATGCGGCGGACATCATCGTCGCTCACGTCAATGCCGCGGCGCAATTCCATGGTCTTCTGCCCCAGCGCGGCGGTCAGCAGCGACTGCGCCCAGAAACGTTCCACAGATTTCAAAAAATCAGGCGCCTTGTCAACATCCCTCTTCTGGGCGTCGAGGAGGATGAGTTTCTGGCTTATCAATGTGTCCAGATATTCCTTGCGCGCCTGGGGGATGTCCGCGCGGGCCGCGAACGCGGAGGTGGCAAAACCCTGTTCAAACTCGGCCTGCGTGATGACGTAACCGTTGACCTTCGCCACGGCTGGACCCTGGGCCTGGCCCACGGGCGGCCTGAGGAACACGACCGCGGGGACAAGGATACACGCGGCGAGCAGGACAATGAGCATCCATGATTTCATAGCAGCTCCTTTTTATAGGGATATTTTACTACAAGAGCTGCGTCATTGACAGGCAAAATCAAAATGATATACTTGCTCTGTCTTTCAAGACGATTTCAAGCGGAAGTGGTGGAATTGGTATACACGTAGGTCTCAGAAGCCTATGTCGCAAGACTTGAGGGTTCGAGTCCCTCCTTCCGCATTTTTATATTTGATTTATCCCTGTTTCCACTTTATTCCCACCGCCGGCATATTGTGAATCCGGTTTAATTCCAGGACCTCCTTCCGTAATCTTCAACATAACCTCATTTCAACTCAAACAAAGTCCGGATATCCGGCTCGATCGCCTTTGGAACGTAATTCGCATAATGATCCGTGGTCTCGATATCTTCATGCCCGAGCCAATCCCTGACATTCTGTGGCGGCACACCACAAGCCAGCCAATAACTGGCCGCAGTATCACGAAACTTCTTGCAATGTCCTTTAATGCCGATCTTTTTGAGCAAGACCAGCATCGGCTTATCGAAATTACTCCTGGTATAGCTCTTGCCGTTCTTCCGATTGCGTATATTTACAAGAAACTCCTTACCCTTCGCGTTAGGGAAGATCAAATCCTGTTCTTTGTTGTGTTTGCTATCCTCCCGCCACGCCAGCAAAGCTTCTTTGGTTTCTGATCTCAATGGAACCTGCCTAGCGTCTTTATCCTTGGGCGTAAAACCATCTTCCGCGCGGACAAAAATAATATCTCTATCCATGTCAATGTGCTTCCACCGCCGGCTGCCCATCTCGCCCTTTCTCAACCCGGCCTGTAAATCCAGCAACAGCGTCGCCCGATCACGTTTGTTTACTGTCCGGAGCATCACCCGGATGTCATCCTGGGAATAAATGTTAGGGGCCTTCCTTTTAGGCTCCCGAACCGACACATTCTTCGCCGGAGAAGGAAGCTTATGCAATTCCTCGCATTTATTGAAGAAAGCCTTTATGGTGATCATCTCACTCTGCAACGACCAATCACCGATTTCGGCCTTTCTTTTGGTGATGTAGTCACTGATGTGCTGGCTGGTAAACTGCCGGACAAATTTTACGTCCTTACAGAAAGCAATAAAATTATCCAGGTTCCTCATATACCTGTCCAAAGAACCATAAGTCAGGCCCTGATTATCCTTGACCTGCTGGAACTCCTTATACCAACCATCAACCGTAAGCCCAGTGTTAGCAGGTCTCAAATCAAACATTCCCAGCGAAAGCTTATTCTCGATCTCATTCCTGATCTTTTTGGCGACCTCAAGATTACGCGATCTGGTGCTAAACTCTTTGGGCTCACGATCGGCGTAATACTTGATATAATAAAATGGACTGTTATTCTTCTTAATTATGCACGCCATCGGTAAACCCCCTTTGATGCTTCTTAATAAACCCATCCAGATACGCCCTGTCAAACTTCAGGCCTCCAAGCCGAATCGGCCTGATTTTTCCCAGAGAGCACCAGTTGTATACTGTTCGTTTCTTAACTTTCATATAGGCTGCCGCCTCATCAGCTGTTAACAAATCCATTGTCTTCTCCTTTTGTATTCTGATTTCTTGGAAACACCTCATCAACTGTGACCCCCAGCATCACTGAAATCTGTTCAGATAGCTCCGGGGTTGGCACTGTCCGCCCTGTCTCGATACGGCTGACGCGCACCTCTGAAATTCCCAGACGCTCTGCCAGCTGATTCTGCCGTAGCCCTTTTGATCGACGATAATATAACGACTTGTTCTTTGTCATCGTTCCTCTTCCTAAGCGCCTCAACATCAAGCATCCCTTCGGATTGTTGCTGGCTTTTTATGTAAATCTTTTAGTTTTGCCAAAGCAAGTCGCTCAAACTTGCTCAACGACCCAAATACATCAATTCCGAATTCCCTGCCTATACTCGTCAGTCTTGCCATCACCTGCCCCTGAAAAATGTAACCACCCTTTTCTGATGGAAAAAGAAAACCATCCGGCTTTAAGACACCGAACTCTTTAAGATGCATCAAATGGCACCTAAACAGACGACACTCATAGAAATTCAAAGTTGATAGCTCGCGTTCTCCTGTATGCATGCGCGTAATGTAAAGACTCTTATCAGGCAGATCGAGATCCATTATCCTGAGCATGCCCATCTCCGCAGCACTTGAGTCACGAGAGTCCTCGAAGTATTGGAGAACTCTCATAACCTCGCGAAAATACTCCGCCGACCTCCGAACATCCTTTATCTCTTCTACCGTTGGCAATTTTCCTTTAACGCTGGATTTCACTTTATGGTTTTTATTCATTAATCTTCCTTTTGACTATGATTGGTTTATGCTCAATCTTCAATGCCATTACATAACGACATCAGCAACAATTAGACGCTTAAATAACTACGATTTGACTCGGTAAACCGTTGTACGACAAACAAGCTTTCTTTGAAGCGGCATTCCTATGGTCATAATTGGCATTTTTCCATAGTCAGAATTTAATTCGGTCGCTTTATTAAAATCGGCTCTGCCTACATTTAAACCTTCTCGAAAATACTCCTGCGTCAAGGACTTCGGTTTCTGCCTTTGATAGAACGCTTTTTGATAAGCCAAGCCTCGATTGAAATAGAAATCTGGATCATTAGGATTTATTGCTATCGCTCTGGTAAAGCAATCGATCGCATTAGCGCAGTAACCTTCCTCTGCGCGTTCAACGCCGCGGTTGTTATAAGCATTCGCATAGTCAGGTTCACACACAATGGCTTTCCCATATTCCCACGCTGCCTGACTGTGATTTCCCTGCCTGCCATAAGCAAGCCCACGTTTGAAAAACTCTTTTGCATCCATTTGTTCACTAATAATTTCTTGTTTTGTTCGAACTCCTTTTATCTTTTCTACCGTCGATAACGCCTTACCACGCACTTTTACATTATGATTTCTTTTCATTAATTTCTCCTTCGATTTGGTTTACATTCTATTCAGCACTCTTACATAACGAATCAGGCAGATACCCAGTCACACGATTGCAAGAAGAACAACGAACACACCGACCTTTCGTTTTATATTCTTCAGACTTCTTCTTTCCATTCTGTATCACCAAGCTACCAAAATCTGCCAAATCTTCGTCTGGATAGGAGAAATTCTGGTAATTAAGAATGAAGATGAGTCCAGGAAATTTCCTTGATACATTGATAATCCACTTTATGGGTGGATTCCATTCAGTAATAAATTCGTATACATTACCTATGGGATCATCAGCAAAAGCCTCAACCTCAACTCCCCAATTATTGATTACCCAATCAAACCCATTATCACACCCGTATTTAGCAATTAACCTCGAGCTCGTTTCGTCATTATTCTCAATTCTTACACTAAGCTCCGGCGGTAAAGGTATAAACTGATTGAACGACAATGAAGTTTTGACATCATTCCTTTCATCGTAGACATAAGCAGCCTGTTCTTTAAACCGCTCGATATCTTGCTCATCACCTTCAATCTTCAAACTATTAAAGCAATCACCCTCCATTTGATCCCCCTTAAATAGTTAATCTTGATTCTGTTCTTTACGAATAGCGGCTTCACGATATTCAGAGGCCTTTGTATTCTCAGGCGTGATCTCGAGAACTTTAGTAAAGTCAGCCGCGGCCAAGTCAAATTTATCCTGATTCAAATAAATAATCCCCCGACCAAAATATGCACCTGCAAAATTTGGATTAAGCTCAATAGCTCTTGTGAAATCCGCGATCGCCTTGGGGAAATCCTGTAAACGGGCGGTCGCCCGGTACACATATGGCCCCGCATCATCAGGGTTCATCTCAATAACTTTTGTAAAATCATCCACCGCTTGGGTATATCTTCTTCGGCTAACATGACATTTCCCTCTATTGGTATATGCTCGTGCTAGGCTTAACCTGCGGCCTGTTTTAGCGGAGAACTCCGAAAGAACTTTATTTAACTCACTCTGATTGAAATTAGCATCAGTAATTTCCGGAAGGCGACCCAATGCCTTTTTAAAATCAGCCAATTCCTGTTCGGACGATTCTAGTACAATACCGCCAACGTTCTGATGTACAGATGCTTTTACAGAATCTAAAATTAGTTCAATGGCTTTGGTAAAATCTGCTTCGGCACGATCAAAACACTCAAGCCTTGCATAGATAATTCCACGTTCGAGATAGGCCTCGGCATCATTCGGAAGAAGCTCAATGGCTTTAGTAAAATCTGCCACAGATATGCAGAAATCGTCTTGCTTTGAATAGGCCACTGCGCGATACCGGTACGCCACAGCGCAATCGGGCTTCAGCCTAATTTCTTCTGTAAAATCTGCGATGGCCTGAGTGAAATCACCCAGCTCAAGATTATCGATCCCACTACAAAAACTCTCCCCAAAATCATCTTCAGCACCCTTATGCTGAGCAGTCGTAGAAACATCCATTTCGCCCCCTTTTTTAATACTGTTTATATTCTGTACTTAAATCATTCCTAACAAGCACGCCGCATTGCTAATGTGTTAAACGATGAACGCAAGTTCGCTAGATTTAATAAAATCATCCTCGGCTCTTTGTTTATTTCCTAAAAGAGCATTGGCGATCCCTCGGTTGTTGTACGCCTGTACAAAATTTGGATCAATTTCAATCGCCTGGCTAAAGCAAAGCGCAGCATTATCGCCGCCGTCTTCCTCTAAATAGTCAACTCCACGGACGAAATATCCATCTGCTGAACCAGGAGCGTTTGCCAGGACGAAATCTGACAGTGTTCGGCTGAATTTGTAATAAAATAGCCCTTCAAGGCGCGCGACTAGCATATCCTTGCGGAACAACCTGTTATTGCTTGAATAATTCTTTGGAACGTACATCTCTCCCTCCAGCTTTTGATATTGCACATTAACTCCTTATTGATGGCGATTGCGGGCCCGCTGGTTGAAATTCTGTGGGAACAGGTCATCTGGTGATACACCCAGCGCTCTTGATATCCGCCCACACAATTCAGTGTCAGGAATCATCCGCCCAGTCTCTATCCTGCTCACATTTAACTCCGTGATTCCCACGCGTTCAGCAAGCTCATGCTGCCGAAGTCCTTTTTCTCGACGATAATAAAATAATTTGTTTTTAGCCATCTCGCGCCTCCTGTCGCATTACAATGTTCGCCACTTGCGAACGATTATATTATGGTTATCTGCTAAATTTTGTCAACTAAAATGTTCGCTTGTGGCGAACGATTGGCTTTGAAAAGCATGTTGTGGTTCGCTCATTGCGAACTTTTATTGACAGGAGTCCAGACCTCTTATAAACTATCCGCTATGGGATTAAGTTTTTCTATCGGTGTCTACGTTAACAGCTCAAGAAAGCGCCAGGGCGTCAGTCTGTCAGCAACGGCACGAAAGATTGGGATATCGAAATCACATCTTTCTGAAATTGAGCACAATAAAAAGAGCCCCTCCCTTTCACTAATAAGGAAGATCGCCAAATCCCTTAACGATCCTGAACTACTGCTTGTTTACTTCAGAAAGAAATTTCCTGAGATTAACAGTGCCTACCAAGAAGCAGCATTATTCTCGGAAGCTGGCCGGATACTCAAAGACAATATAATCGACCAAATTCTTTCCGAAAAAGCCATGCAGGCCCTCCTGAAAACAAAAGATTCGAGGAAACTAGCAACCGAAGCGCTGCAAGCCATCTTTCTAACTCGCACCTACGACTGTTCCCTAGAGGACAGACTGGAAAGCATCCTGCGGGACCTCCAAAAAGTTGCTCACGACATAAATAAGTCTTACGCTTCCCCCAAGAATAAGCAGCCCTGATCTCTTGTCATGCAATAGCTACAAATACACTTGTGGCATTTGGTTAACAAAAAAAACCACCGCTTTTGACGGTGGTTTCAATGGTACAAATCAAATCCCTGCTAAAACTAATGTTCCAGATTCGCTTCTATTAAATCCAATAGGCTCTTAACGTAAAGTGTCATAGGTATTAATCTATTCATACTTTGTGATCGATAGAAAAGCATGGAATCTTTCTCAATGATGGATGCCGATTAAGAATCCGCTTCAAATGCAACTGTGAACGTGGTTCACCACGAGTCAAATGGACTGCCTTCAAGTAAGCACCTGCCGCCTCTTCATATTGGCCTTGCCATTCAAGAGAAACGCCGAGGTTTTTCCAAGCGTTGTATTTTTTAGGGCAAATGAAAATAGCCTCACGCAAGTACCTCTCGGCCTCAGAGAACTTCTGCAGAAAATTAAGAGAAAACCCAAGATTGTTGTATGAGAAGTAGATAAGTTTTGTGTCCGTCTTTTGGGCCCGAACGCAGACTACATAAAAATCCACCGCGCTAGCAAAATCATGACCCTTCTCGCAATACGCACCCTCGCGAATAAGCATATCTGCAGTGCACTCCTTGCCATGTTGCTCAAGAATCCGGATTAGCGCCTGCCGAGTATCGAGGGCATACTTCCCGTCATTACTAATGTTCTTCGCCCTATAAATAAGAACAATCTTCCCTAGTGCTTCTTCACGCTCGCCAGTGGTGCTCGCGCACGCCACCCTCGCCAAGCACTCTTCTTCTGATTCCGGCGGAATCCAGAACTCCCGATGCCCTTCTTGTTGCTTATCAAGAAAAAGCTCGGCCATCATGTCAATTTGATCTGTCTGCGTAAGCATCACTACCCCCTTAAAATCGCCCTGGAAATTCGCGCGAAACAAAAGTTGAAAGAAAGTTCATATCAATTTTAGGTGCTAACGTCAGCTCCTGAGCCGCATGTTTATGAACAATCCTGAGAATCCGATCATCTAAATTCCAATTCCCGGTTCTTAAACAGAATCCATCGCGCCCCTCATTAAAATCAGCCACCATAGCGCTACCCTCATCAGCCAAGAAGTTAACCGGAAAGAGCCAGAAGGACACCTGTACAAAATGCAGGTTCTCGGGACTTGAAGACTTATCAGTTATCTTCTGATCATATTCATCACCTAGCCAAAGCCTTGGCAACTGGGCTTCCTGCCCTTTCAGCTCACCGTGACTGAGCCTGAAATAAGCTTTCTTTAGTGGCAATTCATTACGAGTATCTGAATGAGCCTCAAGCCTCAAGACGGCCATGCCGCGAAGTTTTATATACTCTTCTTCATTACTCGGAAGGGCATATTCCCAATCCCCATACCTGCAAATCGGCAGCTTCTCAACACCTTGAGCCCTCAGGCTTTCCTGCAAAGCTAAAAGTTCTTTACTACCTGGCGGAATTTCCATAAACCCGTTCTCCGTTATTGAGCCAAATCATCTAACAATAAATGAAATCGTCGAGCTCCGCCCAAAGTTATCCGCGCAAGTAATCTGATACATCCCCGGCGACATAGGCATGAAGATTTTCTCATCCGGCAATGCTGTCTTAAACAACGATCCATTCACGAACCAATACAAACGCTGGGCTTCACCCGAGGTCTTGGCTTGCAGATTGATCTCATGGTTACTGCCCTGGACACCGGAAATGAAATACTCCGCCCCGCCTGCTGGCGAAACGATCTCCGGCTTCTTTGCCGGGTCAATAAAGTCCTTCCTCGCCAGCGTTGGGACAGCCCCGGAGGTCTTGACTGACAAATCGTCCGCTTTCGCGAGAACCGACTCCGGCTTCGTGAACCAGACCAGAGACTTCCCTTCGTACAGCCAATCGAAGATGCGCACAGCAACCGGCGTTGCCACTTCCAGCCCAACCAACGCCTTGGATGACTTACCATTAAAGTTCCCCATCCAGACGCCGACCGTGTACTCCGGGTTATAGGCAAAGGTCCACGCATCGCGCTGACCGTAAGATGTCCCGGTCTTAAAAGCCACTCGCGGAGACTGCTTTTCATCACGGTACAATCCTGCTGCTTGTAACCGAAGGTTATCCGACAAGATATCAGCAACGATGAATGCAGCGCCATCACTTAACAATCGCCGACCATGACCATCAGCCTCACCTTCATCAACAGAAAATGGCTTATACACGCCCAAACGACCCAACATCACATAAGCATTGGCCAGTTCCAACAACCGCACATCCGGCGATCCCAATGTCAGCGACAATCCGTAACGATCCGGATCGGGCGAAAGTGTCTTCAACCCGGAATCACGCAAAAGCTCATGTAGAACACGATATCCCACATCATCCAGCACCTCGACCGCCGGGATATTCAAAGAATCAACCAGTGCCTCCCGCAAAGAAACCTTGCCCCGGAACTTCTTATCAAAGTTGCGCGGCATATACTCGGCATACCGCGATGGCACGTCATCCAGGACGGTACGCGTTGAATATCGGCCAGTTTCCAAGGCCAACGCATATGTGAAAGGCTTGAGTGCCGATCCCGGCGAACGTCGGCTTAATGCACCATTGACCTGGCCCTGGTCAACAGCAGACATGAAATCCGCGGATCCGACCATAGCCCGGATCTTGCCCGTCTTATTCTCAATGACAATCACAGCCCCATTAGCGATCCCCTGATCCCGAAAGCGATCAACAGTCTCCTTGAGCACCCCTTCGGCAAACTCTTGCATCCGTTCATCAAGACTGGTCTGCAGAACCTTTTCATTACCAGAGCGCGCCTTAACATAAATAGAGAAATGCGGAGCCTTCTTGGGAAATTCATAATGCCCGAAAACGACAGGCTCACTCACGGCCTGGGCATAATCCTTATCGCTGATAACATGCTGATCAAGCATAGCCTTGAGCACCCGATCACGGCGAGCCTTGGCCCTGGCCGGGTAACGATCAGGACGCAACCGTGATGGAGACTGCGGCAATCCTGCCAACAAAGCTGATTCCGTTAGCGTCAGATCGTCCGGCTCCTTATTCAGATACCGCAGTGATGCCGCCCGTATCCCGTGGATGTTTCCGCCGTAAGGAGCCAGTTCAAAATACATCTTGAGGATCTGTTCCTTGGTATAAAGCTGTTCAAGCCGGATGGCATGAACCATCTCGATGATCTTGTTCAAGAAGCTGCGCTTGCGCCCCTCCACAAGACGGATCGTCTGCATACTGACCGTTGAAGCCCCAGAAATAATCCGACCATTGGTTAGGTTCAGGAAAGAAGAACGAACCACTGCCAAGAAATCCACACCGGAATGCTTGTAAAAATTGCGATCCTCAATAGCAAGCGTAGCCTGAATGAACCGCCCATCCAGACGACCTAATTCTATTGGAAGCTGCCAGCGGTCCTTGTCGTTCAGAAAGGTGTACAGAAGCCTCCGGTCCTTATCAAGAACCTCGGTGGAATAATGGATACCCTTGATGTCCTTATGCGGGAAAGGAACAAGGAGAAGCACGATCCCGTAGACGACTATCATTGCCGCTACGAGACTGCCGCATCCCCACAAAGCAACCTTTACCGGTTTCGGAATCGTCATTATTCAACCACCTGCACCCTACCCTGTCCGCTGATACTGAAGACCGTCGGATCATACATCGCCTCGGCCTTGACCGCCGGAAGGACAAAATCCCCCTTGGTCACAGCTCGCACAATATAACGGTAATGTTCCGTGCCGCTCTTGGTATTAAGAAACAACACCAAGCGGTCATCACGAATATCAACATTGACCGGATCGATCATTTCTTCAGAAGTAGCATCGATCTTTTCCGATGTCGTAAGACGCGGATTCTCAACTTCAAACCCGGCAGGTAACAGATCCTCAACAACAACATTGTCCATCCCCGACGAACCTATCGTGAGATCAACGACCATCGTATCACCCTGCTTGATCGTTTTCAGATCAACCGGCTTGCCATTACGCCCTAGGAAAGCCCGACGGATACTGATACCCTTATCTTCTTCCTTAACCTGCCCTTCTGCAGGAACGCCTTCAGATGTCCAGTAGACAAAGGCCGTTCCTTTACCCATAACCGACACTTCGATAGGCTTGCCAGAAAGATCAAGATCAGCAACCTGCAGAACTTCATGACTATTGAACGCACGAACAACATCACCGACCTTGACCGTTCCAGTAAAGTCAATGTCCTCCTGAGTGAAATACCGCGCGTATTTACCCAATGCGATCAGCGCCTGCGAGTTCTCCTGCGTTGACGCCCACTGGCCGTTGTTCATGGCCTTTTCAAGACGGGACACCAAAACTGGCACCATGGCATTCTGCGGCGCAAGGTCCATATAGATGGACAGGGCTACCGCATTCTGGCGAACATACGATGTGAGATTTCCCCCAAGCTCGCGCTTGATACTTTCATCCGGGAACCCCTGTCCCATGATGTCCTCAACCGCCTTTTTGTCACCGATAACACCAAGGGCCGCTGCGATGTAGAACCTTGATTCAAAAGGCAACTTGTCCCTCATCTCCTGAAGACGACGGATCCACGAAGCATTAACCCGTCCGGACTTGGCCAGAACATACGCTGCGTACGCCTTCAGCTCGGGCGTATACTCGTCATCTTTATTGGAAAGAATGCGCTCCAGATTCCCCAAAGCGAGGATCTTGGCGAATTGCGGCACTGCATATCCGGCTTTGTCTGCCTCGACCAGGAAGTCCGTAGCATAGACACTGCCGAACACATATTCATCCCTGTGCCCTGGCCACATCCCAAACCCACCAGACAAATGCTGCATGGAAAGAGCTCGTTCAACTCCCGCATTCACAACCTTCTCGATCGATCCCGGAGCATACTTCTGGCTATCAATCGCTCCCGCCAGATCCCGAAGATAAAGAAGCGGAAAAACACTGGAGACCGTCTGCTCAATGCAGCCATATGGATACTTCATCAAATACCCAAGGCCGCCGGAGAACTTGAGCGCCGGCATGCCAGAAACCATTAACTTCATCCGGGTCGTACCATCAAGCCATGCTCCAGGAACGGTAAACGGCTTAACCGTACCTGCGGGGACATCAACCACCCCATTTAGAGTTGCCCAGCTAACAGGCGGACGAACCGCGATCTCCGTTACTCTGGAGACAGTTTCATTCCCCAGCGATGCACTGATCTTGATCTCACCTTTTTGAGGCTTGGCAGGCGATTTCATTTTGAAGACAACGACACCTTCCTTGCCCGGTTCAATAGCAACGGACTGTGTTTTCTCTCCGGTTACCACAAACCCGGCAGAAGGTTCGATAACAACACTGACGCTCCCGCCCGCTTTGGTCATATTGGAAACAGAGATCGGCAGCAGAAAATCATCGTTCATCGCCAGAAAACGAGGCAAGAACGGATTAAGAACCAACGGATCGACAACCTTGATGTCGCCAGCCTGTGCGGCGAAGTCGTTCTCACCGGCGCCAATCACAATCCACTTGAGCTTCCCGTTGAATTCAGGAACCGTAAAATCGACCGACGCTTTGCCTTCAGCATCCGTCACGATCTGACTCTTCCAGATCACCGCGCTCTTGATACGCTTGGCATTAACCGGATTATGATGCTTCGCGTCATAAGCCGCACCATCACCAGAGGGCGATGAATCAGCCGATGCTTTATCTTCCTCGAGCTCGGGCATAAGCAGCGAATAGATGTCGCTAGTCTGCAGAGCATTCATGCGCTTGCCATAGAAGAAGCCATACGGATCCGGCGTTTTGTATCCGGTCAAACGAAGGATCGCATCGTCTACCAAAGCCACAGAGAATTCCATTGGTTTGCCTGCAGGACCCTGAATATCCAGCCTGGCCGTCTCCTTGGGACGAACTTCTGCGGGAGCCTTAACATCGATGGTGGTCTTGTGTACTTCCGTATTCACCACAACCGGGGCAACCCCATATCCACGATGTGACGTCCACTGCTCACCCACAGTTACCGGACGGATCACGGTCAACGCACAATACGCGTTTGGCGAGAAGTCCTCTGTAATTGCAATAGACTCCTGCTGGGCGGCGGTGCCAACATCAAACGACTTGGTTAAGAAAACCTTATCGCTCGCGCAAGTCAACAATCCCTTACCAGCAAAGGGTGGCTTGATAGTCAACTGTGCCGTCTCCCCAACCGCATAAGTGGGCTTGTCAAAAGCCAGCTCGATCCGATCCGGCCGCTCCTTGGCCCAACTCACGACGCCGGGGCCCTCAATGAACAGTTTGAGTGAAGCCGCGTGGGCTTTTTCACCCGCAGCCTTGAATCTCAGCACATAATCACCAGGGCCCTGCGGAGTGAACGCAAACACACCAGCCCCATCCTGCGGAGTTAATGGCTTATGATCAAAACAATCCTCGCGGCTTTCCGTGACCCACTGCCACTGACCTTTTTCATTCTTTTTGATCATGCTGTTCCAAATCACCTTGCAAACATCCACACTGGCCTCGGCTTGGACTGCCTTCTGCCCGTCTGGAAGCAGGGCAACATAATCGAACTTCATATCCTGCCCCAGGGCACCATTGCCCTCAAACTGTGGCTTCACACCAATGTAGTAAGGATAAACATCAATGTCCCGTTCCTCATAAACAGAAGAACCACGCCCGCCGAGCTCCTTGGCGGTCACACGGATCGACATCTCGAGCGTTGATGGCGGTAGTTTAAGATCGCCAAGCTTGATCTCAACATTCGCATTCCCGTTATCATCAGACTTCTTGATAGCCAGATACTCACGCTTAAAAGCAAAGACCCGAGTCTCATCCTCGAACACGAAACCTTTGTAATCCTTTGGCTCAAACTTAACCGTCTTGAGGTTATAAGAAACATCCACATCCCTGCCTGCAGCCGCAGCGCCATAATTCTGCTGAACATTGACCTCAACCGGAACGGGCTCTTCTTTCTTGAACCGCTTGTCAGCGATCTTGGTCGTCACTTTCAGGCTGTCCGGGATAAACTCTTCCACATTGATCTTCGCCTCACCGATCGCATTCTCACTGCCTGGGACCTTCAAAGTGATCTTGTATTCCCCGGTCAAAGAATAATCCGGGAACTCCACCTCGACATCCGCCGTACCAAACTTATTAAGGACAGCGTTGTAATCCTTGAACTTTTTTCCGTCAGGCCGCTTGATCTCAAAAATGACCGGAAAACTCTCCGGGATCTTAACGCCGGATGCCCGGACGATAGTCCTGATATTTGCCTTCTCTCCTGGGCGGTAAACACCCCGGTCGCCATAAACAAACCCTTCATAGCCGGCGCTTAAATAAGGACGGCCCTGAACATCAAAGTCCGTCTCAGTAATTGCGTTGCTGCCAACCTCAAGGAACGAAAGGTCACTATCCTTAACCACCGTCACAGCAAAAGGCTCACGGTCTTTCGTAAGATCCAGATCCTTAAAGTGCATAAGCCCGTTCTCGTCAGTCCGGCCTTCCGCGATAAGCAGGTTCTTCTTGGAAAAGACTTTGACCACAGCATCAGCAACCGGCATAGCGTCCTTTAACGACGCGGCCCAAACGAGCATTTCCCTAGGGGCCTTCTTAAAGAGAATGCCAATGTCTGTTACCAGCACGATCTTGTCATCCGAGACACCTTCGTCACCTGCATCTTTAGCACGCAACTGGAACAGCCCCTGCTGACCGTCGGGAAGCATGGACTTCAGATCCAACACTATGTCTTTAGGGGTATTGATGTCCACTTTGACGGGAACTTCACGAGTGATGGTCTCCGTGCCGATATCATCAAGAAGGCTATCCCGGCGCCAATAACTATCCTCAGCATCCAGCTGCTTATTTAGGAAATACACCACATTCGTGTCATATAAACGCTGTAGGGTGACCTCAACCTTATTGCTGACATTCACGACCTCGAAGGGAACCAGGCGATTACCCTTCAGCCCTAAATACATACCTGGAACCTTAAACCGCACCGTCGGTTCGAAATCAGGCATTACCACATCCTCATTAACTGCCTCTTTAAGGACTGCCCCTTCTTCGGTCTTGAGCCCCGCCAAGACTTCGACATGATATGACTGGCGCGGTTTGAAATCCCCTTTAATACGCAACTCATTCCACCCAGGTTCAACGAAGAACTTAACCTGCGGCGTAATATCAACGAATCCTTTGGTATTAAGATTGCCAGGCTCACTATTTAATTTAACGACGATCTCCAGGTCTGTGCCGGATACCGACGGTTCGATCTCCTTGACGATCAGGACATTCAAGGCAGCCTTGACTGCGGACCCGACCTCCAGACTTACTTTTTGAGCGCCATGCCCAACAAAGCTCATCCTGGCAGCGATGTTCTGGAAGAAAGACGAGAATCGGCTCAAACCTCGACCATCTAAAGCGTCAACGATACTGACAAGGCCGATGATGTTGATCGTCGCGAACAACACCGTGATCCAGAACCATTTCTGCTTGAACATGTCTTTCATGACATTCCCCTTAGATTTTAAGATCCGATATATTCGGCGCTTTACATTCCAACAAAGATTTGACCTTATCCTTTAACAAGGGATCCGATAGATTCGGAAACACAACAGAATGAAGATATTCATTAACATCTTCTTTCTCCCCAAGAAGAACAATGGAACAAAGACCATAATATGAAATAACTTCCGTCGCCCGTGATAAAACCTCAGGGAAACTGACCTTTCTAACAAGTTTAACGATTTCAGTTAAACAAGCATTCCTTTTCTCAAATGAAGAATGCGCCAATGCCAGTTCCCACAAATCCATTATTAAATCACTTTTTATCTTCGAGGACTCCGGAACAATATCCAATCCGCTCTCAAGAACAACCCGGCTGGGGGAACTCCCATTCGCTTCACGTATATTGCAAGCCACATTTAGAATCAGCTCTTCAAAATCTTTATGTCCATATCCCTTCCTCAATATCTCCAATAAATGCCCACCTACAGCTTTATCTACATTATTCCCAAATAAGCCGTTATGTTTCCAGCCATAAAGAAGACCAAATAACAAATGTCGTTCTTCAAGCGGAACAGATTCTTTATTTTCCAAATGATCAACTTCTTCTCCAGATAAAAAGAACGGAAGATATCCCGTAAAATCCGGCACATAAAATCGAGCGGCGAAGTTGCTTCCCTCACCACACTCCTGCCATACAATGGTATATTTCTCTTTATCCATAGATCTTTTATGCTTCCTCTTCCGGGTTGTACTCATCCGTCTTTAATCCAAACGTCCACGCCACTGCCTCTTGAGCCGTCTTCATCGTCGGCGGCACACGAAGCGTGTAATAAGCTCCTGTTGATGGACACCGGACCTTGACCAAATACAGAGGTTCGTCATCCTGATGAAAAGAAATGCGCATGAGGTCGCGCTCCCCGTCTTTATCAATGATATCCGGGTTGAGCTGCTGAACAAATCGCTCGTAACCCATATCTTCGATCAGCAAGTGACGAATTTCAGCATTACGAACCCGAACGATATTTTGGGCAGTAAGCCTTCCTTGAAGCAGCAACCCTTCTAAATACTCCAGCAGCTTGACGCCAACGAAAGTACGCCAGACCATCAATTTGACAGAAGTCACCCTCCCTTGATCATTCCACTGGCGGGCAATTCCGTAATACATTCCCATGCGATAAAAGCGCTGGCTTTCCAACATTCCATTCTTGTGCCAGGTGCTAACCGCGCCGTTTAACTTGCCATCGGTATACGGTTCCTCCATCATCTTGATACCATTTTCATGCCAAGACATACAAATGCCATGATAACGGCCATTCTGAAGTAAACGACGCGAGCAAAGTTTGCCATCCGAATATAAAGTAACGACCTCACGCGTCTCATCGGAAGTCTCTCGATATTGCGTCCGGCCATCAAAACAGGAAAAGACTAGGTTAGTCTGCGACATTTCTCCATCCATCGGGCTCATACTCTCTCTGACGAATCACACGATAAACCCCAGGCTTGAACGTGATCTGACCGTGCTCCTCGTGATTAAGATGGACGGTATCATCTGCCTTGAAATAAAGTATGCCGTCTTTCTCGTACACATCACCGGCATCTAATTTATGCGCATGTCCCGTAGCCTCACCTTCGGCCAAGACCCGGTCTTTCTTCCGGACGACCCCCTCTGGGATCCTATCAATCTTAATGATTAAGATGTCTCCCTGCCTTTTCATAGCCGTCTCCCACATTTATGTAAGATTATCGAAAAATACGCCTTCATCTCGATTAAAGCGAATGTGCGTTGATCCCGAGTAACCGTCAGGGCTCTTAATAATTCGTATTTCTGCGATTCCTAGGTTTTCAGGTTTAGGCTCATAATAGTCTTCCCGGTAAAGCTGCAAGACAACATCTGCATAGACGTCGAAACCACCTTCCTCGCGGGCGATCTGGGATAAGAGATGTAACGGCCGTGTTTTTTCGTGCTCTTCTGTACGACGGGATAGCCAACTCGTCACAAAAACTGTTACTTCATTGCGAACAGCCATTGCTTTTAACCTTCTGGTGACCATCTCGCACGCCTTATAGCGCGCTGCTCCATCCAATAAAGCGACATCTTCAATACACTGCAATGGATCGATCACAATGAGTTTTACCTTATGTTCAGCGACATGTTTCTTTACTATGCGCTCAACATCCTGGACAGTACGCGTCATGGAATCAATGTAAATTGGCAACTCCGCGACTATCCCCACACCCGCAACAAACTTTGATCGCTCTGTTCCATCCATCATCCCACAACGCGCTTTAGACCTATCCACTTTGCCTTGTGCGCAAATAAGCCCAAAAACAATGTTCCGCTGTGTTAATTGGCCCAACGAGAAATACAATACAGGCACCTTTTGCTTAGCCACATGCGCTGTGATAGAAGCCGCAAAGGCAGTCTTCCCCATTGCCGGCCGAGATAAACAGGCGAGCAGTTCACCAGGATGAAGTCCAGACAACATACGGTCAAGATCATTAAATCCAGTTGTAATCCCAGTGAGGCCAGGCCCCTGCCGTTCCATCCGTTCAATCTTATGAAGGACATCGCCAACGACATCTTTTACCAGCACTGGGCCGGGCTTCTTCTTTAGGAAATTTGTTAGTAACATGACTCACCTTTCATTATTGGGGGCATGTGCTTAATATAAATCAGGCAGGCGACAGCATCATGTCGCGCCAATAAAAAAAGCGCCCTATAAAAGGCGCCCTGCTATCTTCCATTACCCCGTAATAAAAGGTAAGGTCATTCTGAAAACAGCTTATCTTCTCTGCGCAAATAATCCTCCCCTGTAAAATACGCCATTTCCACACTGCAATTTCTATAGGTAAAAAAACGGTCGATTATTTGCTCATACATTAGATGATGCCATTGTCTTTTGCGAGCTGCAGCACCCGTTCTGCTTTTGTTGCCTTAATAGGCTGTCCCTCTCTACCATTAGGATAGAAAGCTGACTGTACGCCAATGAAATATAGATTGGGAGTCCAAAGGTTGTCCTTGCCCGATGGTAACCGAGCCCATACCCCGCAACCGCTCAGTCCATTGGGGCGAGCCGCCTCTTCATCCAACGTAAAATCCACTAAAAAATGACGTTGAGGATCAAACTCTGCGTAATCAGCTTTTGGTTCAATAACGCCAGAACCTAGAAAGTAATGAAAAACGGCAACCCCTTGTTTGTCGACCATCCGTGCCAATTCAACGGAGAAGCCAAACATATAAGTCGGCGTATTAGGCTCGGCAGGCAGGATACTGCCTTTGTTTAGATTAAAGAAAATAAGGTCTTTAATTTCTTTTGCGGACGAATCAATTTCCAAAAGAGCCAGGTCGTCGTCAGAATCAGAATAGAATCTATTGATTAACGGAAGCGTCTGCGCGTAAGACTTGGTTGAAATCTTGGACAGTATTTGTATAGGCGTATGCTTTACTCTGTCCTTATGAGCATCTATAAGCGATCCTTCTGGTCTAAAGAGGAATCGGAGGTCGGCGTTCTGGTAGGAACTTTTAACAACGTGCTTGCAGGTAAGAACAAAGAAGCGCTTGTTGATTTCAATAAGTGAACCGGTCCCCCAACCTGATTCGTTGGCCGCGAGTGACACATCCACCGCAACCGTGAGAGAACAAACCGATTCAGTAATGGCCAATCTTGCCTTTTCTTCGAGATTGAGGTCTCCCATAAGATTATCTACAACCCGACCTAATCACGGCCACTATTTGACGAAACTTATTCTCTGGACTTTGCTTATAATACGATCTCACGACATCTACCACGTTACCTCTATTAAGACCTGGATTATCCCGACAAAGAGGATCATCAAGGTTATGTCGCCTTGCATATAATCCGTCTGCAATGCCTAAAATATAGCTATTTGCAACAGCAATCGAATGTGTATCGCTGTTCTCATCAAGCCAGTGACCATTAGGAACTTCACCTGTGTGAGTGTCTTCTTTCATCAAAATTCTCCCGGAGAAATATGGCTAAGCTCTCAACTTCGCTACAGCGGCCCGAAGAATCGGAATGGCTTTAGCAATTTCGTCATCTGTGGTCATTCGTCCAAGACCAAAACGAATAGCACTGTTAACTCGTTCCGATGTTGCCCCCATTGCTTTAAGGACATAACTTCCTTCCCAATTTATACTCGTACAGGCAGATCCGCTTGATACCGCAAGGTCATTCCAAAGATTCATCATCAATGTATCTGACTTAACTCCGAGAAAACTGATATTCAAATTATTGTAAAGCCGCTGTTCCATGCTGCCATTGACAACTATGTCCTTTATCCCTCCCGACAATCCCTTCAATAATTCATCACGCATACGCCTAATTCGAACAGCTTCAGCACTCATTTCCAGATTCGCAACTTCAAAAGCCTTGGCTAAGCCCACAATAAGCGGCACTGGAAGCGTTCCGGGGCGAAGTCCACGCTCCTGCCCCCCTCCGTATATGATTGGCTCAAGCCGGCACGAATTTCGCACATAAAGTGCTCCAACACCTTTTGGGCCATAAATTTTATGTGCTGAAATGGATAAAAGATCGACACCTAAATCATCTACATTGATAGGCAACTTCCCGGCCGCCTGTGTTGCGTCACAATGAAAAACAAGCCCATGCTGCCTTGAAAGCTCACCTATATCTTTAATAGGGTTGATGATGCCTATTTCGTTGTTCACAAACATAAAGGACAAAAGGCCGGTATCAGGACGCAGAGCATCTCTGATAGCGTTAATCTTGAAGCATCCATCCTTATCTGGAGACAGATACGAAACATCAATTAACTTCTGATCTTCAAGGCAAGCAAGAACGTCTAGAACAGACTTATGTTCAATCGCAGAGGAGACAACATGTGACTTCCCCTGTTTAGAAAGGACTTTTAATACCCCCTGCAAAGCTATATTGTTTGATTCTGTAGCTCCACTGGTGAAAATCACATCTGACCGAGAACCGGCACCGATCATTTTTGCTACAATTTGACGTGATTTATCAATAGCATGAGCAGCCTTCTCCCCAAAGCCATGAGAAAGACTCCCGGCATTTCCAAAATCATCCTGAAAGAACGGGAACATCTCCTGGGAAACCCGGGGATCTACTGGCGTGGTCGCATGATAATCTAGATATATAGCGCGTTCCATCTTATAAGACCTAATTAGTTAATAAACGCACTCTTTGAGAATACGAAGGCGTATCAATAGAGATGTACTTTACCGAATGCTTTTGGCAATAAGAAAGAAGATTGACCACGAGCTGTTTAATATCTTTCCTATAAGGACGAGGATCGTCCTTTAACTGATTGTGAAGATTCGCCGTGATTTCTCCAAAATACATCTCTTTACTTGGCTTCCCGTCCAACATCGTAATCAGCCAACGAAAAACCTTGGAATCATTAAAAGATTTTCCGCCATCATCCTCAACGGAAAACAGAAGCTGATCATGTAACATACCTTCAACCGAAACCTGCTCCTCACTCAAATTCACCCAAGGTAGATCATGAACCCAAAGATCAGCACTTTTAGGCACCACATTGTCCGGCCACGAGGCAAGATTAGATAAACCCGGAGCATTCTTTTGCGTCGATGCATCTTTCAGAAAGGCGGCCATTTTAAGCAATGTCGCAGAATCTATTGGCGCTGCACTCTTCAATATCTGATCTACAAATAATAAATTCTCTTTTGAAGCTTCCGCCTCAACAACAGCCTCCAGATTCCCTTCCCCAAACAATTTCAATCCGTTAGTTGTAAAATTGGCGCTACCAACAAAGATCTTTCTTTGATCGATCGAATAAATCTTTGCGTGTAAATTGTCAATTATTCCGACACGGAAATTGGCTTCTAAAGCCGTTCGGACGGCATCGAGCGATGAGGCTCCTGATAGGAAATCATGCGGGGAAAGACGTGCCACTAAACGAACTTCAACGGCAGGGGATATATTTCTGACAAGCCATTCAATGGCAGGGCTAGTCACATATGCACTAATAACAGTGATAAGTTTACTGGTCCTAAACTCTTGTTCTAGAATCGACTTTACTTCATCAGACTTTAGTAAGCGTCCAACAGACTTATCTCCAGGCAATGACATTACTGGACTCCGATCAACAATATACTTAATGTTCAGACATTTTTATAAATTCCCTGGCAATTCGTCCCCAATCCTGTCGAATATCTCCATAACGCTCTCTTGCTTCAGCCGAAGCTTCGTCCTCAAGACGCGCCCATGCCATCAACATTAACTTCATCGCTGTGTAAATTTTCGACCCCTTATCTTCTTCCTTTGATTGCTCTAAAAGTTCAAACAAATGATCACTTGCTGGGTGCTTGGCATTTATAACAATAATAAGCACCCCAGCCTTAGAACGAATGTCAAAGATTGCACTTCCTGGAATAGCTTGTTTTTCAAAAATAAATTTAATATCTGGCTTGAGTTGTATAATTTTAGCCGCAGCCTCACGCGTTTCTTCAACAGGAACATTTCCAATGGTTGCTAATTCCTGAGAGAGCTCCTCTACTCTTTCCTTTTCCGGAGCCTCCTGCGCCTGATCACTTTCTGATGTTTTTCCTAATTCAGCCCTTCTCTTTCGCACTGCCTCAGAAGCACGAGCTTCTGCAGAACTCGGTCCTAATGTATCGTCTTCCCCACGCGGCTTGCCCATCCGCTGGACTTGAATAAAGATATCCTCTTTGGCTTTTTCAATCCTTTGGGAAAGTGTATATATGACTGCCCGAGGATCGTTACTGTCCTTTAAATGCTCTTTGTATTCGTTCTCAGTCATATCTTCATTTTTAGCATCTTCAAGAACATCCATCATTTTAAAATTTCGCGCTGATTGTTTAGTGTTATCAACACCAAAAATCTCATCTAACTCCGCTCCAAAATGAACTTCACAACCCCACCAGCGTTCTCTGGTGTCTGATTTATCAGTAAATGACTTTTCCATCTCAAGTTCTCTGCCCTCACGCATAACAGAAATACCAACATTCTTGGCAGCGTCTTTTCCGAACGGAGAATTCCCCCCAGAATCACGGGCCTCCTGCCTACAAATTGAATATCGCAATTTGATTGGATACGATTCACCTTCCATCTCTACGTTAATTGTCTCTTCATGCTTAAAAACAAATGCCGGCTTCTTATCGGGAAGTTCGGGAGCTGTCGTACCCTCCATTAAATATAACGGATCATTAGGACGAACAAACATCTCTGACCCCACCAAGTCCATCTTCTTCCCATTCTTAATATATGCAGCAAATTTTATAGAGACCCTTTCCTCAGCTATAAAATATCTGTACATCCTACCGATTATCAATTCCGAATTCTCAAAAAGAGCTCTCGGTGTACGCCATTTTAACTTGTCCAACTTTGACCACACCACTAACGTCCCATGACTTTCTAGTTTCTCAGAAATCATTTTCGCCCACTTCTCCGGCAGCTCAACAGGCTGTGGATTAGGAACAAACCTTACTTTATTCCTTTTGATTTCATCTAAATCAAGATAAGTGTGAAAACACTTCGATTTCTGCCACGAATAAACATCTACACGGCGCCCTTGGGAAATTGATGAATTGGGCAACCCCATCCCAAACTTTCCCATACCTTTTGTCTTACCATCCAAATGAGTTCCATTGCCAAATGACAACGCAAGCCTCATTATGTTGGAAGTCATGCCTGAGCCATTATCGTAAACACCAATCTCTTTGATACGTTGGACAACGCGTTCTTTAACAGGGCCTTCTTCGACCTCACACAAAATATGAACATCTGTCTTCTTTCTAACTGCCAATCCAGCCTGAATGCTGTTATCAACTAATTCAGCAATCGCATGCGCGGCATCGCGATACCCAGAACTGCGCATCGCCTCAACCGACAAACTTGGAGGATAAATTTCGTATTCATCATCACTATTTTTTGTGTTATCCATCTTCGGTGACATTGTTTTCTCCCTGTTTTACCAGACATCTTCCCAAAAATTGAAACCATCACTAATGCTTTTAAAACCCATCAGCTGATCCGCTACTGTGATAACTTTACATGTTTTATTCCCGTGGACCTTAGGTCCACGTATAACCCTTCCAATCATTTGACTAAATAAAACAACGGACTTAGTGGGTCGCGCGATAAAAGCAACGCTAGTGCGTGGCGCGTCAAAACCTGTTGTTAAGACCCCATAATTAGTTAGGATGTTTAAATGATCAGAATCACGAAATTTCTTAATAAGTTGACTTCTATGTTCTGACGGGGTGTGTGATGTAACAGATGCGCACTCCAGTCCTTTCAAATTTAATAAATTGGAAAGTAACTTTGCATGCGCCACTGAACAGGCAAACACTAAAATCTTTGCCCCAGACTTAGCCTCCTGAATAATCCTAGTCAACAAAAGCAAATTTCTACGCTCATCCTGCGCCAGTTTATTCAAGACTTCATCTGGAATGTCTAATTCCTCAGCGATCTTCTTCTTTTCAGCAATAGATAATACAAAGCCGGGGGTGTACGGCATCCTAATAAACTCAGGAACAGCCAAATACCCTTCTTTCTGAAGATACTCAACGGGCGTTTTATATCCCTTAACTTTTAAAGTTACTTTCTGACGATGAAAATACTTTGCTAACTTAATATCCTCCCCTGGGTTCAAAAAGGATCGTCCAGGCGTGGCAGATAAGCCTAAAACAGCCGTCTTTTCAGTTGGGGCCAGCAAATTAAGTAAATGTTGATATGTGGAGGCCGTTGCTTGATGAGCCTCATCCATAATCACCATATTCACACGGCGTGACATCTCAAGAAAAGATGGCATTTGCGAAAGGCTTCGTTTATACAACTTGGACAGGCCTGCAACAATAAAACCGTTCTGCGCTTTTGATAAATCAAAATCATAACCAGCATAATAACGATAAAGATTAAGTGATTTATTACCTAAGACACTCCATGACTTCTGAAATTCTTCAGCAGCCTGATCACATAACTCCTCTGAATGCGCCAACCATATAACAAGACAATCTTCAGATTTAGTTCGAAAACAATCTGCTATAACATTCATAGCTGTGCGGGTCTTCCCAGAACCGGTCGGCATATGTAAAAGAACACGCCTGGGAGAGCTTTCAACAAGCTCAGAGACCTCTCTTACGGCATTCCGTTGATGATCAAACAGAGGATACTGACAAACAGTGCTTGCAATGGGCGGGGTATCCTCTGAACTATCTTCCGTCGGCAATTCGCAAGCAAAGAAGTTAAAAAGAAGCCTTGTTTTCTTTTGTTTAATAGAAAAGGATTGCCTCTTTAGTGCAAACCAAGGGTCATCCCCTGCCTGAATACCAAGCGCCAGCGCAAGATGCTCAGCATCCTCCTTCTTTAAAGCCGAAAACAACAACGCCCTCCTTCCAGCATCCAACAAAATAAAACTGGGCGAGAATTCTTTAAGAATTAAGTTAGAAAGCCGCGGAGCAGAACAACTCCGAACATCTAACTTTTCAAGCAAAGAAATTGCCTGAGGACCTAGCATCCCGGACAAATCACTAATTCCTATTCTAGATAAAGCCTCTTTTAGGTCAGGCATAACAAAATATCCTAGTAATCAAAGATTACAAATCTGACACGGGAGCTGGTCATCCTCATGATCTAGCACACTACTTAAAACTTCAACAAGCGGCCTATTGCTTTTGCTCTTCAATTCACGCTCTAGCTCTGTCTCATGCTTGCGCTTAATTTCAGCCATACGCTCTGGCTGGACAAGCTCCTCTAAACTTTCACCGGCAATCCATGTGAAACGCTTGCCAGTGACAGGATCTGACTTCTCATACGCCATTGCTCTCTTAAAAAGATCTGGATGCCTTTCATAAAGGCCTACCCATTCCATGCGCCGCTGGAAGAAACAAAAGAAACAACCGGAACGAGAGCGCCACTTGTAATACTCAGGCAACCCCAACCCAGCCTCCTCGAGAATTTTCATAACCCCCTGTTTATCAATCTTGTGATCAACAAAAGGGAAAACACTTGTAATATCCGCCTTGGGATTCTGATATCCCTTACGACCTTGCTCATCGTATCTGATACCAACATAACTTATTGCCTTATCTTTACCCACAAACTTCTCTAAGGGCTCAAGTTTAAGATTAACAGTGCACCAACGCATCCTTTGCGACGGCAGAAAGTAATTATTCCTAACCAACCACCAATCAAAGTCCTTCTCGGCGCTCAATCGCACAATCGGCTTGCCAAGATATTTCTCAAGCTTATGCAAATAGTCATAAGTTTCTTCAAGCTCGACGCCAGTATCACAAAAGAAATACTCAATATCCTGGACCTTGTCCCTCATAAAAATAGCAAGAGCACTGCTATCCTTACCGCCGGAGATGCCTAATATATGACGAACTTTCTCTGCCATAAAATCCTCTATTTAGACTCTTTAACGAGCATTTTTCTCAAAACTTCGGAAAGTGCCGATAAGAAGATCTCGGGTTTATCAGACAAACCCCGTTCATCAATAAAATCAACCAAGCTTTGCTCTAATTGCGAAATCCGCTCTTGGTATTCATCCTGAATGTGAAAAACCTTGGCCATTTCACCATGCTTAGACGAAGTAACCGATATCTGAGCAATCTCCCCTTTTATGTCGCCAGAAATCCTTCCCCGCTCTAAAGCTATCTGTTCATATTTCTTAATTTTGTGATGGAAAGCTGCCATCTCATGCTCATACTTTAATAAATCAGCATCCGTCCATTCCAAAGGGGGGCGACCAGTGACAACTGTAGCAATCGATTCAAGCCAGGACTTATTAGGCAAATGATCCGCCACCCGAACCAAAAACCCCTTAAATGAAGGATCCAGAGTTACATCAATGACCAATTTAGACCTTTCCGAGATATTCGACCGCGCGTCAGAAGCTCGAGGATCAACATTAAAGGCTCGATAAAGAATCTCTTGAATGTCGTTAAAGAGCTTATTCTCCTCTTTCTGTAACTCGGCAATGCTTTCTCTGAGCTTCTCAACAAAAGCCTTAACCTCAGATTCCTGTTCCCCATCGATATTCTGAAAAGGCTTAAACCCGCAAGCAATCGGTAAATCACGGTACAAAAGCCCCGCAGGTTCTTTGGCTTCTAAGAGACACGCCCTTACTAAGCGAGTTCTTTCAGAAACATTGCGAGTCTTTTTAACATAAGTAGGAAGCCTGTTTGCAAACTCACAAAAGATTTTAACAATCTGAAGGATCGAGCCTTTTTCCTTAAACTTCTTTTGCCCCGCTTGATCCAAGAATGTCGCTATTAAATTGTCAAAAACAACTGCGCGCACTCCTTCTATCAAACAAAGCTGAACTTCGTAGTTCTTAGGGACCCTCGCCATCAATTCAAAATCCAACGCCGTTGGTTTAGGCAAAAATGTTCCCTGGTCAAACAAGGCAAATTCATTCTCATAAGCCATATAAAACGCAAGCAATACGACCGGAATAACTCCTTCACGAACACCAAAAGGCGGTTGCATTAAAAACTGATACAATTCTAAAAGGGGGATTTTCCTTTCTCCGTTTTCTTTCAAATAAGATAAAAGACCTTTCAAGACGCCGCGCCAATGTGGGGCAACCTTTTCAGGTTCGCGAACAAACTCCCAATAGCCATCGCCTGACTTTTGGTGCAGCTGCCCTTCAAAACACACAGCCATATACATGCTATATTCGGCAGGATATCCCTCGATCCCTAGACGCTCCTTCATATGCGAACTCATCATCCCATCCATCAACAATCGCCGACCCTGCGTCGCTGAGGAAGATATTCTCCGACGATTCAAAATTTCGTTCTTAATAATCGGCGCTTTAGAATAAATCTTATCGCAGATGTCCGAAACCCACTTGCTCAGAAGCTTTTCAGAAACCCCCTTCCGAGCCCCTTCTAAATCAAGCCAAACGACTGATTCCCCCAGTTCCCGGTCAGGTGCAAAGAATGTTTCATACGCGAGAGAAAGGACTTGTTTCTCAACCTCCAATAAGCGCGAATCAAGCTCACGCCGGGCGATTGCGTCACCCTGTAAAGCTGGGGTTTCTTTTCTAATCAACTGAAGCGCTACTAATTCAACAAAAGCATCTAACAAACGAATCGCATCATTCGGCCGACTTATAATTGTCGCTCTTTGTACTTGCTTAGACGCACCTTCCAATAACGATTGAAGCTCCTTTGATGATCGCCGAACCGAATCTGTTGATAAACAAAACAAGATTTGTCCGTCTACTCCTTCGATTGGCTTCTTCAACTCTTCCATTAAATCTTTATCAAGAACATACTTCTTCTTAAAGAACCGCAGAGTGCCAGATGTGAATAAATGCCTTTTGGCAACCTGAGGTCGTAACGGGAACTGCTCATTAAGCCTAGCAACCAAATCTTTGTGTGAAAACCCAGCAGCTTTCTTCTCAGATAACAACTGCTCGATATCTATATCACTGCCCCCCCAAATTGCGTATGACCCAGAATAACGGCGAAAAACAACAACCGATCTTCTCATAAGAGCACTGACACCCTCTTTAAGCCTCTTACGTTCAGCCGGGCCTCTGAGATCCAGCGCACAAATCAGTGCTTCTTCATTGACGGATATTCCTAGCGTATCCGCCATAATGTTCAACATTCCTATCGTCTTGAGCAAAGACCTCTCAAACGCATCTGAAGTCCTCGCCAAGGCGTGCTCAATCTCAGCCCAACGCTTTCCATCATGCTGCACGAAAAGCTTCCCACCAAAATTTACAACAAAATAATCGTAGAGATTCGCAAGGGTAAAAAACTGCACCTTCGCCATATCATGAGGCAATTCATTCTGAGCAAGAAAGTCCAAGAAGCCTTTGCTTTCAGATGATGTAAGAAAAGCAAACAAGCTGCGCTCATTCTGCAAAAAGCGGCTTCTAAAGAGTGGCGCCAAAGAGATGGCCGTCAAGGGGTGCAAAGGAAGACACTTTTCGAGAATCTTTATGACTTTCTCAGAAGACAATGAGGAGGGACTTGAAAACACTTCACGGTAAGCTTTAAATAATGGCTCGACCGTTATATCAATAACCTTTTTCTCTGTTGATGACCCAATATAATCTATGGCAGATGAAATGAGCTTAACAGTCTGATCACTGGGGTCGACAAAAGATATCTCTTCGAACCTCCCTTGGATTTTAGCCCACTCATTACGTTTGTTGGATTCAAGTTTGGAAGCATAGCGATCAAAAGACTGATGCAGAACGGTAAAGAAAAGAATCGGAAAGTCGCTAGACCTAGACGAAAACTCGGCGAGTCTTTGAAGAATGAAAATATCATTCTCCGAATTAAGCGCAGCAGATTCCAACGACTTTCCTAACTCATCAATTACCAGCAATAGGCCAGGAACATGATCCTTTCTCAAATACTCGCAAACATCTCTAAAAACACTCAGAACATCATCACTCGTGACAACCTTCCCCTGCTCTCCACGCTTTAAAAGAAGCGCGATGTCAGCGAAGACCTGGGGTCTCCTTCCCCTCGCCCCTTCTAAATGTTCAACTAAGCCGCGCATCACACCCTTGAGAATGGCAAGTTCTAGAGGTTCACGACTAGCTGAAATAATCGATCGAAAGAACCCACTACCTTTCTTGCCGATCGTCAAACTGGAAAAAAGCTTCTCCGAAAGTTTACTGCTGGCGCTAGTTAACAAATCCCTACTTAAAGAAGCTGCCCTGCACCCCTTACCACCGAGCAGATTCTTTAAATAAACGATGAAAGCTGACTTCCCTGTCCCATAAGGACCAATGATAGACCACGCCCTTGTCGAAACCGGTGAAGACAAACTCTTCGTGATACTATCAAGAACCTTCAGCCCAGATTCAGTTAAGACATACCCGTCGACATGATCGTCCATCTCCACTTGAACGGAACGATGGAAACGCGCCCGGACTGTAAATAATTCATTAAATTTCATTATGCCTTCCGCTCGAAATACTTCTTTAGGTATTCCATTGGCTCCGGTGTTGGCGACCTGCGATAAAGCTGCCTTAACCCAGACGTCTCATCAAAAGTAATTTGCCCATTTGTTAAACGTTCAATCTTCTCAAACCTACGTATCAAAGAATCCTCGTCAATCTTAAAAATAAGCCCTGGCGACGCCTCACCATAAGCAAGCTCCTCCAAGGAAAGAACATCTCCTTGCCCCTTTACTTTATGCCAGTAATCAAGCACAGCAAAAACTAAAAGCTCATCGGGAAGACCCTTCTTGTCCCCACGTGAAAAAACAAATAATCCCTTCTGGCCAGCTTCAAACACTAGCTCCAACTCCACCAAAGGGCAGTCTAATGAATCCTCTAAAAGCGTCGCGACAG
Organism: Candidatus Omnitrophota bacterium; assembly: GCA_903901225.1. GTDB lineage: Bacteria > Omnitrophota > Gorgyraeia > Zapsychrales > Fredricksoniimonadaceae > Fredricksoniimonas > Fredricksoniimonas borealis. The sequence continues at coordinate 39,282 of CAIUQE010000003.1, forward strand.
AAACATTCTTTGACGGAACATAAGACCTGACAAAACAATCAATATCACGGGTTAAAGTATTGGGCGTCAATCTCGAATTATTCTGACGAGCAAACTCCATCAGCTCCGCGAACAGATGCTCCTTAGTAAACTCAACCGAAGAAAGCTTATTAAATGCATAAAACCACGTCGAAGCTCCGCTCTTTTCCGAGGCCAAGAACCAGTGAAGAAGCCATAAAGTTGCCCCGTCTTCTAAATATGGATCCCAGCCATTATCAAAAAACAATTTCTTACCTAATGAAGTGACCTGAACTCCAGAAGCCTCTCCATTCTCTGCAGGAAGATCCTCGATCACCTTTAGTATCGTGGCCCAGTACTTAATAGCATCCACCATATTCTTACCGACACCTAGACACACTAATGCGTCATCCTTTCTAAACAAGAAAGAATCAGAAGAAACAGCATCGACCACCTTTTTTAACCAGGTATAGCGAAAAGGGAAAGTGCCATGACCGGAGAAATTAAGCTTAAAAGAAGATTTTTCCAATGTTGAAACGCTCATTCGAACGACTTTCTATGTTCTTTTTCTTAGTTGTTAATAAAAGATACTATTTAAAAAAACAAATAATCTGCACTTCTGTGCCAGCAACTAACGTAAAAGGCACCGATTCTCATCAAATCCTTGATTTTTTAACTTATAACATATTAACATTATTCTTTTAACTTTCTACTGCTTAATAGGTCTTACACAATCCTAGTAAATCTTTTAAATTAAATCCTCTCTAATTTCGACCTATTTATGCTTCTAGATAAGCCCAAAACTGATGCCCCCCATCACTGACCACCAATCACTTCACTAAGCAATCTTAATTATGCGATCACCGTTAGGATTGCTCGGATCTTCCATCGGCACATGATACTCAACTGAGAACTTATCGCCGACCTCTACCTTTAATTTCTTTGCTAAAACAATCCCAGAATCATTCCATTCTTGCCAATTAAATACCGGCTGGTCATAGTGCCGTTCAAAATCAATAACCCACTCTGCAAACAACTTTTCAAGCTCTTTGGAAATCCCATATTCTTCAGGAAAGCCACAAACAGAATCAGCAATGTTCCCGCCACATTTATATGGAGGTTCATCAGGATACCGAAGCCAAGCGTACGGCCCCATCCCAAAATCGGCCATAATAACAAGGGTTAACGTATGATCCCTCACTTAATCTTTTCCCCGCACCCAGGACAGTCAACTTCGTCGTCAAACAAAATACTTTTGTCAACTGAAGTGCCACATTTCGGACACTTGATCGTGTCCGCACCGACAACAGCATCGTAAATAACAAATTCATCGAATAAGTCATCCATGTTATCTCCCTTACTGAATAGAACTATAAAACACACCTGCGACAACGTTATGTCGCGTAGAATAAAAAAGCCTCGCCTTTAAGCGAAGCTCGCAAAATTACACCCTTATCGTAGGCCCATCTAAATCTTTGAGGCATCCATGACAGAATCTAGCTTTAACAATGTATGTTCGTTGTATTCCAAAACTCGCCACTCATGAATTTTATTCCAGAAAACAATTAAGCTTTTCAAACAATAAGATTTATCGTCGAGAATGTTTTTAAGCACTGAATGCGTCTTCCGATCTTCTGGGGACGGCAAGGTCCAATTAGTACAAACAGGGTGATTGTGATACTGCCGCACTTCGTCACAGCTATTTGCTTTTATATATTCTCGCCAATTACGCGGATCGTCCGCAGGTTTACACCTACGGGCGCTGCCGATTCTAGCTGTAACTTTTATAACAATCCCATTTCGGCAAAAGGCGGTTAACCAAACCTCTTTCTTTTCCTTTGACATGCCAACACATAAACTCTCTTCAAAGTCAGCAACTTTCTTCCCTACCCCACCAAAAGCGCTTTTGAAAGTTTGCCCTTTTTCTCGATCCTTGTACTTCGCGAAAACATCCAAAACTTTCTTTGAAAGAAATCTGATCCTTTCTTCCAGACCATGAATCTCCTGTGTGATTTTCTTAAAAGGAGAAATCAGTTTGTTCAGAAGCCAATAAAAGAAACCGACCGAAACTATACCTGCCAACGGAACAAGGTACATCCAAGCCATCACCATGCCCGCGTCGGCCTTTACATGGCTTAAATATGAAACAAGACATACAACGACTAAGGTCACCGGTATACCGACGATAAAGTTACGAATTCTCAACAATGATGTTAAACGAACGCTTAGATTGTCATACTCCGACTTGTTCGCTTGTACTAAAGCTATATGGTTAGGTTCGTATGATTTCAAATACATATAATTTCAATCAACAACGTATAATCACTGAATGGATGCTAAGTAATCGGTCACTGTCTTCTTAATCTGCTGCCTAAAATTCTCGGGCTCAACAACACGAAGGCAGGGAATCCAATTCATAATTATATGAGAAACCTCCTCAGGATGCCCTGGGACGGTCTCTATAAGCATCGAGCCATCCGCTTCTTCTTTAACAATCTTCTGTAACGGAAAGTATTTACGTTCTTTGAAATACTGCACCGCTTCAGGCGCTACTTTAATCAACACTCGCTCTCCACGAACTTCATCAAACCAAACATTCACGCTGTCCTCAAGAATCTTGTCGATGTTAACTGACGGCGCAAACGACTCCTCCAAAATCTGCACATCCTGCACACGATCTACCCGGTATTTCTGGATCTGCTTCTCACCTTTCTTAATCGCTATCAGATACCAAAACCCGTCAAAGAACGCGATCTTGAGCGGCTCAAGACAATACTCTTTCTCGATCTGGGCTGCGGAAACATATTTAATTGCGATGCGATTGCTTTCAAGAATGGCGGCTTCAAGATACTTGACCTGAGATGTTACAGGAAGAGGACTCCGCTTCGCTGGGACCTTAGCGTAATATGGCGTATAAAGATCTTTCGCCATTATCCGCTTAAATAAACTCCGGAAGGATTCCTCGAAAGTCCCTCCCAATCCACAGGCTACTTCAAACATAAAAGACAGAAGCGAAGCCTGCTCTTCTGACAACGAGACCTTGCGTAATGAAAACCCTTCCATAAATTGATGGCGCCCGTTCTCCAAAGTCTCGATCGGATACCCGGCATCATGCAGGATCTTCAGATCTCTTTGAACAGTACGCTGGGTAACATCAAGAGTCTCAGCAACCTCCTTTGATGATATGGACTTTCCTTTGTCCAAGATCGAAAGCATGGTAATCAGCCGTTCCACTGCCTTCTTATGCCCGTCGGCCTTCTTGCCTTTGCCTGTCCGTTTGAATGTCACGATCTTCTTTTTCGCCGGCATAATTATCCTTTCTGGAGTGCTTCTAAAGCCGCCAGTATGTCCACCATAGCTATGGTATCTAGCGCGCAATAATCCTCAAGATCAGTGTACACTTTTTGTCTATCCGCAGGATCAACTTGATCTCCATAAGTCACGCGGGAATACTCCGTCGTAGCCTGTCCCCCGTCAGAGATTGCCATGTCCTTGTAACTCTTTCCGCCTAAGACCGGTAGCACCTTCTTGATCGAGGCAGAACCACGCTGATCGGGATGATAATACAAGAAACTCCGAAAAACATCTAAGAGGTCAGCCATTCTCGAACAAATATCAGCAATCCGAGACTCGTACTCCGGGAAAGAGTCCTTCATCTTATTAAGGACGTGCGATTCTTCAAATGTGCGGTTGTAGACAACAACATTCCCCTGAATGCCAGTACACGCGCACAAGGAATCCAAGAAATCCTTCCTGGGATCGGCAGGGCTCTTTTGCAAGAATGAATAGTGCTTCAATTCTCCACCGGGGATCTCTTGGACATGCACAGAGAACTGAATCGGGATTTGCTGGTATGGCGACGTTCCATTGAATCTTGGGATCGCCTCAAAGATCGTCTCAAAATCAATAAAATATAACGGGTACTTCATCCCCTTAACAAATGCCACGATGGCTGGCAAATCAACATGAGGTTTCCCCGCCAAGGCACACTGGTATTGAATGGCCCTAGTATCAGACAACTTGGCATTCTTAGGAATATCTTTCAAAAGCACTATCCCCTGATCCAGCATTTGAAAAGCCTTGTCCTTATTGCCCCTAAGCTCCAATACATTGCCCGGCGGAAGAAATGCCCAGCATGATAGCTTCATCTGGCACTCATAAGGTTTATTGCAATGCTTTCCTATGGAAATCCCCGGACAGGTAGGCATATCAACGATTGCCAAAAAGCCATCAATCGTCTTTTTAATTTCGCCGGACAACAACGCAACCTTGTCGGTCACATCAACCAATGCAAAGAACTCCTGCACATCAATATCGCCATCGCGAACATAATCACTATTGATGTGCATCAGAAAGCAGCGCCCAATCTTCAAGCCGGCCAGTTCGTAACAGTATCTTTGAAAAGCAATGTCCTGAAGGTATACATCTTTAAGATCGGTGCCGCACTTTACTTCGACAATATCCCAATACCCTATTCCTAAACTTGATGGGACCAAGATATCGGCGCGTGAAAAGAGCCGCCCAGCCATCACCCCCGCCTCGTAGATCGGTTTCGGATTTGCCGCCGCCAACAAAGTCTTGGTTTCCTCTATATTCCGCAAGAAATCATCTTCCTGGATGCGAGCACCTCCGGGGAATCGAGTCATCGCGAGCTCGCCAACCTTATGACCGACATCAAATACCTGCTGAAGCCTATCAGATGGTAGCGGGATCGCCTCAGGGGCATTGCATCGCATCCAAAGCAACTTTGGACACTGCAAACCATTCAAGAACTTCGACTTTGTGAGAACTTTCGGATCCTTGACTACTTTCCTGTCTCGGACAAAATCGTAAACAGCATCGTTCTTCAGCTTTTGTGACTCGAAATTTTCGTCATCCATAATTTCACCCCTAACCCCACAATAGCTCCTAGCAAGACTTCTAATGATACCATGCGACAAGAATATGTCGCTGACAATTTGGTGGGCGTATCGAGTTAGAACAGCTCTTCCGCTATATTATTGATTGCAGTCAGAAATTCTCTTGAGCACCACAACGCTTGACGACGGGCGCATTGGCGTCCTGTCCTTGTCACAATATAGAGATGCTTTTATTGCCTCGATCAGATCAATATCTACATAAGGGAAACAAACCTCAACCTGCCAAGTATCACTCACCCTCACATCACCCTTTTCAAACACCGGATCATCAATAAAGAATGCCGGGCACTTGAATGCCACGGCAGGCATCGAATCATCCACTTCAAACTGGCGACCGCAGGTAACCACAATGGCAGACTGCTCAAGATATGCCCGTAAAGCGCCATTAGATGCCCCTTTTAAGGCTTCCCATGAACGCCGGCACTCATCCAACTCCATTCTAAAGTTATCCCAAGTCATAATCACACCCTCTTGGGACAAGAATAAAGCACCCTTACGACAACGTGAGGTCGTTCCATAAATCAAATCCTATAAAAGCCTAACGAATAGACGCGACAGCGTCATGTCGCAACTTGGTCATAAGACCCACTCTTTTCTGTATATCTCAAGAAATAACCAGATTTCCTTCGCGCCTTCGTATCCTTGCTACCAGGCGGACGACCAAGCACCTTGCCTTCCTTCTTAGCACGCTCAAGTCCCAAAAATGTTCTCTCCTGTATGATGGATCTTTCAAATTCCGCCAGAGCCGAGAAAACGTGAAACATTAACACTCCCGACGGTGTAGCCAAGTCTATGTTGTCTCGAAGCGATACGAACACAATCCCCTTGTCCGTCAACTCTTTGACCGAAAGAATCATCTCGCTTAAACTCCTGCCCCACCTGTCAAGCCGCCAAACCAAAACACCTGCAAACTCCTTTCTCCTAAGGCGATTCATCAATCCGGCCTGTATCGGTCGCGAGTTTCTTGTCGATTCGACCTCCTCAAATACTTCATAGGAATAGCCCATCCTTTCGGCAAAAGCAACAAGCTCAAGACGCTGGTTCTCCGGGCGCTGATCTCGTGTTGACACTCTGCAATAAATAGCTCGATCCTTCATTGTTATTCTCCTATCGCTTGCTTTGCTTGAGTCTCACCTTTTAACAACGAACTGATCTGCTGCATTATTTTAGGGCTTATTTGATATGCCTTTTCCGGACAAATTTCGGAAACCGTAAGAACTTCCTTAATTAACGCTGGGGAGGAACCTGAAAAATACAACAGGTTCTTGAACCTTTCAGCAACCGAATTGTTTATATCGAGAATCCGAATTATCTGTTCTGCACAGTACCCATATGGGCGCGGCTGATTAAGCCTGGAGAAAATCAGAAAGAGCATGACCCGTTTCTCAAAGAAATCCAACCTATGCAGCGTAGCAATCTTTTCAACAAAGAACTCCTTGCCGTTCTGTTTACACCGTTCGATCGACAACCAAAAGTCTCCCTCGAATCGGCAAATCTCACGATCAATCTGATCTAATTCAATGCTCAATTCCTGGGTAAAGACTTTGGGATTCTCCAGCGCATGCGGGACACCATACAAAACTTGCGCCCGCAAACAGAAGAGCTGATAAACCTGCTGGTAAGTCTGCAAATAAATTTCATCATCTGTCATGGATTGTGCGTCTGGCAATTTGAACATAGCGATATCACCTTTTGAGATATCAATCTTCACTTGGCAAGAATAAAACAGCGTCCTGAAGATAACAAGTGAACGGAAGAAGGTGTTCCGGAAAATCTGAAAATCCGATCACCTGCCGGACCAGAACCTTGTCATCCCGATCCCGGCATTCGGCGCAGTATTTCCCATCCTCGATCTTCAAGGTCCAGTACTGCCGCTCGTCGCACAAAAGCTGATAGGAAGCAATCAAATCAACCAGCCAATACGCCCCCGCTTGCTCCGCCAAGTACTGTACGCCGTCGGTGTACACGATCTTTCTAGTCCAGTGTTTGAAATATGTACTGGTCCCGGTGAACTGCGCCAAATCCGTTGCTGTGATCTGCCTTTCCATTCCTAACCGCTTTCCTTTTCACCAGTCAATTAAAGTAACCATAATTCGCCCAGCATAGTCGCAGCCCGCCGTCAGAACACACCGGCCCATATTGCCAACCATGATCACATCGCCCCGGACCTTCCTGGGCAGCAGGGCAAAAAACACGCTGGGGCACGCGGAGAAGTTCCCGCCAACCTTCCGGAACCGCACATATTTGCGAAGCAGGACAAGATCCAGATCACCGGCCCTGAACAACTCATCCTGGGACAGTTCCAGGTCGCCGAAAACGTCAAAGCTTCCGTCGCTGTTCCGGCGAACATCCGGCCGGGACTCAAAAGCAAGAACCCACTGCTTCAGGATATCCTCATCCCGAAGCTTTAGACTCGCCGCTGATGCTGGCTTAAACGCGGTCTTAGGCACAACTCACCCCCTGGTCTCGATTTCCCTGACGGGACACCCCAACGCCTGCCCCCGCCCCTCTGTCCTCGCTGGAGCCGGCTTTTTGTCAAAAAGAGGGGCATCTATGCCTGCTCTAGTGGCTGACCCGCCCTCTCCAGCGACGGGACAGGCCATTTTAGTTACCACTACGGCAAGTTTAACGCGCACACGCCTGACTTGCCAGCGACGGGGCAACTCTAGTTGGCACTCCGCACCGCACTTCCTTGCAAAGACATGGATGACTTTAGACAGGCCAAATCCATACATATGCATGGAACCATTGGATTTAGAAATCATAAATTTGCCTTAATTCATAACCTTTCGTACATCGATTGAATACTCTTGAAGTCAAGCGGCGGGATCAGGTAAGCATCAATGTCTGCCATTCCATTGCCGAACTTTCGGATGATCCTATTGTGAGCATCAATAGCGAGCTTTATTTCATCAACATAAACACGGCATCTTTCAGGGTACTTTTCGTACATAAAAATGTTAAATCCCATCATCTTGTTCACAACTTTTACCGTGTTAACCTCCTCGATAAAATTCCGAGCATCCTCCGCCACAACAGGAACGATCCGTCGTATAAACTCAAATGTGTCTTTTAAGACTGGATGGCCCGTTAGATCTGTCCCCACTGCTTGCATGAATCCAACGAGCTTCAATGCTTCTGCCCGCGGTCCCGCATCAATAAAGTTGTCTTTGATCAAAACTTCTAAACGGCTAACAACCGGCGATAAATTCAACAGCACATGAGCTTTCTTTAACACCTCCAACGAGTATTTGAGGCTGTAATACGACTCGGCAATCCCAGAAACAAGTCCCGGCGCAAGTCTGTAAAACTGCCAGATCTCCTCAAAGGCTTTCTTCGTTTTAGGATCAGGAATATCTCTGAGCGCTTGCTTCTCTTCAGCATTCAGAAATCCTTCCTTATTCCCAAATTCCTTTTCGTAAATATCCTTAATGATCAACCTCGCCCGGTCTTCTCCGCTCAACCGACGGGCATCCTTTGTTAGGTTCCAATATCCACGCGCCATTTTGTCATTCCTCCACATTCCCACGATTCGACAGAACCGTGTGTACTTCTGAAAGTTTCTTGTGAATTTCGCCCACTTCCATAGCCCTTAAAAGCTGGTTTGTCAAAAACCCGACAGTATAAGCAACACGCTGATCCATTTTGCCAGCCCTGACCTCCGCTATCGTGGAACTCAAAAGACTCGCCACATCCTGCGGCGTTTTGGTGGGCATCACTTCCAACGGGGCGGACACCTTCTTTTGTCTCCCCCGACCACCCTTACTCCCGGCAGTACGCCTTTCCTGACTGCTGCTCGGATCGTGGCCAAAACAGAAGGTCTTACCCGTTCTGGCCCACCCCCGGCATCTACTTCCGTCAGTTGAAACATATCCACACCGTCTATCATCTGACATAGGTAAGCTATGGGGGTGCACCCCCCATCCTCCAAAAGTTTTATGATTTGTGCGTCTTTCTCAAGATCCCCAGCTCTTCCGGGGACAACGATGCAATAATTTCCACGCTTGAAGCCCCTTTTGATTCAAATTCTGCGACTTTACCAAATACAGCGGATACCTTACGGTATCTTTCCGAGGATGCTTCATCATAGGTTTGTATTTGCTCCCGCATCCCTTGAGGAAACAGTTCACGGTAGCTTTTCCTCATCTCCGCATCATCCCAATCGAGAAGATGCGTCTCACCATACTTCTCAAAAAGTCCAGCCCTTACGGTTTCATAATCTCTTGGACCGTCTTCTTCCCCGGCCGGATTCTCACAAACATCCTCAGCCAGCCTGCACAGGTAATACTGCACAAAATGACTCCTGAAGACATTTCCCTTATCAATACTATTGCGACGGTCGAACAGCTCCTGTGCCACCGTAGACTCCCGTTCGTGCGCGACATCCGCAACGATCTCGCGCGTAACCCACAATAAGGCGCCCTTTACTTCAAACGGGATATCTTTATCCATCACCGCCGTGTAATTATGATTGAGAAGTTCGATCAATTCGTTCAGCCTTTCTGACCGGGGAATCACCTTCTCTTTATCTATCCACTCCCAGACATACAACTTGCTGCTGGCGATCTCCCAAGACTTTTGCGGCGTTTTCATTTCATCCCGAAACCTTTCCTCAATGAATAAATCGCCCAGCTTGCGAGCATCGTCATACTTACGCTCACTCCACAGCATAAACGCCTGACGGAATACATTCCCTTCAGGAACGCGCTTGTGCATCATTTCCGAATACTCTGCCCAAAAACGCTTTTGTTGATCAGAGCCATTCTCATCAAGATCAAAATACAAAAACATTACCTTCATAAGCCATGCCATTTCCAGGCTGAAGCTTTTAACCACAGCTGGTGGAAGTTTTTTCGCCATATCCCATGCCCGCTGGGCTGAAAGCAGCGTTTCGCGAAGGATACCTAGCGGAAAATCCTCTTTGGAATACATATTAAAATAATTTCTATACAAGGATATTCTGATCTCGCCGATCAGGCATATTTCACGCCAGGACTGATAAGGCGTCTCCGGGAATCTGCGCCTGCTACTCATAAAGAGGGCGTTCCCCCACCCGTCGCTGCAAAGTAGTAAATCCTGCTCTTTCTTCGTTCTTTTAAGAAAGTCGTCTATATTTTCCATCTCTCACCTCAATCCTGGGTTAACTCGATAATGATCCTGCGACCGACCATCTTGACCTTTCCCGCTGATTCCATCTGAACCAGCTGCAGTTCTCTTCTAACAGGCCCGCTATCGAACGATTGACCTTCAGCCATATCCAACCCTTCCCGAGTGCCAATCCCCCGGGAAATGCCTGTTAAGTCGTTCTTTTTAACACCAGGATCGGCCTTTATGATGCGTCCTGGTCCAATCTTTGCCCTTGCCGGATTGTGACCCATTCTATAACGGTGCAACTTGCAATCTATAGACCGGCACTCACGCACCTCGCTCGGCCGACCAGCACACGCAAGGCAGTGGCGGCGGATGGCTCGCAAAGGCGACAGCGGCTTCTCTTCTGTTTCATTCTGATCGGAAACACCAGCTTCCTTCACAATACGATCCTCCTAAAATCGGTTTAATCCGCGCTCAAAGATTTAGTCTGCGTAATTCCATGTGAACAAAAGAGATACTGTCGTTAATCTAGAAATCTAAAAATCTATCCCAGTAGCAGGGATTACTTATTGTGAATGAATCCTCTTCTTTCCGAATGCAATCACATGCCGCAAATGCTTCCTCTTACTCTCTCTCAATTATTTTCTAACTTTAATCCAAATTCACATAAGATATTCAATTCCAACACATTCCGATGGCTATAATTCGGCTAGAATCATGCTGAAAGCTAAAATCACCATCCAATAGCACCGGCCTATTGACCTCCCGGCCGGACATACCTTTCCCAGAGATCCTGAAATTTGGCCAAGTCAATTTGGTAAGTCGGCTGCTTTCTGCCGCCAACCGTCCCCTGCTTTGAAACAACACCAACTTTCTTTAACTTCTTCGTAAGCGCATTGGACGTCTCCAGCGATTCAAAAGATTCCTGCTTCTGAAAATAACTCAGCACCTCAGGAACCATAAATATCTGAACGGCGCCTTTGACATCGCTAGGGCGAATATCTTCATCATCAAACATCGCCTTCAAAACGGTCAGAACCTTGTAGGTTTCATTCTCCGTGACGCTATCTGCGTGCTTTTCCTCAAACGCCATCTCACTCCAAGCAGACATGGTAGCAGTCACCTTTAAGGTCGGATCTTCATCGTCTACCTGGTTGGCTATCAATAAAATCGGCCTCCATATGTCAAGTTCCCGGTTATTAAGATGCGCCATCCCTTGAATGCCATCAGCCCCGCTCTTCTGATAACGGTCTGACAATGCCTTGGCGTAGGTCAGGGCAAAGACATATAGATCATCCCTAATGCTCTGCTGATACTTGCCGTTCTCCTCTGTATCCATATATGTATCGACATCTTCATCCTCTTTCTTACGCAATAAATTGATCCGAACGGTGCGATCCTGAAGGACATTATCAATATCACTAATCCCCGCGAACATCTTCGGAGAGTATGCGCTATATGATTTGACAACAAATTTACCATCACCGGTTGACTCACACCGCTTCACGACGCCGCTCTTACAGAACCCGGCTTTCAGAATGCTTCCAAGAGCCGCCTGGACGCTCTTATCTTTCTCTGTAACCTTCTCAAATTCATCGATGAACATCGATGTCAGATTGTTTTCTATGTCCCTGTAAAGCACCGCCTCTGTCGGGCTGGTAATAACATCACCATTAAAAGCCAGGCCCGCGATTATTTCCATCGTCAGTGACTTGCCGGATCCTTTTTCAGCGTTGATCCACACATATGGAAAATAGCGAAACAGCATAAAGACATAAGTCCCCATGACCCACAAGACGATATATTGCAAGTGCGCGCCTGCCGGGAACTTGATAAACCGTTTAACATAATTGTAAATCTTCTTATAAATGTCCGCCGCCTTAACCTGATACCGACCGCTCACAAAATCATCGATACCTTTTCCAGAGAACCGAACCGTGTCGACAGTGTCGTGCTTAAGAATAAGCCCTTGGCTCTTGGCATCATCAAATGTAAATATATCTCGGTCGGACGTAATAAGGCACAAAGTACCCTGCGCCTTTACGGTAAAAACCATCCTGCCATCAGCGTAGTCCTGCGCCGGATGAACCATAGCATGGTCCTGTTCTTCCCGCACTCTCTCGAGTAGCTCTTCCTTACTGATGGATTTCGGCGCATCGGACTGCTTGTCCTGCTTATCCTCTTTGCGATAACCGTTCAAAACTTTCTCGTAGCTCTTCAACTCGTTTTCTTTAAGCCCAAAATGATCTTTAATAACATGCCGCAAGATTGCATCGCCCTGTGCGATATTGTGACCAGCGATCGCTTGGAGTATTGGGTCAAGTACTCCCGGAAGCAGAATTTTGTCTGTATCAGCCGCTATCGTCTGAATTAGCGCTTTGAGTTCGTTTAATTCATTATCAGAAAGGGCCTCGCCTACCTGGCCTGAAGCCCTCATCGTTACCTTTGACCTGGCCTTCTTAATAGAATAATCCAAGTACGCATCACCCTGCTCGCGGTACTTAGCTCCGATTGCGTATTCCTTGAAGATCTTCCTGATGTCTTCATCCATCAAGCCAACTTTTACAAGCTCACGCAGGACATAGAAGTCTGCTTCGCTCCTTGAGTCAAAATGATCTTCAGCTGTCTTGCCTACCCTGATCAAGTGTTTAGCGCTTTCGGGTATCTTCAAGTCCTCTATCTTGAACGCGCGGGAACCCTTTTCATCGGAATCGTCCTTTGTTTTTTGCGCACCTTCTTGCCCGTTTTGGGAAGATGTCCCCGACGTAAACTGTGTGTTCTGTCCTGCTTGAAGTAGTTGTATATTCCTGCTAACCTCTTCAGGAAGAATCAGCTCAAAATCATCCAGGCAGTATCGTCTATTAGGCTCAAACCTCAGCATCACAACATCTTTCACCGCATCCTTAATTTTATAGTTCTTTGTTCCAGGCGGCCGAAGGATTCTGGGCAAATCAGAAACCGTATCTCCTCCGATATGAACTTCGATAGCCTTCAGAATCTTCTTCACGTAAGCCGGATCTTTTATCTCAAGCGGCTCCTTTAACAGCCAAATCGGGTACACTCCATGTCCTGATGAAACAATAATCGACGGCTTTAACGGGAACGCCTCTATTGCTGCGAGGGCCTCTTCCAGAGTCTTATGTTTCGGTTTCTTCTTGTGGCCAACCTCTCCATAATCAACGTCGCTCCATAAGCACACCAGATATTTGATGCTTTCTACGGTTCCGACTCCGTGTATCTCCCGTGGACACATACCAACATAAAAGTTACTTGCTGACCTGTAATTGATAACACTGTCGATATCTTTGTGAAACTTTGGCTTTACGCTCCCGCCGCTAAAGATCTCCCGCGTCTCAATATATCCACCATGAACATCAAGATAATCGGCAAACATTGCGTGCAGAAAATCTTTCCTTATTGACTTTGCTTCTTCAGAATTATCATCCATTCGTACTCCCACGCTTTTACGCATACGTTTTTGCGATTCCGACCCCGCCTAGAAGGAAGAAATGAATCCTGTTTCCATTCCAATGCCTAGCTGATACAACTCGCCCTCATAGCTACGCACCCGCGGCTCTTTCACACACCACCCGTTTGATTCTGATTGCTTTGGGTCGCCCCATCCGGTCCAGACCAAGCTCAAACTCAACTATCATCCCGGTCTCCGGTGTGAATCCCTCGCAATCATTGATGTGAATGAAAATCTCGCGATTGTCTTGGTCTAAAACCAGAAACCCGAGATGTTTACCCGCGTGATACCATTTGATCGTCCCACGCATATTTTTGGTCATACTTTCACTTCTCCTTCAACCTGGATCGCGGTCACCAAAAAGCCTTGCGATATGTCGATAAAACCCGGCATCAAAAGGACCAACCTCTTGTTTCAAGTACTTTAAAATTTTCCACTATGATTCCACTTGAGTTGTATTACGGCGGGTAAGTCGTGGGAAAGTAAGGTAAGATCAAATAAATCCGTAAATCCTTAAAAAATATGGAGTTTACGCGTAACTTGAAGTACTATAATTCGTTGCGGGAAAAGGGTTCAAAGGAATCCCTCCTTCCGCACCATTGCCTTACCTCAAAAGAGCCAAGAACCTTCTACCCGTATGGGAGAAGGTTCTTGGCTTTTTATCTGAGAAAGGCAATGGTGCCCTAACGAGGCTCCGTCCGAGTTAGGGCCAAAATAATAAAAAAACGCCCTGAGGCTCCGCCCGAACCAGAGCCAAAAAATATTTATACCTGGGATACCTTACCCGTATGGGAGAAGGTTCTTGGCTTTTTATCTGAGAAAGGCAATGGTGCCCTAACGAGGCACCGCCCGCGCAAGCGCGCCAGTTAATTCGGGCCACTTCAATCCAACAAAAACCCAACACTTTCTATCGATATTCCCGCTTCAGATGATAATATTACTGAAGCCCTAGGACGCCCGGCAACCCGAGGAACATCATGCGAACCGATGAAGAATTGAATTTATTGATCAGATCCAAATATCCGGTCATTTTCTTCGAATCAGTCGATGAAAGTTATTCTCTTGAACAATTAAAAGAGATAGCGTCAGCTCTTGGCCTCGACTACTTCCAATGGTCCCTGACGGAAGGCCTTATAAGGATCCCCGGTGCCGGTGCGTATTATCAAACAAAAGAACCCCCCAAAATGCTGGGAACGGTCTTGGAACTCATCAAAGCCCAGGCAACAGGCGACATCAAACCCGCCTTGCTCGTGTTAAAAGATTTCCACAAATACCTCGACGACGCCCTCACGCTGCGCTTGTTCAAGGATACGATCAACACGGCAAGGAATACAAGGACCACCCTGATCATCCTCTCCGCCGAATGCAAGATCCCCAAAGACATCGAGCAGGACTGCGCTCATTTGCTCGGCGGATACCCCGGGGACAATGAGATCGAGAAATTAATACGGGCGACCATCGCGGACAGCTGGCAAACCAGATCAGAGATCGCGTTCAACCTCGACCGCGATGACATGAAGAAAGTCGTGGCGGCATTGCGGGGATTAACGGCCCAGCAAATACGCAACGTCATCAACCAGTGCGTGATCAATGACAATATCCTGAGCATCCAGGACCTTGAGATCATCGAAGCCTTCAAGAAAAAGGTTTTTGACCAGGACGGGCTGCTTGAATTCTATATCACGGAAGACAAGAACAATATCGCCGGCTTTGAGAACCTGAAACTCTGGCTCTCCGAAAGAAAAACCTGCTTCAACCGGGCGGCTACGCCTTCTCTGCCCGCGCCCAAAGGTGTCCTGCTCATGGGCATCCAGGGATGCGGCAAAAGCCTGGCTGTCAAAGCCATCGCCCGGGAACTTGGCCTCCCCTTATACCGGCTGGACCTGTCCAAACTTTACAGTAAATATATCGGAGAATCTGAAGAGAACCTGCGGAAAGCACTCCTGACCGTTGAGAAACTGAGTCCTGCCTGTTTATGGATCGATGAGATCGAGAAAGGCTTTGCTTCTTCGGGCGGCGATATCGATGGCGGCGTCTCCCAAAGGATCCTCGGCACGTTCCTCACCTGGATGCAGGAGCATAACACGAGCAGCTTCCTTGCTGCGACGGCCAACAATGTGTACCAGCTGCCGCCTGAACTGCTGCGCAAAGGGCGATTCGATGAAGTCTTCTTTGTGGACCTCCCGGACAACCGGTCAAGAGAACAACTGTTCAAGATCCATCTTCAAAAACGCAACCTTGATCCGGCGCATTTCGATATCAACCTGCTCGCGGGATCGACCCATGATTTTAGCGGCGCGGAAATTGAACAGGCGGTCATATCCGCCCTTTACAGAGCTTCAAGCCATAACGAACCCCTTAACACGGATCATATCCTGGAACAGATCCGGACCACAAAACCACTTGCAGTATTGAAATCAGAGGAAATAAACGGATTGCGGGCCTGGGCCAAAGACCGCACAAGGCGCGCCTGAGATCCATTGACCCGCCGTTGAATGCCCGCGTCGCTACCCGATAACGATCTGATCTTTTCCCATGGCTTTGGCGCGGTAAAGCGCTTTATCAGCGGCCTCCATGAAGCGCGCCTGGTCCATTCCGTCTGTCCAATTGATTGCGCCACCTGACAGGGTTACCTTTTTCTTGAATTCTCCCCCGGCAATGATGGCTTTTAAACGATGCGCGACGATCTGAAGGCCGTCAGGTCCGGTTTCCGGCAGGAGGATAATGAATTCATCGCCGCCGAAACGGCACACGACATCTGATACGCGCACGGAACTCTTGAGGAGAATGGCCAGTTGTTGCAGCAAAATGTTGCCTGCAATATGGCCAAAAGTATCATTAAAAGATTTATAATCATCCACATCAAGGACCAGCAGCGCCAATTGCCTGCCATACCGTTTTAAGAGGTGGACCTCATAATCCAGGATCGTCATAAAATGACGGTAGTTGAACAAGCCGGTCAACGGATCAATATTGGCCTTGAATTTAAGGTCCTCTCTCTCAATGACGCCAGCTATTTGGATAGCGATATTATTCACCAGGGTAACGTCGTCATCCTGGAGAGGCTCATCAATTATCCTGGAGCAGATGATGATACCGCCAAGGACATTCTCGTTGATAACAAGAGGGGCAAAGACCGCCGGCGATTGAAGGAACCGGAAGGCTTGTGTTATCTCGGGTGAAAAAGAGGTCAGCAATACCGCTTTCTTTACCCCCGGCAAAACACCAAGGGCTTCAAGGTTAACAGGGTAGCTTTTGTCCACATACAATGCCGGGTCGATCCCGCTCACGGCTTTAACGCTGATCTGCCCCGAAACCTTATCAACCAGAACGATCACGCCGACCCGGGAAAATAAAGCGTCAGTCAACGTTTCCAGAATGTGCTGCAGAAGGCTGTCCAGCGAACGGTTCGCGGTAACTTCCTGGCTCACCTTATTCAGCACGGAGTGCAGGGTCCGCTTGGTCAACGCCAGACGTTCGACATCATTTTCGAGCTTCAACTTGATATTAGCGAATGTCTTTTTTAGGAGAAGGACCTCGTTATCTTCCAATAAATCTTTTTTATCCGGATCAGTGCGTATCAACGCCCCGATGTCTTCACGGCTCCTCATGATCGTGTTAATGAAAGAACTGAAAATGCCGCGAATAGACAAATAACCGGCACCAACACCGATGACAATAAGCGCTATGGCCGTTTGCAGATTGTTGATACTGATCTCAACGTTCCCGATATCCGATATTTGGGCATACAGGAAGAACAGCAAAAGGAGGGGCGCAATGGAGACGATCAGGAAAATAATCGAGAATTTACGGATGACCGAGGAGCCTTCTAACGATTGATATTTCATTCGGACCCTATCAAATAGAAGTTAGTGTTTTTTTATTTTCGGGACTGATCCCATGAGCAGGCCCGTTCCCTGAACACGATGAACTTGTACGCCAGGAACCTTAACGGGAATAAAGCCATGGCCGTCAACACGACGGCGAACAAATAATGCACACCCCAGCCAACGATCCCCCTGAAAACCAGGCTGCCGAGGCTGATAAAACAGCCGATATGGCATCCGAATTTCAGCACCGTCATCCAGGAATGATCGACCTTGAACAGATACTTCAAATTAAGGCAATATTCCGCCACATACGCCAGCGCGTAAACGATCACGAACGCGACCGTTTTGGGGATCCTCAGGAGATCCACGCCGACATACATCAGTGCCAGGATAGATAAATATCCGCCGGCACTTATCAAACCATACTTGAACAACTGGATCACGCCCGTGCCTGATATCATGCTATTTCTCTTCAGCTCCGGACGGGCCCTGCGTTCCAGGCGATGCGATACGCCCGATGACCCGGGCAGGGACGCCGCCCGCGATGACGCCTTGCGGGATATCATGCACGACCACGGATCCCGCCGCTATGACGGCGCCAGCGCCGATCCGGACAGGCTTGACGATCAACACGTTCATGCCGATAAAAACACCATCCTCGATATGCACATCACCTTTTACATAATCCTGGTTCCCGTTCCCGGGGACAATAAAATGGTTCATGATCTTGGCGCCACTCGTTATCGTGACCCGCGCGCCGACATATGTCCTGGCGTGACGGATATTGTCAAAAAGAACATCGGCGCCTATAAAAACGGTCCCGGGGTCTTTGAACCTGTGCCCGCACCAGCCGAGCAGGACCGGCCTGGCCTGTGGCAGGACGAACCACATCCTGGTCATATGCACCAGGATGTATTTGAACCCGATAATGAAAAAATCAAATGAAAACCTGTTCCAGCTGGAATATGGTTTCGTCAATGTTCCATCCTTTCATCGGGCACGCAAATGATCGCGGCCATCAAGCAAGTTTAGGGATATGTTCTATGGCCACCAGGGCTTCATCAAGGCTGAATCCGACCAGATTGGCGTATTCCTGCATCGCGGCATAACGCGGCCTGTTCTCCTGCGCCACTAACGCCAGCGCGGCCTCCCGGGTGATCAAACCGGCCCGGACCTGATTGCTGCGGAAGGTGTCGTGCTCCGAGAACCCGGCGACCGTATGGTAAATATAATTATAAAATGCCGCCGTGCCGTCGCCGATCCGCCATGTGCTGGCCGCGCCCGCGGAGCTTTCCCACCCGTAAAAGCCGGCCAGGGTCTTGTGAATGACCTCCTCATTCCAGTCGATATAACGGTACAGGTAAACAAAATCCTGCCTGTTAACATAAGTCGCGTAATAGGCGAACAACGTATCGAGCACGGAACGGTTCAAATAACGCGGATTAAGGATAAAATTCCTGGCGTAATAAGCCAAAAGCTGCAACTTGCCTTTCAGGTCAAGCCCCACCATGGTGTTATGGCTGCGGTCCTGGATACCGCAAAATCCTGTCTTGAACCGCGTGGTCTCCAGATTGTTGCCGCCGCAAAAGATCACAAGGGGCACGTTCGTCTGGCGGCTGACCTGGGATGCGTAATAAAAGAACTGCTTGTCCCCGGCCATGAACAAAGGGATCATCCCCAGGTCGGGGCGATGAAGCCAGGCATCGATGTTCGCGCGGATATTGCGCCGCTTGGAAAGGATATCCGCCGAGCGGACAATATGCTCAACACCCAGTTCGGCGCAAACGCGGGAACAATTACGCCGGGCCTCGTCAGTGACCATGGCCCAGTCGTAGGTATAGGCGATGGGATTAAGCCCGAGTTCGCGCTTGACCACGTGCAACCCGTAACAGCTGTCGCGCCCGCCGCTAAGAGCGACAATGCAATCAGGGCTGCCGTCCCGGCTGCGATATTGCCCGATCCGTTCTTCCAGCGACGCCTTATTATCCGTTTTCGCGGGGGCCGCCTCACGGCAGAAATTACAAACACCCTGTTCATCAAAACTGATGAACGGGAAAGTGTGCGGCAGGATACAGCGCGCGCAACGGCGAAGTTCACCCTGCTTTGCCGAAACGTCGCATATGCCGCGGGCTCTGGAAAGCCTTGTTTCCGGCGCCCGATGGCCAGGGCCGTCTTTAAGGTTATAACGGTCCAGCGCGAGCGTTCCCGCGGCCACAACAAGCCCCTCCCCCGCCTTCAGCTGTTCGATCCTCTCCGGCGCGACACCGTCAAAGACGCGGCTCTTTAAAACAAGCTCCAAAAGAAAATGTTTTTCAGAAGCGAACACGAATATTCCCGGCTTTTCGGCAAGGATGAAATACAGGGAACCGACATTCGTCGCGAGGCCCAGCGCGGGCAGATCATCGCGCACGAACGCGATGTTCGCCTCTCCCAGCAACTGGCCATAGGTGCGCCGGACCGCAGCCTGGATGCCGGCGCCATCCGCATAGAATTTGTCGATCAGCCGGCAGATCACTTCAGAATCAACATGCGTCCTGCGTTCGATATCCGTGTGGGCCCGCCACAACTCCTGGTCATTGACAATGATCCCGTTATGCACCCCGACGACATGCCCGCCCTGCACCGGCTGGTTATTCTCCTGCATGCCCTGGATGCCGTTGGTAACCAGGCGGGAATGCCCGATCAGCGTGACCCCCGCGGCAACTGTTTTGGCCGTCAGTGTCCGGCTGATATAGTCCCTGAAGGAGGGATGGGCGGTCATTTTTGATGCGGATTCGGCGCGCTTGTAAATTTCAATGGCATTATCGCCCGCGATCGCCAGGCCCGCGGCTTCGCTACCCCGGCTTTCCGAGAGGCGGAACAGCATGCTCATCACAGACTTAACATGCTCTTCGCCCAAAGCCGTGCCGGGCTTTACCACAAATCCGAAGATCCCGCACATACGGACACCCTTGAAAGTTCAATTGCCTTTTTTTAACAAATACAGGATGCGCTCCTGATTCGAACGGATGCGGTCCAGCATATCAGCCACGATGCCGATCACCAGAAAGACCGTCGCCATGCCCAGCAGGAACGCGGCGCCGAACCCCGCGAACAAATACCCCGAAAAGGCCCCCGTCATGATGAAATGCGCCAGGAACAAACCCGCCAGCAAAAGACCCGGGAACGCGAATACCCCGGCGATACCCCAGAAAAACCGCAGGGGGAAATAATCCCGATAGCCGCGCAGGATGATCTTGGAAGCGTTGACCGCGTAATTAAAAATACTGCCGGCTACGCGCGACTTGCGGTCTTTGAAATATTCAACCCTGACGGACACCTCCATGATCGAAAGGCGCTTGACGGCGAAATCAAGGAAAGTTTCCTGGGTGTACGTGAAGGCGCCATGAAGGTTCAGGCGCAACAACGCCTCCCGGCTGTAGCAGCGGAACCCGCACGAAACATCGGAATACCTCCTGCGGACCATGCGGCTGATCAGCGCTGACATCATATGGTTGCCCACAAGTTTGACGCGTGGTATGCCCACGGTGGTGGCAGGGTCCAGGAACCTTGACGCTGTTGCCATGGCCGCCTGGCCGCTGACGACGGGCATGACCAGTTTGGGGATATCCCGCGGATCGAACTGGCGGTCACCGTCGATATTTACCATCAGGTCGTATTTATGTTCGACGGCATAATTCACCGCCGACTGGAACGCCGCACCGACGCCGCAATTCACGGGATGCCGCAGGACCGTGGCGCCCGCTTTGGCCGCCTCGACTGATGTCGCGTCACCGGAACCGTCATCAACGACCAGGATATCCACGCAACTCACGTCAGCGATCGCGCGCGGCACGCCGCGGATCACGGCAGCAATGGTCGGCGCCTCGTTTAGGCATGGTATGGCCACCAAAAGCCGGCCCTTATTCACGGGAAGATTTTGCGTCATAAGCGGGATCCATTATCATTTTTGTTTGGGCCGGCAATGCACCACGATCCAGGGCAACGGCAATTTCACGGAAACGATCTCGGCATGCTCTGACAGGAACGCCACAAACTGCCTTGGCGACCAATGCTGAAGATGGCCCGGTGTATTGCCCCATGCCGTCAGGTATTTGCCACGCATCATATTCAGGATCCGCCAGACCGGCTCCCGGGGAACGCTGACGATCAGGTCCTTTTTCGCCACCTCGACCAGCTTCCTGAGGCCCGCGGCAGGGTCGGTCAGATGTTCCAGGACCTCACAACAGATCACGGTATCACTGGCATCTTCCGCGTTCAGCTCATAAATGTTCTTTTCAGCCAGCTGAAGGTCAAGCCCTCTTTTTTTCGACTCGACCCGCGCAGTGTCCAGCGATGCTGTTGATATATCACCCCCGCGCACCTTAAACCCGCGGGCCGCCAAAAGGCCAAGGATATGGCCCTCGCCGCAGCCGATCTCATGGACATCACGCGATCCGGCTTCCGTAACAGCCAGAACAACGGCGGTCATAAAACCATTGACGAGCTTTCTGGCGATCCAGTTGCCGGAATGGTACTTTTCGGCATGCGCCACTCCCGTGAAAAGTTCATCTGTTCTCACACATGCGCCTGAATTTTTACCCATGATCTTTGCGTATTAATATGTTTTATGAGAACAAGGCCTGTAACAGCATTTGCCAGACACGGGAATGCCGTATAATTTTTATAATATAGCAAACAATATCGCCGATAGGGAGCAAAACTTCTCTATTGCAGAACATTCCTGATTTATATACACTGACTGCGTTCCGTGATCCCGGATTTTGAACGCTTCTCAAAATAATATCGAGACCCTTTGATGAGAACCCTCACGGCCATTTTCTTCCTCGCGCTGTTCCTGCTCCTTCGGCCGTCGGCGCTGGGTTCAGGGGGGTTCTGGTATTCGGATGACGACCAGGACTATTTCGCGCACGCGTCGTCCATCGCCTACGGCCAATTCCCTCATTATGAAAAAGAATTCTTCAATAACAAAGGGCTTCCCCTGGCCGCGGTTGGCCCGGGGATACTCGCGGCCCCTTTCGTTTTTGTGTTTTCCCTGATCGACCGGATCACCCAGGCCCCTGTCATTCAAGCACGCACGCGTGAAACCATCCTCCACAGCTGGTCGCTCTACGGCTTTATGGTCGCGACGATCTTTTATTTCTGGCTGGGTTGCGCCTTGCTTCACCAAGGGCTGCGCCGCCACTTTTCTTCAGCCGCCGCCACCTGGGCTGTCATTTTAATGATCTTATGCCAGGGACTTCCTCTTTTCGCTTTCCGAAGGCCTGTTTTTTCGCACATCTTTGAATTCTTCCTCCAAAGCAGCATGGTTTGTTTGTTCCTGATGTCAACCAGGAAAAATTGGACCTGGAAAAACTTCTCCCTCTCCAACAACATGGCCATTGGCCTGCTGTGCGGATTGATCGTCCTTGTCCGGTATAACAATCTGCTGATAGCCCTGGCCTGGCCGATCATCCTCGCCCGGGCCAGTTGGCCTGACCTGAGAAACCACAAATTCTGGATCTGCGCGGGGACCATGTTCACAACAGCCGCCGCCATGATCCTGTTCTTCAAAATATGGCCGGGAACGCTTGTCCCGGAGGTCCCTTCTTACCTGACCAACAGCATCGTCATCCAGAAACTGGGGCATATCCAGTCGCCCCTGTTTTATACCCAAAGAACTATTACCATCCTTATTGGCCTGGATTGGGGACTGATATTTTCAGCGCCTTTCGCCTGCATCGCTCTTGTTACCATGATCAAACCCAGATCTTCGATCGACAAAAGTTTCCTTTGGTTGCTGGCTCCTTTAATTGTCAATGTGTACTGCGTCCTTAATTGGGGAACCCAGGGCGGCTGGTACGGCTACCGCTATCTCATTGCCTCCCTTTTTCCCTTGCTGGTCTACCCCTTCGCCAGGCAACTTGAGAATATGAAGAAACTTTCACAACGATCATGGGCCCATGGCATCATCCCGGCCATCGCGAGCCTTCCCTTGTTGTCCATGATCTGCTTTGAAGCCAGCGGCGGCCATTTCAATTTGTCGGTCCAGGGCGACCTCGGGTGGAGCAACGTTTCTTTCCAGCATCAGGTCTGGAAGACCTTCCTTTTTAAACCGGGCACGATGCTCGAGATTATCCTGGCCGCCGGGCCCACATATATCGCTTACCTGGCCCAGCACATCCTCTTCTGGCTTCATCTTTCCGTAAAACCATACTTTGACAAATATCCCGACCTTGAACCTGTGACCTTGATCAAAACAATTTTCCTGTACGCCCTGCCCTTCCTGCTGCATTTTATCTGGCGGCGAGTCCAACAGCCAGGAGCCAAGGAGCTTCAGTCCAATGGTTGATCCCACCAGCAGAGCACCCCTTCATTTCTTGATACGCGCGGGAACATTCTGCCTGCTGACCTACATTCTCATCCTGGGCCTGTTCCTGGCCAGCCAGCCTTTTGTCCCCGCAACAGACATCTCAAAAGCCAGATTCAGCACACTCGACAGCCTCCGCCCGGAAAACTGGACTTACCTGTTGTCCGTGGTCAATGAAAAAAAACCTTATGACCAAAGGTTATTAAAAGATTTCCTGCGGTATTTCAACGCCGTCGACCAGGAGATCCCCGACCAGCCCGAGATCCTCGGCCTTCTGGGGTTCATTCATTTTCATTTGCACAAGGACGACCAGGCGATCGCTTTCTATAAAAAAGCGATCGAAAAAGAGCCGGATTGCTTCTGGTTCTATCACAATCTGGCTCTGATCTACTTCAAGAACGGGCGAAAGAACGAAGCCCTCACGGTCGGTATCCAGGCCATAAAACTGGACCCCAAAGCAACATTCCAATATATGCAAAGGCCTTCGGCCATCCACCCGCCGCTGCAAACTTATGCCATGCCTTCGTCTTACAATAATAATACCGCCGCTTTCGTCAGGGGCGGTTACGCGGATATGCTTTTTTTGATCAGGTCGATCCTTGACGATCAGGGCAAAGAATCCAACTTTGAATCGGCAGGTTTTAAAGATAACGAGCTCCCGCGGGCTGAACCTTCTCTGGCCGTTTATTAACGCGGGCGCCCCTCCTTGACCGTCCGCATAATTCTGCTATAGTTTCCCTTACTCAATAAATTTCTACGAAGGACGTATTATGCCATCCACACAACTTGCCATCATCGGCGCCGGCCCCGGCGGTTACACGGCGGCATTCCGCGCCGCGGACCTGGGCCTCACGGTCACGCTCATTGACGAAAACCCGTCGCTGGGGGGCACTTGCCTCAACCGCGGCTGCATCCCGTCCAAAGCCCTCCTGCATGCCGCGATGGTCATCCGCGAAGCTGCCGACGCGAAAGCCATGGGCCTTGAATTCGCCGCGCCGTCCCTTGACGTCGACAAACTCCGCGCGTGGAAAGACGGCATCGTGACGCGCCTTACCACGGGGCTTGCCCAGCTGGCCAAAGCGCGCAATGTCACGCTCATCCGGGGCCGGGCAAAGTTCCTGAATCCGAAACAGCTGGAGATCAGAAATCCCGACGGTACCATGCAGCTTCTGGCAACGGACAAAGTGATCATCGCCACCGGCGCGCGCCCCGCGGCACTCCCTTTCCTGCCGCCATCACCCCTTGTCTGGGATTCGACCACGGCCCTTTCCCTGCCCTGTGTCCCCGCGTCCCTGCTGATCATCGGCGGCGGTTACATCGGGCTGGAACTCGGAACGGTTTACGCCGCGCTGGGCAGCAAGGTGACAGTCGTCGAAGCCCTTCCCTCGCTCTTGTCTTCCGCGGACAAAGACCTCGCAGATATCGTGACGCGGCGGCTGCGAAGAACTTTTTCCAAGATCCTGTGCGGGACACGCGTGAATGCCGCCGAAGAATGCGCAGAAGGCATCCGGGTCACCTTCCAGGACGACAAGGGCCAGACATCGCAGGAAACCTTCGCCAACATCCTTTCATGCGTCGGGCGCGTTCCCGACACCACCGGCCTGGGGCTTGAAACAACCTCGATCGTCGTGACGGATAAAGGGACCATCGACGTGGACGCCCAACGCCGCACGCGAGAACATGATATTTTCGCCATCGGCGACATCACCGCGGGCCCCATGCTGGCGCATAAAGCTTCTTCCGAGGCCAAGGTCGCGGCGGACGCGGCGGCCGACTACGGCACCAGCTTTGAACCAAAGGCCATTCCCTGTGTCGTGTTCACGGACCCGGAGCTGGCGTGGTGCGGTGTAACCGAGCAGGAAGCCCGCGCGAAAGGCCTCGACATCACGGTATCAAAATTCCCATGGGGAGCCTCAGGCCGCGCCATGACACTGGGACGTGCGGACGGAATGACCAAGGTTATCGCGGATACGCGCACGGGGCGCATCCTGGGGGTTGGCATTGCGGGGATCCACGCGGGAGAGCTGATCGCGCAGGGCGCTCTCGCGATCGAGACGGGCATGAAAGCACAGGACCTGGAGCTGACCATCCAGCCCCATCCCACGCTTTCCGAAACATTGATGGAAACAGCCGAAGGTTTGTTCAGCCACCCCATCCATATCATCAAAGAAAAAAGCTAACGCCGCGCGCTATCGCCGACACGGATGCCGCTCCTTGCCGCGGCGCCCGCCGGGATCTCGAGGACACAGAGGGCTTTGACCGCGGGTGTGTAAACGGGGCATTCTTCCGCGCGGCACGGGGGGACATTGGGCCGGATAAAAACGACCCGTTGCTCTTTGTCCAGCCAGAGCATGTCGATGGCAAATGACATGTTCTTCATCCAGAAAGGATAAATGTCCTCCTGGTCAAAAACAAAGAACATCCCCCGCCCTTCGGCCAGCTCCGGGCGGAACATCAGCCCCCGGGCGCGCTCTTCATCCGTACGCATAGTCTCGACGGAAAAACATGTTCTTCCAAAACAAATATTATCCTGCGCGTGAGAACACCCGCAGGCCGCGAACACCCACGCGGCCAGCATCAGAACGAAACGCTCACGGCGCATGGTCTTCACCCGTCATGCGGACATAATCGCGGAAACTCAATTCTCCCTTGATGATCCTGTCGGCCGCGGCGATGCGCTGGTAGGTATAAGGATGCGTGCGGCCGTACATTTTCGGGCGGATCGGCTGCTTGCGGTCATACGCCTGGAGGTTCTCAAGCATGGCCACCATGCCCGTGGGAACGAACCCGGCGGCTTTCATGTATTTGACGCCGAGCGCGTCGGCCTGCAGTTCGTCATCCTGAGAATACGCCACGAACATCGCGTCCATCACCGCGGCAAGCCCGCCCGCCGCCATGCTGCGCGTGGTGACCGCCGCGAGGACGAGCGCCAGATTTCCGTAAGACGCCTCGAGGCGCTTGATGCTGTGGCGCGCGGCGATATGGGCCATCTCATGGGCCATCACCGCCGCCAGCTGGTCGTCATCCTTGATATAGTCCATCAGCCCTTTAAAAACGTAAATATAACCGCCCGGCAGGGAGACCGCGTTCACCATGGGCTCCTCGCCTTTCAGCTTCTTTTCCTCCACGACTTTCGCGACATAGACCAGTTCCTTGCGGTCCGATACCTTCGCCAGCCGCGCCATGATATTGTCGACGCGCGCGTTGAGCCCCGCGTCCTCGACCACCTTGAATTCCTTTTCCAGTTCCTGGGAGACCGCCGCGCCGATCTGCTGTTCACGGTCGGTCGAATACGCCGTCATCTCCTGCGCCCCCGTGGCGGTATTGAAGCTTGTGCTCAGGCCCCCGCACCCCGAAAGGCCGGCCGCGGCCGTGGCCATCACAAGGAGCATCAAGGCGCGCACGCCGAATTTCTTCAGCATCGCCGCCAGCTTCGCCAGCGGAAGGCCGACAACATTGAAATAACAACCTTCAATGCGCGGGATAAAAAGCCCGCCGCGGCCTTCGATGTCAAAACCGCCGGCCTTGTCCATGGGCGGGACTTCCCGGTGATAGCGGTCGATCTCGGCGTCATCCAGGGGGTTCATGAAAACCCGGGTCCGCTCATACTCCACCAGGCTTTTCCCCGTCGAGGTGTCGATGAGCGCCAGGCCCGTATAGACCCAGTGCGGTTCTTCCATCAACAACTTCAGGTGCTTTTTCGCGTCCGGCAGGTCTTTGGGTTTAAGGACAAGCTTGCCGCGGGCGTAAACGACCGTGTCGGCCCCGATCACGATGGCCGGCCCCCGGGTCTCCTCGGCAACATCCAGGGCCTTGATGAACGCGTTCTCTTTCACAAGATCAGCGACATTGGTCCGGATCGTGTCGATCTCAACGGCCTTTGAGCGGCGCACGACGAAAGGGATCTTCAGGAGCTTCATGAGGTTCTTGCGCTGCGCGGAAGCGGAGGCGAGGATCAGTTTTTTCATGGCCGGGATCTTTCGTGTCAGTCCTTGAGGAATTCCTGGGCAGTAAAGAGAGACAAAAGTTCCACCCCGCGGGCCGCCAGTATTTCTTTGGCCCCGTCCTGGCGGTCGATGATGCAGGCGCAGGCCGCGGGCTTGAGCCCGTCGGCGGCAAGCGCGTCAATGGAATGGATGAACGCTTTGCCGGTCGTGGCCACGTCATCAATGAGGACAATGCGGTCCGCCTCGGAAAGCGCGGGCCCCTCGACCATGCGGCCCTTGCCATGGCCCTTGGGTTCCTTGCGGATGATGAACGTCTTCACCGGCCGCCCTTCAAGAAAGCTCACCGCGCCCACCGCGCCCACCATGGGATCAGCACCCAATGTCGGCCCGCCGATCGCGGTCGGCGATTTGTCCTTGACGAGGTCGCGGATCAGTTTGCCGCAAAGGAACGCCCCCTCGGCGGATAATGTGACCAGGCGCGCGTCAAGGTAGTAATTGCTGGTCTTGCCTGAAGAAAGGGTGAATTCCCCCCGGAAAAAAGCCTGGTTCTTGAGGATCACGAACAGTCGTTTTTTGCAATCGGCGATCGATGTGTTCAGCATGGAAATGACCTTTCTCAATTGGATGACGTTGGAACGTCAAGCTTCCGGCGGCGCGCCTCGAAAAGGAGCTGGACCCGGTATTTCAACAGCGCCTTGTACCTTTTGTATTCTTTCGGCGTGAACCCGCTGGTCACGTGGAACGTCTTGGTGGCTTCGATCTCGACGGCCGTGTCAATATAAGCATCCACCAGCTTGTCATCGCTGGCCAGTGAAATATCCCGGGAACCCAGGATCTTGACCTCATCCGCCGGAGCTTCTTTCTCGATGGTATAACTCCCGTCCCCGGCATCGCTCAACGTCCGTTGCGGAGCCGTCAATGGTTCGGCGAAAGCCTGCGCCCCGCCCCAACACACGACCACCACAATGACCATCCATGTACGCTTCATGATCTGCCTCCTTGCGTGTGGCCTCTATTGACCGATACCGTCGACCCCGCGGCCTTGTCCATCGATAAAAATATTGTAGATTATTCAAAATCATGCACAAGAAGAATGTGAATTTTTTGACACCTCCGGAAGCGTCCTATATAATGCGGCCGTGATCAACAGCATCTGGACAGGCCTGGTCGATATTGTTTTCCCGCGCAACTGCGTGCTGTGCCGGGCCTGGCATCCTGCCACCGCCCGTGACCCGCTCTGTCCCGCCTGCCGCGCGAGCCTCGCCTGGAACACGCCGCCCTTTTGTGTCCGCTGCTCGCGGCATCTCGATACGGTGAGCGAAGAAAGCCTGTGCCCGTCGTGCCGGGCCCACCCGCCGCATTTTGACGAAGGCTGGGCCATCACGCGTTACGAAGGGCCGGCGCGGGAGATCCTGCACAAGTTCAAATTCCAGGACAAGACTTCGCTGCGGCGCACGTTCACGACCCTTCTGAACCAGTTCATCACCCGTTACGACCTTCGTTTCCCGGGAGATCCCTGGGTCATCCCGGTCCCGCTGCACGGGACGCGGCTGAGGGAGCGCGGTTACAACCAGGCCGCGCTGCTCGCCGCCGGCGTGGCTGAGGAACTTTCCTTAACGTTAAGGGAGGACATCCTGGAACGCGCCCGTTCCACCCCGCGCCAGAGCGAACTTGGCGCAAAAGAGCGCTGGACAAACGTCAAGGGCGCTTTTAGAATAAAAAACCCCGCGGCCATCGCCGGGCGCGCGGTCATCCTCGTGGATGATGTCCTGACAACAGCAGCGACGGCCTCCGAAGCCGCGAAAACCCTCAAAGACGCGGGAGCGTCGAGGGTCACCCTTATCACATTGGCCATAGCCCCATGCGGATCCTGCGCAATTACATCCTGAAAGAATGCGTCACCCCCTTCGCCATCTGCCTGGGAGTGCTGACGTTCGTTTTCCTCCTGGGCTATCTGCCGCAACTGGCCAACAAGGTCATCAACCAGGGCGTCGGCATGGGGCCGGTCACAATGGCGTTCCTTTACAACATTCCCGTGCTGCTCGGCTATACGTTGCCCATTGCCGCGCTGGCCACGGTCATCCTGACCTTCGGGCGCTTTTCCTCCGACAACGAGATCATCGCCATCCGCGCGAGCGGGATATCCCTCGGCAGCCTGCTGGCCCCTTTGATCGCGACGGGGATCGTCCTGTCGCTGATACTCCTTATTCTCAACGACCGCGTCATCCCGCGCGCCTACGATGCCCAGCGACGCATCCTGCAGGAAACAGGGGCCAAGAACCCCGCCGCCCTGCTGGAACCGGGGACTTTCGTGGACGCGTTCGACGGCAACATCATCTTCATTTACAGGATCGACCGCAACCGGATGTACAATGTCCGCATCTGGCAACCCCAGCCCGACGGGCATCCGACCCGCACGATCTCGGCGCAGGAAGGGGAATTCACGCCCGTGCCCGGCGAACAGCAGGTCCTGCTCAAGCTCATGAACGGCACCTCGGACGAGCCTGATTTCAACAATCCCGACAATTTTTACAAGCTTAACTTCAAAACTTCGTTCATGAAGCTCGACATGGCCCGCAAAAATACCAAGGTCGAAAAAAAACCCAAAGGCATGACGCTCAATGAGCTCCAGGAGGAAATGCGCAAATTCGGGAAGCTGGGCATTGACACACGGCCTCTCACGGCGGAATACCAGCGCAAGGTCTCCTGGGCCCTGTCGCCGCTCATCTTCATCCTTCTCGGATTTCCGGTCGCGGTCATCACGCACCGCCGGCAAAAGACCGCCAACCTTCTGCTTGCCGTCGTCTTTGCCGCGCCCTACTATCTGATATCCATCGGCTGCCAGGCCCTGGCCACGCAAGGCGCGCAGAACATCGCGCGGCCCGACCTGCTCATGTGGGTCCCCAACATCATCGGCGGCATCATTGTCGTCATACTCAATTACAAACTATGCGCATCATAGACCGTTACATCCTGTTATCGATCATCAGGATCTTCATCTCCGCGATCCTGGTCTTCACGTTCCTCTACATCCTCATCGATGTGGCGACCCACCTTGATGACTTCATGGCCAACAAGGTCCCCACGGCCACGATCATCAACTATTACCTTTCCTTCTTTCCCGTCATGTTCGTCCAGACCTCTCCCATCGCCTGTCTCCTGTCAGTGCTCTTCACTTACAGCGGCCTGAACAACAACAACGAGATCATCGCCCTGCGCGCGAGCGGTTTCAACTTCATCAAGATCACCCGGCCCGCGATCTTTTTCGGCCTCATGGCCACGGCCCTTGTGTTCCTGGTGAATGAACGCTTCGCCCCGCAGGCGGCCATGCTCGCCCAGGAGATCAAGAAAACCAAGATCGAGGTCAATGTGAAAGAACGCGGCAATAAACCGCCGCCCATCAAATACCTCTTTTTCTACGGGGTTGACAACAAGCTTTTCTTCATCGACGAGTTCGATCCCGCGGACAAGACGCTCTCGGGTCTCACGGTCATCGGGCAGGACGAAAAACAACGCATGACCGAGAAGATCACGGCGTTCAAGGGGGTATGGACGGGGCACAACTGGAAACTCTCGAACTGCCAGCTCGCGCGCTACAACCCGCTCGATCCGACCTTGACCAGCGACGTCCAATTCTTCAAGGAAAAAACATTCGAGCTCAACGAATCACCGGATGACCTGCTCAAGCAGCGCATGAGCGTGT
Organism: Candidatus Omnitrophota bacterium; assembly: GCA_903901225.1. GTDB lineage: Bacteria > Omnitrophota > Gorgyraeia > Zapsychrales > Fredricksoniimonadaceae > Fredricksoniimonas > Fredricksoniimonas borealis. Next base: position 70,587 of record CAIUQE010000003.1, read on the forward strand.
CTTCCATGAACATCCGCCAGCTCAAGGAATACATCCACCGGTTCAAGGCGAGCGGCGCCATCGCGGCGATCAACAGCCTGCGGGTGGACCTGCACCAGAAGATCGCCTATCCTTTTGCCTGCATCGTCATCATCTTCGTGGGGCTCCCCTTCGCGCTCATCACCGGGCGGCGCAAGGGGCTGACCTTCGCTTCCGTCGGCATCGCGCTGGCGATCGGCTTCCTGTTCTACGTGGTCAATGCCGTGGGGCTCGCGCTGGGGAAAGGGAATGTCCTGCCGCCCGCTGTCGCGGCGTGGTTCGCGCCCGTGCTTTTTGTCGCCGCGGGTTTCTACCTCGTCCGGAAATTATTTTAAACCCCTAACGGGCCCGCTTGCGCAGGAGAGACCCGAGGATACCTTCGATCCCCGCCGGAGCGACTGTCTGGACCAGGAACGCGGAACCAAATTGGGAGAAGGAGGTGACATCGCGTATCTCCATGTCCTTCTGGTGCAGCTCAACGACCATGGTACGGGGCTTGTCCCTGCCTGAAGAATAATCTTCCATGGTGACCTTGCCGATATTCAGTGAAACAAGGTCAAATCTTATCTGCCACGCCTTGCCGCCGGACGTCACTGCCGGATGCTCCTGACGCGGTTGTGCTCCGGCCCCCGCTGCGGCTGCCGGCACAAGTTTGGTCATATTAACATTATACTGTTTGTCCCGTCCTCTGATGACCCGGGCTTCCCTGACCACCAGGCGCATGTAGGGAACATGCAGGGTGTTGCTGAATAAGGCGGGAACATCGACCTTGAATTCCGCCAGCGGGATATCAGCCATGACCTCGCCCGCGGCGAGTCCCGGCGGATTCAGAAGTTTCATGTTCCTGACCGTAAGCGACTGGTTGAAAATGTTCGTGGAGAGATACCCTATCTTCGCGTCCACCCCGGTGTTCGACCGGATCGCGCTGACGAGCGCGGACTGAATGAGCAGGTCCTTGATCGGGCCAAAAACCAGAAGGACCGCGAGAACGGCCGCGGCGATGCTGTAAAATCTGTTCATCGATATCTCCTCGGCAAACGGTTGCCCAGATTGCAAACGATCTCATAATTGATAGTGTCCGCCCACAAGGCCAGTTCATCCGCCGAAATGACGGACTTGCCCTGGCGCCCCAGGACGACCGCCTCATCCCCCACCGCCACATCCCCCGCGCACAAGGCCAGCGATATGTCAACGATGACCTGGTCCATGGTCACCCGCCCCAGCACGGGGCAGGGCACGCCGTTGATCAGCACGTGCGCCTTGTTCGAGAACGCCCGCAGGTAACCGTCGCTGTAACCGATGGCGATAACAGCCGCCGGGATATCCTTCAACGCCTTGAACGTATGGCCGTAACTCACGCCCGCGCCCCGATGGATCGTCTTTACAAAAAGGACCCTGGCCTTGACCGACATGGCGGGCTTGAGGGCGACCACGGATCGCATGCTCTGGGCCGGATAAAGCCCGTAGAGGGAAACACCGGGCCGCGCGATGTTGAATATCCTGTTCTTGTACCCCAACCCCATGCTGTTGGCCGCGTGCAGGTACGTGAAGGATATCCCCTCACGGATAAGGTCGGCCACCACGTTGGAAAAATCATCGATCTGACGGCAGGTGAACGTGTCATCCGTATCCGCGACGGGAAAATGCGTGAACAACCCTTCAACTTTGAGGTTCTTCATGCGGGCGACGCTGCGGATGAACCCTACGGCCGCTTTATGCCAAACCCCCAGGCGCCCCATGCCCGTATCAACCTTGATATGCACCGCGACGCGTTTACCTGCCCGGCGGGCCGCGGCATCAAGGCGGCGCGCGAAAGCCAGCGTGCACACCGCGGGGGTAAGGTCATGCGCGACAAGGAACGGCACGATCTCGGGCAGGGTCGTCTCAAACAGCACGATCCGGTCATCGGGACGCAGATGCCCGCTGCGGCGCAGCGCGATGGCCTCACCCACATTGGAAACGGCAAAGAAATGACCCCCTTCGCCGGCAATGGCCCGCGCGGCCTCAAGCATGCCGTGGCCATAAGCATCGGCTTTCACGACGGAAAGGATATCAACGGCCCGGCCCTTGCGGGGATCCAGCTGAAGCCTGGCCAGCTTCCTGAGCGCGCGGAAATTATGGCGAATGGCGCCAAGGTCGATCTCGGCCCATGCCGCCAAAGGTATCCCGGCGGGAACGCGAGACATCAGGCGTGGCCCCGTTTCGGCGCGTCCTGGGCCGTCCCGACCTGGCAATCTTCGGGGTAAAGGTACAGCGGCGCGAGGGCATCGACCTTGTCCACCTCGCCCTTGAGCAGGCGCTGATACCCGATGCGGGCCAGTTCCTGCGCCTTGGGAAGCCAGCGCTTCTCCACCTCGAAGACCGGCTTGAAATCTTTGGCAAGGAGCATGATCTTCTCGCGGTACAACGGGATAGCGTCGCCGATGAAAATAACCTCGCCCGCCAGGCCGTCGAGCACTTTCTCAAGCGGCTCAAGCTGGTATTCCCGGTGGCGCACCAGCGCGTCGCCTTTCTTGTCATACAGCGAACTGTAGACCATGCCGCGGCGCGCGTCATTGATCACGCACACCTGCGCCCCTGCCCCGTGGCGAACCCGCGAAACCCTGACATTCATGGCCACGGCGTCGAGACTTGAAACGCCCACGACCGGCCTTCCGGTCACAAGCACAAAAGCCTTGAGCATCGACAGCCCCACGCGCAGGCTCGTGAAGGAGCCCGGCCCCAACCCGACGACAAACCCGTCAAGGTCGGACAGGCGCGTGTTCGCTTTCGTGAGGACCCTTTCAATATCAAAGGTGATGGTCATGGAAAGGTCCTTGCGGGGACGGGTATTGCGGGAAGCAAGGGTCTTGTCGCCGTCGCTGACGGCAAGGCTCAGGTGCCTGGTGGATGTGTCAATGGCGAGGATCTTCATAATTTGATCTTGGCCAGCCTTTCCTTTAAATTTTTCCCACGGGCGGTAATGGTGATCGCGCGGCGGTCGGCGCCCGCGTGCCGCAGCGTCACATGCCAGTGCTCAGGCGGCAAAAAACCTTCCAGCCGCTCTGACCATTCTACCGCGCAGATGCCGTTACCGTAAAAAAACTCTTCATACCCCATTCCCGGCAGGTCGCCGGCCGTGATGCGATAAAGGTCGAAGTGATACAAAGGGACCTTGCCTTCGTAAATGTTCATCAGCGTGAACGTCGGGCTGTGCACGCCTAGCGGGGGTATCTTCAACCCTTTGGCCAGGCCCTTGACGAACGCCGTCTTCCCGCTGCCCAGTTCGCCGAAAAGGCATACCATGTCCCCCCGCCGCAGGGCCAGCGCGAACGCGGCGCCCAGCGCGAGTGTTGCCTCATAGGCCTGTGTGACACGACGGATCGCTGGCATCAGAAATGCCGGAACCCTTTGGCCGTTACCGGTTCGATCCCGCCTTTGGCCCTGACGATACGGAACCCCTCACGCCGGGGCCTGATCACGCCCACGGGATAAAAACGATACCCTTCGGACCCCTGGTACTCCAGCAATTTCCTGGCCCGGCCAGAAGGCATGGTCAGCAACAATTCAAAATCCTCACCGTCGGTCAGCGCCCGCATGGGGCTGACGCCCCGGTGACAGGGGATCAGCTTCTCCTCGATCAAAGCCCCCACGCAACTGGCCTTGAGGATATGTCCCAGGTCGCCGGCCAGGCCGTCGGAAAGGTCCATCATGGCCGAAGGCTTGAACTTCTTGACCAGGAACCTGGCTTCCCGGACGCGGGGCGTAAAACTCAAATGGCGGCCCGAACGCAGCGACCCGCCCAGGGGGCCCGACACAAAGATCCAGTCGCCGGTACGGGCGCCCTGCCGGCGGACAAGCTTCGTCTTTTCCACTTCGCCGAGAAGGGCGACATTGACAATGATCTTGTCACAGCGGACGGTATCACCCCCGACAATGCTCACGCCGAAATCACGCGCGACGGCCCACATCCCGGCATAAAGGTCCTTGACGTAACGGGCCCGGATATTGCCGGGAACGCCGAGCGACACGACCGCGAAAACAGGTTCACCGCCCATGGCCGCGATATCGCTCACATTGCACGCGAGGGCCTTGTGCCCCACGGCCCTGGCATTCATCCGCCGCAGGAAATGAACTCCCTCGACCATCATATCCGTCGTAAAAAGCAGCTGCCGCCCCCCCTTGACCTTGAGGACCGCCGCGTCATCGCCGATCCCTTTCACCACCCGCGGCAAAAGGTTCTGGAACTTCTTGAGCGACTCGATGAGCCCGAACTCGCCGAGATGCGACAATTTTGTCACGCGCGGCCTCCCAGCACCCTGGCAATATTGCGCCCGAAAGGTTTGCGGATCACGCCATACTCGGTCACGATGCCGCTGATCAGCGCGTTGTCCGCCACGTCGAACGCGGGGTTGAACACGGCAACGCCTCGGGGAGCCGTGAGGCGCCCTCCGAAATTCCTGACCTCGTCCGCGGAACGCTCCTCGATGGGGATGCCCCGGCCCGTCGGGGTCTTCAGGTCGAACGTCGTCTTCGGCGCGACAACATAGAACGGCACGCCATGATGCTTCGCGAGGACGGCAAGCATGTACGTCCCGATCTTGTTCGCCGAGTCCCCGTTGGCCGCGATGCGGTCGGCGCCCGTAAAAATAATATCCACGCCCTTGTTCTTCATGACGGTCGCGGCCATATTGTCGCAAATGAGCGTCACGGGGATCTTGTTCTTCATCAGTTCCCAGGCGGTAAGCCGCGCGCCCTGCAAGAGCGGGCGCGTTTCAAGGGCATAGACCTTGAACTCTTTCCCAGCCGCCTTCGCCGCGTACATCACGCCCAGCGCCGTGCCGTAATCCGCGGTCGCCAGCCCTCCGGCATTGCACACGGTCATAACCGTGTCACCATTACGGATGAGCCCGGCCCCGTGAGCGCCCATGGCGCGGCAGACAGCGCGGTCCTCCTCATAAATGGCCAGGGCTTCCGAGGTGAGCACGGCTTTCAGGGCCGCCACGGATAATTGAGGATTGTTGCGCGCGAGGGCACGCATCTGGTTGAGCGCGTGGAAAAGATTGACCGCTGTCGGACGGGACGTGCCGATATGGTCACAAAGTTTTTCAACGAAACGGATGAATGAACGCGTGTCGGCGCCCTTGAATGTCCGGATCCCCAGAAGGACGCCGAACGCGGCGGCAATGCCCAGGGCCGGCGCGCCGCGGACCTTCAGCTGTTTGATGGCGTCCCACAACGCAGCCACATCGCGGCAATCAAGATAAACAAGCTTTCCGGGAAGCAACGTCTGATCGATGATGCGGACCGAATTCCCCTTCCAGACGATCGTATTCACGGGCATGGCAACCTCACTGTTTTTTTTCAGTTTCGATCCTTGGAAAAAGAGGCGGATGGGCCTGGAGTTTTGTCCCTGCCGCAAGCCCGCCCCACGCCAGGCCTGTCCCCGCGGCCCCCAGGATCTCCAGCAATTGCTGTGCCTTCCCGGGCATGACCGCCCGCAACAGGACCGCGGCCAGGCGCAACGCTTCCGTCGCCACATAAAGGACGCGCCCCGCCGCCGCAAGATCGGTCTTCGCGAGCTTCCACGGCGCCTGGACTTCCATGTATTTGTTGACGGCGCGGATAAGGTTCATGATCTCGTTAATGGCCGCGTCCACCTTGTATTGCAACAGCAGCGCTTCCACCTTTTCTCCCAAAGCGGCCCCCTGCGACGATATCTCCAGGTCCGGGGGCGTCAACGTTCCCGGGGCAGGCACATTCCCTTCAAAATACCGGCCGATCAGGCCCGACACGCGGTTAAGGAGGTTGCCGAAATCATTCGCCAGGTCACTGTTGTAACGCTTGATGAAATTCTCCGGCGTAAAGTTGCTGTCGGCGCCCAGGGTCATTTCAGCCATGAGGTAATACCGCAGCGCGTCCACGCCGTAAAGTTCAATAAGGTCCAGCGGGTTCACGACATTGCCCAGCGACTTCGACATCTTGTGGCCTTCGCCATCACCCACCAGCCACCAGCCGTGGGCAAAGATCGTCCGCGGCAGATCGAGCCCGAGCGAAAAAAGCATCGTCGTCCAGTATACGCAATGCGTGGTCAGGATATCCTTGCCGATGAGCTGCACTGAGGCCGGCCACCAGCGGGCAAACTTCTCTCCGTCGGAAAGGTACCCCGGCGCGGTGATATAGTTGATGAGAGCGTCGAACCAGACATACGTCACGTAATCCCGGTCGAAGGGGATCTCGATCCCCCATGCCAGGCGGGATTTGGGGCGTGAAATGCAAAGGTCACCCAGAGGCTGGCGCAGGAATCCCAGCATTTCATTGCGGCGGTGTTCGGGGCGGATAAGGTCGGGGTTCGCCTCGATGTAGCTGACCAGCTGCTCCTGGTAACGGCTCATCTTGAAGAACCAGTTCTTTTCCTTGAGAGGCTTGACCTCACGGAACTGGCCTGACGCCGCCTCTTTCTCCGTGATGAACCTTTCCTCCGCGACGGAATAAAGCCCTTCGTATTCCTTCTGGTAAATGTCACCCTTGTCGTAGACCGCCTGCAGGACGCCCTGCACCACCTTCACATGGCGAGGTTCGGTCGTGCGGATGAAATCATCGTGGCTGATCTCAAGTTTGGCCCAAAGGTCCTGGAAACGGGGCGCCAGATCGTCGCAATGCGCTTTGGGCGCCAGGCCGCGTTTCTCCGCCGCCTGCTGGACCTTCTGCCCGTGCTCGTCCAGGCCGGTCAGGAAAAAAACATCATCCCCGAGGGCGCGGTGGAACCGTGCCAGCACGTCGGCGAGTATCGTTGTGTACGCGTGGCCGATATGCGGCGCGTCATTCACGTAATAGATCGGCGTTGTTACGAAGAATTTACGCTTTGTCATCCGCGGCGCCTTCAGGTTTTGGGATCGTCATTTTAATGATCTTGCCGTCACCCATGTCCACGTGGACCAGGCGTTTGAGGATATCAAGGTTGATGACCTTGCCCTTGCCGTCGGCCGTCTGGATCTTGCCGCCCATCTTGGGAAGGCCCTTGTTAAGTTCCTTGTAAACGTTGAACTCGTAGGCCATGCAGCACTTGATGCGCCCGCAAACGCCCGAGATCTTCGAGGGGTTGAGCGGCAGGGCCTGCTCTTTGGCCATCTTGATCGACAGCTGGCTGAAATCCTTGATAAAAGAAGCGCAGCACAAACGCTGGCCGCACACGCCATAGCCGTCGATCATCTTGGCGCGGTCGCGGACGCCGATCTGCTTGAGCTCGATGCGCACGCGGAACTGCCGCGCCATATCCTTCACGAGGTCGCGAAAATCGACCCGGCCTTCCGCCGTGAAATAAAAAACGATCTTGGACCCGTCAAAGGCGTACTCACAGGTGAGCAGGTTCATGTCAAGCTTCAGCTCGGTGATCTTGCCGATGCACACATGCAAGGCGTCCTTGGCCTTGGTGCGGTTGTTCTCGATCTGGCGCATATCCCCGTCGGTCGCCTTGCGCAGGATCTTGCCGGACGAAAAAAATTTCTTCTCCGACTCGTTCTTGGGGACGCAACAGGAGGACACCCGCGCGAAATCCGTGCTCCGGTCCACTTCCACGATAATATGATCGCCGCGGCGGCACTCGATATCGCGGTTATCCACATAGATGACCGGACGGTGCTCGCCCAGGCGCACCTGGATGATCTTTCCCATGCTTGGCTCCTTCATTTGATCAAATGGATAATACCAGACCCTTGCGCCCCAACGGGACTCAGGATAAGGTCATTTCTCTCACAACGGTCAATACGACTTTCACGTTCTGGTTGCCGTCCAGGCGCCGCATCGCGTCGACCACGCGGTCGGCATGCGCGCCCAGCTCCTGCGGCGTGTACCGCTGGGCAAACCGCCGCAATTCCACCAGCCGGTCACGGTTGACCGGCGCGCGCGCCGGTTCCGTCCTGATCCACAAAGCATCGCGCAATGCCATCAGGATAACGCCGAGTGCTTCACGCGCCGCAACACGGTCAGCGCCCGCGACCTTGAGGAATGCTTCCGTGTCGCCCAACCCGAAGAAAGCGTCAAGCACGATCCTGCGACGCTCTAAAAAATCCTGCCCCAGCTCCATGGCGCGGCCCGGGCTTCCCTGGCCGAACGCCGCCAAAATGGCGGCATCATCGGCAGGCACATCATAACCGGCTTTCAAGGCCCGCGCAAGCGCCGCCGGCGGCAGGGCCGGAAAACGCACCATCTGGCAGCGCGAACGGATCGTGCCCAGCAAAGAATCCGGCGCCGACGTCGCCAGGATCAGGACCGTCCCGGGCCGGGGTTCCTCAAGTGTTTTCAGGAACGCGTTAGCCCCTTCCGCGCTGATGCATTCCGCGTCCTTGATCAGCGCAAACTTGACCCTGGCCTCCAGCGAGCGATACTCGAAACGCTCGATCATCCCCCTGATCTGGTCGATGCTGATGACCGTCTTGTCCTCAAGCCTCGCCACCACCAGGACATCGGGGTGGTTTCCCGCCGCGATCTTGCGGCAGGAAGGACAATCGCACGCCAGCGGGTCCGGGTTGTTCTTCAGGCAATTGACCGCCTGCGCCAGGGCCAGCGCGGTCGCCGCTTTACCGATACCTTTCGGGCCGGCGAACACATACGCGTGCGCCAGGCGGCCCGCCGCGTTCAGCCCAAGGAGCCGCGCGAGGATATCCTTGTTCACAATATTTTCTCCACCGCCCCGCGGATAGCCTCGAAATTCTCCGCGATGCTGCGCCTGGCATCAATGACCACGACACGCCCGGGTTCGCTCCTGGCGATGGCGTGATACCCCTCACGCACGCGCGCGTGATATTCCAGTGAACGCAACTCGATGCGGTCGCGCTCGGTCCCGCGGCGAGCCAACCCCTCTTCAGCGGAGAGGTCCAGAAAGAATGTCAGGTCCGGCCCCAGGCCCTTCGTCGCAAAAAGCCCAATGCCTTTGATCGCGTCCACCGGGACCCCGCAACCGTATCCCTGGTACGCCACCGTCGAGTCCAGGAAACGGTCGCAGACGAGGATCGTCCCCGCGGCCAGTTCCGGTCTGATCACTTCCTCAACAAGCTGAGCGCGCGCGGCCATGTAAAGCAAGGTCTCGCATTCCTTGTTCATCGCCGTATTTTTACGGTCGAGCAGGATCGCGCGGACTTTCTCGCTGATCGCCACGCCGCCCGGCTCCCGGATAAGTTTGGCCGCGACACCTTTCGCCGTCAAATGGTCCAGTAAAAGCTTGGACTGTGTGCTCTTGCCGCACCCCTCGGATCCCTCAAATGTGATGAACTTACCCTTGTAGGCCATTGTTTTTTAACCCCGCCGCCAGGTCTGTCCGGTTTTCCCGTCCTCGACAATGATCCCGCGCGCTTTCAACAGGTCGCGCAATTCGTCCGACCGCTTCCATTCTTTGGCCTGGCGCGCGGCAACCCGCTCAGCAAGCATCTGTTCATCCTCGGACGCAATAGCCGCCGCGTCGACTTTCAGCGCCATGCCAAAAATATTCTCCAGGATATCGCGGAGGAATTTTCCTGCCAAATGGGCACTGCCCTCAAAATAATCATCCTGCCGCCCAGCGTCCAGGAAGCGGTTGGTGGCCGTGACCAGGTCGAAAATATGCCCCAGCGCGAGGGCGGTATTAAGGTCCGCGTCCAGCGCCGCCTGGATCTTTTCTTTCGCGTCCAACACGAACTCAACCTCATTCATCGTCACGGACAACTTGGGTTGGGCCACGGCCGCGAGCCTGGCGAACAATTGCCTGAACTTCGCCACGCCCTTGTCCATGTCCCGCAGCTTCTCCTGCGTGTAATCAATGGAACTGGCATAATGGGTCGAAAGGAAAAAAAGCTTGAGCGCGTCGACGGAATGTTCCCGCAACGCGTCCTGAACTGTGATAAAATTTCCCAGCGACTTGGCCATCTTCTGGTCATGGATGGTCAAGAGCCCGTGATGGACCCAGATTTTCGCGAAAGTTTTTCCGGTGAGGGCTTCCGCCTGCGCGATCTCGTTCTCGTGGTGCGGGAAGATCAGGTCGCGCCCGCCCGCGTGGATGTCCAGCGTTTCCGTGCCAAGATGCTTGATGCTCATGCAGGAGCATTCAATGTGCCAGCCTGGCCGCCCATTGCCCCAGGGGCTCGGCCAGGACGGCTCACCGGGTTTGGCACTTTTCCATAATACGAAATCCAGCGGATCTTCCTTCTTATCGTCCTTGTCAATGCGCACGCCCTCGAGCATCTTGTCCACGCTCTGGCCGGAAAGTTTCCCGTAAGCGGGAAAAGACCGGACCCGGAAATAAACATCCCCGCCCGTCACGTAGGCGCTGCCTTTCTCAATGAGCCCGGTGATATGCGCGATCATCAAAGGGATGTTCTCGGTCGCGCGCGGCTCGACATCCGCCTTGCCGATCCCAAGGTCGGCCATGTCCTTGTAATACAGGGCAATATTCTCGCGCACCACCTCATCGAAGGCCTTGCCGGTCTGGTTCGCCTTGGCAATGATCTTGTCGTCGACATCCGTGATATTGCGCACGAACTTGACCTCATACCCGCGGTAGCGCAAATACCTCACCAGCGTATCGAACGTGTAAAGCGAGCGCGCGTGGCCGATATGGCACTTGTCATAAACGGTCACCCCGCAGGAATACATGTTGATCCGCGCGGGTGCTGAAGGCAATGCCTGACGAGTTTTTGTAAGTGAATTATATAATTCCATAAGCCTCAAATTGTGTGGTTATTCAGTGAAAAAATGATCTCATCGAGCGTAGGGGCGGGTCTGTGACCCGCCCACTTGACCCGGTTCACGCACTCACGTGGGCGGGTCACAGACCCGCCCCTGCGTCAAACTCAAGTCTTCTCGCAGCTACAATGTGCCGCAGGCCGATAGCACGGCAAGCTACTTGAGCCGCTTCTCGATCTCCTCAAGCCGCTTGTTGATCTCATCCATATCCTGCGTGATCGGGTCAAGGATCTGCGCGTGCGCCAGGCGCTTCTCGATCTTGGCGCCATCCTGCTTGGTCACATGCCCCGGCACACCCACGACAGTCGTATTGGCCGGCACGCTCGTGAGGACCACCGCGTTCGCCCCGATATATGAATTGTCCCCGATGGTGATGTTGCCCAGGATCTTCGCCCCCGCGCCAACGGCAATGTTATCGCCGAGCGTCGGATGGCGTTTGCCTGTTTCCTTCCCCGTCCCGCCTAAGGTAACACCCTGATAAAGCAGGACATTGTCACCCACGATCGCGGTCTCGCCGATCACGACCCCCATGCCGTGGTCGATGAAAAGCCCCTTGCCGATCCGCGCGCCGGGATGGATCTCGATGCCCGTCAGGAAACGCGCGAACTGGGAAATGGCCCGCGGGACCAGCGGCAGTTTCCATGTCCACAGCTTATGCGCGATGCGGTGCAGGACAATGGCATGCAGGCCGGAATACAGGAACAATATCTCGAAGGTGTTCGTTGCCGCGGGGTCGCGCTCCCGCACGCCCTTGACCTCCTTGTAAAAGAAAACAAGCGTAATGAGCCAGAATGCCACAATTGCCTGAAGAAGGAATGCCATAAGAACTCCTATGCTTTTCTCAGCGACGCGGTCGCGTACGCGGCCATGCCCTGTCCGGCCCCGACAAAGCCCAACCCCTCGTTGGTCGTGGCCTTAACGTTAACGCGCGCGCCGTCGATCCCCAAAGCGCCCGCGATATTAACCACCATCTGTTTCTTGTAAGGCGTGATCTTCGGCGCCTCCGCCAGGAGCGTAACGTCCACATTGACCACCGTGAACCCCGCTTTGGCGGCCATTCCGGTGACATGCTTGAGCAGGAGGATACTGGAAGCCCCCTTGTACTTGCGGCTCTTGTCCGGAAAATGCTCACCGATATCGCCAAGGCCCGCCGCACCAAGGATCGCGTCCATGATCGCGTGGACCAGCACATCCGCGTCGGAATGGCCCTTGAGCCCCTTGTCATAAGGGACCGTAACGCCCCCCAGGACCAGTTTGCGCTCCGCCGTCAGAACATGCACGTCATAACCGATGCCGGCATGGCATTCCGGCGCGTGATACCATGTTGGTAAAGACATTCACATCTCCTCTCCCTCCCCTGCCGGGAGGACGATTTCCTATTTTAACAATGCCCCGGCCACGACCATGTCATCCGGTGTCGTGACCTTGATATTCGTATACGCCCCCTCGAACATCTGCACGCGCACACCGAGGCGCTCCACAAGCGCGGCATCATCGGTCGCCACAGCGCCATCCGCGCCCTGCGCGGCGTAAGCCTTCTCCAAAAGTTCGCGATCAAAGACCTGCGGCGTCTGCGCTTCCCATAAAAGCTCACGGTCCAGCGTGGCAATGGCCATGCGCGTGCGCGGGTCAACAGACTTGATCGTCGGCTTCACGGGGACCCCCGCGACAGCCGCTCCCGTGGCCTGGACCGCCCGCAACCCCTCGGCGATCATCGCGTGCGTCACGAATGGCCTCACCCCGTCATGGACCATGACCACGCTCACGCCTTTGTCAAGGGCCGCAAGGCCGGCGCGCACCGACGCTGTGCGCGTGGCGCCACCCGCGACAACCGCCCTGACCTTGCCGAATGATCCGTCGGCAACGACCTTTTCATAATCACCGCGCCAGTCGCGGTGCACGAGCAGGACAATCCCATCGACCAGCGGGCATTGCTCGAAAACAGCCAGCGTGCGCGCGATCAACGGCCGCCCCGCGAGATCTGCCAGGGGTTTGGGCCGGTCGCCGCCAAACCTTGCGCCGGTGCCGGCCGCAGGGATGATCACCCAAACTCTCAATGGGCCACCATTCTCGCGAAGATCATGCGCCCCGCCTGCGTCTGCAGGACGGATGTGACCGCGATCTTCACCTTCTGCCCGATATGGCGGCGGCCTTCAGTAACAACGACCATGGTACCGTCATCAAGGTACCCGATCCCCTGAGTCTCTTCCTTGCCTTCCTTGACGATCTGGATGTCGAGCTCTTCGCCCGCGAAGACAACAGGCTTGACCGCGGTGACCAGGTCATTGACATTGACGACATCGACCCCCTGCAGGGCCGCCATGCGGCTGAGGTTAAAATCCGTTGTGCACAAGCGGGCGTCGAGGATCTTCGCGAGCTTGACCAGTTTCAGGTCGACACCACCGGGTTCTCCCTGAAGGTCATCCTCATGGATGTGCAGCTCCATATCCGGGTTCTTCTGCATGACCCGGAGGATCTCCATCCCCCGGCGTCCACGCTGGCGCTTGAGATCATCCGCGGAATCCGCCAGGCGCTGGAGCTCATGCAGGACGAACCTCGGGACAATAAGCCTGCCGGCAAGAAAATGCGCCTTGTGCACATCGAACGCGCGGCCGTCAATGATGGCGCTCGTGTCGAGCACGACAACACCGTCCTTCAGGTCCGTGCGGCGGAACCTCACGTAAGGGATCACCAGATTGAATTCATCCTTGCCGCGCAGGGCGATCACCGCGCCAAGATAGGCAAAGATCAGCGTCAGGACCACACGGGTGCTGGCCAGGATGCTGACGTTCAACGGCACCAGCGCGATCGTGTCCGCGACAAGCTTGGCCATGATGACGCCGAACAACAGGCCGAAAACGATGGATGAAAGCCCCCGCACGGACACGCGCTTCATGCTGACCTCAAGAAGGATCAGCAAAGCGCCTCCGGCGACGGCGATCAGTATCCCCGGCAGTTCGCGGTCATAAATATTGCCGACCAGAAAGCCCACCGCCCCGCTGAGGACCAGGAAAAAAATACGGATGAACAATAACGACATGAACCCTCCTTGATTTAGCCCTCAAAAAGCATCGAGCGCTTCGCGCACATGGGACACGGGAACAAGTTGCAATGTCTTGAGGCGGATATCGCTCCTGGGCTTTAAATTGTTCTTCGGCACGATGCAGCGCTTGAACCCGAGTTTTTCGGCCTCATTAAGGCGCGTGACAATATGCGACACGCTCCTCACCTCCGCCGAAAGGCCCACTTCCCCGAGCACCGCGACATCGGAAGGCACAGGCTTGTCACGGAACGACGACGCGACAGCCAGCGCGACAGCCAGGTCCGCCGCGGGGTCCTCGACGCGCACCCCCCCGACGATATTCAAAAAAATGTCCTGGTCCTCCAGGCGCAGCCCCACGCGCTTTTCGAGGACGGCCACCAACAGCGACAACCGGTTGGCGTCAAAGCCCTGTGCCTTGTGCCGCACCATGCCAAAGGCGCTGCGCGCCACCAGCCCCTGCACCTCGACCAGGAAAGGCCGGGTCCCTTCAAGAATAGGGACGATGACCGAGCCTGAAACTTCTTTCGAGCGCTCCTGCAGGAATATCTCCGACGGGTTCGTGACCTCGGCCAGCCCCCCGGAGGTCATTTCAAAGACCCCCAGCTCATTGGTCGACCCGAACCGGTTCTTCACCGCGCGCAGGACGCGGTACGCCGAATAACGCTCCCCTTCAAAATAAAGCACCGTGTCAACGATATGCTCCAGCACCCGCGGCCCCGCGATGGCCCCGTCCTTGGTCACGTGCCCGATCAGGAACATCGCCATGCCGCGCGCCTTGGCCAGTTGGGTCAGGACCGAGGCGCTTTCCCGCACCTGCGTCACGCTGCCGGGCGATGAGCCCAATCCCGACTGGTACACCACCTGGATGGAATCAACGACCACGACATCGGGTTCAAGTTTGTTGATGAACTCGATGATCACGTTGACATCGATCTGGTTGACCAGGAACAGCGATGGCGACGGTTTTTTCAATATCCGGTCCGCGCGCATTTTGGTCTGGGCCGTGGATTCTTCGCCCGACACATAAAGGACCTTCAGCCCGGCGGCGCTCAAAAGGCAGGCCGCCTGCAGCGCGAGCGTGGATTTGCCGATCCCCGGATCACCGGCGATCAGCGACACCGATCCCGCGACAAGGCCTCCGCCCAGGACACGGTCAAGCTCCGGCATGCCCGTCAAATGACGCTGCTCCCGGCCCGCGGCGATATCATCCAGGAGGACCGGCGCCTGAGTATTGGCCACGAGCCCCCGCAGCGAACCATCCGCGGGACGAACGGCGATGGCCTCCTCGACCAGCGTGTTCCAGCCCTGGCATCCGGGGCATTTCCCGATCCAGCGGGGCGATTCCTGCCCGCATGACTGGCAGACAAAAACTGTTTTTGCCTTCATTTTTTGGGCCTGTAAAAAAGTTTCCACGGGTTCGACTTCAGGTCCGCCGAAAGCTCATCAAGGTTCGCGCTCACCGCGGCCATATTGGCCATCGTCGCCGACAAGGCGCCTTTGTTCGCTTCGGAAAGAACGCCTTTATTAAGGCTCTCGCTGACCGCGGCCACGCTCACCAGGATCGCGGCCAGGGATCGCCTGTTCGCCTCGGAAAGAATGCCGTTGTTCACGCCGTCCAGCACCAGCTCAACCTTCTTCCCCAGGACCCCGAAGGACTGCGTGATCGCCTCCATGGAAACAGGGTCTTCTCCGGTAACACGGGCGCCGGCCACCAGGCTATCCGCTCTTTTCCCGGGAAGCACCTCAAGATATTTCTCGCCGAGGATCCCCAGCTGGTTGATCAGGAACCTCGAATCCACCGGAATGCGGGAGTCTCCCTCCATCCAGATGTCAACGACAACATCCGCGGGCCTTTCGGCCGCCGGAACAACCTTGATCCGCTTGACATGCCCCGCGTCCACGCCGGCCAGTCGCACAGGCGCGCCTTTCTTCAGGCCATTGGCATACTGAAAAGTCACCTGGTAAATTACGCCTTGCCTGAACACCGAAAAGTCGCTGATCGAAAATATGAACACCACCAGGCAGACAATGGCCGCGACCACGAAGGCGCCGACCTTGACCTCGAGATTCGTTTCTTTAGGCATAACCCTCTCCTGTGAACCTTATTTAACGTGCCCGAAGCGCATGCTCTCATCATCCGTGACAGGGCCCAGCGCGTCACCGTTGATGAACTGCCGCACGACCGGATGCGTCGAGCGGCGGATCTCATCGGGCGTTCCGTCGGCAATGACCTGGCCGAGGTAGATCATGGCGATCGAATCCGCGATCTTGTACGCCGCGTTCATGTCGTGCATGACAACAATGGACGTCACCTTGAGCCGGTCACGCATGGCCACGATAAGCCGCTGGATCGCGTCCGAGGTAATGGGATCCACCTCGCTCGTCGGCTCATCGTAAAGGATGATCCGGGGCCCCATGCACAACACCCGCGCGAGGCTGACGCGCTTGCGCATCCCGCCGGAAAGTTCCGAGGGCAGCATCTCCTCGATGCCGCCCAGTCCGACCAGCGACAGCGCGTGCGCCACGCGCTGGCGTTTCTCGTCGGCCGGAAGCTTCGTGAACTCGTCGAGCACAAAGCCGACATTCTCGCCGACGTTCAAAGAATCGAACAAAGCGCCTCCCTGGAAGACCAGCCCCATGTCCCGGCGCACGGCATCGTAGGCGCGCTCCGGCAGCGTCGTCACTTCCGTGCCGCCGATCCGGATCGACCCGCCGTCGGGCCTGACGATCCCCATGATATTCTTCAAAAGCACGCTTTTACCCGCGCCCGAACGCCCAATGACGACCTTGGTCTCACCGGCGCGCACGCGCAGGGTCAGCCCGTTGAGGACCCGCGCTCTGTTGAATGTCTTGTGAAGATTCTCAATTTCTATCATCAGGCATTGAACAAAAAGTAAAAGATGAACGTGAACAGGCAGTCAAACGCGATGATCAGGATGAACGAACGCACGACCGACAATGTCGTGGCCCGGCCCACGCCATCCGCCCCGCCCTTGACATTCAACCCTTCATAACAACCGACCGTCGCGATGATCATGCCAAAGAACGCCGTCTTGACGAGGCCGGTGACAATGTCTTTCATGACCAGCGCCTCCGACACCATGCTCCAGTACATATGCGCGCTGATCGAAAGTTTGTAGTTGCAGATCAAAAAACCGCCGAATACCCCGACAAAAACAGCGAACACACTCAGCACCGGCAGCATGACACCCAGCGCCAGGAAACGCGGCACGACCAGGTAGCGCACCGGGTTCGTGGCAAAGGCCTTGAGCGCGTCCACCTGCTCGGTGACGACCATCGTCCCGATCTCCGCCGTGATCCCCGCGCCCACGCGGCCCGCCACAATGAGCGCCGTCAGGACCGGCCCCAGTTCACGCGTCAGCGACACCGCGATGACATTGGGAATATAGATCTCGGCCGAAAGCTTGATCATCATGTACGCCATCTGCAGCGCCATGATCATCCCGACGAACAAAGCGACCAGGCAGGCGATCAGGAAGCTCCCCGGCCCCACGCGCTGGGCCTGGGACAGGAAACGATAGGCATTGAACGGCGGCGTCAGGGCCATGACAATGGTGCGGCAAAAAAGAAGCGTCAGCTCACCAATATACGCGATGAACGCCAACGCGACTTCTTTTGCCCTTGTCAGGGATATCCACGCCATGATCAGAACCCTATGCGTTTTTCAAGCCCGATAACACTTTCACCCTCGCCCCGGCCATCGGCGTTGCCGCTGGTGAAGGACTTGAACTGCGTCGTCTCATTACCCGACGCGTTCATGCGGCGGAACGCCCACGCGCGGCCGCTGTCGCTATCAGAAACAATGAACTCCCGCTTCAACTGCCTCAACTGCGCCGCCAGCCTGGACATGTCCGCCATATCGACAGCACCCGACACCTTGAAGCCCGGCCCGTTGGTAGAAGCGATCCTGCCTTCCACGATGCGCAGCAAAGGATAGGCCCCTTCGAAACGCAGGTCAAGGCTGTCGAACCCGAGGCTTTTCAGCCGCCCGTTATACGCCGCGAGATGGCCGTTCACATAAGGCCTGGCCGCGGCCCCCTTCAGCTGAACCTCTCCGGAAACGATCCCGTTGACGGGCGGAACCTTGATCCCGCGCTCACTGAGCATGTCCCAGAACTCCTGAAGGTCGACCGACAAAAGTTCGATCGAAGCTTCCATATCCCGCCGGCCCGTAAGGTCCATCTGGCCTCTCCCGGAAAGAGCGCCAAACCAGAACGGATCAACCGTAAGCTTGCGTTCACGCACCGTGAATTTCAGGTAAAGGTCGCGCACAGGCTTGTAATTGAGCAGCGTATAGCGCGTCGACACCTCACCCGCGAGCTCTCTTTTGAGAGGATCATTGCCGGTCAGCTCGAAACGGCCATTGAGGACCGTCGCCAGGTCCCACACGGGCGTCGACAGATGCCTGATATCGGCACGCAGGTCATACCTTCCGCTGGAAGGATGCGTTACGTCCAGGACCAGTGTGCCGTCTGACACAGATCCGAATGTCAAAGAAACGGCCGGGGCCTTAAGGTTCAGCGTCCCTTCAAAGGGCACCACCAGCCTCTGTGCCACCTCAGCCGCCGGGGCCTGGGCCCGCGCCACGGCACACGCGCCCGCTGAAAACAACAGGGCCATAAAGAATGACAGCGCTTGTTTCATCAGGCGAACGCAAGCTTGTCATTGTCGCGGCGGACCGCGATCCCGCAGCCATCCTTGAAGGTGCCGGCAATCAGTGCTTCCGAAAGCGGGTCTTCCAGGAACCTCTGGATCGTGCGCTTCAGCGGCCGCGCGCCGAACAAAGGATCAAAGCCTTTCTCGATCAGGAAATCGATCGCCTCCTGCGTGAGCTCGAGCGTGATGTTCTTGTCCTTCAGGCGTTTGGCCACTTCCTCGATCTCGAGCCGGATGATCTTGTGCAGGTGCTCCTTGGTCAGCGACTTGAAAACAATGATATCGTCGATACGGTTGAGGAACTCCGGCTTGAAATGACGCTTGACCTCATTGAGGAGTTTCTCTTTCATCTTGTCGTACGTGTCCTCTTCCGTGCGCGTGGCAAAGCCCAGCGAGCTTTGTTTCCTGACGGTCTCCGCGCCGATGTTGGAGGTCATGATGATGATGGTATTGCGGAAATCCACGGTCCGCCCCAGGCTGTCGGTCAACCGGCCTTCCTCGAGCACCTGCAGGAGGATGTTGAACACATCGGAATGCGCCTTCTCGATCTCGTCGAGCAGGACCACCGCGTACGGGCGGCGGCGCACTTTCTCGGTAAGCTGTCCACCTTCTTCATAACCCACATAACCCGGCGGCGCGCCGACCAGGCGCGAGACATTGTACTTGTCCATGTACTCGGACATGTCGATCTGGATCAGGGAACTGGCGTCGCCGAACATGAACTCGGAAAGTTCCCGCGCCAGCAAAGTCTTCCCCACGCCCGTGGGCCCGAGGAAGATGAACGAACCGATGGGGCGGCGTGGATTCTTGATGCCGGCCCGCGAACGGCGCACCGCGCGCGCGATCGCGTTGATGGGCTCTTCCTGGCCGATGACCTGCTTGTCCAGGAACTGCTCCATGTTCAGGAGGCGTTCGCTCTCCTTCTCCTCGAGGCGGATGAGCGGCACGCCCGTCCACTGCGAAACAATGCGGGCGATGTCCTCGACCGTGATGGTGAGCGAGGTGTCATCGCGCCCCGACATCCACTGGGCACGGCTCTTTTCCATCTTCTCGCGCACCGCGCGCTCCTGGTCGCGCATGCTGGCCGCCTTCTCGAAATCCTGGCGCTTGATGTAACTTTCCTTCTCCTTGCGGAAATTCTCGATCTCGTCTTCCATCTTCTTGATGTCGTCGGGAATGACCATCGCCTTGAGCCGCGCGCTCGCGCCGGCCTCGTCAATGATGTCCACGGCCTTGTCCGGAAGGAAACGGCCCGAGATGTACCGCTCGGAAAGCTTGGCGGCCGCGTCGAGCGACTCGTCGGAATATTTCACGCGGTGATGCGCCTCATATTTGTCGCGCAACCCTTTAAGGATCAGCACGGTCTCCTCGATCGAGGGCGGCAGCACCATGATGGTCTGGAAGCGCCGCTCGAGCGCCGCGTCCTTCTCGATGTTCTTGCGGTACTCGTCGAGGGTCGTGGCGCCGATGCACTGGATCTCCCCGCGCGCGAGGGCGGGCTTGAGGATATTCGCCGCGTCAATGGCCCCCTCGGCCGCGCCGGCGCCGACAAGGGTGTGTATCTCGTCGATAAAAAGGATGATGCGGCCGTTGCGCTTGAGTTCCTCCATGACCGCCTTGATACGCTCCTCGAACTGGCCGCGGTACTTGGTGCCCGCGATCATCATGGCCAGGTCCAGCACGACAATGGTCTTTTCGCGCAGCAGCTCAGGCACATCGCCCGCGACGATCAGCTGGGCCAGCCCTTCAACGATGGCGGTTTTGCCGATACCGGCCTCGCCCAGAAGCACCGGGTTGTTCTTGGTACGGCGGGAAAGGACCTGGATGACGCGCTCGATCTCGTTCTTGCGGCCGATCACAGGGTCAAGTTTCCCCTCGCGAGCCAGTTTGTTGAGGTTGCGCCCGTAAGCGTCGATCGCGGGCGTCTTGCTCGTCGATTTCACGCCCGGATCCTGCGGCTGCTGTTGCTGCGGCTGCTGGCCGTAGCCGGGGATGCCGTTGCCCAGTATCTCCATCACCTCGTTGCGCAGCTTGCCCAGGTCAAGGCCAAGGTTCAGGAGGACTCTGTACGCCATGCCCTCGCCTTCCTTGACCAGCCCCAGCAGCAGATGCTCGGTACCGATATAATTGTGCCCCAGCGCGCGCGCCTCCTCAGCGGCAAGCTCCAGCGCCTTCTTGGAACGCGGCGTGAACGGGATATCCCCGACGACCTGCGTCTGCGGGCCGGGCTGGACCAGTTTCTCCACCTCGATGCGGATGGATTCAAGGTCAACCCCGAGTTTCTGCAGGACGGAAGCGGCCACGCCCTCGCCCTCGCGGATCAAGCCGAGCAACAAATGTTCCGTGCCGATATAGTCGTGATTGAACCGGCGCGCTTCCTCTTTCGCGAAAACAATGACCTTGCGCGCGCGCTCCGTGAACCGATTGAACATACAGCCTCCTCGTTATTAGATCTTCCTGTCAAATTTTTCGCGGATCAGGCGCGCCCGGCGCGTGTCGCGTTCGGCCGTGCCGAGCTTCTTGCCCTCGATCTTCTGCAAATGCGCCGGTTGGATCATGATGAAAAGCTCGTTCAGCGCTTTGGGGTCCATGTCCGTGATGATACCCATGTCCAAGCCGAGCCTGACCATGGACAAAAGCTCGATGGTCTCCTGGCTGGAAATGATGCGCGCGCTTTTCAACGTGCCCCAGGCCCGGCAGATCTTGTCCTCGAGCATCAGGCGGTTCTGCACCAGGAGGGCCTGGCGCGCCTGCTCTTCCTGCTCGACGATCTGGCGGATCAGGCCGTTGATGTTCTGGATGATGTCCAGCTCGCTGTGCCCCAGCGAGACCTGGTTCGATATCTGGTAAAAATTCCCGATCGCCTGCGTCCCCTCGCCGTAGAACCCGCGCGAAGCGAAGCTCAGTTTCGAAATGGCGTTGAGGACCTTGCTGATCTGGCGCGTCATGACCAGCGCCGGCAAATGGACCATCACCGACCCGCGCATCGCCGTGCCCGTGTTGGTCGGGCAGGCGGTCAGGAAGCCCCACTCAGGCAGGAACGCGTAAGGCAACTGTTCCGAGAGGCTGTTATCAATGGCATTGATGACCTCCCATGTCCCGTCGAGATTGAACCCCGACTGCATGACCTGGACGCGCAAATGGTCCTCCTCGTTGACCATGACCGACAACGCCTCTTCCCTGGAAACGATCACGGCCTTGCCCTGTGGATTGGAAGCATGATCGTGGCTCATCAGGTGGCGCTCGACAAGGAACTGGCGGTCAACATTATCCATCTCGTTGAGGCGGAAGAATGTGGTGTCCTGGAACTGCGCGATAGTCCCGGTCGCCGCCTGCACCGCCTTGAGCACGACCTCAAGGTCCTCGCGCTGGGCGCGGTTGGTGAACGGCGCGATCGTCAGATTGCGCGCCAGGCGGATGCGGGATGAAAGCACGATGTGCGCGTTGGGCCCCGTCCCCTTAAGCCATTCGCCTGTGCCGTGAATAAGATCGTTCAGTTCCATGGGCCTACTCCCTCCCTTCGATGGCGTGGATCCTGTCGCGCAGCGCCGCGGCGCGCTCAAAATCCTCGTTCTCGATGGCATCATGCAATTGTTCGCGCAACAATTCAACGGTCTCCACGGGCGCCGACTCCGGTAACGGCGCGACCGCGGGCTGGGCCCCGGCCTCCAGCGGAATGATCTTCAAAGGCTGTTTGCCCAAATGCACATTGGACCCGTGGATCTTTTTCAGCAGGGCCTTGAGCGCCGCCCGAAAAGAAATATAACAGTGCGCGCACCCGAAACGCCCGAACTTGCGGAAATCCTCATAGGTCAGGCCGCAGGCCGAACACTGCAGGGCCGATATCTTCTGCTGGACATCAGGCACGTGCTTGCCAAAATCCGTCAGGCCCGCCAGGAGGTCGGCCAGGCCGAACTGCTGTTCCATCTGATGGCTCTGATCCCTGGCACAATCCTCGCACAGGTGCATTTCCATGACCTTGCCGTCAACGATCTCGGTCAGATGGACCGTGGCCTTCTTGGTGCACTTGTTGCATTTCATCAGAATTTCACTCCGTCCTTACGTGCCAGTTCATGAAAAAGCTTCAGGAGCTTGAGCGTCACGGGGCCCGGTTTGCCGGTGCCGATCCGGCGCCCGTCGATCTTGACCACGGGGATAAGCTCGGCGGCCGTGCCCGTGAGGAAAACTTCCTCGGCGTTAAAGAACTCATGGCGGGTCAGCAGCGTTTCCTGAACGTCAAGCTTGAGCTTTTTCGCCGCGATCTCCATCACCGCGTCGCGCGTGATGCCGCGCAGGCGCCCCTGCAGCGGGGTCTTCAGCTGCCCGTCCTTGACCATGAAAATATTGTCGCCCGTGCACTCAGCCACGTACCCGCTGCCGTCGAGCATGATAGCTTCCGGGACGCCCGCGTTATTCGCCTCGATCTTGGCGAGGATATTGTTGAGGTAATTGAGGGACTTCAGCTGGGGATTGATCGCCTCCGGATGGTTGCGCACCGTCGGCACCGTGATGATATCAAGACCCCGGGTGTAAAGCTCCTGGGGATAAAGGACGATCTTGTCGGCAATGATGATGATATTGGGGCCATTTTTGCATTTGCGCGGGTCAAGGCCAAGGTCGCCGTCACCGCGGGTCACCACAAGGCGGATATACCCGTCGCGCAGGCCGTTGGCCTTGAGCGTCTTCACCACCGCGGCGCTCATCGCGTCCTTGCTCATGCCGATGTCGATGAGCAGGGAATGGGCCGTTTCATACAGCCGGTCAATATGCTGTTTGAGGCGGAACACGACGCCCGCGTACGCGCGGATGCCCTCGAACGCGCCGTCCCCGTAAAGAAGCCCGTGGTCGAACACCGACACTTTGGCGTCCGCCTGCTCCACAAGTTTCCCGTTCAAATAGATCTTCAGCGACATAACTTCCCTCACTTTTTCGGTTCGATGACGGCCCTGGGTCATTTCACCCGTGTCAGGAGCCCGTCCTTGATATGCACGATCCGCCCGCAGCGCGCCGCCACCTCTTCGTCGTGCGTCACGATCACGATGGCCTGGCCCGCGGCGTGCAGCCCTAAAATAAGTTCGATCACCACTGCCCCCGACGCCGAATCAAGGTTGCCCGTGGGTTCATCGCACAACAGCACCTTCGGCCGGTTCATCAGGGCCCTGGCGATGGCCACCCGCTGCTGTTCCCCGCCGGAAAGCTGGTCGGGCTTATGCGTCGCGCGTTCCGCCAGGCCCACGCGCTCCAGGGCCTCACGTCCTTGAATTCCAAAACGGCCCGGCGAACCGCCCCCTTCCCGCACGAACAGCGGCAGGAGGACGTTTTCCAGCGCCGTGAAACCGGGCAGCAAATGGTAGAACTGGAACACAAAACCGATCGCGGCATTGCGCACGGCCGAACGCCGCGCGTCATCCATCGCGTAAATATCCTTCCCGTTCAAAAATACCCGCCCCTGGTCGGGAACATCCAGCCCGCCGAGCGCGTGCAGGAGCGTCGACTTGCCCGCGCCCGATGGGCCGACCACGGCCACCGACTCGCCTTCGCGCACCTCAAGGTCGATGCCTTTAAGGACCTCGACGCGCTTTTGCGTGTCCGTATACGCCTTGTGGATATTTTCAGCCTTGAGCAGGGTCACAGGTACCTCAGCGCTTCAACGGGTTCGAGTGACGCCGCCCGGGCCGACGGGTACAATGTTGCCACAAAACTGATCAGGACCGCGCTGAGCGTGATCATCGCCACGTCGCCGAATTGCGTCAGCACCGGCAGATGATCAATATAATAAACCGTTTCCGGAAGCTTGATGATCTGCGTTTCCCGGAGCACAAAGGAGATACCCATCCCGCCCGCCAGTCCCAGCAGCGTCCCCACGACCCCGAGCGTAAGCCCATAGACCGTGAAGATCAGGCGGATCGCGCCTGCCGGGACGCCCACCGAGCGGAGGATGCCGATATCCTTGGTCTTGGTCGTGACCGTCACCATCAAGGTGCTGACGATATTGAACGACGCCACCAATACAATGAGTGTCAGGATCACGAACATCGCGAATTTCTCAAGCTTGAGCGCGGCAAAAAAATTGATATTCTGTTCGATCCACGTGCGCGCCACATAGCTGAACCCGATCTCCCGGATAAGCGCGGCCTTGACCAGCATCGCGGCATCCACGTCATCGAGTTTCACCGCCACACCCGAAACCAGCCCGGCGGCAAGATTGAATATCTCCTGTGCTTTGGCGTAATGCACGAGGATAAGGTTACGGTCATAATCGTACATGCCGGAATCGAAGACCGCCACGACCTTGAGCTTGAACCGCCAGCCCTCACCGGCCGCGCCGGAAACAGGCGAGAGGATCGACAGCGTATCGCCGGGCTTGAGGTCATAGTAGCGCGCCAGTTCCCGGCCGATGATGACCTCTCCGGGTTGAAGCTGCGCCACCTTATACCGGCCTTTGAGATAGTCGTCGATCCGGGTGACGGAACCTTCATGGGCGGGATCGACCCCCCGCATCAAAAGCCCGTACGCGCGGCTGCCGTATTCCAGGAACACGTTGCCGTGGATGAACAATGACGCCGAGGCCACGCCCCTGACGTTCTTGATCTTTTCAATGAGCGGCGCGCAATCCTTGATGCCCGCCTCGCGTTCGACCACAATGTGCGCGGTCGTCCCGACGATCTTGTCCTTGAGGTCCCGGTCGAACCCGGTCATCACGCCGATGACCACGATGAGCGCGGCCACACCGATCGCGATGCCCAGGACCGACACCCAGTTAATGAGCGTCAGGAACCGGTCCTTGCGGGCGGTCAAATACTTGAAAGCGATCCACAGAGCGTAACCCAAAGCCTATCCTTTCACTCCAGCGGCTTCATCAGCGGGAACAGGATGACGTCGCGGATGGACGCGGAATCCGTCAGGAGCATCACCAGCCGGTCGATGCCGATGCCCAATCCGCCAGCCGGCGGCATGCCGTATTCCAGGGCGCGCACAAAATCTTCGTCGATGTTCCGGGTGCCGGTCTCCGTGTCATCATGCAGATCTTCCAGAAGGCGCGCGCGCTGTTCCTCGGGATCATTGAGCTCGGAATAGGCGTTGCCCACCTCCATGCCCGCGATAAAGAATTCGAAACGCTGGGACAGGTCCTTGTTCGCCGGATCGGTCTTTGCCAGAGGGCAGAGGAACGTGAAATAATCGGTGAAGAACACCGGATCCACCGTGGCATCCTCGTCGAGCACCTCTTCCACGATCTTCATGATGGCGGAGCGCGTCAAACGGTCCACCTTGTAATGCCCCGGGCGCCGCGCCTTGACCTTGTCGAGCATGGCCTCGGCCGTATCCTCAGGGTTGATGTCGAATTTTTCCTTCACGAGCCCCGCGAAACTGACGCGCTTCCAGGGCGGCGTGAAATCAATGGTCTTTTCCTGGTAGGTGACCTTGTAATCGCCCGTGATCTCTTTGGCCAGCGAGCTCACCAGGGTTTCGGTGATATCCATCATGTCCTGCATGTCACCGTAGGCCTGGTAGATCTCAAGCATGGTGAACTCGGGATTATGGCGTGTCGAAACCCCTTCGTTGCGGAAATTGCGGTTGATCTCATACACACGCTCCAGGCCGCCGACGAGCAGTCGCTTGAGGTACAGCTCAGGCGCGATGCGCAGGAATACGTCCATGTTATAAGCATTGTGCTTGGACTGGAAAGGCCTGCCGCGCGCGCCGCCGGCCTGCGTCTGCAACATGGGCGTTTCGACCTCGAGAAACCCGCGCGTGTCGAGAAAATTGCGGATAGAGGTGACAATGCGGCTGCGCTTGATGAACACGTCGCGCACATGCGGGTTGGCGATCAAATCGACGTAACGCTGGCGGTAACGGATGTCCACGTCCTTGAGGCCGTGCCATTTTTCCGGCAGGCTCATGAGCGACTTGGACAGGAGCGTGAATTTTTCCACCCGCAGGCTTTTCTGCCCCATCTTGGTAGTAAAAAGCTTGCCTTCCGCGGCAATGATATCGCCGATATCCAGCAAACGGAACGCCGCCCAAAGCTCACCGAGCACGGCTTCCTTGAAGAAAAGCTGAAGCCGGCCCGTGCGGTCCATGATATCGCCAAAAAAGACCTTGCCGTGATCGCGCAGGGCCATGAGGCGCCCGGCCACATGCGCGGGCTTGTCCTCAGCGAACGCCTCGAGCACAGACCCGACCGCCTCAACACCTAAATGCCTGGCGCCGTAAGGATTAACTCCCTTGGCCCTCAAGGCATCGCGCTTGTCCATCCTTATCTTCTTAAGCTCATCGCACTCCACAGAGACACCCCTTTTATATTAATATTTTAAGAAAAATGCATCTGATTTAACGTAGGGGCGGGTCTATGACCCGCCCTCTTGACTCATGTGGGCGGGTCATAGACCCGCCCCTACACTCGATTTCGTTCTGTCAAAAGTTTTAGCTTTTGATTTTCTTATC
>CAIUQE010000004.1 GCA_903901225.1 Candidatus Omnitrophota bacterium
ATTGCCGACGGTCTTTGGCAAATGAAGTTCAGTTTTTATATCCTTGGTTCCGTAGATCTGAGAAAGAACAAGATTATTCGCAACTAAAAAAGTGTAAAGGATGTACCCAGTCTAAAACGTAAAGGATGTATCAGTTGCACAGATGAATACATCTATGACGACGTCCGCATTGACGCAATCCAGCCCGGCGACGAGATCCAGTCGCTCGACGAGAACACCGGCCGCCTGGTTTACTCTCGCGTCAACGGCCTTCTGGACATGGGCGTCAAGGATATCTACAAGTTCACCACGGAAAGCGGCAAGACCATCCGCGCGACGGGCAACCATCCCTACCTTGTGCGCCGCGTCCCGGGCCAAATGACCGAATTCATGCACCAGGGGATTTTCAAGATGTCCCAGCGCGTGGCCAAACGTTTTTATATGGCGGTTCTGGCCAAAACCACGGTCAAAGTCCCCGTGCTGGGCAACAGCGAGGTGTATTTCTCGAGAGAAGGCTGGGACCATCTGGAAGACAAGGACCGCAGCCGGCTGAACCTGGTCAGCCGCTGGATGGCGTTGCCCAAAGTGCTCCCGTTACTGCTGTCCGACGATGCCGCCGTCGAACACGAACAGCGGGGCGAGAGTGAATTCTGGGCGTTGAAAGGTGTCGTCGAAGGCGCGAAGATCAAGGTGGTGGTGCGCGCGATCAAGGGCGGGAAAAAGCATTTTTATTCCGTGGTCTGGCAGGGGAAAGTGAAGGAAGAGGCCAATAAAAAAGGAGCTGTCTCCCGCTTATTTCAGCGGCGTCAGGGAGTGGATACCCTTCAGCTCCACGGAAAGTATAGCGCTTTTGAGGCCGGCCTGTCAACGTTGATCTTGAAAAGCGCCGACAGGGTGTTCGATGTGGCCGGGCAAACTAGGGACAAATACGTGCCCGGCGGCGGGGAGTGGACCAAGGCCTGCGCGATCAGCACCGGCGAGCACATCGCGGTGGCCGGCGCGGGCCAGCGCGCGCGGTTTGAAAAGGTCGTCAAGATCGAATGCCTCCCGCCCGAACAGGTCTGGGACATCGAAGTCGAAGGCACGCACAACTTCGTCGGCAACGACATCATCGCGCACAATACCTACATCAACGGCAATCTCGGCGTGAATTCCACCGCCCCGCAGGCGAGGCTGGATGTCGAGGGCGGGGTTTATTTTGGTAGCGGTAACGTAGGCATCAATACGACGGCTCCTGCCGCAAAACTTGAAGTCGATGGCAATATCTACGTCCAGGGCGCCAGCATTGGGATCAACACGACCGGGCCGGGCGCGAGCCTGGAGGTGGATGGCGTGGGGACGACCTCGGCCACGTCAACTTTGATACTCAATAATGCGGCGAAGACCAACCTTGTCACGGTGTTGGATAATGGTAACGTGGGCATCGGCACCACGGCCCCGACGCAACTGTTCCAGGTCAGCGGTGTCATGAACCTTGGCGGTAACGGCGACTCGTATTTCAACGGCAATCTGGGCGTGGGGATATCTTCGCCGACCGTGGCGTTGGACGTTTCCGGCACGGCCCGCGCGACGGCTTTTGTCGGTGACGGGTCGGGCCTGACCAATGTGGGCGCTCTTTCCGGCCTTAATCCCGGCTATCTGCCGCGTTCGAATACATCGAGCACGGTCGTGGATTCCGGGGTTTATCAGGAC
>CAIUQE010000005.1 GCA_903901225.1 Candidatus Omnitrophota bacterium
CAGTTTTGAATAAGTTCTGACTTGAGGTCCATTTTGTTTATCACTTTCCATGGCATAGGCGTTCCTCCTTGCCATAAAGTGTAAACTATGTACCCGGTCTGTTTTGTAAACTATGTTACCAGTTTGTACCTTAATTGACACCCGCCCCCTGCCTGCCGGCAGGCAGGGGGCGGGTATGGGTGGGAAGATCCGTGGACACGTACCAAATTCAAAGGACGAATTTGGTACATGTCCCCGTTCTATATAATAGTTAAAGGCGCTCGGGATGGTGCTTGACGACTTCGGCGTTCACCATGTAGATCACGTCTTCCGCGATATAAGTGGCGTGGTCGCACACGCGCTCAAGGTAACGCGCGATCAGGAGCATCTGGACCGCCCGCGCGATCACCTGCGGGTCTTTCTCCATATATTCTTCAATAAGTTCTTTCTGGACAGAATCGCGCAACGCGTCCGCCTCGGGGTCCAGGAAAAGGACTTCCTTGGCGAGTTCGCTATCCCTGGAAATGAACGCCTCAATGGACATCCAGACCATTTTCTGCGACAACGCCATCAGCCGGGGAATATCCACCAAAGGCTTCACCAGCGGCTGTTCCACAATGGGGATGACACGCTCGGCGATATCCACCGCGATATCGGCGATCCGCTCCAGTTCCCCGTTGAGGCGCATGCCCGTCGTGATGAACCGCACATCGACCGCCATGGGCTGGAACCGCGCAATAAGATCAAGGCAACGCTCGTCGATCACAAGCTCCAGTTCATCGACCTGGGTGTCGCCGTCAATGACCGCCTGGGCCGCCTTGATATCGCGGTTCTTGAGCGCCGCGATCGACTTGGCGACGGCTTCCTCGGCGAGAGTGCCCATCTTCCTGATCTCGTTGTTAAGTTCCGTCAGTTCTTCCTGGAAAGGCTTGCTCATGGATCTTCTCCTAAGTTTATCCGAATCGACCGGTGATATAATCTTCCGTGCGCTTGTCCCTGGGGCGCGTGAACATGACCTCGGTGCGGCCGAACTCGACCATCTCCCCCATATAAAAGAAGCCCGTATAATCCGAAACGCGCGCGGCCTGCTGCATATTATGCGTCACAATAACGATCGTGTAATCTTTTTTTAACTCAAGTATGAGCGCCTCGACCTTGTGCGTTGAAATAGGGTCGAGCGAGGCGCATGGCTCGTCGAACAGGATCACTTCCGGCTCAATCGCCAGGCAGCGCGCGATGCACAAGCGTTGCTGCTGACCGCCGGACATCCCCAGCGCGCTGTCATGCAAACGATGCTTGACCTCGTCCCACAGCGCCGCCTTCTTGAGCGATTCGATGACGCGCTCCTCGATCTTGCCCTTATCCTTCATGCCATTGATCTGAAGCCCGTAGGCGACATTCTCAAAAATGCTCTTGGGAAAAGGATTAGGCTTCTGGAACACCATCCCCACGCGCCGGCGCAAGTCAACCGCGTCCACATCCGGCGCGATGATATCTTTCCCGTCGAGCAGGATCCGCCCCGTCAATACCGCGTTGGGGACAAGCTCATGCATGCGATTCAAGAGGCGTATAAAAGTGGATTTCCCGCAGCCTGACGGCCCGATGATCGCGGTCACCGCGTTGCTGGCAATATCCAGGTGTATCCCTTTGAGCGCCTGCTGACGGCCATAAAAGAAATCCACGTTCTCGGCTTTCATCCTGATCTTATTGTCCATGAGCGATCCCTTTTTTTCTCAAATTATAGCGCATGATCACCGCCGCCAGGTTCAACGTGAAGACGAGAACGATAAGGACCAGCGCCGTGCCGTAAGCAATGGGCCGGACCAGCACGATGTTATGGTGCTGGGTGGACATGATATACAAATGGTACGGCAGCGCCATGAACTGGCTGAACACGGAATTCGGTATGTCCGGCAGGAAGAACGCCGCCCCGGTGAACAGGATCGGCGCCGTCTCGCCCGCAGCGCGGGATATCCCCAGGATCGCGCCCGTCAGCATGCCGGGGACCGCGTAGGGCAGGACATTACCCCAGATCGACTGCCACTTGGTCGCGCCCAGCGCCAGGGCCCCTTCACGATAGGCGCGCGGCACGGTCTTCAGCGCTTCTTCGCTCGCCGTGATCGTGACCGGCAGGGTCATCAGCCCCAGCGTGCATCCCGCGGCGAGAATGGATGTCCCGAAATGGGCCGCCTCGACGAACAACGCCACCCCGAAAAGCCCGTAGACGATCGACGGCACGCCGGAAAGGTTGCGGATGGACATGCGGATGAAGCGCGTCAGGCCGTTGTCCCGGGCATACTCATTCAGATGAATGGCGCAGCCCATGCCCAGCGGCACGGCCAGAAGGCCCGCAATGATCGTCACAAAAAGCGTCCCGATAAGCGCCGGGAAAATACCGCCCTTGGTCATGCCGTCCAGCGGCGGTTGCGTCAGGAA
The DNA here is from genome assembly GCA_903901225.1 of Candidatus Omnitrophota bacterium. Lineage (GTDB taxonomy): Bacteria > Omnitrophota > Gorgyraeia > Zapsychrales > Fredricksoniimonadaceae > Fredricksoniimonas > Fredricksoniimonas borealis. The sequence goes on from CAIUQE010000005.1 coordinate 2,416, forward strand.
CTGCCAGGAAATGATCCCGATCCCCTTGGTGATAATGTCGTAAAAAACAATGACCAGGATCAGCGCCACGAACCCCATGCAGGCCCGCAGGGCCCAGAACCCCAGCCATTCAATGATGCGCGACGATCCGGCTTTCATCAGCGCGCCCTCGTGTGCTTGTGGAAAAATACGTCCGCGGCGAGATTGACGAAGAACGTGATGATGAACAGCATCAACCCGACCACGAACAGCATGTAATAATGGGTCGTGTGGTAGGCGACCTCGCCGAGTTCGATCGCGATGGTGGCGGTCATGGTCTTGACCGGCCCCAGGAAACTCCCCGGGAACTCGGCAGCATTTCCCGTCGCCATCAGGACGGTCATGGTCTCGCCGATAGCCCGCCCCATGCCCAGCATGCACGCGGCCAGGATACCCGATGCCGCGGCCGGGATCTTGACCTGGATCACGGTCTGCCATTTGTTGGCGCCCAGGGCCATGGACGCTTCCTCATAGGAACGCGGGACACTGCCCAAAGCATCCTCGGACAAGCTGATGATCGTCGGCAGCGCCATTACGGCCAGGAGGATCGACCCGTTGACGGCATTAAGGCCATTGTATCTCCCGGTCAATTTACAGATCATGGGGCCCACCAGGACAATGCCCAGGAACCCCAGCACGACCGACGGGATGCCCGCCAGTATCTCGACGATGGGCTTGGCGATCTCGCGCACGCGGGGATCGGCCACATCCGAAAGGTACGCGGCCGCGCCGATGCCAACAGGAACCGCCACCGCCAGCGACCCCAGTGTCACCATGAGCGTGCTCATGAGCATCGGCAGGATGCCGTAGGTCGGGGTGGTATAGGCGTCGGGATTCCAGCTGGGCCACTTGATCATGTCCCCGACGCTGACATCATGGAAGGCGGGCCAGGCATTCCTGACAAGGATCACAAAGATCCCCACCAGGATCCCGATAACAATGATCCCGTTCAAAAAAAAGAACCCTTCAATGATCTTTTCCTTGATCCTGCGATTCATGAAGCCCCTTGTTTTGAAACTGTATTATTGCTGCCCGATTTTATCAGGATGTTCCGTTGTTTGAAACTACATTAAACATAATAAAGCGTAGGGGCGGACCTCGTGTCCGCCCGGTTCTCCGGGCCGAGACAAGCTCGGCCCCTACGCACTATCTTAACAACCATGCTTATCAACAACGCTCAAAGCCCGAACCTGGCATTCGCGTCTTTATACTCAGCGGGGATCTCGTAGAATCCTTCTTCTTCGACGATCTTCTGGCCTTCCGCGCTCAGCTCGAACTGGATGAACGCCTTGACCGTTCCAGCGGGACTGCCGTTGACATACTGGTACAACGGCCGCGCGATCGGGTATTTCCCGGACATTACCGCGGGCTTGTCGATCGGGCTGACAGCCGGCTGACCGTTGCTCAGGTTAATATCAAGAATGCTCACCCCTGCGGCCTGTTTGGCATAGCCAACACCGATGTAACCGATGCCCGAAGGATCCGCTTTGACAGCTTCCGCGATCTGGGAATTGCCGTTCATGGTATTCATTTTGGACGAGTAATTGCCTTTCAGGACCATTTCCTGGAGAAAGCCATACGTCCCGGAATTAGACTGGCGGCCATACAGGTTGATCGGCATATCGCTCCCGCCAACTTCCGACCAATTCTTGATCTCGCCGCGATAAATGGCGCCAACCTGATCCTTGGTCAATACTTTCACGGGATTACCGGTATTCACAATGATGCTCAGCGCGTCGAACGCGATCACGATACGGCTGGGCTTGACGCCATTGGTCGTAGCCGCCTCGAGTTCCTTCGCGTTGATCGCGCGGGATGAATCGGCGATCGCGCACTGCTTGTTGATCATCGCCGCGATCCCCGTCCCCGACCCGCCGCCCGTGACCGAGATCTTCACGCCGGGATTCTGCTGCATGTACACCTCGGCCTCTTTTTGGACGAGATTGATGATCGTATCCGATCCCTTCACCTGAACCATCTCGGCGGATGCCGCGCCAGCCATGACGGCCAACCCTGACAACGCTACCATGAACTTCGTAGAGTATTTCATACTGCCTCCTTAAAATTTTATTTAAATATATGCCGGGGAGGCCTCACAGGACCGCCCCGGCATCAACCGCCTTAGAACTTCATGTTCCAGTCGACCTGATAAACACTGGCCGGCTTGGTCTGGTTCGATCCGGCAAGCTGGACACTGCCGGGCAACTGCCACCCGTAATAATAGTCCAACCCGAGCCAGGTGTTCTTCCCAAGGCCGAAATCCAGCATGCCTTCATGGGACCTCATGCCTGTTTTGCCGGCATAACGATCCGAGTCAGGAAGAATATCCAGGACCGCGTCACGACCCAGCATGGCATAATTGTACCTGAGCTGCCAATCGCCGAACGCCGCGATCTTCTCAGCGCCGACCTTGAACCCGCCCATGTAACCCGTGTTACGGTTCTTCACGGCCACGTTCTGCACATATTCACCAAAGATGCTCAAATACGGCAGGTTGATGCCAAGTGCCTTCAACGGTTCCTTGATGCTCAACTCAACCGCCGGACTAAGCTCTGTGTATTTATACAGCAACAGCCCTGTCGTGGTTCCCGTGGTATTGGAATTCGTTCCCGCGGTCCCATAAAGCTGTTTGTTGTTGGTTCCGGTGTGCATGTAGTAAGAAAGCGCACTCTTGAGGCTGACCGTATCACTGATGCCATAAACCAAGCCAGGCTGAGCGACATACATCGTCGGGCTCGCCCATTTCTTGGCCGTGGCGGTTGTTGTTTCCGCGATGGTCAGGACTCCTGTATTAAGGAACGCATTCACATTCGGGCTCAGCTGATGCTCAAGCTTTAAGGCTCCGCCCGCCGGATTGATATCCGTATCCCAGATCAGGTCGCCCGGTTCCCAGAGTGGATTTTTGAATTTACCCGCCGTCAATGTCGCCCACGAAACCGGCGCATATTGGGCAAACGCGTAATCCAGCGCCAATGAATACTTGGAAAACCCGTTCGTCAGCGTCTGGTTGGTCGAACGCGACTGGTCCGCGGACTCTGTGGCCACATCATCCTTACCGGTGGCCAGGCCGATACCAACGAGCAGCTTGTCATTGGGCTTGGACTCCACGCCAAGGCGCATGCGAATGCGCGTGCGGTCACCATCAGGCGTGACGGTCGTTCCCGCAAGCTGTTTGGCATGGTCATGCTGATACCTGAAACGGAAATCACCCTTCAGCTTCGTTGTCTGCACCCAGGCCGGGATCGCATCATTCGAACCTGTGGCATTCTGCTGAGCCACCTGCTGCTTCGTCTCATCGAGCAGGATCTGCCCCTCATTCGCTGACAGCACGCCTTTTTCGACGAGTTTCTGAACAAGGAGATCCACTTCTCCCGCGTGAGCCATCGGCGCGCACGTCACCAGAGCCGCCGCCCACACCACCATTGCGAACCACAATTCTTTTCTCATACATCCCCTTTCTTTTGGGATCTGCCACAGACATTCTGCTGGCTTTTGAGAAGAGAATACAATGGATGTGTTGCGAAAAAGTGGCGTTGGTGTGAACTTTGTGTGAACTTAACCCGGATTTTTCATTAGAAAAATCCGCCCCGTGAATTCACTTATACCAAATCATTTCGGAAAGGTGAATTCAGGGTCGCGTGGCAAATCCGAATGGATTTGCCAGCTTTGCGAGGTAATCCCAGATTTTGCGCGCACTTATAATTACACAATATGCTTACACTATCTGTAACAGCGTGCAAAATGTGGGATCAAACAAGGAATTACGCCGCGGGAAGGGTAAAACTGAAGGTCGTGCCCTGGCCCACCACGGAAGATACCCAGACTTCACCGCCATGGGCGTGGACGATGTGCTTGACGATCGAGAGGCCCAGGCCTGTACCGCCCTGGTCACGCGAACGCCCCTTGTCCACGCGATAAAACCGTTCAAAAATACGGCTGAGGTCTTCCGGAGGGATGCCAATGCCGGTATCCGTGATATCGAAGCGGATGAACCTGCCCTGCGCCACGGCCGCGACATTGACACGGCCGCCATCAGGGGTGTACTTCACGGCATTGTCCAGCAGGTTGAGGAACACCTGCGCGAGCCGGGCCTCATCGGCCATCACGCGGGACACCCCTTCTTTCAGGGCTACATTGACCGCCAACTTCTTTTCCGTGACCGCCTTCTCCAATATGGCAAGACTGCGTTGAAGGACAATGCAGGCATCGAGCCGCGCGGGCACAACCTTCATCCGGCCGGACTCGATCCTGGCCAGATCCAGCAGGTCATTGATAAGATTGACGAGCCGGTCGCTGTTCTCGTGGATTATCCCGAGGAATTCTTTCAGCGCCGCGGGATCTTCCATGGCCCCGCCCAGGAGGGTTTCCGCGTAGCCCTTGATGCTGGCCACGGGGGTCCGTAATTCGTGCGACACATTCGCCACAAAATCCTGGCGCACTTTTTCCAGCCGCCGCAACTCGGAAACATCGTGGAACACCAGCACCGCGCCTTCCACTTTCTGCGACGGGCGGATAACGACACCGTTGACCTTGAGGTCTTTCTCTTCGGGCAGCAGGAAGGATATTTCCTGGCTGATGACGCGATCCTTGCCCTGCAACAGGCGCTCAAGGATGCCGGTGAGCGCCGTATTGCGGACCACATCAATGGCATGCCGCCCTTCGGGCGACGCGTCAATCAAAAACATTTTACGCAAGGCCGGGTTCATCAGCATGACAAGCCCTTTGTCATTGACCAGCATGATGCCTTCAAACATGTGCGTGATGACGGCGTCGAGCCTGGCTTTTTCCTGCTCGATGTCCGTGATCTTGCTCCTGATCTCGTCGGACATGTGCGTGATCGCGCGCGCCAGGTCGCCCACCTCATCATCAGAGCGCACCGAAGGCTTGCGGGAAAAATCTCCGGAGGCAATGGCCCTGGACACGGATGCCATTTCTTCCAGAGGCTTCGAAACGACCCGGGCGATCAAATATGTGAAGCCAAGGCTCAGCAGGAATGCCAGCAGGAGCGCGAAACCTACGATCTTCTCCGGCCCCGCCTCCAGAAGTTCGACGTCGGAAAGCGGCATCGCCAGGCGAACGACCCCCTTGACGCCCCAGCTGTCGAAGGGGACCGCCATATAGAGAAGGTCCTTGCGGATGGTGGAACTGTAACGGCGACTGACGCCAAAACCCACCTTCACGGCATCGCGGATCTCGGGACGCCCCGCGTGATTCTCGACCGCGTGGATATTGGCATCGCTGACCTCGGAATCCCCAAGGACCACACCCCTGGTATCAACAAGGGTCACCCGCATGCCAACGGCCATGCTCATCCGGTGGGCCAGCGCTCCAGGCGCGGACATGCCGGCATGCGCCTGGATGTCGGTCTCCACAAGTTCCCGGGCAAGGGCAACTTCACGCCTGAGGTCGTTCTGAAGGTCCTGGTCAAGGAAAGTTTTTAGATGGCCGGTAAGGTAAAAATAACCCAGCGCAAGGCTGACGATGACCGCCGAACAGAGAAATGCCGTCAATTTCCAGTGAAGTTTAATCCTCATCATCATCCTGCCTGAAACGGTAGCCCGCGCCGATCACGGTCTCAATGAGGCCCCCGGCGACGGACAATTTGGACCGCAGACGACGCACGTGCGTGTCAACGGTGCGGGTGTAGATCTCGGCGTCAATGCCCCAGACGTCGGTCAAAAGCTTTTCACGGTCCTGCACGCGGCCCCGGCGCTCCATCAGCAGGGTCAGGAGCTTGAACTCCATGGCCGTCAACTTCACCTCGCGCCCCTTGACCGTCACGCGGTGGCGCTCCTTGTCCAACAGCAGGTCTTTGGCCGCGAGGACATCCCCAGCCTCAGCGCCGGCGCTATGACGCCGCAGCACGGCTTTCACGCGCAGCACAAGCTCGCGCGGGCTGAACGGCTTGACGATATAATCATCCACGCCAAGTTCAAGGCCGACGATGCGGTCAACCTCTTCGCCTTTGGCCGTGAGCATCATCACCGGGATGCGCTTGAGATCGGGATCGCGCTTGATGGCGCGGCATACCTCAAGCCCGTCGATGCCCGGCAGCATCACATCAAGCATGACCAGATCAACGGACGCAGCCGCCAGCGCGGTGAGCGCGGCCTCTCCGGTTACCGCGATGGCACAGGCATAACCCGCCTTGTCCATGTTGTACTGGATCAGGCGCGCGATGTCCTTGTCATCCTCGACGATCAATATTTTTTTCTTGGCCATAACTTATTATATTACCATACGCATATTTAATTTAAATGCCATGTTTTTATGGCAAGAAATCACATGTCAAATTTATTGTGTGTAGGGGCGGACCTTGTGTCCGCCCGACGTCACGGGCCGAGACAAGCTCGGCCCCTACGCTCATTTTCATCAACATTCATATTACCAGAAACCGCATTTTCACCCATCGTTTTTTCAACACCATGCCCCCGCATGTTTAGCGCACAAGGAACGCGCTCGGGTCTTCCAGTGGCCCGAATGCCGTGATCCTGAAATCAAATCCCCGAAAAAGCTGAAGGAATTGCAACGAACGCGCGACAGGCACGGTGGCCAAACCTGCGGACGATGGCGCCGGAGTTGCCCTGAATTCAATATTATTCCGGGTCCCGCTGAGGTCCAATCCGCCGTTCTCAGGTGCCATCAGAACATTATCCCGCGCGGGGCTTTCCATGGAAGCATCCGCGCCATTTTCTTCCAGCAGCTTCACAGCCTCCTCCATACCCTCTTTCCCCTTGATATGCACCACCCTGGCCGCGCCGTAATGAGGCAGGACCGGATCATAGGTAAGGTCATCCCCCGCGTCCTTGCGGGCATTAACGAACATCTTGTAAAAAGTCTTAAAACGGTCACGGGCGTCATCGGGGTCACTGATCCCGTAATACTGCCCGATATCGGCGAAGCTGATCCGCTTGTTAAGATACCCTGTTAAGATCTCATCCTTGGCTTCCAGGAAATTATTAAGGATATCCGTAGTTATGTGCAAATATTTCAGCTGTGCCCACAATTCCGGGTCCTTCTGCAACCCATCCAATACGCTCTCCAGAACACTGACCGCTTTGGGACTAAAGACCATGACGCCGCTTAACGCGGGGAACTGCCTTAACGCAGGACGGTTCAGGTCGTACTGGTCTTCCAGGTACTTCAACACCTTGTTGCGATACGTCTTGCCGACGCCGTCTTTTTGAAGCGCCGGGATATCAAGTTTTTCAAGGATCTCGTTGAGCTCGACCCCCTCGGGAGAGAACTTCATCACGAGCAAACCCAATGTCTGGAGTTCTTTCTGGTTGACCCAATCCCCCAGAAGATTCACATCATCGCCGGAAAATCTCGGCATGGGGCCGAAATACGCGTCACGGCTGTAAATGATAATGTGCCCGCCCCGCGCGCGGCCATCTTCCGGCGCGCGCATGGACCCGGCGGCACGATACCCGTTCACAACTGTCCAATCAAGGATCCTGTCATTCTGATGGGCATTATTTCCGTGAAAAACAAACATCACGCGCACATCTTCAGGCGCGCGCCCCTTCAGTTCAGGATACTGTTCCAGGAACGCCCCGTCATTCAATCTCTCCCGGACCCGCTGCATCGCTTCGAAATAAACATTCCCGCTGCCCTGACGCCGCGGCGCCACCACTTCAACCGGCACATCTTCCCTGAAGATATTTCCCCGGCGTCCGGGCACATACCGCTTTCCCAGATCATCGGCATACCCTCTATCTTCAGGGACGATCACGACCATATCCACCGAAGGCTTATCAGCAGTGATCTCCCGCGTGAGCGCCTGGACGCCTTCCTGCAACGCCGAACGGACAGTTACCGCTTTGCCATCGCCCTGCGCGTCCATTGCGGCCGGTCCCAGCCGTGCCCCTAACCCGGCATCCAGCTTTTCGGTCACAGCCTTCATGGTCGAGCTCCACGACATCTGCATGATATCAATATGCGGCACCCAGTAGATCATCAGGCTGATCATGACAGCGGCGACCCCCGCCAGCGTCAATCCGCTACTGGCCGAAATAATGCCCAGAAAACTCATGACAAGCGCCGCGCTCAACCCCAGGGGGCCTGAAATGGTGCGCACCCGGCTCCAAAAACTGCGCATCTTGAACTTGTGGCTGGGGGCTGACCTGATGGGCGACAGAAGACTTAAGGCTTTCTGTGTCACTTCCGACAATATCTTTTTACTTTCCTGCACAACATTCAACTGGGCATCCGACGGATACAATCCGGGCATCAAGGTATTGCCCTGGGCTAAAAGATCCGGCAATTCTCCGAAAAGCCTTTTTTCAGAAAGACGCCACTGATATGTATAAAGAAGGACCCAGCGAAAGAACGGATAAACATTGAACCGTTCGGCCCAATGTGAGCCCGGGAGTTTATAGCTCATCACCTTGTCGATGATCCCCCGATGTTCCAGGACCCGTAAATACACGTGAACATAACTGATCATTTGCGCGAGGACGCGCGCGTCGCGCGCCAGCAGCTGCCGCTGATGCTCATCCATATCCGGGCTCTTTTTCACGGCATCATCAAGGACATTCAACGTATCAATGGCCAGCAAATTAAAATAGCTGAAGGCCGTCTGGTAATGCTCGTTAAGGACAGTGCCTGATGAATTCACTTTTTCCATAAGATCAGGCGTATACGGCGTCATGCGCAGGACCTGGAACGCGTTGTTGAGGATATTATTGAACCCGTCAACAATATCTTGCGACGGGACCGCCGCGCCAGCGCCCCGCCATCCATAAGCGATCTCCTGCCACCGGCGCAGAAAGTCCCCGATCCCGTCATATATGCCATCCCCGGGGATCGTCACAACGGCAGTCGTGCGTGCCGTTGCCGGCGGGACCGTGCCACGCCAGGCCGTCCATACGTCCTTCCAGCCGCGGGCATGCCCGTTCCCGTTCATGACCTCGACCGAAAATTCACGCCGGAGCGCCAGGATCAGGTCTTCGACGGAGGCCTTCTTCAGAAAAGACTTGTTGTTCCATCTCTTGAAAAAGAACACCGGCAAAAATATGACGCTGCCCCACAGGAGCAATTTGTTCATGAGGGGCATGGACGACACACTCTGGTCGTTATGGGCAATATCATCGGCAAACGCGTCCCTCCAATAAATGATGTCCTTCGCCAGCGCCCGTACTTCCCCGGCGCCGCGCTCTTGCACGCTGTCAAGATAACGCCCCACATCGCGGGGATCCGCGGCGGAGTTGATCCTCTGTTCCAGCGCGTCGATGAGCGCCAATTCGCCCTGCTTGTACGTATGCTGCAATCCCAGAAAATCGTTAAGAATGCCCTGGCGATACGGCTCGGTCTGCTTCAGGAGGGCCAAAGCCAGCCGCGTCGCCTCAACATTGATCTGGGCCTGGCGCATGTTACCCTGGCGGGGATCATCGGCCGTCCTCAACTCGGCGAAGGTGTACGTCTTCAGGCGGATATTCAGCGGCCAATCCTCTCCCAGATGCCGGGACATCTTTAAAAGGGCTTGACGCAAAATTCCGGTCGCGACCGGGTCTGGAACATCCCGCACATCTTTGGTCAAAAGATCGCTCCATTCGCCGCGGGCTTCAACAAGCGCGCATAATTCCGGGTCATCCGATGCCGCATAAACCTGCAGGGCCAGGATACGGCCTTGCGGCGTCGTCATCAGCCTGTCGAGGGCCATCCCTCTCAGGTCTGTCGGCAACGCGAATATCCGCCCCAGCTCCGGAATATCCTTCGTCTGAGAAATATAATTTTTCCGGGCATCAAGGCCAAGCCCGTTGAAATAGGCCAGCAAAGGCGCATCATCAACGGAAGTCGCGGGAATATCGTACAATACCGGCGTCCTGGAAACCCCGGCAGCGAGGACGGCTCCCGCGCCTTCCCTGGCCCTGTCGGACAACCAGGCCGGGAGATGTTTTTCCACATCGCGCCACACGGGTGCTGACGCGAGGAACCGCGCATTGATGTTTTTCAAGCCTTCACCAAGCATGAAATACGCGTGAATATCTTTTTTTGTGAACAAGGGTGAAACTTTTTCATAGGAACCCCGGTTGATGTCTTCAATGCCGCGCAGGGCTTCCCGGCGGACGATCTCGTCGTAAACAAGTTGTCGTAAACTGACACTGCGGGCGTCCCGGGCTGTTTTCAGGGAGCTGTGGATCTCGCCCAGCTGGTCCGTGGTCCAGTAGTCGCTGCGCAACAACCGTATGCCGGCGATCGAGCCTTCCCCCGCCCAGGACAGGAACGTCACCATGACCCTTCGCGCCGCCTCCGGAGAAACGCGTGTGGCCGAGCCTCCCGCGGCGGATGAATAATTCAATTCGGATAGCCGTTTGATCCCGGCCGGATCCTGGGAAAAGATATCGCTCAAACCCTGAAACCCCCACGCGACAAGAGTAAATTTCTTTTGCCGGATGGCCTCGTCAATGACGCGCACAAAGAATCGGACATCGCCGCCATCCCTGCCGGCCATATACAAAAGAAGTCTCTGCTGGACATCGGGATACGCGGAATTCAGGACAGCCTGCTCGACAATACCGGTGAATTTCCGATCATGCCTTCCTTCCTGTAAAAGGAAGTCCAGCGTTTGCTGGCGCACGATCTCATTAGGTTCCTGCGTAAGGATCCTCAGCGTTTCATCGGACAACCCGTCCGATCCCGCGATGAATGCCAGCGCAGCACCACCGGACTTGATGTCATTCTCATACGTGACAGATCCGGGTGTAAAGAACCCGTCGCTGGGTGGTGTAACGACCCGCGCCATATGGCCCTGGAGGGGCGCAATGGCAGGTTCAACCGGTCTTTGTGCTTTCCTGGGACGATGATCAACCACCGCCTGCGGTGAACCCACCGCCTCTCTGACCGCGGTGACCGTGTCATTGATGACCGGCATCTGTTTCTGGGGCGCCGGCACTGGTTCCTCCACTACTGGCTCGCGCTTGCCCCCCATGTTATTTTTTACGACCCAATCTTTAACCTGCACAGATGCCTTGAAATATTTCGCTTTAAGATCATCCAGCTTGAGGGCGAGCTCCGTAACTTTCGCGCGCTCATGGACCAGCTGATCCGGACGAAAAAGATCCGACTGCCGCAGGCTGTTCTCCCAGGCCTGACGGGCAGAATAATAGGCCGCTGTCTGCACCCTGATCTGCCGGCTCAACGCATCCATCTCCGCAACCGCCCGCGCTTCCGCAATGGACATATCCTGCAATTCCCAGGAACGGGGATTAAAAGCGCCTCTCTTGTCGATATACACACGCGGGAAATTGCCTTCCCATGGGTACTGAAAAACTTTCTTTTCGTTTAAAGGCCATCCCATACTATCCATGAGATAGTTCTTATTGCGCTGTGCATCAGCCAGCTTTTGGCGCGCGTCCTGGATCTGCTGGTCCAGCGTATTCTTTGCGGACGTAAGCGCAAAGCCTGCCGCCTCCCTCGCCGCAAGCCCGGTACCGGCACTCTCGAGATCAGCCACCAGCTTCGTCCATTGATCAATATCACGCCTGGCTTTTTCGATATCGACTTTCAGGGCCGTTGACGGCGTGAATTCTTCAGGCATGCCCTTAAAGAAGGCAACGCTTGACGCCGACGGCGCCTGGGGCAATGCCACCGGCGGTGTGAGCGGGACGGCATTGACCGGTGATGCCGCAACATTTTGAGATTGCGTAACAGGCTGTGCAGGCAGCAACGGTGGAACAACCCTTCTCCTGGGTGGCTCTGACCCTGCCGCTGACATCTTCACAGCCCTGGTGCGTGGCACGGGCGATTTCAATGCCGGCCCGAACTTCTTGAGGACAAACTGCTTTTCGGCATCGGTGAGCACAATGACCGTGACCGGCATATTGGTCCCCAAAAAATGATGGGGGTCATTAGCCGTAACCTCGATCGCCTGGACCGCCCCCAGATTCCTGTCCCGGCTTATGGGGTTTTTATTGATGTTCGTGACGGTCCCCGTAACATTTTTCCCAAAAGCCCGCAGCAGGACGGGATCGCCCATTCTGATATCAAGCGCGCGGGGCAGAAGGATCGCGGCGTTCATATTGGTCATATCCCCGACACGGACTGGGCCCTTCAGCGATAGGATGGTGTCACCGGGGCCGAAGGAACGCTGGGTCGATATCCCCGTGACAATGCCCGCGCAAGGCGCGGTGATGTTGGAACGGCTGATCACGGCGCCAAGCCCGCCGAGGCGCGCCCCCAACGACGCTTTTTCTTTCTCCAGCGCCACCATTTGATCGGCGGAAATATAATGGACCCCGTCTCTCGGGGCAAAGCGCTGGAGCTGGGCACTCACGCGGTCATACTGGGCCCGTGTCGCGCCGTATTCCCCCTGGGCGCCCGGCTGGCTGGCGAGCAACTGGCCGGCTTTTACCAACTGGCCTTCCGTAACAAAGAATTTCACCGCGCCAAGGGCCGGCGCCACAACGGGTGACTCTTGCGCCACGCCGACAACAGCGCTCGTTTGCGCCACCCCGATCACCGTGCCCAGATCAACCTCCGATGCTGATGACGGGAACGCGACGCGCACATCATGGGCGGATCCGGCCTCGATGTTCAGCGATGTGGTGACAAGGAACGTGACAACCGCCTCGGTCCGCTTCAAGGGATCCACGCGACAGGCCACGCTGACGATCCCGGTCACAGGCTTGCCATCGATCGTGACGCGAACGCGGCTAAAGTCTGTTTGCGTCACGGGCATCCTCACGCTGAAACCTGCCCTCTGCCCGGAAAGATAATTGACCAGAGGCATGCCTTTCGCGACCGTCTGCCCGTTAGCAACAATAAAATTCTTAACCGACAAGTTACAGGGCGCGTAAATGGCACCCGCCTGCTGCGCCTGCAGGAGCGGGGCCAATTGCCGGGAAATATTCGCGACGTCCGTATTAACAGCGTCGATCTCGGCCATGGTCGCGGCTTGCTGGCCCTGCAAAGACTTCAACATGGCCAGCCGCTGCCGGGCCATGGCGAGCTGCTGCCTTAGCCCGCCCATTTGAGGATCGATCGCGGGATCCACCAGCCTGAACATGAACGCACCTTCCCGATATTCTTTCTTATTCGGGTTCAAACCCGTGACAATACCGCCCGTCGGGGACTTGAGCGGTATCTCGTTGAGCTCGAACGTTGTCCGGATCGACAGTTCATACCCCTTCTTATCCGTTGAAGGTGGCGTGGGTCTCGCCGGTGCTGGCGCAAGCGCCGGCAAGGACTTGGACGGCTCAGCCTTCACGGGCGCAGGCGCGGGGACTTTGGACGCTGCCTTTTGGCGCACAGCTTCTTGCACCTGCTTCTGAAATAATGGCGGGGCCTCTTGCTGTTTCATTGGAGCCGTGGCTTTGGTTTCAAGCACATTCCCGGCAGGTGATGCCTCCGTTATTGCCGCTGGAGGCGCGACCTTCTGTTGTGGCGCCATCCGTGCTTCGAGCGCGCGACGAGTTTCCGATCCCAGCTTCCCGTCTTCCCTGAGCCCCAGGGCTCTTTGCGCCACCACGATCACCGCTTCCTGTTGCCAGCCCATGCTCGAAGGTGAAAAAACAGCGTCCCAATGCTGGTGGAGATTTTTCCAGTCAAAATCATACGCCCTCCCGCTCGACGGGTTTACCTTACCCTGGATATCCCTCACCGCATCCTGGCTCAGGAACCCTTTCATCAAAGAAAAATACTTCTGATCCTGCGCCGGGATCATATCGCCCCGACTCACAATATTTCCGGATACCGCGACCGGCCTCTCCGGCCTGGTTAGTCCGGTTGGCCCGGCAACGCTGGTGACCGACGCCGGCTGGGCGTAAGCGGTATTCTGAACACCGGTAAAGGACGCGGGAGGCGCCAATAATCCAGCGGCAAGAACAAGACTGTACAGGGCTTTGCGGGACATCCCCCGCGATGCCAGGGAAATCGTAAAACTGTAAAATTTGCTACCCAGGCGCCCCATCAGCTCGCGCAAGTCCGTTAAAGACGGTATCGACCGGTACTCAACGCTCTGGGCCGCGTCCTTGAATGAAAACCCGCCTGAAAAATAACGGCGCGGGACCATCTGCCGTTCCGTCGGGTCATAATCCTCGCGGATAACATCGTAGACACCTTTTTTCAACGCCAGCATGTACTGCGCGTAGATCTTCCGGCTGACCTCGCGGTCTTCGTCCTGGATACCGGAAAGCTTTCTCTGGTCCGTATATATCCGGTTAATGATATTGTCCTGAAGCTTGCGTTTGAACCAGATGGCCAGGACCAGGGAATTGAACATCTGCCGCAGGCTGGCAAAATACTGGCCCTCATTCACTTCCCGTTCAAGCTCCGGGATAATGATCTCACGCGCGATGGACAAATAAAGTTTATTGGCTGGCCCGACAGACTCCGGCGCGGCGGGGCCGTCCGTCATCCCCTTTTTCATGGTCATGTAATCCGCGTCGAGCATCACCTTGAGCCGGCTTTCCGATATGAAGGCCGCGCCTTTTTGTTCATAGACAACAGCTTTCTGGGGAACCACCCAAACCTTGCTGATCGTGTCCAACGGCACATCGACACTGCCGTATTCTTTTCTGATCTTCGCGTAGACCCGCTCCCAGAACGTCTTGCCCGGCTCCCGGTCAGGGAACGTCATGGACGCGGCCAGCTGTTTGAGCAGATAATCTTCCCGGAGCATGTCCCCGCCCGCGGCGGTCCCGCTCAGGGACTTATTAACGATACGGTCAGGTTCGGTGGGCGAAAGGTTGACCCAGAGGTCTTCTTCAGGGATGGTCAGGAATGTCAGGAAATAGCGGGTCAACCGGCTGGATCCTTCCTGGTCCACGCGCCCGTGATCACCGGCATCGACGAGAAAGTTGATCTTCAAAGGATCCGCGGGATCAAGGGCTATGCCTTTGAGGACCGGCAGGGAACCCACGGGCGAAGCGGTCAACACAACACCAGGGGGAGGTTCCACGATCACGCTTTGGGCCCGCGCCTCCCGCACCCGCAACAGATCAGGCCCGATCAGCTCACTGCCAAAGACAAGCACCAGCAACCAGCAGGCGCAGCGAAACCATGCCTGCCGCTGTAAACCGGATAAACTTCCTTTGAAGCTGGAACGCAACATGTTTCCTTTCCGCAGGAACAGAACGCAGTCGAATCAAACATTTTCTGTTAAGCGAAATATAACATGGGCGTGGGGACGAAAAGTTACAGGGGTGTGAACTCTGTGTGAACTATTGTCAAGAATGTCAAATAATGACAGTTAATTCAAGTAATCGAGCTTTTGAACATGTTTAACGCCCCATTGTTTTCGCCGCGCCAAGCGCCAGGTACCCTTCCGCCTGGAGCGAAGTGAAGCCGGAAGGGTGGCGCGTTAAGGCAGGCGAAAAGTTTCAGGCGCTAAACATGTATTTCATTTCTTCTCAATAACCACGCGCCAGTGGTCGCCCTGGCGCTCCTGCAGGATGATCTTGTGCCCTTCATCCCGAACCGAGCCAGGAACATTCTCTATAGGCGCGCCATCATCAAGCCATATTTCCAGAAGATCGCCGGCTTTCAACCTGGCCAGTTCGACCTTGGTCTTGACGAAATTGAACGGGCAAAGGACGCCGCGCAGGTCTTTGGTGGCTGCCGGCGCGAGGGCCGCGACCTGAACCGGTACCGGCGCTTCAACCGCGGCAACGGGCGGCTTCCTGAAATTGAAGCCGTTATCCATGTTCTCATACAGCACATTGATCGCGCGGGCCAGGGCCTGGATATTTTCTTCCTGCGGCACGAGAGCATCGAACTCCTTGCGCTCGGCCAGGGCCACGAGGCCCTCGAACGCGGGATCCACATGCCCCGCGGCAATGAAATGCTGGCGGAAGGCATCGTACAATTCCCTGTCGGTCTTCGGTTCAACACCGCGCGTGATCAACAGCGCCCGGCTCGCGAAAAAGACCAACTGGCCCAACAGCGGCCCTTTCTGGTCCGCCGCGGCGGTGGAAAGTTTTTCCCGCGTCCGACGGATATTGTTCAGGTCCAGTTCAATGAGGTCAAAAAGCCCGGTTGAACATTCGCCGGCACCCCGTTCGGCCAGCGAGAAGACCTTCGCGGCGCTCCAGTCAAAATAATAATTCTTGTCGTCGTCAAACGCGGGGATGTCCTTGTAACGCGCGATAATGGCAACCAGGTCGTCTTTGCCTTCACCGGCGATATACTCTTTGAACGTCGCGAAGCGGTCCGCCTTGCCCAGGAACGCGGCGAGGAGGTTTTCCACCACAAGCGTGATCGCCCTGGCGGGGATATCTCCCACCAATGCCGCGAGCTTCGTCGTGCCATCGTGGATCACTGCCCCCGCGTAAACGCTATAAGCGGGATACATGTGCCCGTCCTTGCGCAGGGCCTTACCGGCAAAGCCCAGGTCCGCGGCCGGATGATGCCCGCAGGAGTTCGGGCATCCGGAAATATTCAACCGGATCTCCCCGACCTTGTCCAGGTCCAGGCCGCTTGAACCCAGCGACTGGATCAACGCCCGCGCCGCCTGGCGCGAAAGGCAAATGCCCAGCTGGCAGGTCGAGGCACCCGCGCACGAAAGGACCCGCCCCAGCAAAGCAGGCTTGGGCACAAGGGGCAGCACCCTCACCAGAAAAGCATGGACTTCCTCCAGCTTTCCCGCCGGGATATTCCGCAACAGGAAATTCTGGCCCCGCGTCACGCGCACGACATCATCGCCAAACCCACCCAGGAACCGCGCCAGCGCGCCGGCCCCATCGCAGGAAATGAACCCGAGTTCCACCGGCACAAGGACCGAAAAAAGCCCGGCCTGTTTCTGTTCCCTGACATAACGCGCGCGCCACAGGACAAACTCCGGCTCACCCGGGCCAGGGTGGACCGCCGCCGTCACGGCGCGCCCGGCCTGGGGCTCGTCGAGCGTGAGCGGCGCGTGCCCCTCCTGCGTGACCTTATTGAACTCCTCATAAAAACGCCGCTTGAATTCTTCCGCGCCCAGGCCCTGCCACAGGAACCTCAGCCGCGCCGCGTGCTTGTTCTTGCGGTTGCCGTATTTCCAGAACAGGTTCTTGACGGCCTTGGCGATGGGATAAACCTGCGTGTCGTCGACGAAATCGAACAGGAGGTTCCCGACGGCTGACCGCACCCCCAGCCCTCCGGCGACATGAACGCGAAATCCTTTTTTACCATCCACGATCCTCGCGATGAACCCCAGGTCGGCCAATGTCGCCTGCCCCTTGTCGTGCTCCGAGCCGGAAAAAGCGATCTTGTATTTGCGGGGAAGGTTCCAGGAATCGTTCTCCGCGATAAGGCGCGTGGTCAGCGCCGCCGCGTAAGGCGTCACATCAAAAACTTCCAGAGGATCGATCCCGGCATCGTCCTGCGCCGCGATATTGCGCACCGTGTTCCCGCCGCCGCCGCGCGTGGAAAGCCCGGCCTCTTTCAACTGGCGGATCACCGCGACAAGGTCGTCCAGCTTCACATAATGGATCTGCAATTCCTGCCGCGAGGTCAAATGCAGGTCACCGACGCCGTAGCGCGCGGCGATCGCGGCGACCTTCTCCAGCTGGCCCGGGGTCACGATACCGGCGACACAGCGGATGCGCACCATGTACGTGTCCGCCTCTCGCTGTTCATAAACACCGAACGGGACGCGATGGACCTTAAGCTCGATGGGGGCTATCGCGCCGGCGCGGAATTTTGCTATCAACGCTTCGAGCTGGCCGATCTCCTCATCAAGCTGCGGCGGGATCTTATAACCTGTCGTCATGCACAACCTCCAGTGTTTCTTCCGTGACCTGCCCGTTCTTTATCCAGAATGCCCTGACGTCTTCGTGGCCGTCCGCGAGCGATACGATCACATAAAGCTTCCCGGCGTCGTACGCAAGGCGGATGTCCTCAGCCGAAGGCCGCGCCGGGCTGGCCGGATGGCTGTGGTAGACCGCCTCAAGCGACGTGCCTTTGGCCCGGGCCTCCCTGGTCGCCGCGAACTGCTCCCGGGGATCAAAGGAAAAATGTTCGGGGCTTTTGTCGCAATTCGTCAATTCATGGATCCCCGCCAGGACCCCGTCCTTCACAGCGAGGTAGCCGCACGCTTCCAGCGGCGCTTCACGACGGGCATGGGCCAGCAGTCGCTCTTGGATATCCCCGGTGATCCTCATCCTAACCCCGCCCCCGGCTCTTGAGATCGCACACCGCCGGCTCAGCGTCAACGAGCGTCGTTATCGAAGGCCTCTCGCCGCACACGGGGCACGCCGGATTCCTGGCGAACTTCACGGTGCGGAAATTCATGTTCAGCGCGTCAAAGACCAGCAGGCGGTTGACCAGGAGCTCGCCCTTGCCGATAAGAAAACGCAGGACCTCCGCCGCCTGGATCGTGCCCAGCATGCCTGCCACAGCACCCAGGATGCCGGCCTGTGAACAGGTCGGTACCGCGCCCTTGGGCGGCGGCGCCGTGAACACGCAACGATAGCAGGCCTGCCCCGGCACGTAGGTCAGCGTCTGGCCGTCGAAACGCAGGATGCCGCCGTGCGAAAAGGGCTTGCCGCCCAGAACACACGCGTCATTGATCAGGAACTTGGCCGCGAAATTATCCGTCCCGTCGACAATAAAATCGTAATCCTTGATGATGCCCGCGATGTTGGCCGCAGCGACCCGCGTTTCATACGTGATAACCCTGACATCCGGATTGATGGCCGCGATCTTGTCTTTGGCTGACAGCACCTTGGGCCGCCCGACATCGGGCGTAAAATGGATCACCTGCCGCTGCAGGTTGGAAAGGTCGACCACATCCCCATCGACGAGGCCTATTGTCCCCAGACCGGCCGCCGCCAGGTACAATGCCACGGGCGCGCCCAGCCCGCCGGTGCCGATGATAAGCACCTTGCCGGCCAATATCTTTTCCTGGCCTTCAACACCGACATTGCCCAGGATGATGTGGCGGCTGTAACGCTCGATCTGCGCGTCGTTCAAATTCATGCCGAAGCCTCCAGGCTTTGTTGGATATCAGCGATCAGGTCACGGCCCTCCTCGATCCCCACGGACACCCGGACCATGGTGTCACGCACGCCCATAAGCTGCAGCTGGGCGGCGTCATATTCACCGAAGATCGTCGACGCCGGATGGATGACCAGCGAACGGTTATCGTGCAGGTTGGTCGCCCGGCGCAACAATTGCAGGGCGTTGATGAACTTGAAGCACTGTTCTTTTGATGTCAGGTCAAACGTCAGCACCGCTCCCGGTTTGTCGCCGAACTGCGCCCGCGCCGCGGCGTAATACGGCGATGATGCCAGGCCCGGATAATGGACCGAACGCGCAAGGCCGCTGGCCTGCAGGAACTCAGCGATCTTCAACGTATTGGCACATGACTGATCGACCCTCAGCGCCAGCGTCTCGAGGCCAAGGCTCTGCAAATAAGCGTTATGGGCTGAAAGGCAGGCGCCGGTATTACGATGAACTTCACGCCGTAAACGGCTGATGAAGGCGAAAGGGCCGAACTTTTTGGCGTCCGTCGCGAGCTTCGCGTTGCGTGCCCAGTCGTAACTGCCATGGTCGATGATGACACCGCCCAGGCTGGTCGCCCCACCCGAGATCCACTTGGTGCTGGAAATAACCTCCACATCCACGCCGAAAGCCTTGGCGCTGAAAAGATACGGCGGGGTCATGGTCGTGTCCGCGATGATCAGCACGCCCGCCGGCCGCGCCACCGCGGACAAAGCAAGGATATCCGCGACCTCCAGCTGGGGATTGGTGATCGTTTCAAGAAAAATGGCCTTTGTCCGCCCGTCGAACAGGCGCGCCACCTCACCCGCCTGTGTCAGGTCGGCATAGCGCGTCTCCAGGCCCCATTCCTTGAGCGTCTGCTCCAACAAAGAGTACGTATTGCCGAACAAATGGCGGCTCGTGATGATATTGTCACCAGCCTTGGCGATCGTCAGCAGGGTGTTGGCAATGGCGGCCATGCCCGACGCCAGCGCGAGCACGCCCGCAGCCCCCGTCACGGCCTTGAGGCGTTGCTCAAAATGTTCCACCGTCGGGTTGCTGATGCGCGAATACATGTGCGCCGGGCTTTTGCCCTTGAAGGCCAGCTCCAGCTCCTCCGCCGTCTTGAACTCAAAGGTGACATTGTCATAGACCGGCATGTGCAGAGAGCCGTGCGCGTCCGCCTTGAGGAACTTCGCGTGCAGTATCTTTGTCGAGAACGCCCGGTCGCTCATATGTCCCTTTTCGCCCCGCCGCCCATGAAATAAATAAAATCCACCTCATCATCCTGGGCGACCGGCGTCTGGGCGAGTTTTTCTTTCGCGACAAATTCACCGTTAAGCTGCACCGCGACCATTTCGGGATTCGCGACACTGGAACGTTGCAGCACCTCGGCCACCGTGAGCGCGGCTTCAGCGGCCGTAAAAACCTTGCCATTCACCTTCAGCGTCATTGTCACGTCTCCTTTATTAAACATGTTCAGCGCCCGCGCTTGATGGCCATTTCCACGGTCGTTTTGGCGATCAGCGTGACAATGGCCAGGAGCGCCAGGACCGACGCCGCGGCGAACGCGGCCGTGAACTGATATTCGTTGTATAAAATTTCCACGTGCAGCGGCAATGTGTTCGTCAGCCCCCGGATGTGGCCGGAAACGACCGAGACGGCGCCGAACTCGCCCATCGCGCGGGCATTGCACAGGATGATCCCGTAAAGGATGCCCCAGCGGATATTCGGGATCGTCACCCGCCAGAACGTTTCCCAGCCGCTCGCGCCGAGCGTCAGCGCGGCTTCCTCTTCCTCGCTGCCCTGGGAGCGCATGATGGGGATCAGTTCCCGCGCCACCATCGGGAACGTCACAAAGATCGTGGCCAGGATGATGCCCGGCGGGGCGAACACGATCTGGATGTTGTGCGCCACCAGCCACGGCCCGAAATAACCCTGCGCCCCGAAGAGCAGGATGAACACGAGCCCCGAGATCACCGGCGAGACCGACAATGGCAGATCGATGAGCGACAACAGGAGGTTCTTGCCCTTGAAATCGAATTTGACGATCGCCCAGGATGCCGCCACGCCGAACACAAGGTTCAACGGGACCGCCACCAGCGCCGTCGTCACGGTCATGCGCATGGCGGCAAGGGCGTCCGGATGCCGCAAGGTCTGCACGTAGTAAACCCAGCCTTTTGAAAAAGCATGAAAAAAAACACAGAACAGCGGCAGGAGCACAAAAACGCCGAAGAAGGCCAACGCGATGGTGATGAGCGCTATCCTGACAAATCTGGGTTCCGTTTGCGCGTTCATCGTTTACCTTAAGCCTTTCCCAGTTTTCGTGAACTCAGCCATTGAAGAAAATTGGCCGACGCCAGGAGAAAAAAGGATATCAGGAGCATCCCCACCGCGATGGCAGTCGCGCCCGCGTAATCGTACTGTTCCAGCTTGGTCATAATTAATAGCGGCGCGATCTCCGTCTTCATCGGCATGTTCCCGGCGATAAAAATGACCGAACCGTATTCGCCGATACCCCGGGCAAAGGCCAGGGTAAACCCGGCCAGCAGCGCCGGGAAGATCACGGGGAATATAACTTTTCTGATGGTCTGCCAGCGGTTGGCGCCGAGCGATGCCGCGGCCTCTTCCAGCTGAGGGTCAAGGTCTTCGAGCACGGGCTCGACGGTCCTGACCACGAACGGCAGGCCGATGAACGTCAGCGCGATCGTGATACCAACAGGGCTGAAAGCACCCTTGATCCCCGCGAGGGCAAGGTAGCGCCCCAGCCAGCCATTGGGCGCGTAGAGCTCGGTGAGCGCGATGCCCGCCACCGCCGTCGGAAGGGCCAGCGGGAAATCCACCAGCGCGTCCACGATCTTCTTGCCGGGGAACGAATACCGCACCAGCACCCACGCGATCAGAAGCCCGAACACCGCGTTGATCCCCGCGCTCACCAGCGCCGTCCCAAAGCTAAGGCGGTAAGCCGCCAGCGTGCGCGCCGATGTCACGACTTCCCAGAACCCTCCCCAGCTCATCGAAGCCGTCTTGAAAAACAACATGGACAAGGGGATCAGGACGATAAGGCTCAAATAAAAGACCGTGAACCCCAGCGAGAGGGAAAAACCAGGCAGGATGCTGCGTTCCACGAAACGTTTCGACATGCGTTCACCGGAGATTTATAAAATTAGAGGCGGAGCCGGCCCAATGCCCGGCCCCGCCTGTGAACAATTACGGATTGACCTGGTAGATCTGGTCGAACACGCCCTTGTCCGCGAAATGCTTCTTCTGGGCTTTCTGCCACCCGCCGAACAGCGGGTCATCGATGGTGACAAGGTCCAGTTTCGCGAACTGCCCGGCGTATTTAGCCGCCACGGCTTCCAGGCGCGGGCGGTAATAATTCTTCGCCGCGATCTCCTGGCCTTCCTCGGTATAAAGGTACTTCAGGTAGGCCTCGGCGACCGCGCGCGTGCCATGACGATCGGCATTGCGGTCCACCAGCGATACCGGAGGCTCCGCGAGGATGCTGAGCGATGGCGTGACGATCTCATAATCCCCCTTGCCCAGCTGGTTCACGACGAGATACGCCTCGTTCTCCCACGCGAGGAGGACATCGCCGATCCCGCGCTCCACGAACGTCGTCGTCGACCCGCGGGCGCCGGTATCGAGGACCGGGACGTTCTTGAACAGCGCCGCCAGGAATTCCCGGCCTTTCGCCTCATCATTATTGTTATGCTTGAGCGCGTACGCCCAGGCCGCCAGATAATTCCAGCGCGCGCCGCCCGATGTCTTGGGGTTCGGCGTGATCACGACCACGCCCGGCTTGACCAGGTCATCCCAGTCCTTGATGCCCTTGGGATTTCCCTTGCGTACCAGGAACACGATCGTGGAGGTGTAGGGTGTGCTGTTAGAGGGAAGACGGGACTGCCAGTTGCGCGGCAGAAGATCCGTCTTCTCGGCAATAGCGTCAATATCATACGCGAGCGCGAGCGTCACCACATCCGCCTGCAGACCGTCAATAACGGCGCGGCCCTGTTTGCCGCTGCCGCCGTGCGACTGGTTGATCTCGACCTCGGCCCCCGCGGTTCCGAGCCAGTGCGCGGCAAAAGCCTTGTTGAACGCCTGGTACAATTCCCGCGTCGGATCATAGGAAACATTGAGCAGCGTAACTTTGGGCGCCGCCAAAACGGGCGTCACCAGCGTCAGAACGGCAAAGAGCGCCGTGATAAAGCCATATGATCTAACAGATCTCATGATCGGTTCCTTTCGTTATTAAAAGCTCACCTGAAGGCGGCTTAAAAAGAGATTTTCCGTCGGGCGGTTCGTCGCGGAACCCGCGCCGCCGTCAAAATCGGTCCGTTCCCAGTTGAACACGAATTTGGTGTTGCGGTTCAGGTACCAGTTGAGCCCGGCCGTCCAGGCGCGCGCCGCCGTCGGCGATGTCGCGATAGTATTGGACGTCAGCGAGGTATCAAAGATGTTGTTGTCAAAATCGATCGCGCTGTAACGCCCGGCCAACTCAAAAGCGCCCCAGGCGCCGTCTTTTGGAGCGAACGGCCGCAGTGGCACAATGCCCGCGTAAGAGGCGTCCTCACCCGTCAGCACCCAGGATGCCGCGGCTTCCCAGCCCTGGTTGCGGATATCCTGGCGCTTGGTGCCCTTGGTCAGCTCCTCCTGCGAATTGATGTACTCGCCGTAAACGCCCAGGGAATGATAATAGTAGGCGACCTGCGGCGCGTAGCGCAACTGGGGGCCGTCCTGCGACGTGCCGGACAATTTGAAATATTCCGTCTGGCCGGCCGTCTTGTAAGAGGCCAGCGACGTGTCTTCCCTGTGGCCATAGGTGAACGCGCTGCCAAAGCCGAAGCCGCGCAAGGCCAGCGTGTTGGAATTCTTGAACGGCTGGGTAAACACGCGCGCGCCGAGTTCCTTGTCATTGTTCGTGTCCGATACGCTCGTGCTGCCGCCGGCGTCAACAACACCGTTGGTGAACGCGACAGCGTAATTCAGCCGGTTGCTGAAAAGATCGCCAAAAACCTGGACCCCGATATCGCGATTGGGCGCCAGGCTCTCCGCCAGGCCAGGCTCGGCAAAAGTCGCAACCGGCGATGACTGCAGCCTTTCATAAGCGAACGGCGCCTTGAACTTCCCGCCGCGGATCTTCAACGCGGGGTCAATGCGCCAGTCCAGATAGCCGTCCGGCAAAGCGACCGCCGTCGACCCGAATTCAGGCGATATATAATAATCAAAGTTGCTGGCCACCGTTCCGGAAAATACCACGCGGACCGTCCTGTCGGTGAACGTGTCCTGGGGACTTGCCGTCGGCGCCGTTAACCCGTCTTTCTTGTTCGTCGAGAAAAAGCGCCCGTCAACCTGCGCGTAACCGGAGATCTTCAGCTTGTAACTGTCATCCGGGGCCTTGATGCTGAAACCATCCTTGGCCGATGCCGTCACGATCGGCGCGTCCTTGGCCTTTTGGGATGACACTTCCTTGTCAACTTCCAGCTGGCGCTTGAGGATATCGATCTGCCGCTGAAGGTCGGCGATCTTTTGTTCGACCGTAAGGTTTTCCTCGGCAAAACCTTTCGCGGGTAACAGCAAACTTCCGCCAAGGATCAACGCTGCGATAATAAAATACCACCGATGCTTGTTCATGCCACGACTCCTTTTTTCCAGTTTACCGTGTTTGTCACAACCTCCGGTGGTCCGGTCAGTCATTTTACTCTTGCAATATCATTACTTATATTGAATAATTGCCATTGTGTTTCTCAAAAGCCGCATCCACCCGCTCATTGGCATCGATCAAAGACGTATTATCCAGGATATTGGCCATGGCGTCACGGACATCTTTCATGATGAGCCTGATCCCGCAGGTCTGCTCATTGGAACATTCCTTGCAGGGACGGTACGCGCTCTGGCTGACGCACGTGACCGGCGCCAGCGGCCCTTCCAGCAAACGAACGACCTGCCCCACGGAAATATCACCCGGAGCGCGGCTAAGGATGTAACCACCACCCCGGCCCTTTTTGCTCTCCAGAAGGCCGCCGTTCTTGAGGATCAGCAAAATATTCTCAAGGAACTTGTGCGGGATATTCTCTGCCGCGGCCAAATGGCTGATCAGGACAGGACCTTGCTCATAGGTCCTGGCCAAATAGAACATGGCCCGCAATCCATATTTCGTCTTCTTTGAAATTATCATAAACCTCTTATTGTCTACTTACCCTATAGAGTGTATTTAATAAACGTTTTTTGTCAAGATACATGTTTAGGGCCTAAAACCTTTTCACCTGCCTTATCGCGCCACTCTTCCGGCTTCACTTCGTTCATGCGGAAGGGCACCTGGCGCTCGGCGCGGCGAAAACAAAGTGGCGCTAAACATGCTATTGTCAGATTTCTTTAAATCCGATACTTGACAAATAAAAAAATCTAACTAATATTTATGTAAACCCGATAGGATTGATAGAGTGTTAGGTCATACGCCAAAATTTGACATAGAAAAACATCAAGACGCCTTCGAGCGTTATTCACCTGAAGAAGCCCTGACGCAGGCCATAAAACTTTTCGGCATCGGGAACATAGCCCTGGCATCAAGCCTTGCCGCCGAAGACCAGGCCCTGACCCACATGTTATTATCCATCGCCCCCGGCGCCCGGATCTTCACGTTGGATACCGGCCGCCTGCCGCAGGAAACCTACGATGTCATGGCCGCCACAATGGATAAATATCACGTCAACTACGAAGTCCTTTTCCCGGAATTCTCAAAGGTCGAAGAAATGACCTCCGCCCACGGCCCCAACCTCTTTCGTGAAAGCAGCGAAAAACGCGTCCTGTGCTGTCATATAAGGAAGGTGCTGCCCCTGCGGCGCAAGCTGACGACCCTCAACGCCTGGGTTTGCGGCCTGCGGCGCTCGCAGGCCCTCACGCGCGCGGACATCAAAAAACTGGAATGGGATGACGCCAACGGCCTGGTGAAGGTCAACCCTCTCGCGGACTGGACGCCCGAACAGCTTTGGGACTACATCCGCAAGAACAATATCCCTTACAACGCGCTGCACGATAAAGGTTACGCGAGCATCGGCTGCGCCCCCTGCACGCGCCCTGTGGTGGAAGGCGAAGACATCCGCGCGGGACGCTGGTGGTGGGAAAACCCTGAACACAAGGAATGCGGCCTGCACAACCGCCGCGCCTGCTGAACACGAGGCACCTATGGACTCATTGAAAAAACTTGAATCACAGAGCGTCTACATCCTGCGCGAAGCCTACCGCAACTTCAAGAGCCTGTGCATGCTCTGGTCCATCGGCAAGGACAGCACGGTCCTCCTGTGGCTGGCGCGCAAGGCGTTCTTCGGGCATGTCCCCGTCCCCCTGGTGCATATCGACACGCACTACAAGATCCCGGAAATGATCGCCTACCGCGACCGCCTCGCGCGGGAATGGCGCCTGAACATGATCTACGGCGAGAACACGGCCGCCCTGGCCAAAAAGGCCACATTTCCCGACGGGGCCGTGGACCGGCTGCAATGCTGCAAGCACCTCAAGAGCGAGGCGCTGCGCCACACGCTTTCCGGCGAATGGCCCCGCTACCGCATGGACCACGCGAGCGGCCGCTATGAACCGGACACGGACCAGGCGCCCTATACCGGCGTCATCGTGGGCGTGCGCGCCGACGAAGAAGGCAGCCGCTCGAAAGAACGCTACTTCTCCCCGCGCGACAAGTACAGCGAATGGAACGTCAGCGACCAGCCGCCGGAATTCTGGAACCAGTTCAAGACGGATTTCGCGCCGGGCACGCACGTGCGCATCCACCCGCTGCTCGACTGGACGGAACTGAACATCTGGGAGTACATTGAACGGGAAAAGATCCCCATGTCGTCGTTGTATTTTGACCAGGGCAGCGGCAAGCGCTACCGCTCGCTCGGCTGTTACCCCTGCACCGCGCCGGTGGATTCCACCGCGAAGACGCCGGCGGACATCATTGAAGAGCTGAAGACCGGCAAGTTCACCAACATTGCCGAACGCGCCGGGCGCGCCCAGGACAAGGAAGACGCCGGCGGCCTCGAAACGCTGCGCCAGGAAGGATACATGTGATGCACCGCGAACACATGACCGTTGTCATCGTCGGGCACGTGGACCACGGCAAAAGCACCGTGATCGGCCGGCTCCTGGCGGACACGGGGTCCCTGCCTGAAGGAAAGCTCGACCAGGTCAAGGCGACCTGCGCCCGCAACGCCAAGCCCTTCGAATACGCCTTCCTGCTCGACGCCCTCAAGGACGAACGCAGCCAGGGGATCACCATCGACGCGGCGCGCTGTTTCTTCAAGACCGCCCGGCGCGATTACATCATCCTCGACGCGCCCGGCCACATCGAATTCCTCAAGAACATGGTGACGGGCGCCTCGCGCGCGGAAGTCGCGATCCTCGTCATCGACGCCAAGCAGGGCGTGCAGGAAAACACCCGCCGCCACGGCATGGTCGTGTCCATGATCGGCGTCAAGCGCATCCTTGTCCTCGTCAACAAGATGGACCTCGTGGGCTACGACCAGGCGGCCTTTGAACGGGTGAGCAACGCGTTCAGGGCTTTCCTCAAGGAGATCGACATTGAACCCATCGCCTTCATCCCGGTGAGCGCGTTCCAGGGCGATAACCTGATCAGCACCTCGCAGCGGATGCCGTGGTACCAGGGCCGCCCCTTCCTGGGGGAACTCGACCTCATCCCCGTCAAGGAACAACCCGCGAACCTGCCGCTGCGCTTTCCCGTCCAGGATATTTACAAGTTCACGGAGAATGGCGACGAACGCCGCATCATCGCCGGTACGCTCGCCACGGGCACGGCCAGGGCCGGTGATCCCGTCGTTTTCTACCCTTCGGGAAAACGGTCGACCATTCGCTCGGTTGAAGAGTTCAACACCCCGCCCCGGCAGGACGCCGCCAGCGGCGAGGCCATCGGCTTCACGCTGACGGATGAGCTTTACCTTCGCCCGGGCGAGATCATGACCCGGCAGGACGCCCGCCCGCCGCGGACCGCCACACAATTCAAGGCCAATATTTTCTGGGTCGGGCGCACGCCTTTCGTGAAGGACAAAACTTACAAGCTGAAGATCGGCACCGCCCAGTCCCCCGTAAAACTGGTCGATATCCTCAGGATCATCGACGCGCAGGACCTCAGCTCCGCCGTCCGCCAGGACAGCATCAACCGCCACGACGTCGCCACCTGCGTGCTCGAAGTCACGCGGCCCATCGCCTATGACCTGGCGCAGGACATCGAGGCGTTGAGCCGTTTCGTCATCGTTGATCATTTTGAGATCGCGGGCGGGGGGATCATCATCGATGAATTGAGGCCCGACGCCTCCACGCTCGAGCAGCACGTGACCAACCGGGAAAAACGCTGGGTCCACGGGCTGGTCCTTCCCGCCGAGCGCGCCGCCGCCTACAGGCACAAGGGCCAGTTCATCATCGTGACCGGTAATTCAGCGGAAAAGAACGGCGCGGTCGCGCGGCTCCTGGAACGGTCGCTCTTTGACAATGGCCGCAAAGCCTATTACCTGAACACCGCCAACCTGACCTGCGGGTTGACCGACGGTTCAACGGATGTCGCTGACGCGAGGGAAGAAGAGATCCGCGTGCTGGGGGAACTCGGCAGGGTGCTGACCGACGCGGGACACATCGTGGTCACGGACCTGAACCATTACGATGCCTATGACATCGCGCGGCTGAAAACCTTCGTCCATCCCTTCGAGGTCCTGGTCGTCGGCCTCGGCGCCAGCGCCCCTGAAACGACGCTCAGCCTCAACGACGCGATGTCGCCCGGCGACACCGCCGCGGTCATATGTCAGTGGCTCAGGGATATGGACATCCTGCCGGATTACAGCCTCTAGCACCGGCGCAACGGACCGGCCGGACCCTGTCAAACGGCCTTCGCCAGCCGCTTGGCCCCGTTCTTGACAATATTGGTCTTGGCATTGTTATCCTTGGCATTCTTCAGCCAGGCCTCCGAAAAACGGTTCAACCAGTCCCCCGACGCTTTCTCAAACCCGATGTCCGAACCCGCCATCTCGCTCTCGATCCACCGGTGGCGATTGATCTCGTCAATAACGCGCGTATCGCTCAATAAACTTTCTTTCTTCGTTACTGCCATAAAGAACCTCCTGTTTTAATTTTGTCCCGCCGGATCAGGGACATTCCCCGATCGCGTACACGGATATTCTAGCCGCGCACCGCAGCTCCGCAATTGTACCAAAGTACAACTCCTCAGCGCCATCCTCCACCTCAGACGGCAACGGGAAAACAGATCTTGATGACGGTCCCCCAACCCTCACGGCTCTCTATCTCGCATTTCCCATTATGCCGCTCGATGATGCCGTTGCTGATCGCCAGCCCCAATCCCGTCCCTTTCCCGTCCGCTTTCGTCGTCACGAACGGTTCCAGGGCGTTCATTCTTTGCGCCGCGGTCATGCCGATGCCATTGTCGGAGAATGTCACCAGCACCATGTCCCCACCCGCCGGGCGTGATACCATGATCTCCAGTTTTTTGCCATAACTTGGAAAAACCAGCTTGCCGTTCCTGAGCAGCTTCTCTTTCTCGTCCATCGCGTCAAAAGCGTTGGCAACAAGGTTGCTCCAGACCTGTTCCAGCTGGTAGGGATTGCCCTTGATCATCGGCAAACCCGGCTCAACGGCCTTGACCAGCTCGACCTTGTGGGCCGTCCACTGCTCACCTTTAAAATTCAGGGTTGCTTCAATGTTGCCGGGAAGATCGATCAGGTCAAAGGCCAGTGATTGCTGGCGGGCATACGTCCGCACGTGGTAGATGGCCCGCGTCATGCGCTTGATCGCGGCATCAATATCTTTCATGCCATTCTCCAGCGCCTCTTCGGTAAGGATCTTTTTGGCCGTCATCTTCCTGAAAGTGGCGAGAACGAGCGCGATGGCGTCCAGCGGCTGGTTGATCTCGTGCGCCACGCCGATCGCCATTTCTCCCAGCGACGCCAGCTTTTCGGTCTCGATCAGCCGAAGCCTCATCTTGTCCAGCTCCTTCTCCGTTTGCTTGCGCGGCGTGATATCCGTCTGGATCCCGGTCATCACCAGCGGCTTGCCGTCACGCCATTCGACCACCCTGCCCCGGTCATACACCCACACCCAGGAACCGTTCTTGTGCCGCATGCGGTATTCGCAATCATAAAGGTCCAACGCCCCCAGAAAATGCTTGTGCAGCAGGTCTTCGGTATTTTTCATGTCCTGGGGATGCGCCAGGTCCAGCCAGGTCTGGACACTGACCGGCGCGAGCTCGGCCAGCGTGTAACCGAGGATCCCCGCCCAGTGCTCATTGAACGCGGCTTCCCCCGTCAGGACATTCCAGCGCCACGTCCCGGCGCCGGTAGCCTCAATGGCAGCCGCCAGAAAATCATGCCGTGCCTGCAGGTCTTTTTCCATAAGGGAACATCCGTTATTCAGAACTTTTCCTGGAGCGCTTTGCGGATCACGGCCCGGAGCTCTCCCTGGCGGAATGGTTTGTACAAATTATAGGAACGCCCTCCCGCTTCCACGAACTGGCATTCCTTGGCGTAATTGTTCTGGTCAAAAAGCCCGGTCATAAAGACCAGTATCATGCCGGGGCACAGCTTCACTATCTCCCGGCACGTCTCGATCCCGTCCATGCCGGGCATGTCCTTGTCAATGAGCCCAAGATCGTATTTCTTCAGCCGTACCGCCTTCAACGCCTCTTCCCCGCTCAAGACGCTGTCGACCTGGTAGCCTTCGGCGCCGAGTTCCCTTTGGAACGCGATGCCGATCAGCGGATCATCATCAACGATCAGAATGTTCTCTGCCGGCATATCAGCCTCCTGCCTGTTTTTTGTCCCCGCGCGCCTTGCCCGCCGCCGGGATCCTGACCTTGAAAGACGCCCCCGACGCCTGCCCCGCGGGCGGGCTCTCGACGGATATTTCACCGCCGCATTCCCGGATGATGGAATACGACACGGCCAGCCCGAGGCCCGTGCCTTTGCCCGGCCTCTTGGTCGTGAAAAAAGGATCAAATATCCTTGGAAGATCCTCCTTGCGGATCCCGCAGCCACTGTCGCTGAACTCCATCTCGACAAAATCATTCCCGTCGGCAAGTATCCGCCGTGTCACGATCATTAACGTGCCTTTGTTCTGCATGGCATCGAAGGCATTATTGATGATATTGAAGATCACCTGCTCGAGCCGGTTCTCGTCCACCTCGACCAGGGGCAGGTTTTTCTCAAGATCTTTTTTCACGGCCACATCCCTGCCCTGCATGATCCTCTGGGCGAACCCCAGCACGGTCTCGATGAGCGCGCCGCAGTCCACCGACCTCTTTTCCCCTTTTGTCGGCATGGAAAAGATCAACAGCCCTTTGATGATCTGCGCCATCCGCTCGCCGGCATGCACCACCTGCTGCATGTCGCTGTATTCCCGTTCTTTGGGATCTTTGTACGTCATGTAAGACCGCGCGATGCCCAGTATCCCGGTCAAAGGGTTGTTGAGCTCATGCGCCACCCCGGCGCTCAATGTCCCCACGGCGGCCATCTTTCCCGCCTGGATCAACAGGCCCTGCGACCTTTGTAATTCCTGGTATGACGCCGCGATCTCGATATTCTTCTGCCGCGCGGTCTCGGCCGCCGCCTTCTCGACCGCCAGTTCCCTTACGTATTGTTCCACCTGTTTCAGGTCAGTGATATCGGCGTTGGCCGAGACCATGACACTCCCGAACTCGGGATGGTCGAACACAGAAACATGGCTGTTGCACCAGAAGCGCGTCCCGTCCTTGCGGATATTCTCGACTTCCCCGCGCCACATGCCGGATCCGCGCAACGCCTCAACGATCAGGGGCCTCATTTCCGTTGATGACGCGGGCCTCGGGGCATTGACTTTATCAAGGCGCATCCCCTCCATTTCACGGGGGCCATACCCGAACAATTCTTCCTGCCGCCGGTTGGCCCACTTGATGATATGATCTTCCATGCCAATGATAAAAACGCCCTCCGACACGGTCTTCATGACAGCCTGATGCAATTGCTGGATCGTCTCCGCCCGCTTGCGGTCCGCGATGTCCCTCACGAACACAACGATCCGCCCGTGATTCGTGACAAGATGCTGCGCGCTCACCTCAACATCAAAGACGCTCCCGTTCTTGCGCCGGTGCCGGGCATCAAAACGATCCTCCCCCAGCGCCATGATCCCGGCAATATGGGCGCTTATGCCGCCGGCACCCGCGCTCACATCCAGTTTCGCGACCTGCATGCCCAAAAGCTCTTTCTGGCTGTAACCGCTCATCCGGCAATACGTCGCGTTCACTTCCAGCACACGACCAAGACTGTCGATCAGCAGGAAGCCATCCATGGCTGTCTCAAGGATGATCCGCCGCCGCTCATCGCTCTTGTGGTGCGACCATAGCGCTTCAAAGGCAAGCACCGCGCCTAATACAAGGAATAGCAATGACGCGAACAACAGCGACCCGCTCGCCATGCCGGCCAGGGCCACGGCGACAACAGCGATGCCCAGGCCGCACATGAAACGCACGAGCTTGCCGAACGGTCCTCTGGCCGGTAAGTATGTGTTCATTTTCCCTCGTTGAGCGCCTTGTGGACCACGGCCCGAAGCTCGCCCTGCGCGAAAGGTTTGTATAAATAGTACGTCCTGCCTCCGGCTTCCACGAATTGCTTTTCCTTGGACACGTTGTGCTTGTCGAAGAGCCCCGTCATGAAGACCAGCACCGACTCCGGCGCGATCTTCTTTATTTCCCGGCATGTCTCGATCCCGTCCATACCGGGCATGTCCTTGTCAATGAGCGCGAGGTCATATTTTTTGAGCCTGACCGCCTTCAACGCCTCTTCCCCGTTCAGGACGCTGTCGACGGTATAGCCGTCAGCGATCAATTCCCTTTGGAACGCGAGACCGATCAACGGCTCGTCATCAACGACCAGAATATTCGCGATGGACATACGCGCCTCCTTTTTTATTCCAAAGAATTTTTATCCTCTTATCCCGTGCTCAGCGCCGGCAGCCTGACCTTGAACGACGCGCCGTTCGCCTGCCCCGCGGGCGGGCTCTCGACCAGGATCTCACCACCGTATTCCCTGACGATCGAATACGACACGGCCAGTCCCAGCCCCGTGCCGTTCTCCGAGCTTTTCGTGGTAAAAAAAGGATCGAAGAGCCTGGGCAGGTCTTCTTTGGCCACACCGCAGCCGCTGTCCGTGAACTCCATCTCGACAAAATGCGCCTGGCCCTCGACCACGTGCCGGGCCGCTATCCGCAGGACGCCTTTGTTCTCCATGGCGTCAAAGGCGTTGTGGATGATATTGAAAACAACCTGCTGAAGCCGGTTGTGGGACACCTTGACCAGGGGCAGGTCTTTTTCAAATTCTTTTTTCACGACGATATTCCGGCCGCGCATGATCCTCTGGCTGAACGCCAGGACGGTCTCGATCACATTCTCGCACCGCAGCTCTTCGGCGCCCCCTGTCGACGGCCTTGAAAAGACCAGCAAACCCTTGATGATCGCCACCATCCGTTCCCCGGCATACGCGATCTGCTGCAGGTCGCCGTACTCCTTGTCATGGGGATCTTTCTCTTTCAAATTATCCCTGACGATCTCCAGTATCCCGGTCAAAGGATTGTTAAGCTCATGCGCCATGCCGGCGCTGAGCATGCCCAGCGCGGACATTTTCTCGGACTGGACCAGCATGTCCTGCGTGCGCTGCAACTCCAGGTACGCCGTTTCGATCTCGGCCATTTTCTGCCGCGCCATCTCAGCGGACGCCTTTTCAGCCGCCAACTCCGCGGTGTACAGCTCACCTTGTTTGCGCGACCTGGCATCGCGATAAATGCCAAGTATATGGTCCCGGCCCCGCAGGCTGATCCGCGCCTCGGTCAGGTCGGCGTAGAATACTGTCCCATCACGGCATTTCATGGGAAGATTGAGGATCGGGGCGACACCCCTGTCCGCGTAGTCTCCAGACGGCCCCAACCCTCCGGGAAGGTCAGACGCCGGATGAAGATCGATAACGGACATCTCCAGGAAATGCGCCTCGGCATACCCCAGCATGCCCAGCATCTGCCGGTTGACCAGGACGATCCGCCGCGTGCCCAATTCCCACAGCAGCATCCCGTCGCTGGCATTGTTGAACACGGCGCGGAACCTCTCTTCCGAACTTTTCACGACATCTTCCAGTTGCCGCTGCTGTGAAATATCGATCACGGCCGCGTGGCCGGCTGCGATCCCCGCGGCATCAACAGAAACCGTTGCGTCGACCCGTACCCAGAAAGACCGGCCGTCCGAACGCAACAAGCGCAACTCGCACGATCGCGCCGCGCGCGCTCGAAAAAGCTCTTTGAAAAACAAATGGCAGACATCCGTATCTTCCGGGACCAGGAACGCGGCGAACACCCTCCCGGGCAGTGACACCTTGGTCACCCCCATCAGCCTCGCGAAGGTCAGGTTCCCCTCAAGGATCGTATTTTTTTCATCAAGGCTCAGATACCCGACGGGCGCCATGTCATAAAGATCAAAATATCGCGCGCGCGCTTTTTCAATTTCCTCCTGCGACCTTTGCAATTCCTCATTCTGCAGGCCAAGCTCGATCTGGTGCACCTGCAGCTCGTGCAACAGGTCCCAGGCGGCCTCGACCGACAAAGCGCCCCTGTCCCTCGCCGGCACGTCCCCCGCGATCGCCTCGGCCCGCGCGCGCAAGGCTTCCGCGTTCTCTGGTCTTTTCTTTTGGCTCATGGCTGATCCCTTTGTTCCCCCAGCGCCTTCATGGCCAAAGACACGATCTCGCCACTGGCGAAAGGTTTATATAGATAATGGATCTTCTGCCGGCCAAGCTGTTCCCTTAAACCCGCGGGATGCGCTATCACGATATTATCCTTGTCAAATATGCCTGTCATGAAGACGAGCGCCGTATCCGGGCTGATCGTGTTCAATTCCACGCAGGTTTTGATCCCGTCCATGCCGGGCATGACCTTGTCAATGAAAGCAAGGGCGTATTTCTTCTGCCCCACGGCTTTCAGGGCCTCCGGACCGCTCAACACGCTGTCAACATGATAGCCCACGGCGCACAGCTCCCGCTTGAATACGATGCCGATGAGCGGCTCATCATCCACGACCAGGATGTTGTCGCCCGTCACGGGCGCCAATTCAGGCGCAGAGACGACTTCTTTGCGGTCAAAGAACCGGATCCGGTCCCTGCCGGAACTCTTGGCCGCGTACATGGCCGCGTCCGCGTTCTTTAAAAGCTCCTGCAGGGCCTCCCCGTGATCGGGATAGACCGCGATGCCGATGGACGCCGTGATACCGGGCGTGTCACTGACGATATAACGTGGTTCACCGACCTGCTTGCGGATGCGCTCCGCGGTTTCTTCCGCGTTCTGCCAGCTTTCCAGGTCACTCAGGAAAACAAGGAACTCGTCGCCGCCAAAGCGCGCGGCGATATCCGTTTCGCGGATGCTTTTGCCCAGGCGCGCGGCCTTGTCTTTCAAAACCTCATCCCCCGCCGCGTGCCCCAGCGCGTCATTCACTTTCTTGAAATGATCAAGATCAATGAAAAGCACCGCGCATTTCTTCCCGAGCCGTTTCATATGCGCGATCCCCCTGTTACCGATCTCGAAAAAAAGCGTGCGGTTCGCCAGCTGGGTGAGAGGATCGTAATGCGCCAGGGCCATGATCTTGCGTTCCTGATGCATCCGCTCGACGGCATAGCATGCCGCGCGCGTGAGCATATCCCCGCGGATCTCGCCCTTGATCAGGTAATCCTGAGCCCCTTCCCGCACCGCGGCCAGCGCTACGTTCCGATCACTGAGGCAGGTCAGGACAATGATCGGCAGGCGCGGCGCGGCCTGCCGCAAGACACGGAACGTGTCAAGGCCCTGGCTGTCGGGCAATCCGAGATCGGTGATGACCAGGTCCGTCATGTTCTGCGCGAGCCGCTCAATGGCCAAAGCAAGCCGCGGCACGGAGCTAGCTTCAAATTGCACGGGCCCTGGCTCCGCCAACGCGGCGCGGATCAGGTCAATATCTCCCGGGTTATCTTCAACGATCAGAACACGGAGTTGCCCGTTCATGGTATGGCTCCTTCCGGCGGCCTGCCGCACAACGCCGCCTCGATCGCCGCAATGACGCGCGGAAATTGGTCTGGGCCCGCCGGTTTCGTGACATACGAATAAGCGCTCGAAATATAACTTCTGATCATATCCTCGCCGGAGCGCGAGACCGTCAGGATGATCACCGGTATCTGCTTCAAGGCAACGTCGGCCTTGATCTCATCAAGGACATCACGACCGCTTTTTTTGGGCAAAGTCAGGTCCAGCAGGATCACGTCAGGGCGCGGCGCCCGGGCGAACTCACCCTCGCGGCGCAAAAACAGCATCGCCGCCGTACCATCCCCGACGACATTCAACGAGTAACGCATCCCGCTCTGCTCCAAAGCTTCCCGGGTCAGGTCCACGTCGCCCGGATTATCTTCCACCAGGAGGAGCCCGACAGGCTTGTCTGATCCTGTTTTGATAATCATCATCGCCTCCTTTGCCATGTCCTGTTCATAGATCTTGCGCTCCTTTGGGCGGCAATACGACAACACCCAGCCAGAAATCTTCGATCGCTTTTATCACGCGCCGGAACTGGTGCAGGTCAACGGGCTTGGTGATATAGCAGTTGGCGTGCAGGTTATAACTGTTAAGGATATCTTCTTCGGCGCATGAGATCGTCAGCACCAGCACGGGGATACGCCGCAACACGGGGTCGGCCTTGATCTCGGCAAGCACTTCGCGGCCGTTCTTGCGCGGCAGGTTCAGATCCAGCATGATGAGGTCGGGCGCCGGCGCGCCCGCGTGTTTCCCGCGGCGGAAAAGAAAATCGGTCGCGTCCTCGCCGTCAACGGCCACGTGCAGCGCGCAGGGCATCTTGCTGTTCTCAAACGCGTCCCGCGCCAGGTCCGCGTCACCGGGATTGTCCTCCACCAACAGGATATCGACGGGTTTTCCTAATCTTGTAAGGCTCATCATAACGCGCCTCCTTTGGCCTGTTTCGGGACTGTGAATATGAATGCCGTACCCTGGCCCGGTTCGGACTCGAACCATATTTTGCCGCCATTATGTTCCACGATCCGCTTGCACACCGCCAACCCTATCCCGGTGCCGGGATATTCCTGGCGGGTATGCAGGCGCTGGAAGATCACAAAGATCCGCTCCGCGTACTGGCGCTCGATCCCGATGCCGTTATCCTTGACGGAAAAGACCCACTCGCCACCCCCGTCCCGGACGGACACGTGGACGCGCGGGGCCTCTTTACCCCTGAACTTAAGGGCATTGCCAACAAGATTCTGGAACAGCTGCACAAGCTGGGAAGCGTCAAAGAACACCGTCGGGAGCGCGTCATGCGTGACGGACGCCGCGTTCTTTTCGATCACCACGACAAGGTTGCGCAACGCCTCCCCAAGCGCGATATTGGCGTCCAACAATGCCACCGGCTTCGCGTTCGCGGTGACGCGCGAATAAGTCAAAAGGTCATTAACGTACTGCTGCATGCGCACCGCCCCGTCCACCGCGTAATCGATATACTTCTGGGCCTTCTCATCCAGCTGGCCCTTGTAGCGGTCCGCCAGAAGTTGTGTGTAACTGGCGATCATCCGCAGTGGCTCCTGAAGATCGTGCGACGTGACCGAAACGAACACCTGCAGTTCCTTGTTCATCCGGTCAACCTCTCCCATGGCGTGGCGCAAATTATCCTCCGTCTGCTTGCGCGCGGTGATGTCCGTCTGGATGCCCGTCATCACCAGCGGCTTGCCGTCATGCCACTCGACCACCTTGCCGCGGTCGTGCACCCATACCCAGGTACCGTTCTTGTGGCGCATGCGATACTCGCAATCGTAATAATCCAGGGTCCCCTGAAAATGCTTATGCAGGAGCTCCTCGGTATTCTTCATGTCATCCGGGTGCGCGAAGTCCAGCCAGGTCTGCACGCTGACTGGCGCGAGTTCGGCCAGCGTGTGGCCAAGGATCCCGGCCCAGCGTTCATTGAAAACGGTCTCTCCCGTCAGCACATTCCACCGCCACGTCCCCACCTTTGTGGCCTCAATGATATTGACCAGGATCCTGTGATGTTCTATCAGCTGCCACACCATCTTCTTGCGTTCGGTGATATCAAAAATGATCGTGTGCAACACCTGACGCCCTTTGAACGGGATGCGGCTGGCCGCCAGGTCCACATCCCGCAGGGAACCATCCGCCAGGCGGTGCTGGAACTGGAACTGCCGGCCTTTCTCCTGCGCCACCGAAAGCATGGCCTGGTGGATCTCACCCGGCGACAACACGCAAATGTCCGCGAAACGCATGGCCAGCAGCCGTTCGCGCGGGTAACCGTAAAACACGATCGCGGCATCATTCGCTTCGATGATCATGCCGCTGTCGATCTCGACCAGCATCATCACCGCCGAACTCCCGGCAAATTGAGCGCGGTAAGATTCATCATTGACGCGCCGATCCTGGCTCAACGCCCTCAACTCTTCCACTTTGACCTGCTCCATAAACACCCCTCCGCTCTCCAGCCATCCCGGGAAAATACCCCGTGTCAGGGTTGCAGTTTCAAAATGACCTGCCGGCCACCCCCAGCATCCGAAAGTTCAACTTCCCGCGCGGAAATGCTTCTGACGATCATATCCTCGACCGTTTCATTCAATTTTAATATCTTCCCGTTGATGACCGCCATGGACCCGGCCCCCGCGTTGACGATCCCCTCGAGCGTATACGTCCCCGGAGGATAGCGGACCGCCGCCGGGCGAGCCATATCCACGGCCTTGGCCTCCGGGACCGGGGATGCCGCGGCTGTTCGCCGCGCGGCCTCAGCCCTCGCCAGGGCCGCCTTCCTGTCCTCGGTCGCGATCTGAGCGCGAAAGATATTCCAGCCCACCAGCCCCAGAAAAATAATCCCGAGAACAATTACGGCGCCCCTTATCCAGGGTCCACCCGCATCCCGGCTTCCACCGGCCGCGCGCGCCTCGGGCCTGCGCGCCGATTCCGCTCTCTTTAACGCGTCATACATGGTGCTCATATGATTTCCTTTATGGCTTCTTTCAGAAGGACTTCATCCCAACGGGACTGCCCCTTCACGTATCCGATCAAAAGCGCCCGGTCGCAGAGCATGTTGATGAGCCGCGGCACACCGCGCGAAAACCCGTAGATGATCTCACGGCAATCCCTTCTGACGTCAAAATCAGGCTTGCCCGCGTGGCCCAGGCGCGCACTCAAATAGCCATCCACCTCCTGCTCCGATAACGGTGCCAGGTTGCATTTCACAAAGACCCTCTGGCGGATCTGGCGCAGTTCATGCCGGGCCAGCTTCTGTGTCAGCTCCGGCTGCCCCACCAGGACCAGCTGTAAAAGTTTTTGCGAACCGGCTTCGAGGTTGGACAACAACCGCACCTGCTCAAGCTGGCGGACGCTCAGGTGCTGGGCCTCATCAATGATCAAAACCCCGTTGCCCCCGGCGGCGTGCAGATCGATCAGAAACCTGTCAAGCGCCTTGACCAGGTCACGCCGGCTCTTTTTCTCCGTCGGTATCCCGAAATCATCGAGAATAGCCTGCAGGAGCTGGCTGTCATTGAAATACGGGTTGAGGATGAGCGAGACTTTTACGGAAGGATCCAGGTATTCAATGACCTTCTGGCACAGCGTGGTCTTGCCCGTCCCCACTTCGCCGGTGAGCAGGATGACCCCCTTGCGCTGGGCAATGCCATACTTTATGGCCGCAAAAGCCTCCCGGTGCGAGGCGCTGTCAAAAAAGAAATGCGGCTCGCTGGTGGGACTGAAAGGCACCTTGTTGAATCCGTAAAACTGGCAATACATTCTTCCCCCTACGGCTTGGTGAAATTTCTCTCCACACTGACCGTGTCCATGATCCCCGGTGACACCTGCTCTTCCGGCGTCATGATATGCGCCGTAATGAAGATCACCAGCTCGATCTTTTCCGTGGTCTTGACATTGCGCCGGAACAAGGCGCCCAGCAGCGGTATCTTCGAGAGGACCGGCACGCCGATAACCTGCGCGCTCTCAACATCCTTTAATAACCCGCCCATCATGACCGTCCCGTTATCGGGAATGATCAACTGGGTCTGGGCTTCGCGCGTGGAAATGATCGGATACTGCACCAGCGTCGTCCCGCTCTGGTCGATGACCTTGGCCGTCGTCGAATAGGAGGAGACCGCCGGATGGACGATCAGGTTGATGTAGTTCTCCTTTTCACCCCAGATCTGCGGGACCACGTTGAGCTGGATGCCGATATCCTTGTACTCCTGCAACGATCCGCCCACGATATTGTTCGTCGTCGAGCTCACTTCCGTCTGGATGATCGGGTACTTGGTCCCGATGAGGATCGTCGCCTCCTGGTTGTTCAAGGTCATCAGGATCGGCGCGGAAAGCATATTGGATTTTGAGTTCTCCTCCAGCGCGTGCAGGACGACCTCGAACTGGGCCCCGGTCAGGTGCTGGAACATGAACTGCATCCCGCCGTTGTTCGACGTGAGCGACGTTGTCTGCGACAGGAACATCGACGGCGTCGGCGCAAGGGAATGGATGGCGAACTGGGTATTGCCGGAGCCTGAAACAGCCTGCAGGGGTGACGTTTCAGCACCCGTCTTGCCCGTGCCCCAATCCACGCCCAGGTCCTTGAGCAGGTTATGGCTCACTTCCAGGATCCTGGTCTTGATCATGATCTGTTTGGGCATCACATCCAGCTGGTCCAGAAGCGCGGCGATCTGCTCGATCCTGTCCGCGGTATCGGAGACCACCAGGATCTTGGTCCTCTTGAGCTTGTTCTCCTCCGCTATCGCCTTCTTTCCGGCCTCGGTGCCGAACCCCCAGCCGGACTGGCCCGTGGTCTCCAGCACCGCTGTTTTTCCGGCGGGCGAAAGGATGGGCATGATCGCCTTCTTCGCGTCATTCCCGTCGAGAAATTTAAGCGAGAAAACCCTGGTCCTGATCTCGGTACCGGCCGTGCTGCCGCCAGGGCCAATAGGCCGGATAAGGATCACGTTCTTCTGGCGCGACGACTCGAGGTTGTAGCTCTTGAGGAGCACATTGAGCGCCGTTTCCCAGTCAACCTGCGCCAGGTCGACCGTAACCGTCCCCTGCACGTCAGCGGAAGGAACAATATTTATATCCGCAACGTCCGCGGACGCCAGTTGCGCGATGGCCGCGAGCACGATCCTGATATCCGTGTCCTTGAACGCGAAACTCTGCACCGGCGCCGCACCAGCCGGCCCCGGCATTGCCGTCACGAGCAGGACGCCCCACATGAGGATCTTTAGCGTGGCTTTCATGGCCCCGTCCTCCTTGTTAATGATCATTTCTCCAACCGTAGCTGCACGCATTGCGCGAGTTCCGTTCTCAAGCATAGTGTGACAACCCGCCTCTCTATCTGAACGACAACCTTGTCCCCCACACCGTCCCCGGCCATCATCCTGCGGCCGTTGATGACCGCGAAAGATCGGTTACCGTCAATAACGATCCCGCTCACGTGATCGCCGCGCACGGGAGCCTGGACGACAGGAATGTCCGATGACAGCATGGCGGCGGCCTGAGGCGGCAGGGCAGGCCTGACGGCCACCCGCGCGCCTTGCCCTTTGAAAAAAAGAAGGCCGCACGCGATCATGGCTCCCGCCAGGAGCATGACTTTCCGGCTTAATTCCCTGTCCTTGCTGATCGTGTATAAAAGTCTATGCCGCATAAATCCACCCGTCTGAAAACACTTATTTAAGGCCGCTCACGGCTTCCCATAACGCCACCGCAAGCAACAGCACCAGCCCCCACGTGAGCCCGGCCGACAAAGCCGAACGCTCGGCCATGCTCAGGGCGTATTTCTTGAAATGGTTCGGCGCGACGAACACGCGCGCGGGTCCCTCGACGGCAGCCTCCGCGCTGTTGCCCGATGTTACGATCGCCGCTTTTAACCTCTTGACCAGGTCTTCTTTCCCTTCCATCTGACCCGTGCAAATGACATCCTCGACCTGTTTTCGCGCGCTGTGGCTGCAACAATACCGGATCGTGTCCATCAGCCATCGCTCGATCTCGGCATCATCCGCGGCATCATGCATGCGGCGAAAAAATACCGGTTCGCCTCCCAGGAAAACCGCCGTAAGGACATCCCCCGGCCTCAGAAAATTCACCAGGCAATAATCCTGACGCTTCGCGGTTACATTCTTGAGATGGTCCTCGACCATGCCCGCTTCCGCCGAGATCAACGCTACCGGCACCAGGGCGCTATCCTTGAAGGCCGCCAGATGATCCTCCAGTTCCACCCGCGGGATGGCGGAATAAATTCCCCGGACATGCCGCCCCCGCGCGCTCAGCAACTGCCAGGCGATCTCGATATCATCCGGGTTCATGGACAAAGCCTGCGCCGCCTCCAACCGCAGCACCTCCAGCAATTCCGGCAAAGGCACGTTCAAATGCTCGAAATGCCGCGTGACCATCATGGGCCCAAAGACCCGCACGACAGCGAAGCGCGCGCCCCCCGCTTTGGAAGCCGCGGCCATGCGTCCGCGCAATTCACCCGGCGAGAGGACGTCGAACGACTGGACGATGCTTTTTCCCGCTTTATCCTGTCTCATATTTCCTGCCAATTACCCAATTTCACCGTGAAGGGCGAATTGGGGTCGCTGAACGCCCCCAAAGACTCGTCGTAATGGACGACATTATCATTGGAAAGCGTGATGGTCTTGCCGACCATGGCCCCGAAAACAGTCGTGTTGTTGCTCATGGTCACATCCGTCAATGGCGCATAGATCACGCCGTAGAACGTGCCGTTATTATTGATCGACACCCCGTTCGCTC
The DNA here is from genome assembly GCA_903901225.1 of Candidatus Omnitrophota bacterium. Lineage (GTDB taxonomy): Bacteria > Omnitrophota > Gorgyraeia > Zapsychrales > Fredricksoniimonadaceae > Fredricksoniimonas > Fredricksoniimonas borealis. The sequence goes on from CAIUQE010000005.1 coordinate 45,160, forward strand.
CGGTGTAAGTGCTGTAAATCACAAATTTATCCGGTGCTTTCGCGAGATTGTTCAGCGCCACATTATTGCTGAACGACACAACCCCGTCCGCGTAAATGGTCAGGCTCGCTCCGGCATTGACCGTCACGGCGGCATTGTTGCCTCCTGAGAATGACGGATTTCCCGTGATGTACATAAGCACATCCCCGCTGATGACCAGCCCCACATTGTTGGCAAAGTTCACTTTCGAATACCTGTAATTTCCCGCCGGCAATGTCAGGGTATTGTTATTCGTCAGCGTCAGCGCCACGCCTGCCGGCAGCGCGGTCAACACTGCCGGGACTACCACCGGCGCCAGGGCGGCCCCCGCGTTCGTCGTCTGGGTGCCGTGCACCGTGACATTATTGCCGATCGCGATGGTCGCGCCATTGGTCCCAATATCGCCGTTATTGCCGACATTGCTCCCGCCATAATTCCCTTTGGTGGAATCATAGCTGTCAACGAACACATTGTTGGACAGCGTTATGGTCCCGTTGGAGAATGCCAGGAACTTAAATGGCGATGTGACAAGGCAATCAGCCCGCAAATTTCTTGAAAAACCGTTCACTGCGCCCGTTGCTGTCAGGGTGACAACACCGCTGTTTGTTGTCACGGCCACAGCGTAGGAGCCCGGACCAAAACTTGTTGCCGCCAGGCCCGTGCCCGTGGAACACGCGCCCAGCGCATAGGCTTTTTGCAAACCCGCGTCGCCAACCCAGAACGCCTGGTTTGAGCTTGTTTCCCTGATATGCGACTGCCCCTGCGTGTCCGCGAGCTGGATGGCGCTCAACCCGAACAAAGCGCAAAATGCCATGAGCCCCACAGCCAGCGGCAGGACCAGTCCTTTTTTGCCAGTATTCATGGCGCGTTCCTCCGTGTGGCCACGACAGATGCCGTGCGCGTCACGCCGGCCTGCGTGTAAGCCAATCCCACCGTGACAAGCCGGTCACCGGACACGGTGAACACCAGCGCCGAGATGCCGGACAATACCCGCAGCGTCCTGGCGGGGACAACCGCCGTGTTCTCGTAAAAGAGGCCGGAGCTGGACGGCTGGTAATAAAGCCTGTGCGCCGTGTCCAGTGTCAACTGGGTGCCCCCGCTTTGCACACCCGGAGTTGTCATCGCCCCCCGGACACCCGTACGGATCGTATCCACGACAAACTGTCTGTCGCTGTCGACCAGCGCCAGCGCGCGCAGGTCCCTGTAAGCCTTGGCCGCGATCGTGCCCATGGCCGCCAGCATCAGGACAACGATCGCCCCGACCACAAGCCCGACACAAAGTTCCGCTAAAGAAAATCCGTCATGTCGCATGGCATCAGGGCCCCGCAATGGTTTCCATGACCACGTAAGACCGGCTGCTGCCGTTGCACGCCGCCGCGTCGCACGCGCCACCCGGCTCACACCAGCAAATGTATACCGCCACATCCTTGCCCGTGCCATCAGCCGTGACCGTGACTGTCCGGCGCGTGGCGATCCCCTGGAGCGTGTCCCCGGTAGCGGCATTCGTCTCCAAAGGACAAGCGCCACCCGACGCCGTTGGCAGACCGCCGGCGCGCGCGCTCGCGCAGCGTTCCATCCTGTCTTCCGCCAGCGATGTCGCCAGGCGCGCATGCAGCCGCCGGGCGTACAGATCATTCGCGTAAAAATAGAAGGCGAGCCCGCCCGCGAGCGTGATCGCGAGGATCAGAATGGCGAACATGGCTTCAACAATCGAGAAGCCGCGCGCGCCTTTCACCGCGATAACGTCGCGGGCCGGAACCTCACCATTGCGTGTATGTTGACCCATTATCCAGTGAATAGACAACAACACCGCTGTTGTCCATCTTTACGATGACCTGTTTCCCCGCGGTCTGAACCTCGGCAGCGCTGCGCGCCTTGCCGTCATTCGCGGCTGTTGAAGCTTCACTATTGGCCGCATTGGCCGTGATCACGAAATCCACCGGCGTTGTGACCGTCACGCCAGCACTTGTGAACGCCGCGTCGGCGCCCGCGGCAGCGGCAACCGTGTACGCCTTGGGTGAAAAGTACTTCGCGTTGCGCAGGTCAACACCCAAAGACGTGTTCGCACCGGCGCTGCCCTGGAAATAAATGCTCCCATCGGTAATGGGCAGGACAAAACCGCCACCATGCTGCATCGCATAAATGCGCTCGGCCGAACGGATCGACCCGATACCCGCCACGGCTTCCGATGCCTTGGCCTTGTCCGCGCTGGACAGGAACATCGGCGCGGCGATCGCGGCCAGGATCCCGATGATCAGCAGGACCACCAGCAACTCGATCATGGAAAAACCTTTTTGCAGGAACTTTTTCATACGGCTCTCCTTTTTTATTGTGCCCTTAAAGAATATCGCTCTCGCTTACAACGTTGTTACCGGACGGCGCCGGACAACGAGAATATCGGCAGGTACAAGGCGATCGCGACCACCGCGACCACGCTGCCGATCAGAATGATGCACACAGGCTCCAGGAGCGAATTGAGCTCGCTGATGAACGCCTCCACTTCCCGGTCATAATAATCCGCCATGCGCCGGAACATTTCGTCGAGCTTCCCGGCTTTTTCTCCGACCGCCACCATCTTGATCAGGATCCGCGGAAAATCCCGGTGCGGGCGCATCGCCTCACCCAGGGATGCCCCGTTCGAGACGCTGTGCCCGACCTCGCCCATGATCTGCTTGAGGAACAGGTTCACCGTGACCTCGGACGCCAGCGACAATGCCTTGATGATGCCCACCCCTCCGGCCAGCAGCATGGCCGATGTGCGGCAAAACCGCGCCAGCATGGCCTTGTGGATGACCTTGCCGACGACCGGGAGTTTCAATAAATAGTAGTCCACGATGAACCTGACTTTGAATAGCTTCAACAGGCGCCAGGACAGCGCTCCCAGCAATATCCCGGCGACCAGCGTTCCCGCGAAATTCCTCAGGAAAAACTCGCTCACGCCCACCACGATCCGCGTCAGAACGGGCAGTTTGACACCGGCTCCCTCAAAGATCGTCTTGAACTTCGGGATCAGGATCAGGACAATGCACGCGACGATCACCCCGATAAAACTCAACAGGAATATCGGGTAACGGATCGCGCTGATCAGCTTCTGACGCATGCCTTCGTAATCCTCCATGAACGTCGCGAGGCTCGCCATGGTGCTGCTGAGGCTCCCTATCTCCTCACCCGAACGGACCACGGCCACGTAGTACGGTGAAAAAACGGATGGATGCCGGGCCAGCGCCGCGGACAATGTCTCGCCGGAACGTATATGGAAAAGGACGGCACGTAAAATACCGGCAAAATACTCGTTCTCAAGGTCGGTGCTGATCGTGTCGAGCGCTTCTGTCAGCAGGACCCCCGCCTCCAGGATCGTCCCCAGCTGACGCGTGAACACCGCCTTCTCGGCTGAGCTTACGCTCCTCGGCGTAAAAACAGCCGCGACAAGCCCCCCGGATCTTTTTTCGATCCTGACCGGCGTGGCTTCAACCGAGGTCGCCCCCGTGCTTTTGAGGCTACTGGCCAGGGAATCCGCGCTGTCCGCGGTCCTGACTCCCGTGATGGCCCGGCCATTCATGTCGAAGGCTTTATATTCGAATTCCATGGCTAAACTTCCTCAAATTCCCGCGTGACCCGCAGGACATCATCGATGGTCGTGATCCCCTGCCTCATCTTGTCAATGCCCCGCTCGGAAAGCGTGCGCATCCCCTGGGCAACACCCTTGCGGGCGATCTCGTCGCTCGACGCGCGGGTGTTGATCAGGTTACGGACATCATCCGTGATCGCCAGCATCTCGAATATCGCCACGCGCCCCTTATAGCCTCTGTTCATGCACTTGGGACAACCCTTGCCCTGATAAAAGACGATCTTCTCCTGCCCGAGGCCGAGGCGCTCGCGCAGGGTTACCGGCACAACCTGCTCCTGACGGCAGGCCAGGCAGATGCAGCGCACCAGCCGCTGCGCCAGGACGCCAACGAGCGAAGACGAGAGCAGGAATGGCTCTACTCCCATATTTATCAACCGCACCGGAGCGCCGGCGGCATCATTGGTATGAAGCGTCGCGAAAACCAGGTGCCCGGTGAGCGCCGCGTGGATCGCGATCTCCGCGGTCTCCTTGTCACGGATCTCACCGACCATGATGATGTCCGGGTCCTGGCGGAGGATCGAGCGCAGGCCCCGGGCAAAATCAAAATCTATCGCGGGATTGACCTGCGTCTGCTGCAGGAATTCAAGGCGGTACTCGACCGGGTCCTCCAGGGTTACGATATTTCTTTCGGAAGAATGGATCTCGTTGAGCGTGGTGTACAACGTCGTCGTCTTGCCGCTGCCCGTAGGCCCCGTGACCAGGATGATCCCGTAAGGACGGCGGATGCTCCTGCGGTATTTCTCAAGATCGTCAGGCTCAAACCCCAGTTTCTCGAGGCCCGCCAGGGGGCTTGAGGTGTTGAGCAGGCGCATGACAATGCTTTCACCGTATATCGTCGGAAAGGATGACACGCGCACATCGATCTCCTGATTGCCGACCAGCATCTTGAAACGCCCGTCCTGCGGCAGGCGGCGTTCGGCAATGTCCAGTCCCGACAGGATCTTGACGCGCGTCACGATGGCGGGGAGCATGCTTTTGGGCGGTGCCGGGCAATCGGAAAGGATCGAGTCAATGCGCAGGCGCAGTTCCACGCGCTCCTGCTTGGGCTGGATATGGATGTCGCTGGCGTCATTATTGAAGGCCTGCACGACCAGGTCATGCACGTATTTGACAACGGGCGGGTCGCTCGCCTCCAGGTGCAGGCTGTCAACCGTCTCCACCTGCCACTGCGGCGCGTCCTGCCCAACGAAGTTCTCGACATGCTCCTGCAGCCGCCCGCCCTTGACGTAACATTCCTCGATGGCCCCCATGATATCGCCCTCGAAGGCGACCACCCGCCTGATCTTGAGCCCCGTCTTCAAATGAACGGCATCTTCCGCCACGATATCCGAGGGGTCCGACATGGCCAGCGTCAGCGCGTCCCCGGCCAGCGATACCGGGAACACCGTGAAGCGCCGCGCCAGCTCTTCAGGCACAAGCGCGATGACCTCAGGCGGGATCTGCCGGTACACGTCCTTGATATTCAAAAACGGCAACTGGAAGAACCGCGCCGCGAAGGGGGTCATCTGCCAGGAACGCACAAAGCCCATCTTGACAACAATATCCCCCAGGCGCTCATTGCTCTTATGCTGTTGTTCGAGCGCTTTTTCAAGCTGTTCCGGCTTGATCAGGCCTTCCGCGATAAGGGCTTCACCGATCTTCATACCGCGTCCTTCTTTTTAGACAAAGCGTTCGCCGCGAACACTTCGTCAATAAGGCCGATAAGTTCACCCACCTTGAACGGCTTGTACAACAATCCCGCGGCCCCCGCTTTCAACGCCCGCTCCTGCTGCCCGTCTATCCTGTGCGCCGTCATCATGATGATGTTGCGACGCGGGCCAAGCCGGCGCTGGATCTCCCAGCCATCCATGCCGGGCAACTGGATATCGAGGATCAGGCAGCCGTTGTCAATGGCTTCTCCCGACGCGAAGAACGCGTCCCCGGAAAGGAACGTGGCCACCTCGAACCCGTAAGTCCTCAACAGGCATTTAAGGGCGCGGCAAACCGATTCATCATCGTCAACAATGAAGATCCTGCGCGCAACCATGCCCGCTTTTTCGTTCGTATTCTTTGCCATGACGATACTTTAGGGAGAAATCAGGAAATGGACAATTGAACCAAGGTATAATCCGGGAGACCTACAAGGAAGAAAAACGAGAGCGAAACAACTTTAAACGTTCACCGGGGCATGTGGATAAGGCAGTAATGGAAAAGTTTTACGTAAACATCCTCCGACGTCCGGTCTTCGGTCAGGAAGCGCACGCCGGTCTCAAAGATCCGGTTCTGGTAAACCGGCGCTGACCAGGCCACAACACCCTCAAGATAGCACGGCCCTTCATCCGGAAGATCGACCAGCATGGAAACGACCTTCCCGCGCTTGAAATGCAGCCCTCCCAGCAGGCGGCAACCCTGATGATGGATATCCATCAGTTCGGTCCTGCGAAAAGGCGTAAAGACACTATCCTTGTCGCGCCATTTCACCTCGACCTCGGCAGGGATCCTCTGCCACTGACGCTGTTCACTGAAATCTGTTTGCTTCACCACTGTTTCCATAGATCCTGCCTTTAAACGGTTTTATTTCTGTCCCATTTAAAGTATAGCATTAAAGTATTTTCTATTTAACATCTGTCATATAAAAATCTCATGCCACGCTGGTAAGCAGATCACCTTTTCAAACTAAAAGCCGATATAGACCGACACATGTCCCCGGAGATCCCCGACCTGCTTGCTCCCGCCGGCGTCCACTACCCGTGCCAGGTCGAAGCGCGTGTTGAAGTTTCTTCCGATATTCCAGCGCAGGCCCGCGCCGATACTGGCGATCGATATCTGCTGCCTGTCTTCCCCGGCCAACGGAACATTAGCAGCCATGCCGGCATCATAGAACACCAGGCCGCGCAGGCTTCCCTTGCCGGAGACCAGCTTGCCCAGCAGATTTGGCGTATAGAGTTCAAGATTGGCAAAACAGCCGATATCCCGAACGATCTCACGCTCCAAGAACCCGCGGACAGCGGTCGCGCCGGCAATGCTGAATTGCTCGCCGGACACAAGGGCATCCGGGGTGTACTGGGCGTCAAAAGCAGCACGGAGTTGCCAATTATTCTCAAAGGCGTTGACCATGCTCGCGCCAAAACGAAGGATCGTATAATTAGAAGTTGCCCCATCACCACCCGTCGGACTTGGACGCGCCGCGTTAAAATCGCTTTCGTCCCCGTCCGCAGCCACGGGAACGTTACGCGATAAAGCAGCATAAAGATCAGCGATCCTCCCGGGATTGGCCCAATTACCACTGTAGGCCACGCTGACGGGGGTCACGGTGACATCCGCCGCGGCCGGCCCGCAACCGGCGGAACCAAAATCACCGAGCGAGCAGTCATTCGTGTACGCGCGATAATCCATCCCGTAAACAAGCCTGTGCGCGTACGTGCCGACGCGCGACAACAGCTGATTGTAGCGCGCACCGTAAACAGTGCCTTTGCCGGAGAAATTGAGCGGCCCCGCAACGGTCGACGTGGTACCGGCGCTGACATCCGAATAAGCGGCGATGAGATCCACGGAATCACCCCGCGCATATAGCGGCAGGCGATAGCTCCCGCTATAAAGCCCAACCTTGTTCTCGCGCCCCGGGGCGGTCACATAACTGAACGTGCCCACGTCGTCACGGTTGAACAGGTTGGCGTGCTGCACACCGGCCCCGATCCGAAAATCACCGGTCTGGGGATTGCCGGTATTATCCAGGGTCAAAAACCCTTTTAGTGGCCGCACGTCAATGACGTCAATGACAGCGTCCACAACGCCCTGTTTCTCACCGGGGCGCAGCACGACATCCACCTGCTTGGCGGGACTTTCATTGGCAAGCTGCGCGTTCGCAGATATGTCCCTGGCCCTTGGCATCTCTCCCTCCCTTAAGGCTGGAAAGCTGGCACGGATGTTCGCGCCATCAAAAAATTTGTTGCCCTGGATCGTGATCTTGCCAATCTTGGCTTCAACTACCTGCAGCGTAACGACGCCTCCATCAAGGTCCTGTTCCGGCGTGGTCACCCACACCACGCTATACCCTCTGACAAGATAGCGTTTCCTGAGCGCCTCGATCGCGTGCTGCACATCGGCATAAACGCGGTGTTTTCCGGTAAATGGCTTAAGAATTTCTTCGACCTCTTGAGGCCCGAGCAACGTATTACCTTCGACCATGAAATGATCAATATCAAAATATTCGGGCTTCGCATGCGCAGGAGAAAGCATCAAGGTCAGCAATACCCCCACAGCTACCATAGAGCGGACCATTAACAGCATATTGCCCCTTCCTCTGCAAATTAACAGATGTGGCACAAATACTTATTTCCCATGAACTTTCTCAGATTCCTGCGGGAATGACCAGGTTTCATAATAAACTCCACCGGTAGAAGGATCGAGACGCTCCAACCCCCTGCTCAAATGTGTGTTCGCCTCATTTGTTCCTCTCAATACATCGAATCCGGGGTCTGCGTTGTTATAGTTCAACGCGATATGCCAGAAATTGCCCGGACGATAATAATAATCATTGTTAATGACGCCGTTATAAATGACCTGTCCTGCGTTAAACCCCAAAACCGACGACGACGCGGCGTCCGTGATGAGCAGATGATCATGCGTGTATCCAAGGGTATAATTAACCCCTGCCGCCAACGTACCCTGGGTGATATCGTAGGGCCCGCCCAAAACGCTCTCACCGGGCGCGCGCGTCAACAGGCCCGAAAGCACGGTCCCCGCGGTATCACTGAACTGAAAACCACTCGCCATATATGTCAAGGCCGGATCGATCGCTCCGAAGATCTTGCTTTGCGGATCGGCGACAACATGAAGGACAGCGGGTGTGATACCCAGATTGGCGCCGGTATAGGCAATGATGTAATTAGAATTCGCCAGCAGGGTGTTCTGCCCGATCGCGTAATTACCCACGCTCTCTCCGACAACCCGTGATAAGACGCCGGTCAGGACACTGCCGACCGTGTCACCCGACTGAAAACCGCTCGCCGCGTAGGTCAGAGCCGGATCAAGCGCACCATACACCTTGGCCAAGGCATCAGCCACAACTATCAGCGCTTTAGGCGTGATCGCGCCGATGTTTCCCGTTGCACTCACGCCTATCACCGCACTCAGGTCATAGTTGCTAAGCAGGGTTCCACCATTGGCCGTGTAATCACCAAGCACCAGACTCGCGGACGTTACCGGACTCCCCGCCGGGTTATTCACCACATCCTTGCCGTTGTCATACGTCCCATTCGTCACTCCAACTGTGGCACCTTCAGCGCCAACGAATCCTGTGATGCTGTAATTGCCACTCGTCAG
>CAIUQE010000006.1 GCA_903901225.1 Candidatus Omnitrophota bacterium
CTTTTGCCTCATTCGGGCCGACACAAGGTCGGCCCCTACGCTCCTAAACTAACCCAATCTTAAAAGCCCAACACATCCAGATTCTTCATACGAACCATCTTTATTCACGCTCATTCTTCATAGAACTTTTGACACTATCTACGCCTAAGCTTTAAGCGTGCCGTCTTTATAGAATGGCCTGGCCACCGCTTGCGCCGCCAGTTTTAATTTTTCATCCCCAAATATAATCTCTTTAGGGCTGCCCGTAAACTCTTTTCTAAAAAATCCTATCCCGACCCCGACCCCCAGGGCCGGAGAGAACGTGCCGCTGACCACCTCGCCGATTGGCGCGCCATCCACGGAAAAGATCTGGTGGCCCTGGCGCGGTGCCCGGCGGTTCATGGAGATGAAATGAACGATCCTGCGGCGGCTTTGCCCGGCGGCATCCTTCACAAGCGAAGCCTTGCCGATAAACTCCTTGTTCAGGTCGACAAACCGCCCAAGGCCCGCCTCGACGGGAGAAATGTCCTCGGAAAGTTCATGCCCGTACAACGGGTAAGAAACCTCAATGCGCAGGACATCCCTGACGCCAAGGCCGGTAGGGCGCACGCGCGTATCGGCCATCACGGCGTTCCAGAGCCTGTCGGCCTTGTCCCAGGGATAGTAGACCTCATAACCCAGTTCCCCCGTGTACCCCGTGCGGCTGACGATCACATTCTCGCCCAGGACGGGAAAAACACCAAAGGTATAATGTTCGAGCCGCTCAATGCCGGGGACAATGGCCTTCATAACGTCACGCGCCAGGGGGCCCTGCACGTCGATCTTGGCGGTAAGCGCGGAAATATCCGTGAATTTCGCCTTTGACGTCAAATGCGCCCGGAAATGGGCGGCATCCTTCGCGATATTCGACGCGTTGACAACGACCATCCATGTTTCGGTAGCCAGGCGGTAAACAATAAGATCGTCAATGGTCCCGCCCCGGGGATCCAGCGCCATGCCGTAGCGGCAGGTCCCCACCGGCTGGCCGGCGATCGACTGGGTCACGATGCCGTCAAGCCCCGAAGCTTTGGCATCGCCTTCGATCAGGAATTCCCCCATATGGGAACAGTCAAACACGGAGCATCCCTTGCGATTGGCCTCATGCTCCTTGAGTATCCCGTCGGGATACTGCAACGGCATCTCCCAGCCGCCGAAAGGCACCATCTTCGCTCCTAGCTTCAGATGGACATCGTACAACGGTGTGCGGTACAAAGGACCTTGTGACATTTATGACTCCATCATCATATCAATGCGCGCCACCTTCCCCGCGCGGACATCCTCGGCAAAAGGAGCGGGCACAACGCTGCCGGATATTTCCTTGGTCTTCTTCCCGGCATAATGCAGGATCACGCGCCTGATAACGGCGTTGCGCGGGCCGAACGTATCATGGCGCTTGGGATTGTGGTAAACGATCAGCGTACGCCCCATGAAATTAAAAGCACAGGTCCCGGCGGGAAAACGGACCTGGTGTTGCTCACCTTCCAAGGTATAGAAGATCGCGTCGGCTTCCTGGGTCGAAAATAAAGACCCTTTCAGGACAGGCTTGAGGGCAAGCTCCAGCTCGCCGTTCACATTCACGCTGAAAGGCGCCACGCCCGCGCCCATGACCATCCACATATGAACGAATTCAGCCGTGCTGCCCGACAACCGGGCGACGAAGCCCTGGCCGTGCAACGCTTTATCCGCGTGCGCGCTCGCGACGATGAATGAAGAATTCTCCAGGATGCTGCGCCCGTACGTCTGCGGGTCCATGAAAGCAACACAGCACGTGGCAAGGTCCTGGTAAAACTCTTCATGCAATCCCCGCCGCAACAACTCCAGAAGGTACTTGTATTCCATGTGCAGCCAGATTGACTCGTTCTCAAGCCAGCCGCGCGGAAAAATGCGCGCGCGCCCGATCTCCTCGGTTTCGGTAATGATCGGCGCGTTGACCTTGTACATGCCCAGGGCCTTGTCAAAAAGAGGACTCCGGCGCACCTTCGCGTGGAGCGCCCTGACAGCCGCGCGATCCGGTTCGCAGCGTAACGCGTGCACGAACCCCTCCAGGAACAACGGAAGGTCATGCCTTTCGAAGGCCAGCGGGCGCACATGGGGGCCCTCTTTCGCCGGCGCGGCACCCTCAACAAGCTCATGCCGTGTCACCTTGTGAAAGAAATACGTCGGGAAAAGCCCGTCCTCACGCTTCGCCCTGGCTACCCCTCTGTCAACTTTACGGACCACCGCTTCAAGGAAAGAACGGACGACAGAAAAGCTCATTTCCATCTCGACGCCGGATATCCCCGCGCGCACCTTCTCGCGATAATCTTCCTTGGCCGTATTGGCCTTGTTCCAGTGATCAACATCGCTCGCGGCCTCTTCAAGGATAACCTTGATCTCTCTGATAAAGAGCGCCAGCTCCTCAAATACGGCAATATTCTCATCGTTGCCTTTGCCGATCTTGTCAATGGCCCCCAGGGTAAAAAGAGCGAACCGTTTCAACTCCAGCGTTTCGCAGATCGATGAGCCAAGCAGCCCGGGAAGGCCGTTGAGCGAATCATACCAGCTGGGCTTGTTGGCCTCCATGTCGATCCCGATGCCGCTCGGATCAAGGGTCGCGGCCTTGTTGACGACCAGGCACAGTAATTTCACCAAAAGGTTCGTGCGGTATATCTCGCCCTGCCCATGGCGCACGCGCAACAAGTGCAACGCCTGCCCCTTGTCATGTTTCCCCTCATGCAATGAATGATACTGGCGCACACCCAGCGGGGTAAGGACATACCGCTTGTCGCGCGGCTGGACATGAACAGAATTTTGGTAAAAGGTAAAATCCCTGTTCTCGACCAAAAGGGAACGGAGGTTCTCGGGGTAAAGGGCAAGATAACTTTCGACAAGATCAAGGTTATAGGCCCAATGGTCGATCCAGAAACCCTCCCCGTGCTGGGCCGTCTCAAATTTCTGGCAAAGACCGAGGACAGCGCCCAGGAACTCCTGCGGCCGGCCCTTCAGCTGGATGCCGTTATCAGCGATAAAATTGAAAAGGTCACCCGGCATGAACCCTTTTTTCAAAAAATCCTTGAGGGCCGCTGTGGCGCCGGACCTGACATGCGCCGCGATCAGCGCGTCAAGCATGCTCCCTTCTTCAGCCACAAAGGACATCCCGCAAACGACCAGAGGGTTGTACCCGTCCGCCTGGGTCAGGGAAAAGAAATTAACGACCGCGCTCTGCTTAAGGTCGGAATTGAACCAGACATCGTTACGCCGGTTCTGGTTCACGTCCCGGTAATTGCCGTTCCCCTGCGAAAGGAACGTCGGGGATAATTTGAAGGCGTTGTAATCGCGCTCAAGATCCCCGTGTTTGCGGCTGTAAACATTAAAGACCGCCGGGCCCGCGCTGGTCTTGAGGCTCAACGGGAGCCCGCCCCTAAGGACATTGTCCAGAAAGGTCTGGCCAGCATACGCATTGAACGCGGCGGAAGACGTGTGCGTAAAGGCAAGCGACTTGATCCCCTCGACGATGGCGCGGTTCCTGGCACTCTTTTGCGCCAGGAATCCTTTGCGTGTCGCTTTCTTCACATACCCGTTGAGTTCACCAATACTGCGCGCGAACCCCGTGATGCTAACAATTTCTTTGACCCCCGAAGGCTTGAGCGCGAACTTCACGGAACTCATGGCCGAAGGCGTGCGGTTATCCGTTTGCTGGTCTTGCGCGGGTCTTATTGCCTTTTGGGCCAGGAACAGCTCAGGGACAAGAAGGTCAGTCGTCTCGCCAAAGACCGCCCCCGCCTCGACAACAGGGTCCAGCAGGATCCCCGGCGCGGCTTTCGGATCAAACGCAAAATAAAAATTCCCTTCCTTGATGTACTCGACCTGCGGGATATCGGAAGCCTCGACATTAAGCTGAAAATACGGCGCTTTTTTCTCAAGGTTGCGCACCTTGTACCAGGCCTCGATGGTGCGGCACATGTTCTTCATGATCCAGTCATTCTGCCCGTAAGGCATGATGACCGGAAGCCCGTCAACCATTTCAACAGCAACGGCTTTTGACGCGATATTTTTCACGGTCACGGTACGGGCAAGCCCCGCCAGGGGCTCCTCGGGCACTGTGAAATAATTCACCGTGATCTCAAGGCCAAGGGTGTCATTGACCTCATGGATGGTAAGGTCGTGCGCGGAGATCTCCATCCGCTGGCGCACGCGGAACGACGATGCCCCGCAGCTGCGGAATGGTTCGTAAAATTTCTCGACACCGCCTCTTTTGACCTTCAAGAACGTCCGAAACCCGTGCGTGCTCGTCAGGCGGTAAGACTTGTTGGCCGGCTGGAACTCCATGATGGCCTTGTCCTTGGACTCGATGCCGAACGAAGCAATGCCCTGGCCGCGATTGGTGTAGAACACCCACATCGGGATGCCCCATTCCCCCGCGATACCCGGAAAGAAATTGGCGAACGCCCTTTTGCGATTATAATCCTCTACGATGAAAACCCCGTCGGAACGCAAATGATACGGCGAAGACTTTTTCATGGCACCCCTTATTTTCGATCAGTCCTGATAATGCCCTGCGAGATCAGAAGGGCTTCTTCTTTTCCCTCAACAAATTGTAATAACCTGAAAGTTTCAACCACAGCTGAAGATCACCGTCGGAATCCTTGATGCGGATGCGTTTCAATTCGTAAAGATCTTTGCCAGTCCTGTCATAACCACGATTGGTAGCAAATCCCGCCTTATATCCGAGCCGACGCACAAGCTGCTTGATACTATCGCTGAACCCGCCCACCGGATAAGCGATATAATCCACCGGATGGCCGAGCCGGACTTCAAGCTGATGCTTGCTTTCCGTGAGTTCCTGAACAAGTGCATCAGGCCCCAGGCTGGGCAGGTACGCCCCCGTCATGGTATGGCTCTGGATCGCAATGCCGTCGGCATCCATCCGCTGCGCCTCGTCCCACGTCAGATGCCCGGGGTTACCCAGATGCCCCACCTCAACAAAAATTGTAGCGGGAAAACCATACTTTTTCAGGATGGGGTACGCTGTCGTGTAGTTATTCTTATACCCGTCATCAAAAAAAATAGCGACTTCACCGGCCGCCGGACGATGGCCGGACCTGATCCTGGCAAGCAACTGGTCTACCGTCAACGGCTTATAACCATGCGCGCGTAGAAAACGCATCTGTTGTTCAAAATGCCCGACCTGGACATTATTCAGCGGCTCATACCAGGAAGGGGCCACCGAATGGTACGCCATGATGGGGATGTAATATTGAGAGGGCAACCAGAACGCGAACGCAACAAGGCCAGCGATAACAAGCGAACATCCCGTCAAGAAAAAGACGCGCCTTCCCTTGACGGGCACTGTCATATGGCTCCCAGTCTTTCCCTGACAAGGTCACTGAGAAGCTTGCCATCCGCGCGCCCACCCACCTTTTCACGGACGACCTTCATGACCTGGCCCATGTCCTTCATCGACGCCGCTCCCGTTTCTTTAACAGCGGCATCTATAATGGCCTTGATCTCATCCGTGGCCATTTCAGCCGGAAGATAAACTTTCATGATCTCCAGTTCATTCTTTTCTTTGGACGCGAGCTCCGGCCTTCCGCCCTTCTCGAACTGCTCAATGGAGTCCTGACGCTGTTTGATCTGTTTTTTGATCACAGCGATAACTTCATCATCCGCAACCTTTTCCAGCCTCTTGTCCACCTTGACCTGCTTGATCATGGCCCGCAGGTAACTTAATGCGCCGGACTTTTCCGCGGCCTTGTCTTTCATGGCCTGGATATAATCCTTGTTAATGCGTTCTTCAAGTGTCATGGATTTTCCCTCCCTGCTTCTTACAAGTCATTAATACTAACGACTTTATTACGTGATTTCAATCCTTTTATGATCTCTACGCGTGCCGGGCGAACATCGAAATGTCCCGCCAGAAATCCAAGGAGCGCCGCATTAGCCCTGCCATCCAGCGCCGGCGCGGTCAAATGGACCTTTATCCTTCCAGATTCTTCCTTGAACGAATTTTTCCTGGCACCCGGGATAACTTTAATATCGATGATCATAAGATCGGCCGGCTAAATATGCTCATAATACTATCTCTTGGACCTGGTTCGCCGTACGCTCGCCACGCAGCCTCGGGATGTTTTGGCGAGGATCCTCGCCAAAACAAAAACCGAAGCCGGATGTTCAGGGCTTCGGTTTTCTTTGACCATAAACAGGAAAGCTCACTTGAACTCGACTTTAATATCCACCTGCGCGCCCTGACGCTTTAAAGACTGGTTTTTCCCGTCTTTAATAAAATACCCGTTATTACCATAAAGCATTTCCATACGGTCGCGTTGCTGCTGAGCCGCCGCCTTGATAGCCATGGCCTGCTCTTTGATCGCGTGCATGTTCTTTTTGACAAGACGGATATGATCCTTGAAACGCATGATCTTGGCCTTGCCTTCATCCGTATCAGAAATATCAGGTTGAAAAAAGGACAGCTCCTTGCGGGCCGCCTGAAGGTCGATATCAAGCTGTTTGTTTTTCTTGCGAAAAGCACTCATCATGGCCTCAAACGCCTCGCCTTTGGCTTCCGCCTTGACCCTATACTTCTCAAGCGACTTGATCCCCTGTTTGAGCTCATCGTTCAAACCCTGGACCGATGAAAGCTCCCCGCGCGTGGTGGAAAGCTCGGCATTGGCGGCCTGAAGCTCAGCCGTAAGATCAACAACCTTCTTGTTCGCTTCGTCAAGCGCGATCTTCGTCGTCCTGTATTCCTGGACGTAATAACGAAAATTCTTCGACTGGATTGCGGCGGCTTTCTCCACAACCGTGACACTTCGCTCAAGCGTTTGAAAACTCAAAAACCATATCACGAGCGAATAAACAGCCAGGCCACCCGCAATAACCAGGAGAATGATCTTTAATTTCTTGTTTTTTTTCTGCTCTGCCATACCAGCGCGCCTGCCCTTCTAATTTTTACAAAACCTTCTTTTTATTGAAATCCGACTCAAATTTTGATTAGTATACATTTTGCGACGGGAAAAAACAAGCAAAATCCTTCTCTGGGCTTTTTGGGAAGGATCAAGCCCAATTCAGTCATTTTTTCTTGAAAAGATCAAAAATCGCATTCACAGCCTGTGACGCTTCAGGAGTGCCAAGTATTTGCTGTAATTGTTCACCACCCTGGGCTACAAGCATCTTTTTTGCCAGATATTCAACATCAGGCATGACTTTGGGTTTTGCCAGAGGGCCATTGATGCTCAAAGGAATGTAGATCCGGCCTTCTTCATCCTTAAGGCCGGCAAGCGCTTTAACCCGCTGCGCCAAACGGACGGAAAGATCGGGTGTAAGGCGCAGATCTACCTTAATATCAAACCCGCTGGCAAAGTCCAGCGCTCCCTGGGCATGGACCGCTATATCCTGTGTTGTCGCATCCGCGGCATCGATCTGAAAACCACCGCTGACCAGATGCCCCTGGGCGTGAACGGTCTCAAAATGCGTACGGCCCTGATGGATATCATCCTGTGTGGCCTGGGAAAGATCCGGCATGATGCTGTCAAGAAGTCCAGGCAGCATCGGGATCTTCCCAAGGCCGGCAGCCAAGAAATTCATGTTCTCGATCACAGCATCCTTGACATCGACCTTGGTCTCACCGTGAAGAGAAGAAATGATATCCTCCGGCGACTTGCCGGAAAGTTTCACATTCCCGTCCCCCGACAATATCCCCCTGACGCCCAACGGAGAATTAAACGCGGCGGCTACCTTGTTAATATTCACGCCTTCGGCACTGACAGTTCCCGCGATAATAGGCGAAGAAAGGTAATCCACGATCAGCGCATTGCCCCGTACCACTCCGTCCGCAATAGTTGCCGTCACTGCCTTGATATCGATTTGCTTTTCATTGATATCCGCCGTCAAACCTATGTTCTCAACGGGCAAAGGAAGCAAGCCGGATGACACTAACCCTTTTTCAAGCAATGCCTGGGCCTTGAGGGTTGCCAAGCCTTGGGCACCCGCTTCAACTTCAGCGCCATCGATCTTGAACAAACCTGCTGTTTTTTTCAGTACCAATGGTTTAAGCATGGGCAACTGGCCTTCCAGCTTTGCCGGATCTATAGTGGCAAGATCCACCCCGATCTTCAGGCCTTTAATATGAACCACCTGCTTCAATAGGTTAAGCTCAAGGCGCGCGTCAAGCGCGACATTCTGCGACGCTGAAAAAAGCGCGGCCTTCAAAGAAACCGTGAACGGGCTTACCAGGGAAAGATCGCTCATATGGACATCGATCCGGTCCAGTGTGAACGCCAGGATTGGAGAATTCCCCTGGTCGATAAACGTAAAACTTCCGTTCACAACCTTGATATCGTTCACAAACAGCGCCGGGATCCCGCCCGCTGCGTTATCCCGCCCATTCGCCTGTGCCTGGCCCCCCATCGTCAGGGCGTTGATCGTGCCGTCTTTCGCCCGGATCACGATAACTCTCGGAGAATCAACCACGACCCCGGTCACCTGCACCTTGCGGTCAAGGAACAAGGCTCCCGGATTCACCCCGATCTCAATTCGACTGACGGCAAAGAACGGTTTATCCGAGAACTTGGGGTCATCCGCCAATGAAATATCCTTGACCTCCAACCGAATACCATTGGTCCAAGAAACGCCAAGCTCTGCCCCTCCCACCTTAAGATCCCTGCCAACGGCCTTCGAAACCTGCTGCGTGATCTGCGGAAGATAACCATTCACGTTGAATGTCTTCAAGAATACAAACACTCCGACAATAGCAAGAATGACCAACGCGGTAAAAACAACAAGAATAACCTTTAAAACTTTCATCGTTCAGTCCCTTCCTCTATTCAGGCGATCCTTCATGCGCTCCATCTGATCGCGCAACTTTTCCTGCTGATCATCAACGTGATCGCGGTTCTTTTCATTTTGATCATACACCTTCTGCTGAGCCTCATGGGAACCATCAAATGAGGCATTGTCCTTTTCCCTGTACGCTGTGCCAAGAAAAAGACGGGCCGCGTCGGAGAAAATATGAGTGTTCAACGCCCTGGCAAATGCCGCGGTCACCAGGAGCGTTAGTAAAAAAACTGCCACCCATCGTCCCATTAACATCTCCCTGCGTCACAAGCAATGGTATTAAGCCACATCGAATAGCTTAATTGGAGGAAGACTCTTTGGACGGCAGGATACGGTCAATTTTCTTCAAGTATTTATCCGTATCCTTATATCCCTGGATCAAGCCATTGACCTGTTCGAAATCCTGACGCGCGTCCTGGTACAATTTTTTCTTGAAGAAGCCGACCCCTTCCAGATAAAGCTGCTCGGTCCCGGCCTCGAACTCCTTGCGTATGGCGGTGCGCTGTTCTTCAAGGCGGCGTTTTTCTTCCGTCGCGGCCTGTTTAAGAATAGTCGTCGTCGGATCTTCCGCTGACACAGCAGACTGTAACTCCCCGTCAACGGCCACACCGTCATAAGCCACGCTCTTGAGTATCTGTTTAACGGCCTGCTGATTGCGGTGGATGAGTTCCGCCTGGTCCATCCCTTTCCCAACGGCCGGATCCAGGGAAGATCTGCGTTTCTTCTCATCCGCCTGCTCGATCTCAAGAAGCTGTTTCGCCACTTGCGCGCGGCGTTCAAATTCCTTTTTGTCCACGGCATCCGCGCGGACTATCCTGCGCGCCGCTTTGCCGGATGACGTCCTGATCTTCTCTTTGGAAATCGATTCCGAGCTCACATCCGTGACATCAAGCTTCGTTGCGTCCATCGCGCGAATGGCCTCGGCCTGCTGCTGCCGTGCCTTGCCCTCCTGGGCTTTAACTCCCTTGCCCGCAGCCTCCTTTGAAGGCCCATCCTGCGGCGTGAATTTTTCCTTCTCCTGACGATCCTGCGCCGCGGCGCGGGACATACCCTGATCCTTATTCTCAAGCATCTCTTGACGCTGTCGCGCATTCTTCCTCTCGATCTCCCGGAGTTCCTGCTGACGCCGGATATCAAGTTCCCTCTGCACCGCGACCAATTCCTGGGTCTTGTGCATTTCCCGTTCCTGCGCGCGATGATCCTTGGCCGACATCAATTTTGCCTGGGTCCGGCGTTCCTCCAAAAGCTTCTCTTCCTGGGCCTGCCGGTCGGCTTCAGCCGCCTGTTGTTCTTTTTCCAGGGCACGGTCGATCAGGTCCAGGGATTTGCTGGCCTTGCGCTTGTCTTTTTCAGTCCCGACCTGAAGAAGTTCTTCATATTTGATGCGGGCTTCACGGTAACGCTTCGCCTTATAAAGGGCTTCCCCTTCTTCAGCGACCTCGACAGCGCGTTTAATATCCATCGAAGGCTGCGCGGCGGCAACGGGCGCCCCGGGCAGGGCTTCCTGCTTGCGTTCAAGATCCCTGGCCTTGGCCTTGTCACGCATTTGGCGCGCCTCATAATCATGCCGGGACAGGATGCGGTCAATACGTTTGATATAGCTCAAGGAAGTCTTGTTTGCCGGATCGACCTGGGCCGCTTCCACGAACTTCACACGCGCCTCCGCGAAATTCTCAGCCGCATACAATTGCTGGCCTGCCTGGATCAGCGTCTTGCCTTTCTGCCGCGCGGGAATAAAATCCTCGCCTTGTTTCAGGCCCTTGGGCGCCATGTTCTTCCTGGCTACGCCTTCGCGCTGGACCGCGATCTCTTTCCAATGCGACTCAAACTGCTCACGGCGCGTAACCATGCGGTTCTTGGATATCTTTATCTCCTTGAGGATAGATTCAAGGTCGTTAAATTTAACTTCGACCGCGGAATAATTTTTCTTCTTTGACAGTTCCAGGATCGAAAGGTTAAGCGCTGTGGCCTCATCAGCAAGCTTCTTAATCGAAGCGCGGTCGCTGGCCTCTTCCGCATTAAGCTTTTCTTCATCCTGCAAGCGATCTAAGCGCGCCAGCAACCGGGTGGTATCCTTATAGTCCGGAACGGACTTACCCAGGGCCGTCAAACGTTCGCGGGCCACATAATAATTCTTGCTGCCCAAAGCACTCAACGCCTGCCGGTACAGCACTTCAGCCTTCAACTGGGCTTCCCTCTGTTCATTCTTCAACCGCTCCAGTTCGGCCCTTTGCATGCTGCGCTTGTCTTCGCCTTCCTGGATGATAGCGGTCTTCTGCGCCGAAGCTTCTTCACGGGCCTTGGCTGCGGCCTTTTCCTTCTGCGCGTTCTTTTCCACTTCGGTCAACTTGACCTGCTGACGGGACTGTTCCTGCTCCTGACGCTTGGCGCGCGCGGCCTCTTCCTCATCCGCCTTCTTCTGTCGCGCCATATTATCCGCCAGGCGCCGGTTCTCCGTTTCAAGGTTCTCGATCAAATGATCAACCTTCGCGAAAGTACTGGCCGCGCTCAACAGCTCTTTGTCCTGCGACAATGACCTGATCTGCTGGTATATGCCGCTGGAACGGGTGGCCAAAGCCGCAATGGCCCTGCTCTCTTCAGCCGGCGAACGCACAATGGGAACACTTACCGCAGGCTCGATGCTTTCAGCGGCAACCGCAGGCACAGCCTTTTTAGCGCCTTCGACCCGCGCCGGAGTTGCGGGCAACAACGCCTGCCTGGCCTTCTCCTGTTCCGCTTTCTGCGCCAGGGACGCCTTGATCTCCTGGATACTGTCAAGATACTTGCGGGTGGAACGATACCCGACCTTTATCTGGGTAACAGCTTCAAACAAGGGCTGCGCCTCGTCGTATTTCTGGTCCTTGTAAAGTTCAACGGCCTGTTTGTAAAGCGCGATGATCTTTGCCTCCTCGGGAGCAACAGGGGCTACCCCGGATCCTTTCGGCACATCCGGAAGAACGATCCCTTTTTCAATGCCCGCTTTACGCAATCTCGCGAAACAGGTTTGCACCGCCTTGTAATTGGGATAGAAAGCTTCAAGGTCCGTGAGTTTCTTGTACGCCTCAGGGATCTTCCCGGAAGCCTCCAGGGCGATCGCTTCCCTGTATAAATTCTCGGCCTTGGCAAGGCGTTCAAGCTCCAGCTCCCTGTTCTTCGCATGGGCATCCTCATCGACATGCGAAAGATAGAACCGCGTTTTCTTGTAATCCGGCACCAATTTTACGACCTTGAGGAATTTTGCTTTTGCCGACTCAAAATCACCGTCATGGTAAAGTGTCACAGCCTGCGCGTAAGGTTCCGCCGCCTGCTCCTCGGCCGCGGCCCGCGCCTGACGCGCGGCCTCCTCGCGGATATCCTTGTCAATGCGTGAAAGATAATCGCGCGCGTTCTTGTAGGCCGGATCAACTCCCGCCAGTTCAAGGAACTTTTCCTTCGCTTCGGTGAACTTGCGGCTGGCAAAAAGCTGGAGCGCGCTGACATACAGGCTGTCTACCTTGCGGATCTTTTCTTCCCTGGCGATCCGCGCCTCCTGGGCCTGGACATCCTTATCGATCCGCGCCAGGTACAATACCGTATCCTTATAACCAGGCATCAATACCTGGACCTCGGTGAACTTGTTCCTCGCTTCCACAAAATTATCTTCTTTGTACAGCTCCAAAGCCTGGATATAGACCGGGTCGATCTCCTGGAGCTTGGCCTTGAGTGCTTCGTCATTTTTCTTGCGCTCGATATCGCCATCAATGCGCGCGATATACCGGACAGTATCCTTGTAGTCCGGCGCCATCACATCGACCTGGATCAGTTTTTCCTTGGCCGCGATGAAATCAGTGGCCTGGTACAGCGACATCGCCTGCACATAAAGTTTTTCCGCGGCCTCGTTCTTGACCCGGTCTTCGGTGTCTTTCTTCTGCGCGTCCACCTGCGCGTCAATGCCGCCGAGGATGCGCGTCGTTTCCTTATACCCGGGATAGATCACTTCGACCTGCAGGAATTTCTCTTTGGCTTCGGCAAACTGCCCGCCCTGGTAAAGGACCTGGGCCTGGTTATAAAGCCCTTTCACCTGGTCTTCCTTGATCCGCTCCAGGTCCGCTTCCTTCTTGCGCAGGATATCGTCATCGATACGGTCAAGATAATCAAGGAGCTGCTTGTAATTGGGGAGGACAACCTCGACGGCAACGAATTTTTTCTTCGCTTCTTCGAACTGCCCCCCCTGATAAAAGTTCAACGCCTGCACATACAGCGCCTCGGCTTCTTTTTCGCGCGCCGCTTTGGCCTTGGCCTCTTCTTCAAGGCGGGCATCCTCATCAATGCGGTTAAGATAATATTTCGTCTTCTTCTGGTTGGGGAATATGCTGTCTGTTTCCAGGAACTTGACCTTGGCCTGAGGGAAGTCCTTCGCGTCATACGCGGCGATCGCCTCGTTATAGACAACTTCGGCCTTATCCCTGGCAATGCGCATTTTCTCAAGTTCTTCCTTTTGGGCGGCGATCTCCTCCTGGCTGTGCTGCGCTTTGGCCAAAAGCTCAATGTCGCTATCGATCCGCTTGAGATAACTGCGCGTCGACTTATAATCCGGGACCTTCTGGTCCTCAGCCTGACGGCGCTCCTGGTCGGATTCCTGGTGTTCAAGAGCGTTCGCCTGGAGTTTCGAACGGCGCTCGCTTTCCTTGATGTAATACTGCATTTCGGGATGTTCTGTGATCTTGATGGCCTTGTCAAATAACTGCCGCGCTTCTTCAAGACGGCCTTCATCCCGAAGCTTCATGGCCTGTTCATAATACTCGCGCGCCTTTTGTTCGCGCTGCTGATTGCGCTTGAGTACCGCCTGCTCCTTGATCTTATCGTTCACATTCCTGATATTATCCTTCGACTTCTTAATAAGAAGTTTCAGGTCGTAGACATAATCAGACTGTCCCTTGTCCTCCTTGAGGACGGAAGGCTGGCCATCATCCGCGGTTTGTGCGTGGGCGCAAGCAACGGCCAGGAAGGCCGCGCAATAGAAAGTAAGTAATACCCAACGGTATTGTTTCATAAAATCCCAGGGATCTCCCGACGAAGAAGGAACGGAAATCGTTGATAACAGTAACGTTCTAATCCAAGCGGAGTCATTCTAGCACAGCCCTCGAAGCCTCTTCCACAATTTTTTCCCACAATTTTCTGGCCTGCCAAATGTCACCTTTATCGAAATATTCCCGTGCGCGCTGAAAAGCGTTAAAAACCCTTTCCTCAAAGTCAATATGATGCCGGACGAACTGGGCCGCTTCCTCATACATCATCTGGGTCACAATAATGATCCGCTTATACAGCTGCTGCGCTTCATCATAATGCCCGCGCTTATTGGCAGCCTGCGCCTTCTGGTATACCTGATTCAGTTCAAGGACGATCGGACTATCCTTGCGATGGAACTCAACCTTGACCATTTTCCAGGCATACAGTTCAACACGCCGGTCGATCCACCTGGCCCTGGCCCTGGCGCGTTCCGCGGGGCTCTGGTCGAACAATTTCCCGGTCATGCGCAAATAAGGGCCCTGGACCGTATAACTCAGGTTTGTCAGGTCATCCACAAAACTCGTAAAGTTGTACCCAATGCCCATTTCCACGTTGTCGTTAACGCTATGCACGGCCTCCAGCAGAAAGCCGCTCTTGCGGTCTTTGGCTTCCTGCACAGCGAGCGTCCTGTATTCCGCGCCGATCTTCCAGTCCTGGTCAATGGTATAGTTGACCCGGCTTACAGATAACCAGGTGTGCGTCTTGGCAAATTCAAATCCCGCAACCTTTTCATCCATGATCCTCAAGGCCAGCTTTTCGATCAATTCCCATTTATCGTTCAACTCATACCCAGCCCCCGCGGTCAGGACATGCATTTTTGTCTGCTCAATATCAGTCGCGGTCACCTGGTCAATGGGGCCTTTGTTCTCTTTATACGTGTACTCACTGAAAAGATTCACGCGGTCCATGGCCACGGGCCGGTAAGCCGCACCCAGCATGATCTCCTTGTACCCTGCCTGCGCTTTCCCGGTATTCATATCCCTGGTAACGGAATAATCGAACTTCCCGTGCACGGTGGTCTGCTCATTCATTTTCCCGTCAGCTGCCTGATAAAAAACATACTGCTGCGTGTCCGTGGCACCTTTATCCAGGCGGACTTCGGCCTTGGTCGAGCTCTGCAGGATGATCTTGCCTGTCTCCTTGTCCTTGTCAACGAACCCGAGGCCGGTGGACAGTACCGTACGGTCGGTCAGGGTCCCGTCAAGGTTGCGGACCTTCCCTTTTTCAAGGCTGGCCTGCGCGGCAACCTTGTCATTAACATCTCCCGTCAAGCCAAAGATGTTCGAATCTGAGACACCGGTCTGCCCGTCAGCAAGCTTGCGCGCGTAAGACGTTTCAAGATTCCGCCCATCCTTCATCCGGCTGATCTTGTAGGTGTTGTTCTCCTCCTGGCTCGTGGTGCCGACAGAGAATGAACGTTCCGTCGCGACCTGAACATCCGGGGTCATGGGGCCTTTTTCTCCTGCCGTGATGACCGTCATCTTCCCCTCAACCGGCCTGTCGTCGATCTTGACGCCGCCCGTTGTTTCAAGGCCTTTCGCATCCCTGCGCGACCCGTCCAGGCTTAACGCCTGATGGGCCTTGGCGGCATCCGAAGACTGGCTCGTCTCAACCCCGACCTTGACATCGGTATTGTCGATCTTTGTTGACCCTCCCAGGGTCAAAGCCCCCTCTTGCGTGCCCGCCGTTGTCCGGGCTACGCTGGTCAATGCCTGGAGCGACGTTGTCTCGTTCACCTTCGTCGTTCCTCCCAGTGAAACCGTGCTCTGGGGGCCGGTACCAACCCCTCGCGTCACGGCCGCCATCGCGTCGAGCGATGTCTTGTCATTGATCTGACCTTTACTGCCCAAAGCCACAGTCTGTGAAAGCTCACCTGTGCGCGCCTTCGCGAGGGTGATATCCGTGCTGACAGCCAATTTGGGCGTAACATTTGCCGCAACACCCGCCCTGGTGGCCGTACCCGCGCTGCCCACGGTCTCCTCAAGTGTTCCTTTGAGCTTGTTGGTCAGCTGGCGGTCAACACCGAGTGTTGTTGCCGTAGTTCCCGTCCCTGATACCTCGACCTGTTCCTTCAAGCGGATGTCCGTCTTCTCGTTGAGGGCATATTGCGCCTCGGCCGCCGCCGTAGCGCTGTTGCTTTGTTGCGTCGTGGCTGTCCCGTTACCCTTGGTCTGGGTACTCGCAAAAGCCTCTGTCAACCTCAGGCGACGCGCGTCATGGACCAGCTGGACCAGGGTCGTTGTTGTCTCCTGCCCGCCCACCTGCATCGCGGTCTGCAAATTGCCGCTGGTGATCAATCGCTGGACATCCCGGCTCGCGGTCAAGCGGGTGACGGGCGTCATGTCAAAGGTCATGGCCATCCCGTTCATGCTCTTGCCCTGCTGGGATGTGGTCCCGCCCGTCGAGAAGCCATCCCCGATCCATTTGTAGTAACTCTTCAGGCCGACCCTGTCGAAGAGGCGCGCGTCCTGCGTGATCCCGTACGCTTTGCCGTTGCTGCCCGCGGCACCCGACAGGTCGCTGAATGTGATGCCGCCATCCGTCGATATAAAATTATTCTGGGCCGCGGCGACGGTTTCGGCATATTCGGCATGCACGGTAGAATCCTTGGCCAGGTGGACGGTCACATCCTCCCCGCCCAACTGGTACTTGCCCGCTGCCTGCGTTTCAGACACATACGTGGCCCCGGCCACGACATTCTTCCCCAAAGCCTTTGTCACGCGCGCTCCCTGGGTGCCCTCGGCCAGCTGGTCATGGACAAAATATTCATAATCCGCCACCACATACATCGGGTCCCCGCCGAGCAGGTTATTGGAGATCAGCTGGTTGTTATCAACGGACATGGACAAAGGGCGCCAGAAAAGGATACGCCCGTTGGAGGGGTCAATGGAATAATCAACGCCGCTCTTCATCTCCAAGGCCGATTTGACCAGCCCTGTGACCGCGTCCCTCACCTCGACCTTCACCTTGTCCGTGCCCTGCACAATATCATTGTTCTTGAAATAATAGAGCGACCCGCCTGTGGCTAGGAATTCGTTATGCGCGGCGCGCTGATGGACTTCAGCGTGAAAGACCGCTATGCCGGTCTTCGCTTCACCGTAATCGGTCGTCGCCACACTCTTGTAATCCAGCTTCCCGCCATAAAGTGTCCGGGTATAATTCGCGAATTCCGTGTCGTTGAACGCCACCGCGTAATTACCCCAGATCGCCTGGGACTTGTCCCAATCAACAGAAAGATAGAGAGGCCCTTCCGTGTTCGCCGCGTCATAGTTCAGGGTTGAATTATCGCCGTAAACCGGATAATACGCATTATCCTTGAACGTGCGCAGGGCTGCCTTGGCCTGGCGCTCCGTGTCAAAACTCGACGTCACGATATATTTCCCCTGGATCTTGCCTTTAAGGTAATAAGCGATCTTGCCCTGGTCGTAGAACCCGCGGCGGTACTGGTCATTGCTCTGGACCGGTTCGATATGTCCGCGATCCATGTTATACCCGACCTTGCCGTCGCCCATAGCCACGAACATGAGGTAATCTTCCCCGACTTTCAGCGGTTTCCTGTAATGCGCCGTCTGCACCGGCGCCGCCTCAATAACCTCAGGCGTTCCCGCCGTCATGGCACCTGCCTGTTCAGCCGGCCCCTGTTTTACCGCTCCCCCTCCCGCCGCGGCTTTAGGCCAGCCGCCCGGGCCCTTCTCCTGGGCCGTCACAACTTCAAGCTCATAATCCCCGTCAGGCAGGATGACCTCCATCGGTATCGCCTGTTCCTCGGTCTGCCCGGCCGCGAGGTCCTGCGCTGTCAATCCGTGATGCTCGGGCACGGGCACTTCCGCGAACACCTGGCCATTCCTGAGGACCACGACCTGCCGCACGTCGCTGCCAGCGGACTTGAGCGTGAGGGTATCCCCCTTGACCCAGATATTCCGGGTCTTCAAAGCGTCCCCTAGCGCGAGGGCGAGCAGGAAATCATGATATTTCTTCGTGCGGGCCGTTGCCTCGTCCTTCTTTTCCTGGGCGGAACGCTGGCGCTGGCGATCAGCCATGTCGGCGTCGGTCATCACCTTCAACACCAGCGGCTGTTCTTTGGTCTCATCCCACTTTTCATGCTCACCCTGGACCTTAAGCACAAACGCGTAATGATGGCTCGCCAGAAGATACTGGCCGGCCGCGTCCCTCCCGTCCCAATAAACCGGATCATTGATGTTAGACCGGGTCCCTTTGAACGAACGCACCAGCTTTTTGGTATCCGCGTCAACGACATCAAGCTGCCACGACACCAGGAACGGCGCGTAATTGGTGAACAGCCTAAACTCGATCTGCTCGATCACAGTGTCGTTATGCAACAAAATGTTGTCATTGAACATATTAACGTTCAGCCTGGGTTTGGGCGCGGTCGTGCTTTGGTCGACCTTCAGTTCTTTCTGGAAGTACTCCGCGTCCTTCCCTACGATCTGAGCGTTGTCCACATTCACGCCGAAATTGACCTTGATGATGCTGCCAGGCGTAACATCCACCACCTGGACCTTGTCCGTGGTCAAATATGCGCCCGGCGGCAAGGTCCGTTCATCAAGCCTCAACAGATGCCGGCCGGGCACAAGCGCCGGGATGTGGAACTGCCCGTTCTCATCCGCCGTCACCACAGTGCCGTCTTCCATGGCAAGGCTGACATTGGGCACAGGCCCTTCGATGACCTTCTGTCGGTCTTCATAACTGTACTGCGGGTCATCCTGCCGGCCGTTCTCGTTCCAGTCATAGAACACCTTGCCGAACACGGTCCCCGCGTCAAAAAGCGGATCAAGGACAATCTTGACAGTGGCGACGGTCTTGTTGGAGATAATCAGGCCCGTGGGATACTGCATGGTCGCCACGTTATCATAGGCTCCGGGCGCCACACCGGCACCGATGACCAGCTGATAACGCACGATCTTCTTCTGCCCGGGCGTAAAATCGCCAGGGAGGAAGGTGAGCGGCCTGTTGCCCGTCGGATCGGGCATGGGGACCCCATCCAGCAACGCGCGCCCGTTCATGTACTTGAACCCCGGCGGGATCACGTCGACAAACCTCGGAGCGATCACCGAATTGGTCTTGGAAAGGCATTCAATGCTGACCGTGTAGGTCACAACTTCGCCGATCCTGGCTTCCGTCTTGTTGGACTTTTTCTCGATCCTGAAAAGATACGGATTAGCATCCAGGGGCTGGTCCATCTGGTGGATGAGCCCATCCGTGATGAACACCTCACCGCGCGACCCCAGGAGAATCTTGCGGCCCGCCGGAAGCTTTTCATCAGAAAGGATGGTTGGATAACTGTAACCCAGCGCCGTTATCACAATCTTATAGCTGGCATTCACTGTCAGGAAAGAATAAATGCCATCCGCTCCCGTTACCATCGGATTAGTATCCGTAAGCGCTATATCCGTCCCCTTCACCGCCATTGTCCCGTCCGCCTTTAACATCAACACCGATGCCCCCTTAAGCGGCTGGTTGGATGAGGAGTCGAACACGATACCGTAGACATCGTTCACGATGAATGTCTTGATCGCGCTGGAAACGCCGTCTACGATCACAGAAACATAATTGGAGCCGCGCGAAAGGTTCCTGGTCAACGCGAAGGAGAATGTCCCGTCCGCGGCAACAACCCCCTGCCCCATGTAAGCTTCCGGGGGCAATGACAAAAGATACAGATCAGCCTGGTCCTTGGCAACGACAAACACCTGGCTTCCCGGTTTGGCGTTGCCCTGGATCACGGGTTGGGATGTAACGATCGTCTGCTGGTCCACGGGAGAGGTGATCACCGGGACCTGGGCCGCTGTCGGCGCGACAACGACCGAAAAGGTCGAAGAATCTCCGGTAATGATCCCGTAATATGGCGTGATCGTGTTCGTCACCGGATGGTTCGGGTCAGAGTCAAGGGCAAACTTGGTCACCGTTCCCAGGGACGCGTCATCTTTCCCGACCACAACACGGAAATTCCCGTTCGTGTCAGCCTTGGCCGAAGCGATCACCGTGCCGGTACCGTCCTTGAGGGTCACATCATGCCCGGGGACTCCGTGGCCGATGATGGTCGGCACCGGGCCGACAACGGTGCCCGGGGCCGGGGTCACGATGTTCAGGGTGAAAAATATCCAGTGGATATTGGTCGGCGTAACTCCATTCTTGTTGTCCGTGGAATTCGTGGCAATGATATCCGTCGCCGGATTCACCGGAAAATTCGGGAACACGGCCGTTGAATCGCGCACGTCGACGAAACCTGCCAGCGGTGCCGCGTTAAGGATGGTCAGCGACCAGGATGTGGAACCGCCTCCTGACGTGCTATCCGTCGTCGAACGGAGGATCAGCTTGTTTGCCGCGTTACCCGCCAGGTCCAGGGACCCCGTGATGGTCTGGTTGGATCCCTGCGCGAATTTGATGGTCTTGGCCCCCGATGATATCTGGGACGCGACGTCCTGGAACACCGTGTCACCGCTGACAGTGACCGTATTGTTCCCGCTGAAGGTGACCTTGCCGCTATTGTGGACAAAGCTTCCCGCTGTATGGGCAAACCCTCCCTGCACCGTGAAACTCTTGCCACTGCCCGGCGCCGTAAAATTACCGCCCGTCATCGCGAAATCGCCACGCAGGTCGATGGCCTTGGCTCCGGCGTTAAGCGTCGCGCCGGCCACGCCCAGGTTCCCGTAAATGGTCATGTCCACCGCATTCACAAAAGTGGAAGGCGTCCCCGAAAGATTGTTCTCGATCACAAGATTGTAGAACAGGTTCGGGGCCGTAAGCGGGAAACTGCTCCCGATGACGCCATTGCCGCGGTACACAAAAGTCCCCGAATAAATATCCGGATCAACAATATTAACGGCTTCGTCACCCTGAAGATAAATTGTGCCGTCGTTGGCAAAAGCTCCCGTCACGTCAAACTTATAACCATCCGCGTAAAGCCTGGCATCCACATCCAGCGTCATGTTGAGCAGGTTAATGTCATATTGTTCGGGATCCGGCGGCACATGCGGCACCGTAAAATGCGGCACGTTCGTCACGCCGCCCGGTATCCGGACGCTGTCCGCGACCACCGCGCCATGCGCGTTCATCGGCACAAGCCCAAGGTCCCAGTTATTGGGCACGCGCCAGTCCGTGGAAAGGGCTCCAGTCCATGTGAACAGCGTCGACCCGAAAACCCAGTGCGTATTGTTGTACATCGCGGCGGCATGAGGCGTGGAATCCCGCGCCACAAGCCAAAGACCTCCGCCGGCATTGGAATCCGTGACATCGACGTAGTTGATATGCTGAAGGCCTCCCGGCACCAGAGATATCCCCGCGGCATTGCTGCCCAGGTCCGATTTCAGGAAAAGTTCGTTGCCCGCGATCCCCTGCAGGGTCAACTCATTGGTGATCGTCTGTACCGCCGTATGGTCAAATATGAGCTGGTGGACTTGGATCCCCGCGGGGATCGTTTTGGTCAATTTATAAAATGTCGTGCTCCCGTTCAAAGCCTGCGCGGTCGCCCCCATGGTCGAGGTCGCATCCAACGCGACAGTCCCGTGATTCGCGTCAAATCCGGCACCGGCCGTATTGGTAAAATTCCCGGCGACGGCAAGCGTTTTTCCACTGCCAGGCGCCAGGAACGAACCGCCGGTCATCACGAAATCATGCCCGATATCCAGGGCCGCGGCCGTTGCATCAAGCGATGAACCGCTAATGGTCAGCGTGCCGTAGATCGCCAGGTCCACATTCGCCGTGAACGCGGAGGCTGACCCCGTGAAAGGCGCATGGACAATAAGATTGTTGAACATCACAGGTCTCCCCCCGCCCGTGATGGTGAACGGCGCACCCGTCCCATCCCCGTGATACACAAAAGTCCCGTTGTAAATATCCGGGTCAGCGATATTCACCGCCTCACCGCCGTCAAGGTAGATCGACCCGTCATTGACGAACGTCCCCGACACCGTGAGGCCATGCCCGTCCAGATAAAGGCTCGCGTCAACCGCGTACAGGCCTAGGTCCACAAGGACAGGCG
Organism: Candidatus Omnitrophota bacterium; assembly: GCA_903901225.1. Taxonomy (GTDB): domain Bacteria; phylum Omnitrophota; class Gorgyraeia; order Zapsychrales; family Fredricksoniimonadaceae; genus Fredricksoniimonas; species Fredricksoniimonas borealis. Next base: position 21,878 of record CAIUQE010000006.1, read on the forward strand.
AGCCTGACCCCGCGGTCAGGTGCGGCTTGTCCGCCGTGCTCGGTATCTGAACACTGTCGCCGTTCCTCGGGACAAGGCCGAGGTCCCAGTTCGACGGCACATCCCACGCGGTATGCGACAGCGCGAGCGGGCTCGGTGTCCCATCCCAGACAAAGGTCGCCGCCCCGAATACCCAGTGCGGATAATTGCTGATCCCGGCGGAAGACCCTCCCCCGACCAGCAACAGACCTCCGACAGCGCTGTTATCCTGCACCGACACATTATGGATATCCTGGACACCGCCCGTGGCCAGCAGCAGGAATGGCGCAGTGCCTGCCGACGAACTGACGATATCAAGCCGGTGGGTGCTGTCAATGCCGTTAAGGGTGAGCTTATCCGCCACCATATACGTGTACGGCGTGCCCGGGCCAACCCCGACCCCGAAGGTCAAAGTTTCAGGCCCCGTGGCCACGTTCTTCGTCAAGCCATAGAAGGCGATACTGCCGGTGACCGTCTGGTTGGAACCCACAGCCGGGTTTGCCAATACGACCGTCCCGTCATTGGGCGTGAACGTCCCCGCGGTACGCGTAAAATCCCCGGAAACCGTGAAAGCGTGAGAAGCATCCGGCGTTACGAAAGACCCTGCCGACAAAACAAAATCATGCAGGCTCAGATTCCCGGACTGGGCATCGACGGCCCCCCCGTTCATCGCGGTCCCATGCTCCACCGTGAGGGCCTTGCCGGAGGCCAGCAGGACGCTTCCAGCCGTGAATGTCGCGTCCGTGTATACGGTCAGATCGACCCCGATGGTGAATGTCCCGTGCGAACTCCTCGAAGAATCGTCGACGATCAGTGAATGATACCCGGCCAGCGGCGTTCCGGCGACCGTGAAATTCGTGGTGATATCAACACCCGCGCCACTGGGCCTACCCAGATATTTGAAAACACCGGCGTCATTCAGGGCCGCGGTCACAACCGCTTCATTCCCGTCCAGATAAATGGCGCCGTCATTGACCAGGGCGGCGGACAGCGTGGCGTTATGCCCGTCGAGCGTCAGCGTGGTGCCGCTGCCGATGTTCAGCGTGCCGATAACAATATCGCCATCAAGAACAGGATCATACACAGTTCCGTCGACGATAAGGGCCGTATCCCCGTCCTCAGGCACCACGCCCAGGCTCCAGTTAAAGGCATTATCCCAGTGAATATCATAGCCACCCGTCCAGGTCTCCGTGATCGCGCCAAACTGCCAGTGCGTGTTATTGTACAGAAGATGGTCCGAATGGTCCAAAGAAGCGCGCCCCAGCAGCACCATACCGCCGGTGGCGTCATTGTTCCACACATTAACGTAGCGGATATCCTGGACCCCTCCCGTGGTAAGGATAAGCCCCGCGGCCGGATTGAGCACCGCCGGAACCCCGGCGCTGTTATTCAGTGTCAACAAGTGTCCCGCGTCAAAACCGCGCAGGGTGAGGCTGTTGTCAACCCTCTGGGTCAGCCCCGGGGGGAAGACCAGTGTGCGCGCGGTCGTGGTCGGCATGACTTTCCTCAACGCGTAGAACGTTGTGCCGCCGAGGATCTGCTGGTCAGCCCCGTCAAGGATGACCCTGTTATTACCATGAACATAAGACAAGGGCAACGCGGGAGAAACATTGTTCCACGTCCCTGTCACGTTCATGGGCATCCCGTTCGCCTCAAAGATCCCGGCGAGATTGTTAAAATCCCCCCGGATATAGATCCCGGCGTCAACGGCCGGAATGATGAGCCCCAGGCGCGCGGTCGATTCATGGGTCAAGTTATAGAACGTATCTGTCACAAGCTTCCCGGCATAAATGGTCTGCAAGCCGGCCGCGGCGGAAAAGACCACCGTCCCTGTGCCAGAGTCATAATAACCGGAACCATAAATGGCCCAGTCACCGTTGAGACGGATCTTCCCCGTGGTGGTTTTGATGACCCCGCGGTTGGTCACCAGACCGGGATGACCGTTGGCCGTTTCAACTTTCAAAGTACCTGTATTAACGTTCAGGCGGGAATTGGCAGGGACAGTAACACCGGCCGCCCAGGCGGCATAACACGTCAAGAATACCGCGCACGCGGCAAAAACCGCGATCTTGACGCTCTCGAAGAGCTTGTGCAAAGACTCACGCGCCGACATCAAGTATTAATATTCATATTCAGTGTTTGATAGATATTTTAACTTATTTCATCATATTAAATAGAAAATACGATTAAATCCATTTTTAAAATATTTTAATATTAAAAGAAAAGTGAGGATCGATCAGGAAAGCATCGCGAGGAAAGCCGTCACGGCAGTTTCGACACGCAGGATTCGGGGGCCCAAACCGGCTAAAATACAACCGGCGGCCTGGAAACGTTCAAGTTCGTAAGGAATAAAGCCACCCTCCGGCCCGATGATGAGCACTGCCCGTCCTTCAGCTCCCTTGCTTAAAGGTCGGCCCGAAGGATCAGCCACGATCCCCTGGCGGCCCTGAAGAAAATGCGGCAGAACATCTTCGACAAAAGGCTTGAACCTCTTATGGTAAGTGACAGAAGGCAGGACAGTATCCCTGGCCTGTTCCAAACCAAGGATCAATTGCTCCCGGATCTCGCCAGGAACAAGGGCCGAGCTGTTCCAGAAACTTTTCTCGACACGGCGCGCATGAAAGATATGGATCTGGGGTACGCCCATGGCCGCGGCGGTCTGAAGGACGCGTTTGAGGACCGGCGGGCGCATGAGCGCCACCGCGAGGATGACAGGGACCTTGGGCGGAGGATCAGCGTTGAGCGCGACCTCCATCTCAAGTTCCGTATCCGTCAGGCGCAGGACCTTGCCCTGCCCTATCTGCCCGTCCTCCATCCCCACGTTGAGCACATCGCCAGGACTGGCGCGATGGACCGAAAGGACATGCGCGTGCCGGCGGCCCCTCAGCAGGGCCCTTGACGTGTGCGGGATAATGTCAGGCGCGGCAAGAAGAACGAGGTTCATTCTTGCATGTTGAGGAGCTTGCGCAGTTTCGCAGGCACCATTCGCGCGAGCGTGTGCGACTTGACCTTTTTCTTCTGGCGGTCAACGATGACCTCGACCTGGCGGCGGATGGCCACGAACGCGTCGCGGACAACAGCGGCAAGATCGTCGTGCGCGTTGCGCCCGGAGTCGCGCTTGACCACAAGCTCGTGATGCGGCGGCATGCGCACGTCGATGCGGATATGGTACGTGTGCTTGGAATGCTGGTGTGTCGGATTCTGCTCGATGAACACGCGGCAGCTGGTGATATGATCGCAAGAATGCTCGAGCTTGGCGATCTTCTCCTGAACGACCGCCTCGATCTCCTTCTTGTTCTCAACATTCTTCATGATAAGTTCCAGGGGAAGTTGCATGGTGCCTCCGTAAGGTTATTGGAACGCGCTAAGATCAACGAGTTCCATTGTCGTCATAATCCGGGATTTTTCAATAGAAAAATCTGCGGATGTCGATTAGAATGTCACTTCCTATGAATTTCGCGGACACCTTATCCAAATATAATTTTCCCGAGGAATACAAACAAGCCCTTCTCGCCACGGGGATCGTGACGCTCCATCCCCCGCAGGCCGCCGCCATTGACGCTGGCGTCCTGGAAGGGAAGAACGTCGTCCTGGCCGTACCCACGGCTTCGGGAAAAACCCTGATCGCGGAACTGGCCATGCTCAAGGCCATCTTTGAAAAGAACGGCCGCTGCCTCTACATCGCGCCGCTGAAAGCTTTGGCCAGCGAAAAATACCGGGAGTTCCAGAAAAAATACGCGCCCCTGGGCATCAAGGTCGGGATCGCCATCGGCGACCTTGACTCGCCCAGCGCCTATCTGAAGAATTACCAGATCGTGATCGCGACCGCCGAAAAAGTGGACTCGCTCCTGCGCGCGCGCTCCGACTGGTTCATCAATGACCTGGCGGTCACGGTGTTCGACGAGATCCATGTCATCAACGACCCCTCCCGCGGCCCGACGCTCGAGATCCTCGCCACCCGCATCCGCCTGCTGAACCCGGCGATGCAGGTGCTGGCTTTGTCGGCAACGGTGGCCAACGCCAAAGACATGGCGGACTGGCTCGGAGCCGGAGCTGTCGTCAGCTCATGGCGGCCCATTCCCCTGCACGAAGGCGTTTACTACAACGGCCGGCTGACCTATGAGAACGGCAACATCCGCGTGATCAAGGAAGATGCCCCGGAAGAGGTCCAGCAGCTGGTGATGGACACCCTGCGCGGCAAAGGGCAGGCGCTGGTCTTCGTCAATTCACGGCGCTCAACGCAGGCGGTGGCCCGCGAACTTTGCCGCTGGGTGGGGACACTTCTGACACCGGAAGAGCGGGAGACGCTCAAAGATGTCGCCGCGCGCGTCGCACCACCGCTGGAAAGCACCAAGGTCTGTCAAAAACTCGCGGAGGTCGTGATCCATGGCGTCGCCTTCCACCACGCGGGCCTGCGTCCCGACCAGCGGGAAGCGGTCGAGGAGAATTTCAAAAAGAATATCATCAAGGTGATCTGCTGCACACCCACGCTGGCCGCCGGGGTCAACCTGCCGGCCCGGCGCGCGATCATCCGCGACGCCAAACGCTACGCCTCGGGCGTGGGGTCTGTTTTCATCCCGGCTTCCGAATACAAGCAATGTGCCGGCCGCGCGGGGCGTCCCCAGTACGATGACTACGGCGAAGCCGTACTGCTCGCGAAATCCCTTTCCGACCAGGACGCTTTGTTCGAGCGCTTTATCCTCGCGCCCCCCGAGCCCGTGATGTCCCAGCTGGCCAATGAGCACCAGCTGCGCAAACACGTCCTTGCCTCGATCGCGGGAGGCTATGTCAATGATGTCAACGGGATGTTCGAATTCCTCAGCCACACCTTCCTTGCGCATCAGCACAAGGGCGCGAATCTGGTCGAACTTGTGGGCAACATCTTTGACTTCCTGCACAAAGAACAGTTCATCGACAAGAGCGGCTTCCGTTTTTTTGCCACGCCTTTCGGCGCGCGGGTCAGCCGCCTTTACATCGACCCTCTCTCGGCGCTGGTCATCCGCAAAGGCCTGGCGCGGATCGCCTCAGGCGCGAATTTTTCGTCGATCGGGATATTGCACCTGATCTGCTCCTGCCCCGACAGTGAAAAACTTTCCGTGGGCAAGACCGACCTGGAAGACCTCGAGGATTTCGGCAACAAGGTCGTTGACGAACTGGCGCTGTCGCCAGAGGATATTGAAGCCACGCAGGACCACTACACCGCGCTGGGCGTCCTCAAGACCGTCTGGCTTTTATTGCGCTGGATGGATGAAGAAAAAGAGGAAGATATCTGCGAACGCTTCAATGTGGGCCCCGGTGATGTTTTCCGCCACACGGAATCGGCCCAGTGGCTGCTCTACGCCGCCCAGTCCATTGCCGAGGTCTACCAGTTCAAGCAACTGACCCATTTTCTCAACGGGCTCCAGAGCCGCGTGCGTTACGGGATCAAGGAAGAGCTCCTGGAACTGGCGAACCTGCGGGGCATCGGCCGCATCCGCAGCCGCATCCTTTTCAACAAGGGCTACAAAACCATCGCCGCGCTCGGGAAACTCTCCGCCGAAGACCTGGGCCACATCAAAGGCATCGGGCTGGCTTTGGCCAAAGACATCCTGAAACAAACCGCCTCACGATGACGTTCCCGTCCCCGCGCCAAAGCCCATAAAATTCCGAACATCACTCACCGGCTGAACATTGATGATCAGCGGCAGGATACCCTGGACGTCCTGGTCCAGCGCCTTGACCTGCGCCGGAGAAAGGTCGAACCTGAATGCCCCCGCGTCACCCTGGACATCCATCCCCGCGGCCTGGTCCGTGAGGTCGATACCGCCGTCGATCTCGGCTTTAGTGGACTGACTGCGGTCCTTGCCATTCCGATGCGACACCGGTTTGTTCTTAGGACGACTCTTATAATTATTCCCCTTAGCCACCCCATTACGGCCATCTGGTTTCATTACAAGAAGGGGTTTACTTAAAGCAACCGTTGTTTTCATGTTGTTTATTTTTTGATCCTCTTGTTTACCTGCAAAGCTGGCCTCGTAGAATCTGCGAGCTGTACGCCCATTTTTCTCCATGAACTTCTCAGCCTCCTGTCCCGATAAAGGCATCAAATACACCACATCGCCATATCGCGCACCGGACACAGCGCTCGCCTCTTGCTGGGCAAGGAACAACGCATAACGTGCCTCGCCATAACGGGAAAAAAGTACCATAAAATGCCTGAATCGCGGGTCTGACTTTTCACGCATATCTTTGACCCACTTTCGCGTAGCAACCTTCGCCTGAGAGTTGCCATTTAAAAATTCTTCAAAGGGGATTTTATTTACCTTACAAAAAGACGCCATGGCATCCCTGGCACTATCCCTTTTGCCAACAGCCTTTTGAACATTTATTACAGTTATCTTTTTGACCGAAATGCGTTCTTCCGCAGAAAGCAAAGACAATTCGATTATTCTTTTATAAGTTTCATACGTTCTTGGCCCTCCCACATTCCATGAAGCTCCCCACGTGATAATTAAGATCCGTTCTGGTGACAATTGAGGATATTCTTTACATAACTGCACAAATGATGCCACCATTGATCTGCGTGACGCAAGCCGGGTCTTTATCTTGGCTGGCATGGTCACCTGTCCTCGCAACATATCAAACGAACGGGAGTAATAATCATCGGCGGGAACATAGGGCTCCCTGGCAAAGATATCATCCATGAACGTTAGTTGAAAGATCAACTGCAACTTGGTATCATTCATCCCCATTTTAAACGCTTTCGGAACAAGCCAATGATCCTTATCTGCCATATATCCCATGGCTTTCGACAGGGCAACAACATGTTTATATTCACGCTCATAACCCGCCCCTCTTAAACGCTCCAGCACTGGTATCGCGATCTTGAACATCTGTTGGGCTGTTGTGGGTTGGATCTGCAAATATCCGATGGTCGACGAGCGCTCCTTGGCATCCCGAAGGGACTGATTATTCCCGAAACCACTTTCAATGCCCGACTCCCCGATCCATATCTGGAACAAAACCCTGGAGGATATGCCCGCGGCCTTGAAATTCGGCGCCAGATCATCGTAATACCGCTGGAACATTTTTGCCATGTCATCGTACGTCGCATTTGGTTTTCCCATCATTTTGATCAGGATTTCCTGGGCGGTGTATTTCTTCGTGGGACGGCCACTCCTGCCATCTTCCAATATCTTGAAATTCTTTGCCACATTCTGAAGCATTTCCTTAACATCCTGCCCGGTCAACTTTTTTTCCTTCTGTTCCACAACGGCAATATGTTTCGGGATCGCCAGCTTCTCAATCACAAATTTACCGCCGACCGCCATCGCCACGGCCAACGACAACCCCAACAATATCTTTCCACCTGAAGAAGATTTATTCTCAATCCCGGATTTTATGGCCCTGGCCAATGTCGTGACAAGTTTAACAGCCACCTCCTTAAAACTCCCCTGGGCATTGTCGGGTGAACCATCCTTGACATCCATCGAAGCATCCATATCTTCCGCCACAAACCCGCCGGAGAAATATTTGCGCGGGATAAGTTCCTGGGAATAAGTATCGAGCTCTTCCTTGATCAGGCTGTAAGCGCCTTTCCGGAACGCCTCAACGTACCTGTCATAGATCTGCCGGTTCTCTTCCCGCGGATGCGCGATCTCATTGCCCTGCGTCTTGTGCCGGTCGATGAACACCTGCGCGAACACATTGGCGTCCGTCCCTTGTATTCCCGTCACAAGCCCGGCACTGGCCATCAATTTCCTCTTGAGCCAGGCCGAAAGGACGAGCGCGTGAACGATCTGGCGAAGCATGGCAAAATTCGCGCCTTCATTGACCTCTTTCTCCAGCACCGGTAACACAATCTCGCGCAGGACCCCTTTGGCCAGGAGGACGGCACTATTGTCAGGTACACCAGCTGCGGGCACAAGCGCATTGGCCTGCGCCGCTGTAACATCCCCGGCAGGAGCCGGGGATTCCGCCATGCCCCTCTGATGGGACATGGCTACATAGTCAGATTCCAGCATGACCTTGAGCTCAACCTTATCCACGAACGCGGATATCTGCTTGCCATCGGGGCCCAGCATCTCGTGGACCAGCGAACGGCCGGGCATGATCCAGACCTTGTTGAACGTATCGACCGGGATATCGGTGGTGCCATAAGCCTCGTAGGCGCGGCGGTACACTTCCTTCCAGAACACCTTGCCCGTCTCACCGTCAGGATGAAGGAGCGATGCGGTCAACTGCTTGAGGATATAATCCTGGGCCAGCAGGTCGCGCCCCATGGCCGTGCGCCCGAGGTCCTCCTGGACAATCCGCTGGCTTTCATACGGTGACAGGTTGACCCACAGGTCCTTGTTCGGGATCGTCAGCGACACCAGAAAATATTTGATGAGCCGCATCGAGACATCATTGAATTCCTGTTGTGCCAGCGCCGCGCGGCCTTCATCGAACAGGAAATCCATGCGCAAAGGGTCACTCGCGTCCACGCGCATCCCCCGCAGGAGGCACGGCGCGCTCGCGGGGCTGAGCGCCACCATCTGCCCCGCGGGCGGAAGGACAAGCCCCTGGGCCATGGCCGCGGGCACGACCCCGGTCACGATGAACGCCAGACAGACAATGGACGCAACCATACGCCTTATCATTTCAGATCCTCAATGTTCGTTCGGACAACGCTACCACCATTAAAAGTATAGACTAGTTATAGGTGTGAAAACAACGGGAGGGAGAATAAAACGGGAAAGCGGTTTCCCTGGAAGAACAACCTTTGACGTAAAGTATTAGTATTAGTCGAGATACTTCGCTGATTTAATATTCCGTTCTAAATGATATATTAAAAAATTATTCAGGACCTGCCTCAATTCCTGCTTCACGGACAAAGGCAGGACAAGTTTGAGGCACTGCGCCCAGGGATGCTTGCCCGCGTATACCAGCGAGGCAATGGTCCCGGGTGATAACGTAACAAGCCCCATGTCTTTCCTTTGACAACGGGGACAGACAAGCCCGCCCTTGTACGTGCTGAACTTTTCCCGGCCCGACAACCCCCCGCCGCACTGAACGCACGAGTCGATATGCGGCTGGAATCCGGAAAGGGCCAGCACCTTGATCTGGAACAGATGGACGAGCCGTCCCACATCGCGTGCCGTCCCGAGGGCCGCGCAGTAATCCAGAAGGAGCTCATACACCGCCTCATTCTTCTGCTCGACGGGCATGATCTTGTTGACCAGTTCGCAGGCATACTCGCCCGCCGTGATGCGCCGGATGTCGCGGCGCACATCGGGAAAATATTCCTTCATGTCGCACTGGCTAACGAGGTGCACGTCACTGTTGCGGTACTGGTAATAGACAATGTCGTTGACGGAAAGCTTGTCGAGCGAAGTGTGGAACTTGCGGGGATCCTTGCGGATGCCTTTGAGGACGCCCGTCACCTTCCCGTGCGAGCGGGTGAAGAAAAAAGCGATCTTGCTGGTCTCGCGCAGGTCGATCGAACGGAGGACTATCCCTTCAGCGGCAATGATAGCCATGACAGCATCTCATCCTCTTTACGGCGCATCAGCGCGCGTTCACCGGGCGTGGCGTCATCATGCCCCAGAAGATGGAGGATGCCGTGCGCCACATAACGCAACACTTCACGGCGGGGCGCCTCGCCGAACAGGCGCGCGTTGCGGTACGCCTCGGCCGGGCAAATGACCAGCTCCCCGTCGAAAGGCGCACGGGCGTGGTCCCTGAGGTCAAAGGTGATGATATCCGTCACATGGTCATGCCCCAGCCGCTCGCGGTTAAGGCGGCGCATGGCCGTGGGCGTCACAAAAGCAATGGAAAGCGTCCCGGCCTTCACGCCCGAACGGGCAAGGAATGTCGCGGCAGCCTTACTGGCCGCCGGGGCCGTCAGAGGGACTTTCGTCCGCTGTGGATTTGCTACCGTGATTTCCATTGGCCTTTTTAGGATTGGGATATTTGACGCGGACATGGTACATGGCGGAAAGCTCGCGCGAGAACATCCGCGTCACGGTATCGATCTCGCGCAGCGTGAGCGCGCACTCGTCAAGCTGCCCGTCGATGAATTTGTTGTTGATGACCTTGCGGACCATGTCGCTGATCCTGTTGGGCGTGTGCTCGTCCAGCGCGCGGGTGGCGCCTTCGACGGAGTCCGCCAACATGACGATCGCGGTCTCACGGGTCTGCGGCTTCGGCCCGAGATAGCGGTAGTTCTCCTCGTTCACCGATTCCGTTTCCTGCTCGATCAACGCCTTCTGGTAAAAATAATGGATCAGGCTGGTGCCATGGTGCTGCTGGATAAAATCGATCAGCTTCGGGCTCAACTTGGCCCGGCGCGCGATGTCGACCCCTTCCTTGACGTGGTTGAGGATCACCAGGCGGCTCATCGACGGCTCAAGGTCGTCGTGCTTGTTGTCCGCCATCATCTGGTTCTCGGTGAAATACTCGGGCTTCACCAGTTTGCCGATGTCATGGTAATAGGCGCCGACCCGCACCAAAAGCGCGTTCGCGCCGATGGCATCCGCCGCGGCCCCCGCCAGGTTACTGAGGATCAGGCTGTGATGGTACGTGCCCGGCGCTTCGAAAGCGAGGCGTTTCAACAGGGGCTGCGTGAGCGAATCCGAAAGCTCCAGCAGGCTGAAATTCGTCAGTTCACCGAAAAGCGTTTCAAAGATCTTGAGCGTCGCCAGGACCGCCGCCGCGGACAAAAGGCCGCTGGTAAAGAACGGCTCCAGGCCGTCGAGCAAAAGCTCTCTGGAAAATACCGGATGCACCAGGAAATAGCCAATGGCCTGTACCGCGCCCAGCAGGAGTCCGGCGAAAAGGATCGTGCCGCGGGTCCGCGCGCCGCTGATGGCGTAAGCCCCGGTCAACCCGCCGATAAAAACAATGATGCAATAATCCAGCGGCATGCCGATCACAAGGCTCAGGACCGCGGCCGACATGAACGACATCGAGAACGCCAGCTGGAGGTCATTGAACAACAGCATGGCCAGCATGGCCACGCTCGCCACGGGGATGGCGTACGGCGAAAAATGCAGGAACTCGACCATGTAATGCCCCGTGACGACAATGATCGTCAGAAGGAACCCGAGGTGCAGGAAGCGTTTGGCGTCAAGATGCCTGAAAAAAGCCAGATGGCACCCGTAAAAGGCCACAAGCAAAGGGATGAGCAAAGAAAACCCGGCCACCATGCAGTAGCCGAGCAGAATGAAAAAGAAAATACCTGCCGCGATGATGCCGTTGGTGGGTTTATTTATGATAGTGGTCATAAGCTTCAATGATCTTCTGCACCAGTTCATGACGGACCGTGTCCGCGGCCGTCAAGTGCACGAACTTGATCTCTTCGACGTTGCGCAGGACTTTCTCCGCCTCGATCAGCCCGATCGGCTGGCCCGAAGGAAGGTCGCTCTGGGTGACATCGCCCGTGATGATGGTCTTGGAATCGAAGCCGAGGCGCGTCAGGAACATCTTCATCTGTTCGGGGGTCGAGTTCTGCGCCTCGTCAAGGATGACGAACGCCTCGTTGAACGTGCGCCCGCGCATATACGCCAGGGGCGCAACCTCGATGATCCCCTGTTCCGCGTACTGCTCGACCTTGTCAGGCTCCAACATTTCATAGAGCGCGTCATACAGCGGCCTGAGGTAAGGCATGACCTTCTGTTCCAGTTCACCCGGAAGAAAACCCAGGTTCTCGCCCGCCTCGACGGCCGGACGGGTCAAAATGATACGGCGCACGAGGCCTTTCTTAAGCGCGTTGACCGCCATGGCCATGGCAAGATAGGTCTTACCCGTGCCCGCCGGGCCTATGCCAAAAACAATATCGAATTTCTTGATGGCTTCAACATATTCGATCTGCCCCTTGGTCTTGGGCGTGATGAGCCCTCCCTTGACCGGCAGTTCGATCTTTTCCTTGGAGAGGCGCTTGAGCCCGTCCTCTTTTTCCACCTCCGCGACACGGTTGGCATACTGGATATCGCGTTTCTTGACGCTGCGCCCGCTCTTGACGATGCCCAGCAGGTAATTGAAAAGTTCGCCGACCTGGTTGACCTTGTCATCCGGCCCGTCCACCCTCAGACCTTCCTGGATACGATAGATACGGACACCAAATTCCTTTTCAATGGTCTTCAGGTTCTCGTCGTATTTCCCGAATAGGTGCTGGATATCGCGATTGTCGTCAAACTTGAGGTTCAGGATCATGGGCTGTTATCCTTCTGTTATTGCGACGGTGTCTGAGATTTTTCTTCCAACGCGGGGATCTTCAACGCGACCCCCTGCTTGAGGAAATTCGGATCCTTGATCACATCACGATTAGCGTCATAGATCTTTGTCCATTTGCTATAAGAACCATAAGACTTCTTGGCGATCTTCTGCAACGTGTCGTCTTTCTGGACAACATAGGTCACCGGCTCGGCGACCTGCGGCACAACCTTGACAACGGGCGCGCCGCCCTGCGGCGGCGTAAAATTCTCCGCGGGCGCGGAAGGAACAGCCGTCGCCTCGGGCACGGGGCCCTGACTTTCCGCTGTTTTCGGTGCGGCTTTATCCTTCTCCACGACTTCGACGACGACCATCTTGCGGGTCTTGACGGGACCCTGCGTTGACTGGCCAGGAACACCCTGGTCCACGCGCGGCCTGTCGACGACATAAGTCCGCGTGCTCACGCACCCGGACACCGCGGCCAGCGCCGCGCATCCTAAAACTACGATGAGGATATTCCTGATCATAAACCGCCTCCTATATTTTCTTCTTCACTACCGACACAAGCCCCAGGTCCTGCAATTGCTTCGCGTCGACCGACGAAGGCGCGTCCGCGAGCGGGCAGGCTCCCCGCTGGGTCTTGGGGAACGCGATGGTATCACGGATGGAATCAAGCCCCGTGAGGATCGCCACAAGACGGTCAAGCCCGTAGGCGACACCCGCGTGCGGCGGTGCCCCGTACTCGAACGCGCGCAGCAAAAACCCGAAACGCGCCTCGACTTCTTCGGCGCTGATGCCGATCGTATCGAATATTTTTTTCTGGATATCCCGGCGGTGGATACGGATCGAACCGGAACCGATCTCGTTACCGTTAAGGACAAGGTCATAGGCCCGCGAACGGATCTTCGACAGGTCATTACTCTCCATGAGGGCCACATCGTCCGGATGGACCGACGTGAAGGGATGATGTTCGCTCTCCCAGCGTTTCTCCTCCGCGTTCCACTTGAACAGCGGGAACTCCGTGACCCACAGGAACGCGAACTCTTCCTTGTTCGTCTTGTCCTTGCGGATATCCGGTTTGTCACAACCATACTGCGCCATGGCCTGGGCGTGCGTCATGCGCGGGAACGGTGTCGGCAGATCAATGCCCTTGACCTCCTTGAGGACCGTCCGGAACATGCGCTCCGTCACCGCGTAAACATCTTCCTCGTCGACAAACGACATTTCCATGTCGATCTGGGTAAATTCCGGCTGACGGTCCGCGCGCAGGTCCTCATCCCTGAAACATTTGACGACCTGATAATAGCGATCCATGCCCGACACCATCAAGAGCTGCTTGAAAAGCTGCGGCGATTGGGGCAACGCGTAGAACTGGCCCAGGTTCAGGCGCGAAGGCACCAGGAAGTCGCGCGCGCCCTCAGGCGTCGATTTTGTCAGGACAGGGGTTTCAACTTCAATGAAATTTTCGCTGTTAAGGAACGCCCTCACCGTGGCGGCAAGTTTATGGCGGGTCAGCAGTGTTTCGCGCATCTTGTCGCGGCGCAGATCAAGGTAACGATAGGTCAAACGCAGTTCTTCGGTGACATCACTGTCGCTGTCGATCTCGAACACCGGGACCTTGCTCTCGTTGAGGATCTCAAGCTCCTTCGCCAGCAGTTCCACACCGCCGGTCGCCATATCCTTGTTAACGTTCTTGTCCGGCCGCACGCTCACCGAACCCTTGATGCGGATCACGAACTCGGGCCCGAGCTTCTGCGCGGTCTCATGGGCGGGTTTGGCCACCGACGGGACAAAAACGACCTGGGTGATGCCGTACCGGTCGCGGATATCAATAAAAATGAGCTTGCCATGGTCGCGGCGGCGATGGACCCAGCCGGTCAATATAACTTCCTGATCTTTGTGGGCGGGACGAAGCTCGCCACATGTATGCGTGCGTAACATGTTAACTGCCTTTCTATGGCCGGACGATCCGGGCCTTGATTTCTTCCACCAGCCGGTCTTTACCCACACGCGCCTGCGCGCCGGTGACCATGTCCTTGATGCTGACCTCGCCGCTCTTCATCTCTTCCTCACCGAGCACAAGAACGATCCCCGCGCCCAGCTTGTTCGCCTGTTCAAACTGTTTTTTGACCGGCCGCCCGACGCCAAAATCCATATCCGCGGCGATCCCCTGCCGGCGCAAAAGATCAACAATACCAAAAACATCGGCCGCGAATTCCGGTTTTCCGGCGACTACAAAAGCATCCAGAGAAACTTTGCCCGCGACTGACTTTCCCTGCGCTTCGAGCGCCAGAAGGATGCGTTCGATCCCCAGCGCGAAACCTATGGCACCGACCGGTTCAGGAAAACGGCGGTCGCCGCCATCCAGCTGTTCGATCAAGCCATTATAACGGCCTCCGGCACCAAGCGCGTCCTGCGCGCCAAGCCCAGCGTAGGAAACCTCAAAGACCGTATGGGTATAATAATCCAAGCCCCGCACCAGATGGGGCGAAACTTCATAAATGACACCCAGTTGATCCAGGCCCTGCTTCACCTGCTCGAAATACGCGCGTCCGCTGTCCGACAAATGCCGAGTCCCGATATCAAGCCCCTGGATCAGATCCCGGCAAGCCTGGTCCTTGGAATCCAGCAAGCGAAACACATTGCGTTCATACTGCCCCTTGCACTCATCGCTCAAATGGTCGATCTTACCTTCCAGAGCAGAGCGCAACCATTGCGCGAAATTCTTCTTGTCCTCGGCGCTTCCCAAACTATTGATCTTGAGCTTAAAGTCACTGACACCGAATGCTTTAAGAAGGCTCACGCTTAAAGCTATCATCTCCGCGTCGAGCAAGGGATGATTGGCCCCGCGGCCAATGGCTTCCGCGCCGATCTGATGGAACTGGCGCAGCCGCCCTTTTTGGGGCCGTTCACCCCGGAACATCGGAGCTATATAAAAGAACTTGGAAAGGAACGCTTCGCGGCCGATGTCATACTGGTTATACGCCCGGACCACCGGCGCTGTGCCCTCGGGCCGCAACGCAAACTGGGCGTCTTCAGCAGCATTGGTGACACGCTGGCTTTTAACCTCAAGGAGCTGTTTGTTGACGACTTCCGTCGTCTCACCCAAAGACCGCTTGAACAAGCCCGTTTCTTCAAAAACAGGCGTGCGTATCTCGCTATAATTGTATGCTTTGAAAAGCGACCTGGAGATCTGTTCGATATTTTGCCATGCGGCGATCTGGTCAGGAAGGATATCGCTGGTGCCGCGGGGAGCTGATATTTTCACGTTATTTGATCTTCTGTTTCATCTCAAGACCGGGTTTGAACACGACCACGCGCCGGGGCGGGACCGGGACACTGGCGCCGGTGCGGGGATTACGGCCAAAACGCGCGCGGCGTTCCTTGATCTTGAAAACCCCGAAATTACGTAACTCTACCTTCTCGTTACGGTTCAGGCTCTCGACAATGACATCGAACGTTTTCTGGACGATCTTTTTCACGTCGACCTGCTTGATGCCGGTCATGTCCGTGATCTTGAGAACAATATCCTTTTTCGTCATAAGGCAAAACCTCCTCAAATTTTGTAACCATCGTACCAACAAGGCTTTAGAAAGTCAACTATTATAAAAGACACCTGATCAGTAACGCTTCGGCAAAGATTTCGTGATCTAAAAACTCTATCAACTTTTACTTAACCATCAGAAATCCTTGCAAATCAACCAAAGGAACACTCGAAACAAGGACCGGCTCAAGTCCAAAAAGCCTTTCCTGAAAAACCGTGACTACGGCATCATTGACCTCAAACGACACCGCGCCGCTCGCGGCATCAACATGCAGATCGATCTTTTGAAGGTCAATACCGCCATAACTCTCCGCATTATCCTGACCCTGCTCAACTTTCGTGAATGTGACCGTCGAAGATTGACTGCCAAGACTCTGTCCCCATGCTTCATCGCCATGAGCTACAAAAATCTGTTTGAGACGACTTACCCCTTGAGGAATAACCAACGCCACTTCGACCTTATTATTCACAACATTCACTGTTTTCTTGATCCTGGGATTATCGTCTGGATTTTCATCGTCCACCAGCAAACCTACCAACACTTTTTGGGCACCATATACCGTTAATGATACCCTGATCTTTTGACCAGCTACAACAGGAATGCCCTTGTTCATATCCAGATCAAGATAGGAAGATTTCCAATTACTCCCCGAGGCTAACCCAGGATCCCTCCCACTCAACAGATCCTGATCGCTCACATTGCCGCCCTTTGTTGGCACGGCCAACAACCGATCACTCGCAGGTGTTTCTTGCACTGTTCCTATGTCGCCTTGTGTGACAACTTGGGTGACAACAGAATATTCTTTCCCCAGAACCGCATTGTTAATAAAATCAGCTGCCCCCTTCGTATCAATACCAATGGCGTCATAAGCAGCTCCGTAATTCTCACCCGTAAACGGATTAACGCGCAGAATAGGATAGAGGACCCAAGAACCAATCGTGCTGCCGCGTACAACACCAGAAGGAAACGGTGTCTTCCATCCGTGACCGGTTTGAATGCCGGCTTCAGTGGCATAATAAGCGATCAACCCATCCCCATTCTGAAGTTTTCCAAACGCGCTTTTAGCTTGTTTTAAAAGTTCTTCCGCGACGCCCTTATATAATTTAGCCGTTGACTCATCACCTGATGCCGCACAACGAATGGCAGCTTTCTGTACTGCCATGATGACACCGCCTGTCCACTCCACGGTTCCCAGCGGATGAACACCTCCCCGTTGGGACGTCGCGAACGAAGAAAGAGGATCCGTAAAATCCACCAGGGTTATGGTTTTCACTTCGCCACCCGGGATTGGAGCCGTCACACGCACTAGCGACTTGTTGAGCAACTTGTTGATCTCAGCCTTGAGTTGCGGTAGCGGCAACTCGTCTCCTACCCGACCCAATAAGGTCCAGGAATATGCATCCGTGGCGAAACTGCCCGGTGAATCATTGGCGCCGCGCAAAATAACGCCGGTTGAAGGGTTATAAAGATTATTGTAAAAATACGTTTTCCCCTTATCCGCCGCTTGCTTCCATTTTGGATCGCCATACGCTTTGTACAACGCGTAAAATAATGCCACGGCATCCATGTGCGGTTCCGTAATCACAAGCCCCGGACTCCGATCACCGTCCGTTACACCTCCCTCCGCATTCTGAAGCGACAAAAGAAGATCGCCCATGGCCAGCGCTAATGGCTGATATTTCTTCGCATCAACGTTCAAGGCCGACAAACCGATCCAGGCGTTGGGTCCCGGTGTCACCTGATACTCAAGCCCCGCCATACCTGTATTAATATTGACACCATTCATGAATCCCACTAATCCGTTGATGGGCTTGGCAAGGTTAGGATTAGACAAGCCGTTCATAAAGAAATCCATAACTGTCCTGGCATAAGCGTCTTCTCCGGCATACTTGAAAGCACCCGCCTCAACGGCCAGATCATACGCATAAGCAATATTCTCCAATTGCGGCATGCCGACATGGCTCGGAATAAGCCTGGTATTCGGATCTTCCAGTGATTCCATTGCCCGGATAGCTTGCTTATTAAAATCACCCGCATTAACATCCTTCGCTACCTGCGTACAGCCCGAGGAAGTCAAAAAGACAGAAAGAACAACTAAAAATGAGATTTTCCGTACAAAACCAATACCGGCATCCAGTAACTTCTTCTGAAAAGCCCGTGTACCCGTTAATGTTGAAATGCCGGGTCCGATGGGAGAAGCATCAATAGTTTCAATGACCAATCCTGTATCAGGTGCCTTGACTGACTGCTTCCCGTCGATTTCTAGTTTGGGATGGATCGCCATACCGCCGGCAAAATACTTGCGGGGGATCGCCTCGCCAGTATACTGGTCTTTATCTTCCCGGATATAGTTGTAAACTCCCCGCTTGAAAGCTTCGACATAATTGTTATAAATATTTTCAACAGCCGCCGGATCACCATGCAACACACCTTCGATCTTGTTCTGGTCGGCATAAGCACGTGCCAGCAGAGAATCCTTCAACCTTGTTTTGTACCATGTGGCCAGAATAAGCGCCCGATGGATCTGTCGCAGCGGTGCAAACTGGGCGCCTTCATTCACTTCTTTCCTGATGACTGGAAGGATCGTCTGGCGCATGGTCTCGCGGGACATTTCCTGCGCTGGAGTACTGCCAGTGGATTGGCCATTCGCCTCCATGAGCGCATGGTCACTGTCCAGCATGACATCCAATGAATCTTCCGTAATATAGACAGCACCGCCGTTCTCATAGACCTTGGCTTTCTTTGAAACGATCCACACTTTGCTGAAAACATCCGTAGGAATATCAGTTGTACCAAAAAGATCGTACGCCCTTTCATAAACATTTTTCCAGAACACCTTACCCGTTTCGCCTTCCGGATATATCAAGGAAGATGAAACCTGCTTGAGAATATAGTCCTGCGATAATAACTCGCGGCCCATTTGCGTCCGCCCAAAATCCGGCATAACAATACGATCATGCTCCAGAGGAGAAAGATTGACCCACATTTCATTCTCAGGGGTCGTCAGCGCCGCAAAAAAATACCGCACCAGATGATCGACCTCTTCTTGGCCAACCACTTTGGACTCTCCAGGAGACAAAAGAAATTGGAAACGGAAAGGCTCTTTAGGATCGACCTTGAGACCCTGCAAACTTGCCGGGGTCATCGGCTGACTTAGTCCAACCATATTACCTGGCTCAGGCATCGGCGTCACTTGGGCCGCCCACTGGGCAAAGCCGGCCCCGGCAGTATTCAAAAGGAACGCGCACGCCACCAGCATGCTCACAATTTTCTTAAACAACTTGCCCATAGGAACCTCTCTTTGATAGCTTGACGTCACCAGTGCAAAGTATGCCACATATACCTTACTGCACGCAACTTTTTCAAAAAAGCTGAATGAAAGCTGAATTGACTCAAAAAAATAATTCCCATGGAAAATGGCCTCGTGAACTTTTTATACCCGCCTTATAAATCTATTGCCGCAATGATCACATCCCGTTTTTTATGAAAAATCAAATTAAGTTCTCAGCTAGCATCTTTATTGATTAAACCCTAATAAAACAGGATCTGCCGACTTGATCGCCAATATCACCGGAACAAGGCCGCTGATATGAATACGATCAAAATTTTGTTGGTTTACCGGCAACGGCACCCCATCCCCATCGCGCTTAATTTGCAAATCGAGATTGGCCTGAGACATATCAATACCACCGGGAGTAAGCTTTGCCCCATCACGAACAACCGGCATCATGTTCTGCGCAAAGTCAGCCAATGTTTCTTTAGCCAGCCTTGAAATCACTTGATCCGGCTCGCGGTCTGACTTTTTCAATGACTTTACAATATAAAATTTCATTGCATCATAAACTCCGGCGAATCTCGCTGGCATAACAACACCTGTATAAACCAACCCCTGTAAGAATAACCATTTTGTCACTTTAAAAGCCTCGCGTTCCTCCCGCACACTCTTAACTGACAAACTCATTCCCACATTAACCGCTAGCCATAAGAAATAATTAGTGACCATAGCATTAAATGAAAACGCTTCAGAAGGCTTAATTGGCAGGCTTAATGTGAGGAAGACATATGCCATGAAATTAATTGCTGTCTGTAATGCCAAGATGTTGGGTGAATGAAACTGCTTCATATAAAATCCAAACTTGTCCACAAACACTTTTAACGTCCCCCGTTCCCATCTACGGCGCTGTTTAAACAATTCTTTAACAGTATTTGGAACCGTTGTTTGAACTTTTAACCCTGTGTAATATCCAACACGATAGTTCTCTTCCATCAACTTGACAGTGATCAACAGATCACCCGTCTCAAAATCCGGCACCATATTCCGCAATGCATGAAGCAACACATCAGCGCGAAACATCCCTGCAGGGCCATTGATAACCCACAATTTCCCCTGCTTAGCGGAAACACGATTCCAAAATCTCGTCCCAATATATTCAGCATACTGAGCTTTTTGTAAAATAGATGGCTTCTCAGGTAGCAATGGTTCCATCCTAAACGTCATCCCCGCAATACCCTTGTCCTGCATATACGCCGAAGCCTGAGATATCATTTCCTGCAAAGACAATCCCGGCTTAACTAGGTTAAGATATGAATCAGAGTCAAGCAAGATGACCTTTTCTGGTAAACGCCCCTCCCGACTTAACATTTCTAGCACTTCACGAATCGCACCTTCTTTCTTCTTATTCTCTCGCAAATGCATGACCTCGATTCCATCAGAGGCAACCCATCTATCTAATATCTCTTTTGAATTATCTGTGGAGGCATCATTTACAAAGGTAATTTTATGCAAATACCCTAATGATTTTATCCTAGTTAAAATTTCATCCAGCTTATTACCTTCATTGAACACCGGCACCACGATATGGTAATTAGCTGGTAATGCATTCGGATAATAGGGAACATCTAAATTGACTGAATCCATGCCTTCAATATATTTAGAATCTCTTTCCAACTGCTGTGCAAGGTCAACGTTTAATGACTCACCAATTTCATGAAAAAGTAATAACTTCAGCATCTCATCCTGAAAAGACCTTGCTAACTCAGAAGCATCCTTATCCTGACCAATATCTTCTGACAACGGAACCAATAATTGCGCAGGAATTTCTATTACTTGTGGCTTCTTAACAATGGCCCCCTGCAAAGGGTTCACAACTTCGATACCAGTAACTTTCTCCAAATCAATACCAGGCTGTTCTTTAAGCAACTCACCAAACGCTGCAGCAATAGACGGTCTAATGCCTTCAGATGACAATCGATGAACCTCTCCATTATACTGAAAGGATTCCGGATATTTAACTTCCAGTGCTTTCTCAACACCATTCTTTGTTGGTAGATTTATCATCAATCGATCTGGAGTCCTTCCGTACCCAGCGTCAACCATTACAACGGAAACATTATCCGCCTTCGCCATATCATTCTTTCCATCTACCGGAATACGATCAATTACACTCAATATCGATGCATCACTTCCTAAAGCCTTGCCAACCCCAATCATACCGCCCGCGAAATACTTGCGTGGAATAGTCTCTTGCGTGTATCGGTCAACATCATCTTTAATCATGTTGAAAACACCCATTTTAAATGCCTTAACATATTCCTCATATATGCGCTGATTATTTTTTGGATCCTGATCCACTCCCTTGACCTTACTCTTATCTGCATACAATTTACCCAGGATCGATTCTTTAAGAGCACGTTTATACCATGTTGCCAGAAGCATGCCACTGTAGACCTGACGCAATGGGGCAAAGTTACGGCCAGTATTCACTTCCTTTTCAATCTCTGGAATAATCACCCCGCGCATAACATCGTTAAAAATCTTTGCTGTCTCATTATCAGCCTGCGGGCTATCGTGCGTCTCATTGGCCTTCATTGCCTTATAATCACTTTCAAGCATAACCTTTAGATGATTCTCAATCACAAAAGCCTTGTTCCCTTTTTCATAGATCACAGCTCTATCTGGCGTGATCCATACTTTATTGAACGTATCAGTCGGAATATCGGTTGTGCCAAATTTCTCATACGCTTTTGCATATACATCATCCCAAAACTTCCTGCCTAGATCCGTATCAGGATTACTTAGCGAAGCCGAAATCTGTTTAAGTAAATAATCCTGCGCCAAAAGATCGCGACCCATTTCAGTAAGGCCAAAGTTATCCGGCAATATACGATCATGTTCATACGGCGAAAGGTTCACCCACTGATCAGTGTCCGGCACCGCTAGTGCGGCCAGAAAATATTTGATAAGTTTTGAATATTCTTCCTGTTTTTTATTCTCAGATAACAGATCATCACCACGATAAATAATAAAATCGAACTTGAAAGGATCCCCTGGATTAATAACCATGCCCTTCAAATAGGCAGGAGTGAATAAAGAAGTCAACCCTACTGCAACCCCTGGCTGTGGCATCCACGGCATCTCAGAAGCCAGAGCTACAGGAACTCCTGGAAATAGTAAGGTTGGCAATAAAAGCACACTTGCTATCAATCGTTTTATTGCTTTCATGATTCCTCGTTACTTAATAGTAAGTGCTATTTTCTGCCGTTCAACTGTGAATAAAGACCACAACCCACCTTTATAAGTATGTACTCTATATACAAGAAAACAAGATGCCAGCGCCCAAACCGGGAAAACGCTTTCTTGCCTGCAGATTTAACGAATATTTGGAGGATGCCCTTGAACCAGGGCGCTTAAACCCGGATTTTTCATTAGAAAAATCCGCCCCGTGAATTCACCTGCTCCAAATCGTTTTGAGAAGGTGAATTCAGGTCGCGTGGCAAATCCGACGAGGATTTGCCAGCTTTGCGAGGTAATCCTGGACTTTTGCCTGTCCTGGGCTGACGCACCCGACAGGCCAGGGCACGCACTTTTTAGTGCACAGTATTCTCGACGCTATTTTGAGAAGCGTGCAAAATCCGGGTTAAAACAATTTCGGGATCAAATGAGCAAAATAATGCGGCGCGAACAATACCTTACGGCCATCAAACTGAACCGTTTGAAAAATGTCATTATTCAACACAACAGCCTTGCGAGAATCCGGATACTGCTGCAAGAAAACCCGTATGCCTTGTGGAACAACAGCCTCTGTCAATTTCGACTTGACCTCAACGGCTATCGGCGTCCTGTCCTGAACAAGGATAAAATCAACCTCTTCCTTGCGCCGCGTCCGCCAGTAATAAATATCCTGTCCAACTCCCAAATTCTTCTGCATCTCAGCCAAAACAAACGATTCCCACAACTCTCCCTTGTCACCCCGATCCTGCATTGGCCTGAAATCCCTCAAAACGGCGTTGCGAACACCCGTATCGAAATAATACGTCTTGTTCATCTGCTTCAACTCACGCCCGCGATTATTAAAAAATGGCTTAAGCACACTCAAAAAAAACATTTGCTGAAGGATCGCAAGATCGTTACGGACCTGTCTGAGAGAATAATTTAAATCCTGCGACAACCCGATCTCGCTCAATATTCCGCCCTCCTGCGCTGCCAAAAGAGATAACAAACGGTTAAACGACAAAATGTCCTCTTCTCTGAGGAGTGCCTTTATATCTTTCTGAATATAAGTTTCAACCAGATCCAGTAAAAGACGCTTCTTGTCGTCTGCCGTCTTCTCATGAACCAGTCCGGGCATGCCGCCAAAGACCACGAACTCGTTCAAAAGGCCCCGAAGGATCCCATGTGCCCGCCGGGACACAACCGGGCCCCACGCGTCCGGCAGTGCGGCTTTAGACCGGCTTGGCAACCACTCTTTAAAAGACAAAGGGAATACCCTGTATAAAAGCCGCCTTCCAGCCATGCTCTCTTTCAGGTGCTTATGCCTCTCGATCGCTGAAGAACCGGATGCGTAAACACGAACCGCGGGATACTCATCAAAAATGACCTTGAAGAGTTTGGTCGCATTGGGCAGATAATGGAACTCATCGATAAAAACAACCTGTGCTCTGGACGTCAACTCCTCAAGAACAACCTTCATCGGCCTGGCAAAATATTCCGCGTGCGCCGGGACTTCAAGATTGTAATAAACGTACGGGATATTCCTGTCAACGCAGAGCTTGGCGATCGTCTTAAGAATGGTGGTCTTGCCGACCTGGCGGGGACCGATAACAACACGCGTCTCGTTACGGTCAAAGTCCTTTGCAAGCCGATCCAGGATATTTCTTTTAAGTTTCATGCTCATACTTTAGGCTACATCGACGAAGATGTCAATGGAATCATGGACAATCTATACACTACTGAATAGATTGTCCACAACACGCCTGCCATCCGAACCAGGCATTGCGCTTTCAAATCCGCCAACAACGAAGGCTGTTAATCCCGGATTTTTGCCACGCGACCTGAATTCACCTTCTCAAAACGATTTAGAGCAGGTGAATTCACGGGGCGGATTTTTCTAATGAAAAATCAGGGTCAATATCTTTTCCTATAAAACCACCCGGAACCCGTTCTCGCCGACCACGGACTTGATCTCATCCATCAAAACCTCGCTCGGGGTCACGTAAAGCTCACGCCCGACCTTGATCTCGACGCTTTTGTGGTTGCGGGTATCGATCTGCAGGTGGACCGGGACATTGCCGGGGAACCGTTCGAACTTTTTCTTGATCAGAGGCAGTTTGTCAGGGCCGATCTTGGTCATGTCGACACGGATCAGCTTGACCAGCTGGTAGATCTCGTTGATGTCCCGCAGTTCATCCACCGCGATATTCCGGGGGCCCGAGGGCTTGCCGTCCTTGCCCTTGCGCGAAAGAACCTTGCCCTTCACGACAACGACAGCCCCTTCCTTGATATGGGTGCCGACCACCTTGAAGACCTCGGGGAACGCCACGGCTTCCGTCGTCCCTTCAAGGTCTTCGAGGGTCAATATGGCCATGCGCTCCCCGCGGCTCTTGGTGACCGTGTATTTGACCTGGATGATCATCGCAATGAGGCTCACCGACTGGTTTTCCATCACGCCGGGAATTTTGGATGTTGTGGCATTGGTGAACGTCTGAATCTCGACCGTATACATGTCCAAAGGATGCCCGCTCAAATAAAAACCGAGAAGTTCCTTCTCGAAGGACAAAAGCTGCTGTTGGGGCCATTCTTTCATATCCGGGAATACGTCCGGCTTGGCCACAAATCCTCCTGAATCCTCACCCATCGAGAAGAATGACAACTGCCCGGCCTGCGCGTCCTTCTGCCGACTGGTCCCGCCATTGAGCGCCTGGTCAAGCACAGCGGCCATTTGAGACCGCTTCGCGCCAAAACTGTCGAACGCGCCGCACCTGATGAGCGACTCCATCACCTTGCGGTTGCAGGCCCGCAGGTCAACGCGCTGGCACACATCAAAGATAGATTTGAATTTCCCGCCTCTCTCGCGTTCTTTGACCAAAGACTCGATCGCGCCCGCCCCCACGTTCTTCACGCTCAACAGGCCATAACGGATAGTATCCTTGCTCACAACGGAAAAAACAGCGCGGCTTTCATTCACATCGGGTGGCAGGACTTTCAGGCACATGGCCTCGGCAGCCTTGACATAATCCACGATTTTGTCGAGGTTGTCTTTTTCATTGGTCAGCAAAGCGCACATAAACTCCACGGGATAATTCGCCTTCAAATAAGCGGTCCGGTACGTGATAA
The DNA here is from genome assembly GCA_903901225.1 of Candidatus Omnitrophota bacterium. Classification (GTDB taxonomy): domain Bacteria; phylum Omnitrophota; class Gorgyraeia; order Zapsychrales; family Fredricksoniimonadaceae; genus Fredricksoniimonas; species Fredricksoniimonas borealis. The sequence continues at coordinate 47,228 of CAIUQE010000006.1, forward strand.
CGGCATATGCCGCGGAATGCGAACGGTTGAACCCGTAACCCGCGAACTTGTCGATAAGGTCAAAGAGCCGGTTCGCCTCGTCCTCAGGGATAGCGTTCACGCGGGCGCAGCCTGTGACGAAAGACGCGCGCGCCTTGGCCATAACATCCGCCTTCTTCTTGGACATCGCGCGCCGCAGATTATCCGCCTCGGCCATCGAGAATCCCGCCAGTTCGCACGCCATCTGCATGACCTGTTCCTGGTAGATAGCGACGCCATAACTGTTCTTGAGGACCTTTTCCAGCTTGGGATGAAGGTACTGGACCGGCGCCTCACCGCGTTTGCGCTTCACAAAATCGTCGGCCATGCCGCTGCCCAAAGGGCCCGGCCGGAAAAGCGCGAGCAAGGCAATAATGTCCTCGAATTCCGTCGGCTTGCTCCTGGTAAGGAGGTTCTTCATCCCGTCGCTTTCCACCTGAAAAACCCCGGCGCTGTCACCCCGGCTCAACAGCTCGTAGGTCTTCGTGTCGTCCAGGGGGATCTTGCGGATATCCAGGTCGATCCCGCGGGTCCGTTTGATAATGTGCAAGGCATCCTCAATGAGCGTGAGCGTCTTAAGTCCCAAGAAATCCATTTTCAAAAGGCCGATCTTCTCGACACCCTTCATGGTATAGGCGGTCGTGATCTGCTCCTCGACCTTGTACAGCGGCACATATTCCTGCAGGGGCTTGTCGGAAATGACAACCCCCGCGGCGTGAACGGAGGCGTGGCGCGTGAGGCCTTCAAGGACTTTGGCGATATCCATCAGCCGCCGCGCGGTATCATCCATCGCGATGATCTCTTTGAGCTGCGGCTCCGCGTCAATGGCCAGGTCAATGGCCACATGCATCGCCTCACCGTTATCGTCAAGGATACGGTCGGGGATAAGCTTCGCGATACGGTCAACATCCGGGTATGGAAGGCCAAGCGCCCGGCCGACATCGCGCACAACGGCCTTGGCCTGCAATGTTCCGAAGGTGATGATCTGGGCCACATTCGCGCGGCCGTATTTCTTGGTCACATAATCAACGACTTCTCCCCGGCGTTCGAAACAAAAATCAATATCGATATCCGGCATGCTCACACGCTCGGGATTGAGGAAACGTTCGAAAAAGAGGGAGTACTTGATCGGATCAAGGTCCGTGATCCCCAGAAGATAGCTCACCAGGCTCCCGGCGGCCGACCCGCGGCCCGGCCCGACGGGAATATTGCAGCTCTGGGCATAATGCACAAAATCCCAGACGATCAGGAAATAGCCCAGGAACCCCATTTTCGCGATCTCCTGGAGCTCGAACTCCAGCTGTTTAAGGACATTCTCGGGTATATCTTTGCCATAACGCTCAACGGCACCCTCGAGGCACAGGCGCTTCAAATACCCTTCTTTTGTGTCTCCCGACGGGACGGCGTATTCGGGGACATGATACGCCCCGAATTGAAGTTTCACGTTACACTTTTCAGCGATCTCGAGCGTATTGGCCACGGCCTGGGGCGCCCAGCTGAACAAGGACGCCATTTCCTCCCCGCTCTTGAAATAGAACTGGTCGGAATTCATCCGCATGCGCTTGGGGTCGGAAAGGGCTGTCTGCGTCTGGATGCACAACAACGCCTCATGCGCCTCATAATGGGCGTACTCAAGATAATGGACATCATTGGTGGCAACCAAAGGAATATTCATCTCGCGGGAAAGTTTCAGGAGGCCTTCATTGACCACGCGCTGTTCCGGCAGGCCGTGTTCCATGACTTCCAGGTAATAATCGCCGGGCGCGAAGATCTGCCGGTATTCATCGGCGACGCGGCACGCGTCCTCATACTTCCCGGCGGATAAACGCGCCGGGACTTCCCCTTTCAGGCAGGCCGAAAGGCCGATGAGACCCCTGGCATGCCGTGCCAGAAGTTCCTTGTCGATGCGCGGCTTGTAATAAAACCCCTCAAGATACCCCGCGGAAACAAGTTTCATCAGATTGGCATAGCCATCAAGGTCTTTGGCAAGAAGGATGAGATGCGCTGTACTGCGCTGATCGCCGGAGCGTCCCTGCCGCGCGCCCGGCGCAACATAAACTTCGCACCCGATGATGGGCTTAACGCCGGCATTATGGGCGTCCTCGTAAAACTCCAGGGCGCCGAACATGTTGCCATGGTCCGTCATCGCGACCGCGGGCATGCCATAGGCTTTGGCTTTTTTGACAAGTTCCTTGAGGCGGCAAGCGCCGTCAAGAAGGCTGTACTGGGTATGGACGTGAAGATGGGCGAAAGGTGTGGACATCGACTACCCGGATAAAAACACGAAGGCTGGTTTCAGCCAGCCTTCGTGCTTGAAAAGATCATTCCCATTCGATCGTGGCCGGCGGCTTTGAACTGATGTCATAAACCACACGATTGACGCCGCGAACCTCATTGATGATACGGTTGGATATCTTGCCCATCAGGTCATACGGCAAATGCACCCAGTCCGCGGTCATCCCGTCGAGGCTGTTGACGCAGCGCAGGGCGATAACATTCTCGTACGTGCGCTGGTCCCCCATCACGCCAACGGTCTTGATGGGCAAAAGCACCGCGAACGACTGCCATACTTCACTGTAAAGCCCGGCGCGTTTCATTTCCTCGAGCACCCGTTCATCCGCTTCACGGAGGATGGTGAGCCGCTCTTCGGTCACATCGCCGAGAATACGGATGGCCAAGCCCGGGCCCGGGAACGGCTGGCGCTTGAGGATAGATTCCGGCACCGCCAGGTGCTTGCCGATAACACGCACCTCATCCTTGAACAGCTCGCGGAAAGGCTCCAGCAATTTCAAATGAAGTTCCTTGGGAAGCCCGCCGACATTGTGGTGGCTCTTGATCACCGCGGAAGGCCCACCCGTCGGAGAAATAGATTCAATGACATCAGGATACAGCGTGCCCTGGCCGAGGAATTCAGCCCCCTTGATCTTCTTGGCCGCTTCCTGGAACACTTCAACGAAGACACGTCCGATGATCTTGCGCTTCTGTTCGGGATCCGTGATGCCTTTCAATTCATCCAGAAAACGCTTCTGGGCGTCGATGACATTGAGGTTGATCTTGTAATATCCCTTGAACGTCTTCTGGACTGACGCCACCTCGTTCTTGCGCAGGAGGCCGTTGTCGACAAAAATGCACTGCAGGTTATTGCCGATAGCCTTGTGGATGAGGACCGCCGCGACCGACGAATCCACACCGCCCGAAAGCCCCAGGATAACTTTTTTCTTGCCAACCTCTTCCTGCAACTTGCGGATCGACGCGTCAATGAAACGGTCCATGGTCCAGCGCGGCAGGCAGCCGCAGATCTGGATCACGAAATTCTGGAGGACCTGGGTACCCCGCTGCGTGTGCACCACTTCCGGATGGAACTGGACACCGAACACCTTCTTCGAACGGTTCCCCATGGCCGCGCAATTATTGTTCAGCGTGTGCGCGAACCTGTCGAATCCTGGAGGAAGCTTGATGATCTCGTCGCCGTGGCTCATCCACGATGTCAGGTTGGTCGGCAGGTTCAGGAAAAGGTCGCGGTTCGAGTCAATGAAGAGCTCGGCCCGGCCGTATTCCCTGTCCTTGCACTTGTTGACCTTGCCGCCCAGCATCTGGGTAATGACCTGCATGCCGTAACAGACGCCGAGGATCGGAATGCCCAACGTAAAGATACCCTTGTCAGGATGCGGCGCCCCCGGGTCATAAACGCTCATGGGCCCGCCGGAAAGGATGATCCCCTTAGGCGCGATCTCCTTGATCTCCTGCGCGCTGATATTGAACGGGACGATACGGCTGTAAACCTTGCTTTCGCGGATACGCCGCGCGATGAGCTGGGTGTACTGGGAACCAAAATCCAATACCAGAATGACATCCTTGGTCTTGAGCTGTTTGACCTTGATGTGCACTGTCTTGGAGGAACCTGCCAGCAAAGTGACCTGTTTGCGCTCCATGAAATGCCCGTGCCTGAACCCGTTCTTTTGGAACGCGGGTTTCCCGAAATTCCGGACGATCTTCTTCAGAGGCTTCGGCGCTTCGACCTTGGCCGGGGCATTGACGGGTTGCTTCACCACTGCCTTGACCGGTTTCTTGACGGAGATTACAGAAGATTTTGGCATTTAGATTCCACTTTCCACCATTAAAGGTTACTTACCCATCCCGATTTTCTGGCTCATCTGGAAAACCTTGCCTTCGCTCTGGAACGAATGCGCGATGATGATCTCGACATCATGCATTTCCTTGATATTGGAAGCGCCCAAAGACCCCATGGACGTCTTGAGAGCGCCGACAAGATTCTGTGAACCGTCATCCACCTTCGCCGGGCCCAGGAGGATCTCCTTGAGCGTGCCGGCCTGCCCCACCTTGACGCGTGTGCCGCGCGGAAGGTTGGCGTTAGACGTGGCCATGCCCCAGTGATACCCGCGGCCGGGCGCTTCAAACGCTTTCGCGAACGCGGAACCGACCATGCACGCGTCACCACCCGCGGCGATCGCCTTGCAAATCTCGCCGCCGATGCGCATGCCGCCGTCAGTGATGATCGGGACATATTTGCCCTTGCGCTTGAAATGATAATCACGTGCCGCCGCGCAATCAACGGTCGCCGTGATCTGCGGCACGCCGATGCCCAGGACACCTCGGCTGGTGCACGCGGCACCCGGCCCGATGCCGACCAGGATCGCGGCCACGCCGGCTTCCATCAATTCCAGCGACACATCGTAACTGACGGTGTTGCCGAGGATCACGGGGATCTTGGCCTCACGGCAGAATTTCTCAATGTCAAAAGCTTTATACTCGGTAGCCACATGGCGGACCGTCGCGACTGTTGACTGGATAACAAACATGTCACAGCCGGCATCAATGGCAATATCTCCGAACTTCTTGGCATTCAGAGGGATACAACTCACGATGGCAGGAACTTTATGCTTCTTGATCTCTTCGACACGTTTGGCTATAAGCGCTTCTTTGACAGGCTTGGTATACAAGCTCTGGATGAGTTTAGTAGCTTCGTCGGGCGTGGCTGAAGCGATCTGATCAAGGATCTCATCGGGATTCTCATAACGGGTCTGGATCCCGTCAAGATTAAGGACCGCGATGCCGCCCAACTTCCCCATCTCGACGGCAAACTTGACATTGACCACACCGTCCATGGACGCGGCCAGGATCGGTATATCAAACTTCATTTTCCCGATGGACCAGCTGGTATCCACTTCATTAGGATTTACGGTTTTATCTCCGGGAACAAGGGCAACTTCATCAAAACCATAGCAACGGCGGGCTCTACGATTGATACCTATCCAGTCAGCCATGAAACCTAACCTCCGTAATTTGAATTACTTATGAATAAAATGACAAAATTTACAGTTTTCTACCGAGTTTGACCATATATTTTATAATAATATACCAAAAAGTCAAATAGAAAAAAGCCCCGGGGGTTACCCGGGGCTTTTTGTATTCAGAACAGCAACGATCTGAACTTGACTTCGGACATCCCGGCCTCGTTAACGAGGCCAGGTGATGTTCGAAGTAAAAGTTTTTGCCGGTGGCAAAAACTTTTACATCATCCCGCCCATGCCACCGCCCATGCCGCCACCCATCGGAGGCATTGCCGGACCCTTGTCCTTTTCAGGAGCGTCCGTAACAAGGCATTCCGTGGTCAGCAACAGGCCCGCGATGGATGCCGCGTTCTGCAGGGCCATGCGCGTGACTTTGGCAGGGTCAATAACACCGGATTCGAGCATATCAACGTACTCATCCTTGTTGATGTCATACCCGATGTTCTTCTTTTCCTTCTTCAGGCGATCAACAATGACCGAACCTTCCAGCCCGGCATTGAAACACAGCTGCCTGACAGGCGCTTCGAGCGAACGCAGGATGATCTCCGCGCCCGTTTTCTCGTCGTCCTTCAGGTTGAGGGCCAACACATCCTCCAGGCAACGGAGCAACGCCACACCACCACCAGGGACAATGCCCTCTTCAATGGCCGCGCGGGTCGCGTGGAGCGCGTCCTCGACACGGGCCTTCTTTTCTTTCATTTCCGTTTCCGTCGCGGCGCCGACATTGATGATCGCAACGCCACCGGAAAGCTTCGCCAGACGCTCCTGGAGCTTTTCCTTGTCATAGGAAGAGTCCGTCTTGTCGATCTGGTTCTTGATCTGGGCGATACGGCCCTTGATGTCAACCGTCTTGCCCGCACCCTCAACGATCGTGGTGTTGTCTTTATCGATCTTGACCTTCTTGGCACGGCCAAGGTCGGACAGCTGGATATTCTCCAGTTTAAGACCAAGGTCCTCGGAGATCGCGCGGCCACCGGTGAGGACCGCGATATCCTCGAGCATGGCCTTGCGGCGATCACCATACCCAGGCGCCTTGACAGCCGCGCAGGACAATGTTTTGCGCAAGTTATTCACAACGAGCGTCGCAAGTGCTTCGCCCTCAACATCTTCCGCAATGATCAGAAGGGGTGCGCCTGACTTGGCGACTTTCTCCAGGACCGGGAGGACTTCCTTGATATTGCCGACCTTCTTCTCATAAATGAGGATGAACGGATTATCAAGTTCGCATTCCATCTTCTCCATATCTGTCGAGAAATACGGTGACAGATAGCCCTGGTCGAACTGCATGCCCTCAACGAGCTTGAGCTCGGTGTTGATGGTCTTGGACTCTTCAACCGTGATAACGCCGTCCTTGCCGACCTTCTCGAACGCTTCGGCGATCTTCTTGCCGATAACAATGTCCGAGTTGGCCGCAATGGTCGCGACCTGCTCAACTTCGATCAGGTTCTTCATGTCGACCTTCTTCGAGAGCTTCGAGACTTTTTCAATGACCGCGACAACAGCCTTGTCGATCCCGCGCTTGAGGGCCATCGGGTTCGCGCCGGCGGTCACGTTCTTCAAACCTTCACGATAAATGGCTTCCGCGAGAACGGTCGCCGTGGTCGTGCCGTCACCGGCATTGTCGGAGGTCTTTTCAGCGACTTCCTTGACCATCGCGGCACCCATGTTCTCGAAAGGATCTTCGAGCTCGATCTCCTTGGCCACGGAAACGCCGTCCTTGGTGACCGTCGGTGAACCGAACTTCTTGTCCAGAATGACATTGCGGCCCTTGGGACCCAATGTGATCTTCACGGCCCTGGAGATCTGCTCAACGCCGCGCAGGATAGAACGACGCCCTTCGTCGTCAAACTGTAATATCTTCGCACCCATGTTCCTACCTCCTGATTTTATTTATGTAGTAACCTGAAATTACTTTACGATCGCGAGGATCTCGTCTTCACGGACGATGAAAACCGAATTGCCTTCCTTGGTCTTGTACTCGGTGCCGCTGTACTTCCCATAAAGGACAGTATCGCCCACCTTGACCTCAAGAGCCTGAACCTGCCCGTTATCCAGGGCCTTGCCCTTACCTACCGCCAGCACCTTGCCCTCCTGGGGCTTTTCCTTGGCCGTCTCCGGGATATAGATCCCGCCAGCCGACTTTTCGAGAGCCTCCAAAGGCTCAATAATGACGCGGTCCGCTAATGGTTGCAACTTCATCTTTACTCCTCCTTTTTGATTTTTACGACACGTGTTATTTCATTGTTGCGGTTAGCAACTAATTTTCGTGAGTGCCAATTTAATCAAATACAGCATGTTTTGTCAAGAAAAATTTTTATTACAGCCGTATTTGGCACTATAGCCATATGAGTGCTACATGTCAACAACAAAAAAACAGCAAAAATGCTGTTTTTAGAAACTGATCGTTTTACAAGTCCGCAAGCAACGCGATTCCTTTGAATATCAGCTCCTGATCAACCACGACCCCCTGGTGTTTCATGAACTTCCGCATGATCTCGGCATGCCCGCCTGTCATGACCACCTTAAGCCTGTGGCCCATCTCCTCGCCCAGGCGATCGACCATGCCATCGCACAAGGCCCCGTAGCCATGGAATATCCCGCTCTGGATGCTCTCCTGGGTGGACCGCCCGATCACCTTATCAGGTTCTTCGATACGGACCATGGGCAAAAGAGCTGTCTTCTCAAATAAGGCCTCCGTAGACAACCGGATGCCGGGGATGATCGCCCCGCCCAGATAATCCCCTTTTAATGAAATGCCATCAAAGGTAATGGCCGTGCCAAGGTCAATGACAACCGATGGCGCACCGTAAAGCTCCCGGGCCGCGAACGCGCAGACAAGGCGGTCTTTCCCGACCTGGCGCGGACTGCGGTATTTGTTGCGGATAGGAACCTTGATATGGGGGCCAACGATCTGGATGGGCGCGTCAAAATGCTTCTGAAGGAGTTTCTTCAAACGCCGGGTCGCGTCAGGTACCACACTGCAGATGATGATCCGCGTGACCGTGTGCTGGGCCGCCGCATGACCCAGGAAATTCTCAAGCTTCACCCGGACCAATTCGCTCTTTGGCTGGTTCTCGACCTTGAACACACGCGTGACCTGGCTGTTCTCAATAAAGCCGAACCCGATGGTTGAATTGCCGATGTCGATGGCGAGGATCATAAGAAAACCTGTTCCATGTGGTCCGGGGCAAGCGTTACTCGTCAAACTTGACACCCGGAATGCGGGAGAAATCTTTGATGTTTGATGTCATCAAGGGATAACGCCAATGAAGGGACGTTGCCGCGATAAGGATGTCTTCCGTATGGATCAAGGATCCTTTTTTCTTGAGATCCGTATAAATATCCGCGGCACGCTGGGATATCGGCAAAGTTACATCGAGCACCGTGCACAAAGCAATAAGCTCCCGGCGTTGGGCAAGATGTTTGTCGGCCGTAACGCCCCGCAACAATTCAAAAACTGTAATGACCGATACCGCGCCCCGGGCCTCCAGGAGCAACCGCTCCACCCGCGCCGTTACCGGTTTGTTGTGTCCGGACAGAAAATCGAAGAGGACGCACGTGTCAAGGACTGTCACGTTCTCCATAGGGCGCGCCCCTCCTGGACATCCTTGAGCGCCTTGGCATGTTCCGTCAAAGACATGGAACCCTTGAGCCGCGCAACGGCGTTTTTGCGATCAACGGCATTCGAAGCAAAATAATTCTCCAGTGCCTCGACAATGATGGCGGAAAACCCTTTCAAATTACGGCTTGATGCCTCCCGGGACAAACGCTGGCGGATATGAACAGGCATATCGATCGTGGTGCGCATAATAAAACCTCCTGAGGCTTCAATATATACCACATGCATGTGCATGTCAATATCAGGTTGCAGAATTTACGTTAAAAGCGCGCGCAGGGACTCGATGGCCTGATTTTGATCCATAAAGAACGGGCTTGTGGCGATGGTGATGAACGGCGCCGTGGCGATCCAGGCGCGCAGGCGGGACAGCTTCAAGTCGCGGGGAATGTAATCCATGACCGGGGCGAAAATATCCAGGTCGATATCAAGGACAAAGGGCGCGGGAGGATCAGCCATAAGCGCTTCGGCAGAACCGACCTGGACCACATCCTGGAACCAGCCCGCCCCAACGGCCGGGAGGATAAAATTGCCGACATCAAGCACATCATTGGCATAACGGCAGGCATCCTGAACACCATGACCCGTAAACCCGGAAGGTGGTGGGCGCGTATCCTTGTGCTGGTCCACATGGACAAGCCTGGCGCCAGGACGGATCGCCCCCGCGTGGATCCCGGCCGCCCAGCATGAAAAGGCATGGTTATGATTATCCATGACAAAAATATCATGCCCCGGTCGCTCGATATGGACAAAATGCTTCAGCCCCCTGGCATTCACCTCAACCCCGTCGACAAGATCGCTGAAGACAACCTCAGGGCCGCACGCGACAGCATCAAGGCCACCTTTGATCAGGGGCGGGACATAAACCGTCCGGTGCTTCCTGTGCTCAAACGCGAACCTGTTATTGCCCAAGGGTGCGGTGATATCAAACCCGCGGTAGAATTCCTGAAGGCCGGCAATATCCATTATAACTGCAATTTGTCGACGTCGGCCTGCGTGAGCACGGCCGCGATGACCTGGCTGATCTTCTCAGGCTCCTGCTTCGGCCAGCATTGCAACGGCAAAGGCGCCAGGCCGCGGGATTTGGAATGGAACTGTGCCAGGCCGGCCACGAACGCCAGACGCGCCTCATCGATCTTCCCGCCGCGCAACAGGGCCGCGGGGCCGGGAAATACCGTCGGACGAAGGATGACATCTCCGGGCACGGCGTAGCGGATAAGTTTTTCATTCTCGGCATCATCCCTGCCGAGGATAACAAAAGCTGCGTCATCAATGCGGAAGTACCGTCCCAACCCCAGCACCGCGGTCGCGGCAATATTGTCACAGCCGCGTTTGAGCACATCCTCGATCCTGGCCCCGAAAAGCTTCTCGGTCAGCAGGCACCCGCCCCCCGGTGAGGAGAACCCGCCCAGTCCCAATTCTTTCGCGAGGGCGAACTGCCGCTTGCGGGAGCGGCCGGAAATATCCAATAGTTTGTTACGATCCACAATGCCTTCCTGTTCCGCGATGGTCGGCGGCAACAGCTTCGCCGACATGGGCCGCAACAACTGCCCCGGTATGCCCGCATCCTGTTCGACCCAGCCCAGGCATTCCCGCCGCTGGGACATGGGCCTCTGGCCGAGAACCTCTCCGGTAAAAACAAACGACGCGCCGATCTCCTTCATGTACGCCGCGGCTTTCCTGATCATATAGATGTGACAATCGACACAAGGATTGTGCGCCGAACCAAAGCCGTATTTGGGCTTTGTGAGGACCGGCAGGTAATCATCCCCCAGCGGGATACTCTTGAAGGGGATGCCGAACTTTTCCGCCAGCGCCGTAACACGAGACGGACGGCCACACCCCCAGGGCATGGAAATATTCATCGCGTGGACCTCGATACCCTGGTCCAGCAGAAATTTCGTTGCGATAGTGCTGTCGAGGCCGCCCGATAGAAGACCGACAGCTTTGTGCGGTTTACTTGCGTTTTTCAAGAATAAGCTCCCCTTTTTTTGTGTCCATGGAAAAAATAAAATTCTCCAGGAACGTCATCCCCAACAAGCCGTCAGCGAGCTTGAGGTTGTCCTGGTCAAGGACAATGGCCTTGACATTATGGACCTTTGCTTCTCCGACAGCAACTTCGCTGATATCGACCGCGCGTCCGCGCACATAACCACCCCCGGCGAGCATCACCGGCACCACCTGAGCGCCCGAGGTCTTCAACTTCAGTTTCTTTGACATGGCCCGCGACACCTGCATGGCGCTCGCCCCTGTATCAAGGAGCAATCGCGCCGGGACCTTGCCGTTGAACGTGACACGCACATAAAAACTCGTTCCCTCGCGTTCCAGCGGGACCACAAGGCGCCCCCCCGACAACGTCACCCTTGAAGTCTTATGACGGGGCGACTCCCGCGATAAATTTTTATTGGTCTGATTCGCGGTCTGCCCGGCCATGGACGTCCCCGTGTAAACCACGCCGCCGACGGCTTTCGCGGCGGTCCAACCCGCCTTGCCGACAACCCCGACAGCCTCTCCGCCGGCCTCAAGAAGAGTGCACCCGCAGCCAAAAGCCACAAGACCACACAAAAATATTAAATACCCTGCTCTCATATTCAATGGGCTCCCTTGCCTTTTAGGTCCATGATCAGGTCACGCAATTTCGCGGCTTTCTCAAATTCCAGGTTGCGCGCGGCAAGGTCCATCCGGCGTTCCAGCTCCGCCACTTCCTGGCCCTGGTCATATTCTTCCTTTGCCTGGCCTGTCACTTCCCGGACAAACTCCTCGGCCTCGGCCCACGCCTCAATGCCGGTCTTGATGGCCTTGTCAATGGTGCGGGGCGTGATGTTATGCTGCTGGTTATACGCGACCTGGATCTTGCGGCGGCGGTCACACTCGCCGATGGTCGCGCGCATGGCATCCGAGACCGTGTCCGCGTACATGATGACAATGCCGCTGACATTGCGCGCCGCGCGGCCCGCGGTCTGAATGAGCGACGTCTGCGAGCGCAGGAAACCCTGCTTGTCCGCGTCGAAGATCGCGACGAGCGACACCTCCGGCAGGTCAAGCCCTTCGCGCAGAAGGTTGACGCCGACGATGCAATCATATTTCTTAAGGCGCAGGTCCTGCAGGATCTTCGTCCGTTCAATGGTCTCGATGTCCGAATGCAGGTATTTGACGCTCAACCCCTGCTCCTGAAGATAGGCGGAAAGGTCTTCCGACATCCGCTTCGTCAGGGTGGTGATGAGCGTCCGTTCTTTTTTCGCGACCCGCGCCTTGACCTCGCGCACCACATCCTCGACCTGGCCTGTGGTCGGGCGCACCTCAATATGGGGGTCCGGAATGCCCGTGGGGCGGATGACCTGCTCAACAACCCTCCCGCCTGCGGCCTTGATCTCAAAAGGCGCCGGGGTCGCCGAAACATAAATGGTCTGCCCTGTTACGGCCTGGAACTCCTCAAAACGCAACGGCCTGTTGTCGAGGCATGAGGGCAGGCGAAAACCATGCGCTACCAGCATTTCCTTGCGGGCGCGATCGCCCTCGTACATCCCGCGGATCTGCGGGCACGTCACATGCGATTCATCGATAACGACAAGAAGGTCTTTGGGGAAATAATCAATGAGGCACGATGGCCTCGCCCCGGGAGGACGATCGGCAAGGACGCGGGAATAATTCTCAATGCCATTGCAATAACCCATCTCGCGCATCATTTCCATGTCATATTTTGTCCGCGACCCCAGGCGCTGGGCCTCAAGGAGCTTCCCCTGCGCCGTCAGTTCCGCGACGCGCGCGGTCATTTCACGTTCGATCTCGGCCAGGGCCTTTTCCATCTTGGGCTGGGCGACAACGAAATGTTTAGCGGGAAAAACAGCGGCCTGGTCCAGTTCCTGCTGGACCTCGCCGGTCAGCGCGTCCACCTGGCGGATGCGCTCGATCTCATCGTCGAAGAATTCAATGCGCAGGACATCCTGGCGGTAAGCCGGAAAGACCTCGACGATATCGCCCCGCACGCGGATCCTGCCGCGCGCAAGGTCATGGTCATTGCGTTCATACTGGATATCCAGCAGCCGCCGCAAGAGATCATCGCGGTCCACCTTGTCCCCCCGCTTGAAACACACCAGGCTGTTCTGGTAATCTTCGGGAGAACCAAGGTTGTAGATGCACGAAACGCTCGCGACAATGATGACATCGCGGCGCGACATGAGCGATGTCGTCGCCGCCAGGCGCAGGCGGTCAAGCCGGTCATTGATCGAAGCGTCTTTCTCGATATAAACATCAGTCGAGGGAATATACGCTTCAGGCTGGTAATAATCGTAATAGCTCACAAAATACTCGACGGCATTCGAAGGGAAGAATTCCTTGAACTCCCCGTAAAGCTGGGCCGCGAGGGTCTTGTTATGGGAGATGACAAGGGTGGGCCGGTGACTGCGGGCGATCACATTGGCCAGCGTGAACGTCTTGCCGCTGCCCGTGACCCCGAGCAGGACCTGCGCGTTCTCACCCGCCGCGATCCCGGCCGTCAGGATATCGGCCGCTTTTTTCTGGTCTGGGATAAGTTTGAACGAAGACTGCAACTGGAATGACGGCATAACGACCACATCGCCGGGCCCGGGACGGAGAGAGCCTCAGCAGATCTTCCCGTGCTTGTAGGGGCGAAGCTTGTTCTTGTCGCACTTCTTGAGGATCTCGGCCTCGATGTCGATCCCCATCCCCCCGCAAAGGTCAAAGAGGCGGATGAACGTGTCTGCCAGCTCTTCCTTGAAATTCGCGTCATCCTGTTTGCGGTGGGCTTCCATGGCCTCGGCAAGCTCGGTGACGACGAGCATCAGGGCCTCGCCCGTGTTGCGGGGCTTGTCCCAGAAACCCTTGGACTTGGCGATGGCGTGGCAAAGTTCGGTCATCTCTTTGATCGTGGGTGCGCTCATGGCTGTTTCCTTTCCAGGTCCGGAAAATATTATTTCGGGTAACGCTCCAGAAAATTCATCATGTCCGCCGACAGCTTCGCTTCCACCTTGACAGCCTTGCCCGTGAAAGGATGCTTGAAGGATATTTCCGCCGCGTGCAGGGCCGTGCGCTTGAACTTGAGGTCATAGTCCTTGCGAAAAATATACTTGTTCTCACCGACGATCGGGTTACCTATCCCCTTGAAATGAAGGCGCAGCTGGTTGGTCCGGCCCGTGATCGGCTCGGCCTCGACGATGGTGAACTGCTTGCGGAACTCGAGAACCTTGTATTTCGTGAAAGCATCCTTGGCCCCCGCGTCAGGAGAGAATTTGTCCGCGAACGCGTCCTTGACGGGAATGCTGATCGTCCCGGCCGGGCGCGTGACCCTGCCGTGCACGAACACGATATATTTCTTGTGGACCAGGCGTTTATGGAACAATCCCATCAAAGCCTGCTGGCTGGCCTTGCCTTTGGCAAAAAAGATCGCGCCTGAAGTTTCCCGGTCAAGCCGGTGACACGGATGCAGTTTCGCGCCCGGGACGCCGTTGACCTCTTCCCGGTAGAATTCATTGACCTCATCTTCAAGGCACTGCTCTTTCTCCTGACGGGACGCGGCGGCCACGCTCAACAGGCCAGCCGGTTTGTAGAACGCCATGAACTGTTCGTCCTCATACAGGACCTTGACGGGCCTGCCGGAGGTGTAACGCTTAGACATGGGGTTCCTCTTCATCCGCCCCGAAACGCTCCTGCAAAAGGCGCGTGAGGCGGTTGAGCTTGACGATGATGATGACGGGAAAAACGATCAGCCACATCTGGAACAGGAGCGCCAGAAAAACCTGCGCTGAACTGACGGAAATATTGAATGAATTTTCCATATTATCCTCGGATAACTTTGAAGTGGACCATCCCGTTCAGTTCTGACGGCCCCGCGTTTCTCTGCCGGCAAGGATGCTGTCGACAAAATCAGTGAGGATGCCGCTGTCCCGGGGATGGATGTCATTAAAAAATATGGCGGTGTTGAACGCGTTTTCACCGGGGATGTTCTCCGTGCGCACCACCACGCCGCCGCAGGTGATCTTTTTCGTCGCGCCCCGCCCCGCTTTCTTCATGGGAAGCAGCAGGATGATCTGCAGCTTCATCATGGGCTCAAGGAACTCGTTGACCCGGCAATAAACACCCGAGCAGCTGATATTCCGGCTCTCGGTGACAAGGTCGGCCTTCGGCCCGCAGATCTTCAACGGGATATTGTTGTCAACACGCGGATGACGACGTTGTTCTTGCGAAGGATTCCCGCTCACATTTCCTCCTTGCCTCAGGTCGACCTGACAAACTTGCCTATGGTCCCGCGCTGGAAATCAGCTTCGTTGATGAACTCCAGCCCGATCTGATAATTCTCGGCCATGGGATTATACCGCACCCAGACCACGCGGCCCTCAACATCCAGGACCTTCGTGCGGTCCTCAAGCTGTATCCTGACGGTGACCTGGCTGTTAATGGGAAGGAATTCGGAAGCCATGAACCTCACACCGCCCTGGCTCAGGTCCTGGGCCATCTGATCGCAAAAACTTTCACTGGCAGCCGTATGGAACCTGAGCGGCCGCTTGAACGGCACCCGGATAAATTGCCTGCTGTTAATGCTTCTGGTGGCTGTAGGCATAAATTTTCTCTTTATAACGAAAATATTATATCATAGAAGAAAATCGTCCCTAGCAACTTTTAGACGATTTTCAACCTTCGCCGCCATCCTGTTATATAATATTGCCCATGTACAAACAGTTCTACGGCTTCAAAGAAAACGCGTTCAATATCACCTCGGACCCCGCCTTCTATTTTGAGAGCGACCAGCACAAGGAAGCTTACGCGCACCTCCTTTACGGCATCAGGAACCGCAAAGGCATCATCTCCATGACAGGCGAGGTCGGGACTGGAAAGACCACCCTTTGCCGCATCCTCCTGAACCAGATCGACGAAAAGATAAAGACCGCCTTCATCCTCAACCCCAGCTTTTCGCAGATCCAGCTCCTGCAGCTCATCACCAAGGACCTGGGGATACCCCTGCCGGCCAAGACGAACAACAAGCTCGAGCTTATCAACACCCTGAACCAGTTCCTCATCGATGAAACATCCAAAGGGCATAACGTGGCCGTCATCATCGACGAGGCGCAAAACCTCAATATCCACCAGCTTGAACAGATCCGCCTGCTCTCCAACCTCGAGACCGAGAAGGACAAGCTCCTGCAGATCATTCTCGTCGGCCAACCGGAACTTCTTGATAAATTGAAGAAACCCTCCCTGCGCCAACTCAATTCGCGCGTGAGCGTGCGCTACCATATCCAGCCGCTCGCGCGGGACGAGATAAAAAAATACATCAACCACCGGCTTGCCATCGCCGGAGCGCCGCCCGTCCTGAAATTCACCGACGCGGCCGTTAACGATATCTTCACATTCTCAAAAGGGACCCCGCGCCTCATCAACATCCTGTGCGAGCACGCGCTTTTGGCGGGATTCGTGAATGAGACCATGACCATCGACGACGATATCATCAAAAGCGCGGCCAAAGAGGCTTTGGGCTGATATGAGCATCATCCACGACGCCTTGAAAAAAGTCCAGCAATCCAATCCCGGCGGGGCACCGAAACCCGCGGCGCCGCTCCCACCTCAGCCGCGAACGCCCGATCCTGCCAACATGCCGGAAAGGACCAATATCCCCTTGCTGGTGGCCGTTCTATGCGCCGCCATCGCCATGCTTTTCGCGGCCTTGCCCCACTTCACCTCAAAAGGGCCCGCCGCTTCAGTTAAAAATGAGAAACCCGCGGCCCTGCCGCAGCCCGCGCAAAACGTTCCACCTCCGGTTCCTGGGCCTGTCCCTCCTTCATCGCATGCCATGGCCCAGGCGCTGGCGGGTGCCGTGGCCGTTCCAACCGTACCGGCCGGCGCTCAAACCGTCCCTGTAAAAGAACCGACACCCCGTGAACCGGCGGACCCGAATGACCCTCTGGGAAGCGTGCAGATCGAAGGTGTGCTGGAAACAGGCGGGAAAAAAGCCGTTCTGATCAACGGCAATATTTACGAGGAAGGCCAGACCATTTACGGCCGGATCATCATGCAGATCTCATTCGACGAACTTACTGTGATCGACAACGGCCGCAAACGCGTCCTGCGCATCAAGCCCTGATAAGCCCTTTGAGAATACCGGCGACAAAACCCTCGGGGACGGATCCGGCGATAACAGCACGCCCAATGCCCCGCGCCAGTACAAAACGGATCTTCCCGCCTTCGAACTTCTTGTCGAATTTCATGGCACCCATGACCTTGCCCAGCGTCGCGCCACGGACCTCCCGGGGAAGGCCGATCGCGGACAGCAACATTTCAACGCGCAAGGCATCCCGTGCCGGTAATAGTTGCGCGGCGACCGACATGCGGCAAGCCGCGCGCATGCCCAGGGCCACGGCTTCACCATGATGATAACGGCTGAACCCACAGGCCGCCTCGATCGCATGGCCTGCGGTATGCCCGAAATTCAGGATCGTGCGGATGCCTTTGGTCTCCTTTTCATCTTCCTCGACCACCCGTGCCTTGATGGCCGCGCAGGCAAGGACCACGCGCGTAAGGGCAGCCCGGTCATGGCCCAGGAGCGGCCTGGTGTTCGCTTCCAGGAGATCAAAAAGTTTCGCGTCAGCGATGACACCGTACTTGACCGCCTCGGCAAGCCCGTTGCGCAACTGACGGTCTGACAGGGAAGAAAGCAAAGCGACATCGGCCCAGACAAGTTTCGGCTGGTAGAACGCGCCAACAAGGTTCTTTCCCTCCGGGAGATCCACCGCCACTTTACCGCCGATGGCGGAATCTATCTGCGCCAAAAGGGTCGTGGGCACCTGCACAAAAGGGATACCGCGCTTGTAAACAGCGGCCACAAAACCCGCCAGGTCACCCACCACACCGCCGCCAAGGGCGACGATGAAAGGCCGCTTGTCCGCGGCGTAACGCGTGATCTGCTTGATAAGTCCCACCGCGACGGCAATGCTCTTGCTGCGCTCCGAATCCGCGACCTCAAGGACCTTGACCGTGAACCCGGCTTTCAACAGCCCCTTCGCCAGCTTCGCGCCGTAAAGCTTGCGGACCAGCGGATTGGTCACGACCACGGCATCCGTGCCGATTCCCAGCCTTTTCACCGCCGCCGGAAATTTGTCCAGGATATCATGGCCCACGACGATCGAATAAGGGTCATCTTTTAACGCCACATGAACTGTTGCCATCGTCATACTCCCATCCAGCGCGCCGCGCTATAAATGAACCGGTCGAGAAAATTAAGCCACCCCATGTTCAACATCACAAAAACAATGATCACACCGGCAAAATTATCCAGGCGGCTGACGAGCGCGAGCATCTGCCGCGGAAGGATGGCATAAAGGATCCCCGACCCGTCGAGCGGCGGGACGGGGATCATGTTGAACACAGCCAGGCCGAGGTTCAACAGGACAGCCGTGGCAAATATCTCCTGCCCCCCGGGATTACGGACGAACGCCAGTGCTTTCGCGAAAACGAACGCGATCATCACGTTCATGAGCGGCCCCGCGAGGCGCACGAGCATGATGTCGCGCCGCGGATGATGCAGCTGGCGAGGGTCGAACGGGACCGGTTTCGCGAACCCAAAAATGATCGGGCTTTTCGTCCAGCCAAAAGCGTACGGAAGATACAGCATGAGCGGTACAAGGACCGTCCCGACAGGATCGATATGCTTAAGGGGATTGAGCGTCAGTCGCCCCATGCGGCGGGCCGTGGCGTCCCCCAATTTATCGGCGGACCACGCATGCGCGTATTCATGCAGGACTATGGCGGGCACAACCACACAAACAAAGATCAGGGCAATGGTTATCATCAAAGGGAAAGCTTGATCCGGGTAACGGACAATGTCACGGCGTCACGCCCTGGTTCGTCTTTGGCTGTACCGCGAACAACGACCCTGGCCCCGATGAAACCATCCAGGAACGCCGGGTCACCCGCAAGGAAAACAGGATGCGCTTCGCCCTTGGGAGCGCCTGTCAATTTATACCCGTCAAAACCATCCAGTGCCGTCGTGGCCCTGGCAAGGATGCCTTGCGCCTCATACTGCCCGTCAGCAACCGCCGTCAGCCCCGCAAACTTCGCCGCGCGCTGGCGTTCAGTTCCTTCTTGGGCGGCATTGGCCCTTGCCGCCGCGTCAGACGGATCGGCAAATGAACGGGCAGGGACCTGGGAACTTTTGAATTCCAGAAGATCTTCACGGACCCACCCGCCGGCCTTCGCAAGCGGGCGTATCCACAACCAGTCATTCTTGTTCTCTTTAATGAAGAATTGATCCCCGCGCACCAGCTGCCCGACGATCGCCGCTGTGGTATTGGCCCGCGCGCGGATATTCACGCGATCAGCGGTGACCTGCGCCACATCAACGGCCAACAGTTTGACATAGTCCATCTTCACAAAAAGCGACGCGCCTTCCGGGAGCCGGACCTTGTACCAGGAATACTGCTTCCCGACGACAACAAGCTCGTCCCCCTTGTGGGCGACGCCAAGCGACTCAAAATTGTTGCTCTGCCCGGCACGAATATTGACATGATCGGCCGAGACACGGCCCGTGAAAGGGAACTGTGGCGAGGGGACAACAGGCGCGGCATGCGCCGCCAAAGGCAGGATAAAATGGGAACAGGCCAAAAAGACTGCGACCAAAAGACGTTTCGACATAATTTACCGGACCCTGACCCGCAAGACGCCGCGTTCGCCTATTTCTTGGCGCCGGCTGCCGGCTTGGCCGCCGGTTTGGCAGCCGCAGAAGCCGCTGCGGGAGCTGCGGCGCCAACTTTAGCGGCGGCACCAGCTGCTTCTTTGGCTTTCTTCTTGCCGGCCTTGACGCGGATCTGCTGGGTCTTCGGAAGGTTGGTGACGGTACTGGCGTCAGTCCACTGGCCTTTTTTCATAAGCTCATTGATGCGCTCGATACGCGTGAGGACCGTCCTCTGCGCCGCGCCAGCCTTGTCGATACGAAGCGATGAATGAAGTGACATATCACAATCTCCTGACTAAAGAATCACGATAAAGACTTTTTAACTGCCTTCTGGTATCCGAAGAATCTTCTTTCCTTTGAAAATTCCCGACACACACAATGGTATAACTCCCCTTGGGAAGAACATACACATCCTTGAACCCTTTTTGCTTGAGCAGGTCCGCCGCGCGCTGGGCTGGCCCCTCAAACTTGTAAGACGCGACCTGCACGGTATAAGCGCCGCTTCCCGCCACCGCTGTCCCGGCCGCCGGAACAATCCCCTCATCAGCCGCGGGCTTTCCCTTGACCATGGTCTGGGACGAAAGCGCGGGGGCTTTCAATTTCTGGTTATCCGCCGGCGAAGCTTTCACGTCGTCTTTAACAGCGCCCCTGTCGTTCTTCACGACCGAAACATTCACGCTGGCCGTCTCGGACTGATCCGGCACGCTCAAAGCGATCTTCTTCCCGCGCTCGATCCCCATCGCGAAAGAAAAGATGACCATCATTATAGCCACGATCGATAAAATTACAAGATTTTCCAAAGAAAGGCTGATCTGCGCCGCCATGTAACGGGGCTGAAGATTCTCACCTTCTTTTCCCGAAGCCTGCGAGAGAAAATCGATCTGTCTTTCTTTATAATTAATATTCATTTTTTTGGACCCTGAGCGGTATTTTTAAAGTGTACTATGATTATAGTTTTATTTACGAACAGTGCTCAAGAAGTTTCTGAATTTTTTTTCTTTCGACAACACGAGGAACACATCCACGACATGCGGATCGAACTGGGTGCCGCTGTGGCGCCCGACCTCCCTGAGAGCCGCGTCCACTGTCAGGCGTTTGCGGTAAGGCCTCCCCTGCACCATGCTCTCGAACGCGTCGACGACCGACATGATGCGCGCGCCGAGCGGGATCTGGTCCTTCTTGAGTCCCGACGGATATCCGGTACCGTCGTATTTCTCATGCAGATAAAGCACAACGGGAAGAACAGGCTTCAAGAACTCAAAAGGCTTGATCAGGTCCGCGCTCTTGCGGGGAAGATTGCGGATCACCTTGAACTCCTGCGCCGACAATTGCTTCTTTTTCGCCAGGATCTGGTACGGGATATCGATCGCGCCGACGTTATGCAGGACGCTGGCGTAGTAAAGATTGTTCGCGCTCTCCGCGTCCATCCGCAGCCTCTGGGAAACAGCCTTAACGATCTTGAAATACACGGGGCTGTGCAAGCGGTAATGAGGATTCTGTTTCTCAAGGAGCGTCCGGACAAGCTTCATCGCGTCGAGGAGTATCTTCTGCTGCTGCTCGGAGAACTGCAGGTTCTTGATCGCCGTCACGGACTGCTCGGCGAAGATCGTGAACATTTCACGGTCATAGTCGTCGAACGCCGGCTCATTATCCCTGCGCTTGATGATGATCGCCCCGATGCATTCGTCGGTGACAAGGGGCATCCCCATCATCCGCTCGTCGAAGATCGACGCCCCCTCGGTGACGCTTTTTTCCCTGGCACTGATGCGCCTGAGCTCCTGCGGCTTGGTGACGATGTAATTGATCTCGTTGTTAAATACCGCGATCATGGCGAGCTTCTGGCTATCGGGAGCAAGAAGATAAATATTGGCAGAGGTCGCCTTGACAAACTGGCACAGAAGCCGGGTCAGCCTCAGCGAGAGTTCTTTCAGGTTCGGTGTTGAATTCACCAGGCGATACACGATGTGCACCGCCGAAATGATCTGTTTATACTTTTTTGTAAGGCTCGAAGAATCGTTTATATTCATCCAACGCCGCCCTGTCGGTCATTGCCGCGATATAATTGCACACAACCATATGTTTTTCCTTCTCGGAATAATGGCGCGATCTATCGTATATATCATACGGCAACTGTTTGGGATTGTCCAGATAGACATCAAAAAGCTCATTGAGAATGCGGCGCGCCTTGGAAGTCATGCGCTCCACGCGCCAGTGATGGTAAACTTTCTCAAACAAAATGTTCTGCAATTGGGCGCGTTCACGGACCATCTTGTCGGAAAAATTAATACTGCCCTTGCCATGTTTCTTCGCAAGGTCTTCCAGCGGCTTGCCGGCATACCCGTCCAGGCGCGCTGACGTGGCCGAAAGCAGGTCCTGGACCTGCATGTCGATGAGCGCGCGCACCACCTGGTACTTGAACACCGGGTCGGTCGGCGCAAGGCCCGGACGCTTGATCGCGTCCACAGCCTGCCGCCAAAGGCCGCTTTCCCGCAGGTCCTCGGCCGTGATACAGCCGGAGGTCAAGCCGTCGTCAATGTCATGATTGAGATAAGCCAGGGAATCGGCCTTATCCACCACCTGGGCTTCGAGCGAGCAGGCCCTGACCTTGAGCTTGCGCGCGAATTCCTTCCCACCCGCCACGTTCGCCCCCGCGACCTTGTCATAGAGCGTCTCGTGCTTAAGGATGCCGACGAGCACCTCGACCGTGAGGTTGAGGCCGTCAAAGTCCGGATAACGTTTCTCAAAACGGGTTACGATGTCAAAGCTCCGGCGGTTGTGGTTGAATCCGTCGAGCCCGGCCTTCTTCAGGCGCTGGTCAAGGGCATCTTCGCCCGCGTGGCCGAAAGGCGGATGCCCCAGGTCATGCGCCAGCGCGACGGCTTCGATAATATCCTCGTTCAAACAAAGGTTGCGGCCGATGCTGCGCGCCAGCTGGGCCACTTCAAGGGTATGCGTGAGGCGGGTGCGGTAATAATCATTCTCAAAAACAACAAAAACCTGGGTCTTGTACTCAAGTTTGCGGAACGCTTCGCTGTGAACAACGCGGTCACGGTCACGCTGGAAACACGTGCGGCTCGCGTGTTCGGCCTCGTTGAACTGCCTCCCCCACGACGCGCTCGCGTGCGTCGCGTATGAGGCCAGCAACTTATTTTCGTTCTTTTCTATCTCGGCCCTTGTTCTCATTGACGATCCGTTCATAAGTATCTTCGAGCGAGACCGGGATCACTTTTGTCCCGAACAATGCCGGAAGGAAATTGACGTCCCCCGACCAGCGCGGGACAACGTGGATATGCAGATGTTCAGGGATACCGGCGCCGGCCAGATGGCCGATGTTCATCCCCACGTTGAACGCCTGGGGTTTAAATGCCCTGCGGCACATGGCCTTGACCTTGATAAGGGCGTCCATCAGGTCCGTCCGCTCCTCTGCGCTCAACTTTTCAAGGCTGTCCACGTGGCGCTGCGGAAGCACCAGGGCATGCCCGCCGTTGAATGGATAAATGTTCAAAACGCCGAATGAATGTTCTGTGCGCAGAAAAATGTAGCGCTCCCTGTCTTTCTTCTCCTTCAGGATTCGGCAGAACACGCAGCCTTTTTTCTTTGGCCGGCTCATCTTCTCGACATATGGTTTGCGCCACGGCGCCCAAAGGACATCCATTACCCGAGCCTCACGATCTTCGCTTTTACCTTGCCGTCCTTCAGTTCCAGGACCCCGTAGGAAAGATACGGCGCGCGGATCTTGTCCGTCGGGCTTCCCGGATTGAAAAAAATGATCCCGCCCAGCGTTTCATTGTACGGCTCATGGGAATGGCCGAAAACAACGATCTTCACGCCCTGATCCTTGAACTGCCGGGCCAACCGGTCCACCATGCCCACCGGGCTGCCTTCGCCGTGGACAAGGCCGATGCGGACCCCTTCACATTCGAAAACGGTCTGCTTCGGAAGACACTCGCGCAGCGCCATCCCGTCCATATTGCCATAAACAGCGCGGACATCCTTCATGGCCTCAAGCTGGCGGTAAAACCCGATATCCGCGAAATCACCGGCATGCACGACCATATCCGCGCCGGCGATCTCCCTGACAAGGGCCGCGGGCAGCGGGCTGGAATGCGTGTCAGAAAGAACAATGATCTTCATGAAACGATGTAGGGCTTATCGTAGAGGCTCATCAGGGAATTAAGCTCCGGCTCATTCCATATCCACATGCGCTCCTGGAGCGCCCTGAGCTTCGCGCCGTCATCCAGCGCGGCAAGCGACACGATGACGCAACGGCGCGGGCGGACGCCCAGCTTGCGCGCTTCATCGGCGATGGCATTAATGTCCCCCTCGGCAAGAGGATCTTTCCGAAGGACAAGAAGCCACGGCCCTTCCTCGGTCTGAGCCTGCAGGACGTCAAAATAATTCCCGCAGCGGTTGCTGATCTTGAGCGGCTTGACATCCGTGAAGACCGGAAGCCTGTAAAGATGGCCGTGCAGGCTGAGGATCTCGTTCTCAAAACAGCGGACAAGCTCCGTAACCCGGGTCGAAAGGTCTTTGCGGGCTGTCAGATGAAAATCGTTCAGCGCGCGGGTAACTTCATCCTTGAACTCCCTGGTCTGGCGCCCGGGCTCCATATCCACCGCCCGGACACGGCGCTGGAACACATACTTCACCCAGTAACGGAAAAGCTTGTCCTTGATGTGGAAATAAGTGCCGTTCTTTTCAACGACATCCTGTTCGATCAGGTAAGCAAGCTTCAGCGTGACAGCTCCCTGCTTGGCGGCCAAGACGTCCATGATGTCCTTTGTTTTATGCGTGCCATTCGCCAGGGCGAAAAGGATATCCATGACAAGGCGGTTCGCGCGGCCGGAACAAAGGCGGTCGACGACAAGTTCAAAATGGCGGCTCAACGCGCCCCAACGGCTGAAAACAAGATTCTCGACAGCCTGGACGACCAGCGGCGCGTACACTTCCTGCTGCTTGTAGATCGCGCTCAGGTTAATAAGCTCGTGCAGGAGGATATCCAGGTAGAGCGGCCGCCCGCCGGTAAAGTCAGCGAGGAAGTTGCGCAGGGACAGCCCCATGCGAACATCAGCCATCCGCTGTTCAATGAAATGCTGGCTGGCCTTGAGATCGAACGGCTGGATATCCACGACCTCGAAATTCCCGAACAACAGCGTCAGCTTCTCGGAAAGGATCTTCCTGGCAAGCCCTTCGTAAGAGCTGGTGATGATAAAAAGGCATTTCTTCTGGGTCGTAATGCTGTCAGCCAGGAGCTTGAAAGGCTCGGGGACGCCGAGATCCTCAAGCCTGTGAAATTCATCGAGAATAAAAACGCACGCCACCCCCGACTCCCGGATCAGCGTGTCCGGCAAGCGAAGGACCGCCTGGTACGCGTCGGCGAAACGCCCCTTCTCGACAAGGGCCAAAGCCTCGACCGCCGCCGCCGCCGTGCACGGGATAAAAGGGTGCACCGTCCTGGCCAGTAAGGGGAGAGACTCCTGCAACGGAAGCCCTTTGATCCTCGCGTACTGATAAAGGATGCTGCGCGTTGCCCTGGAAACAAAATAATGGATATCCCGGCCTTCAAGGTCGAGGTACAAAGGCACAACCCCGTTGTCGTCGAAGTCATTGAGGAATTTAAGGAGGATGGCGCTCTTGCCGATATAAGAACTGCCGATGAAGGCGAGGTTCTGGCGGCAACCCTCTTTAAGGTCGCCGACACGCTTGCGGATCAAATCCAGGGTCTCTTTTCTACCGCAAAAATGGGTCATGTCAAACGTCTTGCCTTGATTTAGGGAAGATAAAGCAACGGATTCGTTGCCTTGCCGCCCCTGCGCACTTCAAAATGCAAATATGCCAGATCACCGACCTGCGCGATCTTCCCGCCGCGGGACACGCGGTCACCAAGCCCGACCATCAGGCGGGTGTTATGCGCGTAAACAGTAAAAAATCCGTCGCCGTGATCGAGGATGACCGTCTCGCCATACCCGGCCAGATGGTCAGCCAGGACCACATTGCCTTCGCGCGCGGCCTTGACGTCATCCCCGTCGCCCACCCTGATATCAATGCCCTCGTTCGCCGTCAGGCCATGGCGCTCCTGAAAATACGACACCACCTTGCCCGTGACGGGCCAGGCGTAATCCGACGCGTTCTCCGTCAATGAGGGGACGACGACAGTCCGGACACTGTCCGCGCCTGGAATAAAAATAAGCTGATTTTCTTCGATGGATGCCGCACTGGGGATGCCATTGGCTTGAATGATGCTCTCAACAGGGACCTTATACGTTTTGGCGATACGCCAGAGCGTTTCACCTTTATTGACCTTGTGCTGAACGCCTTTTTTCACGACAGGCTTTGCCGACGCGCCCGCGGACGGGGTTCCCGGTGCCACGGCCGGCGCGCGCACCGTCGCGCAACCCGCCAGGAAGAACAAAACCCCCATGGCGGCACATCCCCGAAAAAGGATCCTAGTCAATAAGACCATGTGAAGAATCTTGGAGCGAGAGACGGGGATCGAACCCGCGTAGCCAGCTTGGGAAGCTGGAATTCTACCACTGAATTACTCTCGCGTAAGTAACCTGTTATCCCGATGTCAGGGCTCTTTTGAGTTCCTTCACCACGCGCGCAGGATCTCGCGCAAGAAGGATCTCCCGGCAAACCGCCACCCGCGTGACGCCATGCGCGCGCACAAGGTGGATATTGCTGCGCGTGATCCCGCCGATAAAAAAAACGGGGATCTTCGCGCGACGGACCGCTGAGGCCAATAGCTTCATATCCATCGCCGGACGGCCGGGTTTGGTCAATGTCCTGAAGACCGAACCGAAGCCCGCGTAATCAGCCCCCTCACGCCGGGCCCGGGCAAGATGCTCCAGGGTCTGGCAGGACTGGCCGACGATCGCCTCCCGCCCCGCGATAGCGCGCGCGCAAGCGACCGGAAGGTCATCCTGCCCCACGTGCACACCCGACGCCCCCGCGGCCGCGGCAATATCGGCGCGGTCGTTAACGATGAATGGTATACGGCCTTTCAAACAGCACTGGGCGCGCCTGATGAACGCGAGCGCCTTCAAAACTGTTCCCAATTTATCACGAAGTTGAACAATGTCAACCCCGTTGTTGACCCCGGCCTGGAGCACTTCCCACAACCGCGCGTGATCACAGACCTGGGCGTCAAGGATCAGATAAAGGCTAGATCTTTCCCAGAGTTTCTTTTTCAATATCATAGACGGCATACCGCAATTTTTTGAACCCGGCCGCCACGCGGGCGTCCTTGAGCTTGGCGAACTCCTCCAACACCCGTAATGACTCCTTGACCCGTTGGGCATTGGCATAGTAAATGTCACCCACGCCATCACGGCGGGACTCCCGCCCGATCGTCGCCCGGCCGACATCCCCGGTGATATCCCTGGCGGCCGCCATATCTTTCAACCCGAACCCGGCCGCGGCCGCGGTAACGCCATGACGGATCTTCTTGAACCGCGCCGTGACCTTCGGATCATCCCGCAGGAAGCGAAAAATGTCCTCACAGACCCGCAGCCCTTCCTTGGCACGGTTATAATTGGCATCGATCACGCGGCCTATCTGGGGATGTTTCAGGCGCGAAGGCATTGGCGCTGGATCTTTGCGATGATGCTGGTCGTGGACAGATGGTCGATATACGTGATGAACTCCACGCGGCCGCCGTTCGCCTTCACGGTGTCACTGCCCGCGACCACCTTGCCTTTCCAGTCAGCACCCTTGATCAGGACCTGGGGCTTGACCGCCTTGATCAGCGCCGACGGCGTTGGATCATCAAAAATAACAACAAAATCAACGCAGGCCAGCCCCGCGAGGACCGCGGCCCGCTGGTCCTGGGGCACGATCGGCCTCTGGGGCCCCTTGTCAAGCGTGCGCACGGACACATCGCTGTTAAGCCCCACAACGAGTATCCTGTCCTGCTTTTTGGCCCTCTCCAGATAACTCACATGCCCGTAATGAAGGATGTCGAAACAACCATTGGTAAAAGCAATGCAGCGCCGGCGGCGCAACGACGCCAGCTTCTTAATGAGGCCCGGGAGTGTGACGATCTTGTCCGAACTTTTCATTTTAAGAAAGCATTCTCGACGACCTCGCAAATAGCATGAAAGATCGTGATATGGGATTCCTGGATACGCGCCGTTACGGAAGAGGCGACTACAACACTGATGTCAGCGGCCGCGGCCGCGGGTCCTCCATTACCACCCGTGAACGCCACGGTCGTAATGCCACGGGACTTCGCGGCCTCAAACGCTTTCAGGACGTTCTTTGACCTGCCGCTCGTCGATATCCCGAAAGCAACATCGCCCTTGTGCCCCAGAGCTTCCAGCTGACGGGAAAAAACAATATCATAACTGTAATCATTCGCCAAAGATGTGAGGATGGACGTATCGGTCGTGAGCGCGATGGCGGCCAGCGCGCGGCGCTCCTTCTGAAAACGGCCAATGAACTCCGCGGCCACATGCTGGCTGTCAGCCGCGGATCCTCCGTTACCAAAAAAGAAAAGCGTCCCGCCGCCCTTGAGGCAGTCGATCGACACCCGTGCCGCCTTCTCGATGGCGTCAATGTTGGCGTCAAGCGCCTGTTGCTTGACGGCAATGGAATCAGCGATAATGGAACGGATGTTGTTTTTCATAGGCGCGCTCCAGTCCTCAAGCCCTGTAACCGTGGAACGGGACAGAACCCAGGCCCGGCGCGTCATCCTCGTCGTTGCTCCGGCCCTTACGGAGGGCATCGGTGGCTATCTTGACAACATGGACGCTGATATTGACCTGTTCGTCAGCGCCAATGACATCCTGGATCTTACGCTTGATGATGCTCTGCAATTCCGCGGTCATTTCAGGGATGTTCACGTCCGAACGAAGAACAAGGCGCATGTCCACGTCCAGGCCGTTCTTTGTTGAGGCGATCGTCGGGCGGATCTCCTTGATCTGCGGCGTGTGGACCACGACACGGCGGATAAGGTCTTCGATGGCGGCAAGCGAGATCGTGACCCGGCCGAGCGGGTTCTCGAAATGGATCAGGCGTTCCTGCTGCTGGCGCCCGAAAATGATGCGCGCCAGGACAAGGCTTGTCAGCATGATAGCCGCGATGACAACAGCGGTCAGCATGCCCGCTTTCCCGTCAACGTAGATGAATTTCAAAAGGCTCAGGTACTGGTTGAAATCAACGGCATGGGCCAGGACGAGGAGCGCGGTGACCCCCACCAGCGTGATAACAAACACATAAAAGAATATCGCCAGCCGGATAAAAAAATTCATGGGTCAACCCCTTTCAATGCCCTGGATGCTCACATCCACATCTTTCAGATTTATGTCCGCCATCTTCTCGACAGCGGTCATCACCACATCCTGGACCCGGCGGGAAACATCCGCGAGGTTGAGCCCGTAACGCACAAGGACCTTCACAACGACACTGACCTGACCGGCCGCGTCAAGCCTGACATCGACCGCCGAATTCTTGCGTCCGCCGAAGATGGCGCAAATATCTTCAAGAGGGACGTTGCGCGCCATGGCAACACCATCGACCTCAAGGACTGCGGCCACGCAAATATCGGCGATCACGCGCTTGTGCACCTGGATGATGCCCAGATCGATCTTGTTTTCAGGTCTCATGGCGGCGTCAGCTTTCCCTTTTGGCCATCTTTTCAAGAAAATGCGTGGAAATATCGCCGCGGATGAAGCTGGGATTGTTCATGATCTGGATGTGCAGCGGGACCGTGGTCTTGATCGGCGAAATATAAAATTCATCCAGCGCGCGGCGCATGATACGGACCGCCTCCGTGCGGTCTTTCCCGTGGACGATCAGCTTGGCGACCATCGAATCGTAATAAGGGCTGATCTTGTAGCCGGTATAAATGTGGGTATCCACGCGCACGCCGGGGCCGCCGGGGATATTAAGCTGCTCCACTTTCCCGGGGCACGGGATAAAATTATTGTCCGGGTCTTCGGCGTTAATACGGCATTCGATGGCATGCCCCTGTATCCTCACGTCCTCCTGCTTGATCTTGAGCTTCACCCCGCAGGCGGCCTTGATCTGTTCCTTGATAAGGTCGATCCCCGTGATCATCTCGGTCACCGGATGCTCGACCTGGATGCGGGTGTTCATCTCCATGAAAAAGAACTCTTCGTTCTTGTCGAGCAGGAATTCAACCGTACCGACCCCGCGGTAATTGGCCGCCTTCGCGCACTTGACCGCCGCCTCGCCCATCTTCCGGCGCAATTTATCGCTCAAGGCCGGCGAGGGGGATTCCTCGATCAGCTTCTGGTGCCGGCGCTGGACCGAACAGTCGCGCTCGCCCAGATGGATGATATTGCCGTGATAATCCGCCAGGATCTGGAATTCGACGTGGCGCGGATCGTTCACATAACGCTCGATATAGACATTCGGGTTCTTGAAATTCGCTTCCGCCTCGGCCTGGGCCATCTTGAGGGAATTGACCAGCGTGACGTCATTGTGGCAAACGCGCATGCCCTTGCCGCCGCCGCCCGCCGTGGCCTTGATGATGACCGGATATTTGATCTGCTTGGCAATGGCCAGGGCCTCTTCAGGGCTCTTGACAATGCCCTTGCCGCCAGGCGTCTGAGGCACGCCGGCCTTGCGGGCCGTTTCCTTGGCCGTGATCTTGTCGCCCATCATGCGGATCGTCTCCGGCGTCGGCCCGATGAACTGGATCTTGCAGGAATCGCAGATCTCCGCGAAGTGGGCGTTCTCCGACAAGAACCCGTATCCAGGGTGAATGGCTTCGACATCCGTGATCTCGGCCGCGGAAATGATCGCGGGGATATTGAGGTAACTCTCCGCGCTGGTCGCCTTGCCGATGCATACCGCCTCGTCGGCAAAACGCACATGGAGCGAATCACGGTCAACTTCGGAATAAACGGCCACGGTCGAGATACCCATTTCCTTGCAGGCACGGATGATGCGCAGGGCGATCTCGCCACGATTGGCGATAAGGATCTTGGAGAACATAAGAAGTCTCTTGGTTTCTAAATCACTTCGCCGGATCGACGCGGAACAGGACCTGGCCGAATTCCACCGGTTCAGTATTGTCCACGCAGATCTCCACCACTTTGCCGCGGACCTCTGACTTGATCTCGTTCATGAGCTTCATGGCCTCAACGATACAGACCACCTGCCCTACCTCGACCGTCTGGCCGATCTCAACGAACGGCGCCGCTTCCGGCGAAGGCGCGCGGTAGAACGTGCCCACCATCGGGGATTTGACATCTTTGGTCGTACTGGCCGCGGCCGGCTGCGCGGGGGCAGGTTCCGCCGCCCTCGCGGTCGCGACGGGAATGGCGGGGATCGAGTACACTGAAGGCGCAGGCTCCACGGCCTTCTTCAGTTTGATCACCGTCCCGTCGTGCTCAAGCTCAAGTTCGGCCAGCCCGTGCTCGTTCATCAGGTCGATCATCTCTTTGACTTCTTTTAAATTCATCGTTTCACCCTTTCGACGTATTCCCCGTTGCGCGTGTCGATCTTGATATCCTCATCGACATTCACGAACAACGGAACGAGGACAGTTGCGCCCGTCTCGATCGTGGCAGGCTTGGTGTTGGACTTCGTTGAATCTCCCTTGACCCCGGGCTCGGTACTGACGATCCTGGTAACAATGAAATTCGGCATCGCTACCTTGAGGACCTTGTCCTGATAGACGAAACCGCTGATCTCCATGTTATCCATCAGGAATTTTACCACATTCTCACCCAATTCGTCCCTGGAAACCCGTTGTTCTTCAAACGTGGTCTGGTCCATGAAATGGTACATGCCATCCGCGTTATACAGGTACTGCAACCGGCGCTCTTCCAGCGGGATATCTTCGAGTGTCTCCGCGGAACGGTAGGTCCGTTCAACCGTATTACCGCTCTTAAGGTAACGCAGCCTGATGCGGACGAACGCGCTCCCCTTGCCCGGCTTCACATGGCTGAAATCCACGATGGTACATATTTCGCCATCGACTTTCAGGGCCATCCCTTTTTCAACTTCATTGATCGTGATTGACACTTAAGACCTCACATCCTTTTTTAGTGACAAGGACCATTTCTTCCAAACGGATCCCGTATTCTCCGGGAAAATAAACACCCGGCTCCACCGTAAAAACCATATTTTCCGCGAGGACCACCTCATTGCTGAAGGAGATCCTTGGCGCTTCATGCACTTCAAGCCCTACGCCATGCCCCAGCGAGTGAGAGAACTTTTCCGCCAGGCCATGTTTTTTCAAATGATCCCGCGCGGCGGCATCTACTTCTTTAGCCTTCACCCCCGGCCGGATCACTTTAAATGCTTCATGCTGGGCATCCCGGACAATGGCCAGGTTATTTCTGAATGAGGGCGGCATTTTACCCAAAAAAAACATGCGTGTCAAGTCAGACTTGTAACCTTTCCAATCCATCCCTAAGTCTATGAGAACAGGCTCGTTATGACGCAAGCGACGATCTGTTACCCGCGCGTGCGGATACGATGAATTTGGGCCCGAAGCAATGATCGGATCAAAAGAAAAAGCAATGCCCTTCGCACGGATGAAAGCTTCAAGATGATGGAATATCTCCCTTTCACTCACCCCCGGCCTGACCCAGCGTTGGATCACCCCGTAAGCTTCAAGATCAAGGGCCAATGACTTTCGCATCAACCTGAGCTCTTCTTTATCTTTGACCATACGCAAGAACTCAACCGCCCTGTCCGCGCTAACAAGTTTTATCTTATTCTTGCAGAACGACTTAAGACGTTTGTAGCCATAAACTGTCAAATGACGCTCGTTCAAGCCTATAGAACGCAGCTTTTCCCTTTCACAGCAATGAAAGACCTCTTCAAAGCAGGATCTTGAGAACTGGACAGCGGTTACTCCCTGGATATTCTTGCGAACATCCTCTATATAGCGGGCATCCGTAATATAGTAAACATTCTCTAATGTCACAAGAAGCCAGGCATCCTGGGCCGGATACTGGAGCAAGTAACGGATATCCACGGGATCGCTGACAAAAACAGCATCCACCCCTAATGCCTTAAAGGTGGCCGTCAGCGCGCGGATACGCTCCTGGGAAGGCATGGGAATCAGGATCCCAAAAGCCGGATAGCGGCCAAAAGGCCCAGCTCATAACTCTGGGGGCCAAAGCCGCTCACCTGCCCCTGGCAGACGGGGGCGATCATGGAATTGTGGCGGAATTCTTCACGCTTGTAAATATTCGACAAATGCACCTCGACCGCCGGCACATGGACACCGGCAAGCGCGTCCCGGATGGCAATGCTGCTGTGGGTATACGCGGCAGGATTGATGACAATGGCCCCAAAGCCATCCTCTTTCGCCTTGCCGATGGCATCCACGATATTTTTTTCATGGTTCGACTGAAGGGTCAGAAACTGGATACCCTTATCCTCCGCGATCTTCCCCAGGCTGGCATTGATATCCGCCAGAGTGGTCGCCCCGTAAATAGACGTTTCGCGCTGGCCAAGGAGATTGAGATTGGGGCCATGGATAACAAGTATCTTTTTCATGCTGCCTCCATTATCGACTTTGCTTCTCAGGGCTTCTGCGCCTCATCCACCAGCATCACGGGGATGCCCTCGCGGATCGGATACGTTAACGCGCACGCGGCATTTGTGCAAACGATCCGGCCATCCTTTTCAACCACATCCGCCTGGCAGGCCGGGCAGGCCAGAATGGACAAAAGCACAGGATCGATCATGAAATGATCTTCTTTTCTGTTCCCGAGACCTCAACGAATTTCATCTGCAACTCATACACCGTAGCGTCAATGAAGGACTGCTCCTGTTCCGTAAGATTCCCTTTGGCCTTGTCCTTGAGCATTACCAGCGTGTCTATGATGAACTTGGCCTGGCGTATGTTCTTCTCGTTCTTGCCCGTCATAGGATGAGGGATCTCTCCCAGGAATATCATGGCCTGGTATCCCATGGACGTCAAATAAGTAAGAAAGTTCACCGGGATCTCGGCGTCGGCCCCGCCTTCCGCGGAGTCCTCGCCCTCACCGCACCCGCAGCTTTCCTCATGTGCCGCCGCGTCATGACAACCGCAGCCATCCCCATGCCCCCCGGATCTCTCATGGGCCACGGTGTCTTTCCAGGATTCATCGACAAACTTATCATCATTCATGGGTTTTTCCTTTTTTGCAGTTCAAGATAGCACATCCCGGCTCTGCCGGGCAAATCATTCTTCTTTATACTGGAAAGAAATGGACACATTGAACGTCAGTTCGGGATAATTCAGGTCTTTCGGGAACGGGGGGAACGGCGCGCCTTCCTGCACGCTCTTGAGTCCCACATCACGAAGAAATCCGTTCGCCGCGCTTTTTGACTCCAGGACCTGAAGCCCTAAAAGGGATCCGTCAGCCTTGATCACGAACGTCACAAATACTTCTCCCATGCTGAGCCTGGTGTAATTACTGTACGCCCGGTCACGAATACGGTCACGCACGATCTGGTAATACATCACATACGAAGGCGTATTGATCTTGTCCGATTTGAGCATCGGCACCGACACCTCCTTGGTGACCTTCACCCCTTTGAGCCTTTCAGGCTTCCGCTCGAACATCTGGACATTGTCCATGGCGCCGGGCTCATCGGAAAACCTGTCCATCCGTGGCGGCTGGGGGACTTTCCCGTTATCCGGAAGTTTAACGGATTCAACAAACTTTTCCATCTGACTGGGCAGCGGCATCGCTGCCTGAGGCTGATCCCGCGGCATCGGTTCAGGCTTGACAATGCTGCAGAACACCGCGGAAGGCTTTTTCCAGAGATCCTGGCCATGACGAGTGATAAAAGAATGCGTGAAGAACACGGCATGGATCGCCAGGGAGATGATGAGCGCGTAATAAAAATATCTGTCATCCATTGGACGCATCCATCCCCATCACTTGACGAACATTTCCCGCACAATATAGACAATGAAACGCGCCGTGTCAAAGAACGGGTTGATCTTGCTGACCTCCGCTCCGTAGATCGTTTTTACCGGAACAGAAGCGATGCGATAGTGTTTCTTGCTGGCCTTGATGAGGACTTCTGACTCGATCTCGAATGCCGACGATGAAAGCTGAATGTTGCGCAGGACATCGCAACGTATCAGGCGATAGCCGCACTGCGTATCATATATTTTCTGACGGCACACCAAAGAGATCAGCGCCGACATGATCCGGTTAGTGAGGTACCTTACAAAAGGCATGTCCCGGTGGTCCTTCATGCGGTTGCCGCAAATAATATCGGGCTTCTTGTCATCAAAAAGCCGGATGAACGCGGCGAGGTCTTCCACCGCGTGCTGCCCGTCGGAGTCCATGGTGATCAAGGCCTCGTAATCAAGGGCCATGATATGGTCGAATCCGCGCTGGAGGGAGAACCCCTTGCCCTGGTTCTTGAAATTCACAAGCACCGCGGCCCCCGCGTCGCGGGCGCGCTGGCCGGAATCATCACGCGACCCGTCGTCAACAACAAAGACGTCAAGGCCCATGGCCCGGACTCCCCTGACGACAGCCGCGATGGTCCGCGCTTCGTTATGCGCGGGGATGAGGATACATATTTTCGAACTCAACGCCAAACTCCCTGAACATGAGCCATTGTGTCGGGTCTTCCTTGATCTTCCTCTCGATAACAACCACGTACCGCCTCATCAAATCCAGGACAGCCGCATCCCCGCCGCCGGCAGGCGGAAAGATCGGATCTTCAAAACACATGGAGAAACGCCCGTTACCCAGCGGCATCAAAAAACACGGGATGATCGGTGCCCCCGTGCGGCAGGAAAAGAATGCCGCCCCCTTGGGGATCAGCGTTTTTCTTCCAAAAAAATCCAGCGGCTCTCCGAAAGAGCCAAAATCACGATCCCCGAGGACAGCGATAAATTTGCCCTGTCGCAATGCCCCCAGGCAGCGGCGCACCGCCGTATTCGTCGGGACAACGGTGGCCCCGTGCGCTTCACGCTGGCGGTTGAACAGCAAATTGACCTTGGGGTTTTTATGCGGCAACGCGATCACGGTCACGGGAAAACCAAGCTTATCCATCACCGCGGCACCCATTTCCCAGTTACCAATATGCGCCGTGAGCATAATGCCACCCTTACCATGCGCGGCAACAGTGTCAACATGCTGGCGGCCGATCAGCGTTACTTCTTTTTTGACAAAATCATGATCAACCGTCCTGTACATCAGGAAAAAATCTATCAGGTAACGTCCGAAATTCAGAAAAACCTTGAGGCCTTCTTGCGTAAGATCATCCGTGCGCCCCGTGATCTGACGAAGGTTGCGGATGACCGCCTCACGGTCCCTGGACGAGAACCAGAAATGGAGCCTGGCCACGCATTCAGCGAACCCGTAAGCCCAGGCGCGCGGAACAAGATGGATGATGAAAAGTCCGGACTTATAAAGCCAGTACTGGATCATACGACGCCACCAGCCGCGCCACGTCATCCGCGGCAAAAGGTTTACTGTTGTCCCGGGCGGCCTGGGCCATGATCCCCATCCGGTCGGGCGACTTCAACAAAAGTTCGACTTCTTCAGCAAGACACGCCAGGTCATGCACGCGCACCGCGACGCCTTTTTCAAGGAGAAAATCAGCATTGCGTTCTTCCTGCCCGGGCAACGGGTCAATGATGACCATGGGCAAACCTTTCGCCAGGGACTCGGCCGTGGTCATACCGCCGGGCTTTGTGACGATAATGTGCGCCGCCTCCATCAGCTCATCGACGTTGCTGGCATAATCAAAATGAACGATCTTTTTGGATGATGAACCCGACGTCTTACGCAACCATTTGGAAAGCTTGACATTGGCCCCTGACACCACGATCAGCTGCAACGGCAGGGATAAGGCCAAAAGTTTTTTTACCGCTTCTTTCATCGGGCCAAGCCCCTGCCCGCCGCCCATGACAAGCACGACCGGGATGGCCGGATCAAGCCCCAAACCCTCGCGCACCGCCATCTTATCGAGCCGTTCGGCGAACTTATACCGGATCGGAATGCCAAATGCCTTGATCTTTTCCGGCGCGACGCCCTTGCGGATGAACCGGTCGCGCGTATCTTCCGACGGGACGACATAATGGTCCACCCCATCGTTGATCCAGTAGGAATGCGGCGCGTAATCCGTCAGCGTGCCCACCAGCCGGAACCCCAGGCCCCGCGTGACTTTATAATCCGCGACCATGCTGCAGGGGAACGCCTGCGAACAAATGACCGTGTCCGCCGGGAATTCCCTGAAAAGCTTCTCCAGTTTCTTATGGCTGGACTTGTTCAGGAAGTTCCTGAAATTCGCCGAACGTTTGACAACCTTGGGATTGTCATAGAGATAATCCCAAACTTTGGGCGTGTGCTTGATCACCGTCATGTAAGCGGCGTTCACCACGTGTTCCAGCAATGGATAATTGTAACCAAAGCCGTTGATGCTCATGACATCGGCGCCGGGCAGGAACTTCTTCAATGACTTGGATAAAGCCACCGTGGCCTGCCGGTGCCCGGAAACCTTGGAAATGTACATCAAGAGGATCTTGCGTTTTTTCATGTTACTCCATCTCTGCCAAGACCGCGCCCACCGGAACTTCCGCACCTTCACGGCAACATATCCTGATGATCGTCCCGCTGCCCGGAGAGGCAACATTAAAAACAGCCTTATCCGTGACCAACTCGACCACATCATCGTCACGCGTGACCCGCTGGCCCTCCTGGAAGATCCAGCGCACGACCTGGGCATGGTCAATGCCCTCACCCAATTCGGGAAGAATGATCTTTATCATGGAACACCCTGATGAATTTCGTTTCAAAAATGCCGGCAGCACCTGCCATCGAAGGCGGATGCCGCGTTAATTTCGCGACAGAAGTGACCCCCGCGTCAAGCCCGCACGGACGGATCATCCTGAAAAGGTCCAGGTCTGTTGAAATATTCAAACCAACGCCATGGTACGTGACCCACCGCGACACCCCAATGCCAATGGCCGCGATCTTTTCTGGCCCGACCCATATCCCGCGGAATTGCCCGGGACGGGAGCCAGCCTTTCCCCGTTCGCCCACTATATCAAAATCCGCAAGGAAAGCAACGCAAGTCTCTTCCAATTTCTGAAGGTACAACGACAGGTCCCGCCCCATCCGTTTAAGGTCAAGGATCGGATAGGCGATCAATTGCCCCGGAGCATGCAGCGTGACATCCCCGCCACGGTCAGCCGCGATGACAGCAACCCCCTTTGACGCGAATTGCGCGCGCGAGAGAAGGAGATTTTCCTCATGGAACGCGCGGCCCAGCGTCAGGGTGCAGGGATGTTCGCAAAGTAACAACGTATGCGCCTCGCCCCCATCCACCGCGCGCACAAGGTCTTTCTGAAGCCGCAAGGCCTCATCATAAGCGATCAGGCCGCGTTTGATGATACGGAATTCTTGTTCCATGCGTCAGGGGTGGATCAAGGTTAAAACAAGAAGCCCCGTCATCCCAACGGGGCCTCATGCCATCAAAGCAAACTGCGTTCAGGCTTTAAGTTTCCGGCAGATCGCCGCCGCCATTTCCTGTGTCCCGACAGCGCTGGGGTCGTTGCGGTCAGCCTTGAGGTCATAGGTGACATCCGTGCCTTCCCTGATAACATCATAAACCGCTTTCTCGAGCGCCGCCGCGGCTTTGTTCTCGCCCAGATGCCGCAACATCATGACCGCGGAAAGGATCGTGGCCGTCGGATTGACCTTATTCTTGCCCGCGTACTTGGGTGCCGAACCGTGCACAGGCTCAAATAAAGCGGCCGCGGAGCCGATGTTCGCCCCCGGTGCTATCCCCAATCCGCCCACAAGGCCGGCGCAAAGGTCAGACACAATATCGCCGTAAAGATTCGGCAGGACCAAAACGTCGTAAAGTTCCGGTTTCTGCACCAATTGCATGCACATGTTGTCCACAATGACATCCTCGAACGCCACTTTCCCCGCGAACTCCGCGGCGATCTTCTGCCCGACGCGCAGGAAAAGGCCATCCGTATATTTCATGATATTCGCCTTGTGGACAAGGGAAACTTTCTTATGGCCGTTCTTCAGGGCGTATTCAAAAGCGTAACGGATGATCCGTTCGGATCCAAATACAGAGATAGGCTTGATGGAAATGGCGGAATCTTCGCGGATCTTCTTGGGCGAAAGGGTGTTGATCTCCTTGATCAAGTGTTTCGCCTCGTCCGACCCCAGGTCAAACTCGATCCCCGCGTAAAGGTCTTCGGTGTTCTCCCGGAAAATGATCAAGTTGACATTCTGGTTAACGGTCTTTGTGCCGGGAATATATTTTGACGGACGCACGCAAGCGTAAAGATCGAGTTCCTGGCGCAGCTGGACGTTGACAGAACGGAAACCCTTGCCGATGGGCGTCTCAATAGGGCCCTTGATCGCCACCTTGTTCTTCTTGATGGAATCGATGGCGGCCTGGGGCAGCGGCGTCCCGAACTTCGCGATCGCGGGAGCGCCCACGCAAACTTCCTCCCATTCCACGGCAACGCCCGTGGCATCGACGCATTTCGTCATGGCCAGGGCAACCTCGGGCCCGATCCCGTCACCTGGAAGAAGCGTCACACGATAAGACATAGGTCTCCCTTTCAATTGAAAAAATTATACCGGGAATTTCAGGAATTGGCGAAGCTCTTCAATATTCTTGGCATTGGCCAGCGCCATATCCAGCGTGATCTGCCCTGTTTCAACAAGTTCCTTGAGCGACCTGTCCATCGTCTTCATCCCGAACTGGGCGCCTGTTTGCATGGCGGTCGGTATCTGTTCGATCGCCTCTTCCCGGATCATATTGCGGATAGCGGGGGTAGCGATCATGATCTCCAGGCCCAACGCCCGTCCGCGGCCGCTGGCGCGCGGCATCAGCCGCTGGGAAACAACCCCCTGCAAACACGAGGAAAGCTGCTGACGCACCTGCTGCTGCTGGTAGGGCGGGAAAACATCGATGATGCGCTCGATGGTCTGCGGCGCGTCCGGCGTATGAAGCGTCGCCAGGACCAAATGCCCTGTCTCCGCCGCTGTCAACACCGTCGATATGGTCTCAAGGTCGCGCATCTCGCCGACAACGATCACATCAGGGTCCTGGCGCAGACAGCGCTTGAGCGCTTCGGCGAAAGAATGGGTATCCTTGAAAACTTCGCGCTGCTTGATGATCGCCTTATTGTTCGTGTGAAGGAATTCAATAGGATCCTCGATCGCCATGACGAGGCATTTCTGCTCGGAATTGATCAACTGCACCATCGCGGCCAGGGTCGTTGATTTCCCCATGCCGGTAGGACCCGTGATGAGGACAAGGCCGTTCTTCTTGCGCGCCAGCGCGGGGATCGCTGCCGGCAAATGAAGATCTTCCACGGTCGGTATAAATAAAGGGATGCGCCGGAAAGCGGCTTCCACTGAACCGCGCTGCTGGTGCACATTGACGCGGAAACGGTCTAACCCGTCAAACGCCAGGGAAAAATCCAGTTCTTTTTCTTCCTCGAACTGAATTTGCTGGGTGTCGGAAAGGACGGCGTAGATCATGTCCTTGAGGCGAGTTTCCGTGAATACATCGTCTTTAAGTGGGGTAAGCTCCCCGTCGATGCGCAAGACCGGGGGCATATGATTGGTGAGATGCAGGTCAGAGGCATTCTGACGAGCAGCCTCAATAAGAAGTTCCCTCAGTTGCATCGCCATAAAAGGCTCATCTGGATCGTTCGATCCATTCCTTGATGCGGCGGATCCCTTCACGGATGCGCTCCTGGGACGTGCAGAACGTGAGTCGCAAATACCCTTCCGCGCCGAACCCGTCACCGGGTATGACCGCAACATTGACCTCATCCAGGATCTTCTTGGCGACCGTGGCGCAAGGGCCATAGGCCGAGAAATCACAGAAGAGGTAGAAAGCACCTTCAGGTTTAATATAACTGACGCCCGGAATGGCGTCAACCAGGGACATCATCAGGTCACGCCTGACTTTATATTCGTCACGCATGGCCCGCACACTATCCTCCGGGGCTTTCAGCGCGGCCAGCGCTGCTTTCTGGCTGATGGATGTGGGATTGGACGTGGAATGGTCCTGGAGGTTCTTCATGAAACCCATGACCTCGGCAGGCCCCGCCGCGTAACCGATGCGCCAACCCGTCATGGCATAAGCCTTGGACATGCCGTTGACCGTGATCGTCAGGTCATAAATGTCCTTGCCCAGCGATGCTATCGACGTGAAAGGCTCTTCAGTATAAAGGAGCTTCTCATAAATATCATCGGAGATGACATAGACCTTGTTCTTCACGCAGATATGGGCAATCGCTTCCAGTTCTTTCCTTGAATAAACCGAACCCGTTGGGTTTGAAGGCGAATTGAGGATAAGGAGTTTTGTGCGCGGGGTGATCGCCGCCTCAAGCTGGCGGGGCGTTACCTTAAAAGCCGCCGCGGGTGTCGTCTGGAGATATTTCGGCGTGGCACCCGCGATCTTGACCATTTCCGGATAACTGACCCAGTACGGCGCGGGGATCAGGACCTCGTCCCCGCTGTCGCACAACACCATGACGGTATTGAAAATGGAATGCTTGGCACCGCAACCGACAACGATCTGCCCGGGCTTGTAATCAATGCCATTATCCCGCCTGAGCTTGTCGCAGATCGC
Organism: Candidatus Omnitrophota bacterium; assembly: GCA_903901225.1. Lineage (GTDB taxonomy): Bacteria > Omnitrophota > Gorgyraeia > Zapsychrales > Fredricksoniimonadaceae > Fredricksoniimonas > Fredricksoniimonas borealis. The sequence goes on from CAIUQE010000006.1 coordinate 88,419, forward strand.
CGCGCGAAGCTCTTCCGTGCCGCTGGAAGGGGTGTACTTTGTAAAGCCGCTGTTGATGGCATTGATCGCGGCTTCTTTGATATGAACAGGCGTATCAAGATCAGGTTCACCAGCGGCAAAACTGACCACGTCCACGCCCTGGGACTTGAGTTCATTGGCCCTCGCCGTGATCGCAAGCGTTGTTGAGCCAAGGACCTGCGCAATACGGGAGTTGACCTTGATGCCCATGCTTATGCCTTTTTAGATTTTTTCGCAGGCTCTTTCTTTGCCGGAGACTTTTTTTCCGTGACGATCACCGCGTCTTCGGCCTTCTTGCCGGAAGCTTTGGCCTCTACCTTCACGGGCTCCTTCACGATCTTCTCCGTCAACTCCAGGATCGCGCGTTCCGCGTTGTCCCCCTGGCGATTGACCGCAAGCTTGATGATGCGCGTGTAGCCGCCCTGGCGATTCGCGAATGTTGGCGCGATCTTTGTAAAAAGGTCACTGACAAGGCCATGATCGCAAAGTACCGCGAAAGCACGGCGCTTGGCCGCAAGGGTCCCCTTCTTGCCGAGGGTAATGATCTTATCGGCCAGCTTGCGCGCCTCACCCGCTTTTACTCTCGTCGTGATGATCTTCTGATTGATCAGAAGGGCCTTCACAAGGTCGCGGAGCGTTGCCGCGCGCAGTGTCTGGTTACGGCCGAATTTTTTACCGGCTACTCCGTGTCTCATTGTTCACTCTTCTTTCTTAACTTTTTCGTGTCGATCTTCATGCCGAGGCTCAGCCCATGCGCCTTGAGCACGTCACCGATCTCCGTAAGCGATTTCTTCCCGAAATTCCGGAAATCAAGAAGTTCTTCCTCGGTCTTGCGGACAAGCTCGGAAAGGGACTTGATATTGGCTTCCTTGAGGCAGTTGGAACTGCGGACAGAGAGTTCAAGCTCCGAGATGGGCAAACGCAGCTTTTCATAAAGCGCCTGCTCCTCGGCGGAGATCTCTTCTTCCTCTTCCTCTTCCTCGGGCAGCTGGCCATAACTGACAAAAACATCCAGGTGGCGCTGCAAAATATTCGCCGCGTAAAGGAGCGCTTCTTTAGGATTAATACCGCCGTTAGTCCATATTTCGAGGATCAAACGATCATAATCCGTGCGCTGACCAACACGGGTGTTCTCAGAAAAGAAATTCACTTTCTGGATGGGCGTGAAGATCGAATCCACAGCGATGGTCCCGACCGCGGCGCCTTCTTTCTTGTTCTGTTCCGCCGGCACATAACCACGGCCGCGGCTGACTTCTAGTTCAATATTGAGCTCGACATCCTGCGTCAAGGTGCAAATATGATGGGTCGGGTTAAGGACCTCGATGGTCTCATCACAAATGATATCCTTGGCCTTGATCTCGCCTTTTTTCTGCGCCTTGATGTAAATGTTCTTGGGCGCCTTGGAATGGGAACGGACCACAAGTTCCTTGATGTTGAGGATGAGGTCGCTCACGGTCTCCAGCATGCCGGGGACTGTCGAGAATTCATGGTCAACGCCATCGATACGGATGGATGTGACCGCGCTGCCTTCAATGGATGAAAGAAGGATGCGCCGGAGCGAATTACCCAGCGTAACACCGTATCCACGTTCAAAAGGTTCCGCAATGAACTTGCCGTAACGGTCATTGTACGATGCTTCATCGCATTCGAGACGCTTTGGCATCTGGAAATCACGCCATTTAACACCCATGAGTTCTCTCCTCTTTAACCATTATTTCGAATACAACTCAATGATGAGCTGCTCATTCACCGGGACCGCGATCTCATCGCGCGCCGGGATACGGACAACCTTACCCTCACGCTTGTCATTATCAGCCTGAAGCCACGAAGGGACAGCCCACCCCTCATTGAGCTCAAGGTTCTTGGTCAGGTACTTGCGCGTGGCTTCCTTGTCATTGAACGTAATAACATCACCCGCGCGGACAAGGTAAGAAGGCACATCCACCTTGCGGCCATTGACACGGACAAGCCCGTGATTGGCCATCTGGCGGCCCTGGGCGCGCGTGATCGCGAAGCCCAGGCGGTAAATGACATTGTCCAGGCGCGATTCCAGCATCTGCAGGAGGACCGTGCCGGTGACACCCTTGGCGCCGGTAGCCTTCAGATAATAATTACGGAACTGCTTCTCGAGCAGTCCGTAAATGCGCTTGGCTTTCTGTTTCTCACGCAACTGCAATCCGTAATTGGACAACTTGCTGCGGCGCATGCCGTGCTGCCCGGGGATCGACTCGCGCTTGTCCAGGGACCATCTTTTTTTAAGCCCCAGGTTGACTCCCTCTCGACGAGAAAGACGACAACGGGGACCGGTATAACGTGCCATGATCGGAGTTCCTTTCTAACTAAACTCTGCGTTTCTTCCGTGGACGACAGCCATTGTGCGGGATAGGCGTGACATCACGGATCGCGGTGACCTGGATGCCTGCCGCCTGGATCGCGCGGATGGCGGATTCACGGCCTGAACCAGGCCCCTTCACCAGCACTTCAACGGTCTCGATGCCGAGCTCTTTCGCGCGCTTGGCCGCTTCGCCCGCCGCGATCTGAGCCGCGAACGGCGTCGATTTCTTGGAACCGGTGAAACCGCTCACGCCGGGCGTTCCCCAGACGATCGTATTGCCCTGCCTGTCGGCGATGGTGATGATGGTGTTATTGAACGTCGCCTTGATCATGACGATCCCGCTCGTGATACCCTTGAGCGAGCGCTTCTTTGCCTTGGCCTTCCTCGTCGCTGTCTTTGACGAAGCAGGCTGCTGTTGCGACGACGCGCCTTGCGCGGCGGCGGCTGGTTTGGTCTCTTTTGCCATGCGTTACCTCTTATTCTGCTTTCTTCTTCATGCCGCCCACAGTCGCCTTGCGGCCCTTGCGTGTGCGGGAATTCGTGCGGGTCCTCTGACCGCGCACGGGAAGTCCTTTGCGGTGGCGAAGGCCACGGTAAGTCCCCATGTCCATGTGCTGACGGACATTCTGCTGCACCTCACGGCGAAGGTCGCCTTCGACCACATAGTTCTTCTGAATGAACGCCGTGATCTTGGAGATCTCCTCTTCATTGAGATCTTTCGAACGCTTGTCCGGATCGACCGCTGTCGCCTGGAGGATCTTCTTGACGCGTGTCGGGCCGATCCCGTAAATATAGACAAGCGCCGCTTCAACACGCTTGTCCCTGGGAAGATCGATACCTAGGATTCTTGCCATAGGTCCTTATCCTTGTCTTTGTTTATGTTTGGGATTGTCGCAAATGACACGCACAACCCTTTCGCGCCTGATGATCTTGCACTTGTTACAGATCCGTTTTACCGACGATTTTACTTTCATATCATTTGTTCCTGTATGTTATTCTTCCCCGGGAAAGGTCGTACGGGGTCAATTCAACCTTTACCTTGTCGCCGGGGATGATGCGAATGAAATTCATCCTCATTTTTCCCGACACGTGGGCAAGGACCTTATGCCCGTTATCCAGAACGACGCGAAACATCGCGTTCGGCAGTGCCTCTTCAATAACCCCTTCAACTTCGATCAGATCTTCTCTGGCCATAACTTCACTCGGTAAAGATCACCGGCCCGTCCTCCGTCACAGCGATCGTATGTTCAAAATGCGCGGAAGGCTGATGATCAGCGGTGATCACAGTCCATCCGTCCTGCTGTGTTTTTGTCCGGTGCGTCCCCATATTCACCATCGGCTCGATCGCCAGCACCATCCCCGGCCTCAAAACTACACCGGTCCCGGGTCGACCGAAATTGGGGATATCCGGATCCTCGTGCAACTTCTTGCCAATGCCATGTCCAACAAAATCGCGGACGACCGAAAAACCTTTGGCTTCGACATACGCCTGGATCGCGTGCGAAACATCGCCGAGCCTTGAGCCGCTCCTGGCCTGCGCGATCCCTTTGATCAGTGCCTGACGCGTCACATCCAGAAGTTTCTGACGACTCGCGTCAAGATCACCGAACCCGACCGTAAAGGCCATGTCGGAAAAATATTCCTGCCGGACGATGCCGATATCAACACTGACGATATCACCGCTATTGATGACCCTTCCGCCGGGTATGCCGTGCACCACTTCCTCGTTCACGGATACGCACGCGCAAGCGGGATACCCACGGTACCCCTTGAACGCGGGAACAACGCCTTCACGGCTGATAAGATCCTCGGCCATGAGGTCAATGTCCTTCGTCGTCATCCCTATCTTTAAAGAGCTTTTGATCTGTGAAACTATCCGTGCCAGAACCCTGCCAGCCTCTCGGAGCGTTACCAGCTCCTCGGGTGTCTTGATACGGATATCAAGCTTTTTTGTCATGCCTGGCGCCCAGGATCTTCAGGAACGACGCCTTGACATGCTCAGCGCCGGCATCGGCATTGACCGTCTTGAGCTTACCCTGAGCCTTATAATGATCGATGATCGGCCGGGTGCTCTCATTATAGACCGTCATGCGCTTTTTGATCGTTTCTTCATTGTCATCCGTGCGCTGATAGATCTCACCGCCGCACTTGTCGCAAATGCCATCTTTTTTCGGAGGCATGTTCTTCAAATGATACAAAGCCCCGCACGCCCTGCAAACCCTGCGGCCCGTCAAACGCAGGAGGACAACGTCCAGCGAAGCTTCCATGTAAAGCGCAAAATCGACCGCAAGCTTGTTCTTGGCCAGGACTTTATCAAGGTCGACCGCCTGCGCCGATGTGCGGGGAAAACCGTCAAACATATAACCCTTGCCATCGCTCGCCGTGGTACTCACCTTGCCTTCGATCATGCGGGTAACGACCTCATCAGGGACAAGGCCGCCGCTTTCCACGTAACGCTTGATCTCAAGCCCGATCGCCGTGCCGCCCTTGATCTCGGCGCGAATAAGATCACCGGTCGATATATGATGAACATCAAGTTGGTCCTTGATAGCGGTCGCCAGCGTGCCTTTACCTGCCCCCGGAGCTCCCAGAAGAACAATGATCATCGTCTCCCCCTTAAATGGCCGGATTGCATGAACCCGTCATAATTATGCATCTGCAAATGGGACTCGACCTGTTTCATCGTGTCCAGCATAACACCGACGGTGATCAGGATGCCGGTGCCGCCGAAGAATGAAGCCACCAGGTACGGGACTTTCGCCGACGCCATGATCGCGTCCGGCATGACCGCGATGCAGCAAATGAACGTTGCCCCGACCAGCGTGATGCGCGTCAATACAAAATCAAGGTAATCCGCGGTCTGTTTTCCAGGACGTACGCCCGGGACAAAACCGCCGTGTTTTTTCATATTCTCGGCAACATCCACAGGATTAAAAACGATCGCCGTATAAAAATAACAGAAGAAAATGATCAACCCGGCATACAACGTATAATAAACCCAATGGCCTCTCGCCAGCAATGAAGCAAAACTATGGATCTGTTGCGACGGGATAAAGCTCGCGATCGTCGCGGGGAACAGGATGATCGACTGCGCAAAAATGATAGCGATGATGCCGGCCGTATCGACCTTGAGCGGGATATATGTCTGCTGCCCACCGGCGGATTTCCCCCCCACCATGCGCCGGGCATATTGCACGGGAACGCGCCGCTGCGCCTGCGTGATCAACGTCGTAGCAAGGATAACAGAAATAAGGAAGAATAGCATCATCAGAATGGTCAAGGGCTGGAGCTGTGCGGCACCCGCGGTCTTGGGATGCAAAAGGACGAATGTTTGCTCGACGGCAGCCGGCGCCGCCGACAGGATGCCCGCTGTTATGATCAGCGACATGCCATTGCCAACGCCCTGCTCCTGAATGCGTTCCCCGAGCCACATGATGATGAGCGTCCCGGTGGTAAGGGTAACGGCTGTTGTCAAACGGAATCCCCATCCGGGATTATCCACGACCTGCAGGCCCTGAAAGGCCTGAGGGCTCTCCAACCAGAGAGCGATAAAGAAAGACTGAATTATGGCAAGCCCGACAGTGCCATAACGCGTGAACTGGTTGATCTTCTGATAACCCGCCTGGCCTTCCTTCGATAATTTCTCAAGGGAAGGAATGACCGCGGTCAAAAGCTGCATGATGATCGAGCTGGAAATATACGGCATGACACCCAGCGAGAACACCGTCAATTTTTCAAGAGAACGACCGGAGAACATGTTCATGATCGTGAAAACGTTCCCGCCACCCGTCGTCGCGGCAATGCGGTCAAAAAATTTGGAGAGTTCCGCGGCGTTGATCCCCGGCGTCGGGATAAAACAACCCAGACGGTAAACAGCGATGATCCCCAGTGTGAAAAGGATCTTCTTGCGGAGATCCTCGATCTTGAAACAGGTGGCTAGGGCCTTGAAGAACTGGGAGAACATATAGAGTGATTAAGCCTTTTTCGCCTTCCTGGCGTCTTTGGCTTTCTGCTTGTTCTCCTGCATCTGTCGGATCTCGAGCACTTTGCCGGGTATGATGACTTCGATCTTCCCGCCGGCCTTCTTGATCTTCTCCGCCGCGTCGGCAGAAAAAGCAAAAGCCTTCACCGTCAACACCTTCTTAAGCTCGCCCCGCGAGAGTATCTTGTACGGCTTGCGACGGCTGCTAACGAGCTGAGCCGCCTTCAACTTGTCAACGTCAACAACCGTGTTCGCTTCAAAACGATTGAGCGCGTCAAGGTGGACAACCTGGTAAACAATGGGATTTAACGTATTGAACCCGACCTTGGGTATGCGGCGGATGAGCGCCATCTGGCCACCCTCGGAACCGAGAATAATACCGCGCCCTGAACGGGACCGCTGACCTTTATCACCACGGCCTGATTGTTTTCCAAGCCCGGATGCCGGCCCGCGCCCTTTCCTGAACTTCCGCCTTCTAGAACCAACTGGAGACTTTAGCAAATGCAACATAAAGAACCTTACTTGGCCGTTTCTTTGGTTTCAGTGTTGACAGGAGTTTTCAGGCGAGACAGCCCCTCCATGGTCGCCTTGACCACGTTAAGAGGATTGCTCGAGCGATGCACCTTCGTCAAAATATTCTTGATCCCAGCGCCGTCACAAATAGCACGCACGGGACCAGCCGCGATAACACCGGTACCTTCCGACGCCGGTTTTAACAGCACGCGCGTCGCGCACCATTTTCCAATAACTTCATGCGGGATCGTCGTTCCTTTGCGCGGGATCAGCTCCATGCGCTTTTTACCCGCATTGAGAGCTTTCTTGATACCGACGGAAACTTCAGCGGCCTTGCCCAGCGCGTAACCGACGCGCCCGTTACCGTCACCGACGACGACCAGTGCGCTGAAAGACAGCTTTGTTCCGCCCTTGGTGACCTTCGCGACGCGGCTGATGCGGATCACAGACTCGATAAGTCCGCTCGACTCGGCTTCTGGCCTCGGTCCACGCGGCCTTTTGCCGCGCCCGCCTTTGTCTCCATGCCCGCGGGGCCCACTATGGGACGGCGCGTTAAGATCGGAGGAATAAGCGAGTTTCTTCTCCGCCTTGTCAACGGATTCCATCCCTTTGGCCGGAGCCTGGGGCTGATTCTTTGCTTCCTGCTCTTTCAGATTTTTGTCTTCCATATGTCCTTAGAATTCCAATCCAGCTTTACGCGCCGCGTCAGCGAACGCCTTCACGCGCCCATGATAAAGATACCCGCCGCGGTCGAAAGCAACCTTAGTGATGCCTTTGCCCACCGCAAGCGTGGCGAAAGCTTCACCAAGCGCTTGTGCCGCCTTGATGTTGCCGCCATTCTTGATCTTGCCCTTGATATCCTTGGCCAGTGTCGATAAGCCCATGAGCACCTTGCCCGTGGAATCATCAATGATACTGACCGATATATTTTTCAGGCTCCTGTGAACGCACATGCGTGGACGGTCACTGGAACCGGACATTGTTTTCCGTATACGGCGATGACGATAAACTCTCTTAATTTCAGTTGTATTTGACATAGTCCATTACTTTGTTACGGATTTACCCTGTTTCCGCTTGACGACTTCGCCCGCGTAACGAATCCCCTTGCCTTTATACGGCTCCGGAGGCTTGATCGCCCTGATCTGTGCCGCCACCTGCCCGAGAAGGATATTGTCAGCGCTCTCCAGCTTGATATCCGTCGGTTTCGGGGCCAGGATCTTGACCTCTTTCGGAACAATGAATTCTACCGGATGGCTGAACCCGAGGATCATGGAAAGCTTCTGCCCCGTGACTTGAGCACGGAAACCGAGCCCCTGGATCTCAAGGTCCTGAAAATGGCCCTTGGTCACACCGACGATCATGTTCTTAAGAAGAGCGCGCAGCGTACCATGATCGGCCCGCGTTTGTTTCGAATCGCTCACGCGGCTGATAACGATCGAGCCTTCCTTCTGCTCAAGCTTGATCCCGTAAGGGATCACGGCCTGCAGTTTACCCTTCGGGCCTTCAATATTGACGGACGTCGGAGTAACGTTTAACTTGACTTCTTTCGGTAACACTAAAGGTATTTTACCTATCCTTGACATATGCCCTTACCACACGTAACAGAGGACTTCGCCTCCGATGTTTAACTGACGCGCTTGCTTATCATCGAGAATCCCCTTTGACGTGGAGATGATCGCCGTTCCCAAACCGCTCAAGACCCGGGGGATCTCGTCATTCTGCGCGTAAACGCGCAACCCGGGTTTGGATATCCTTTTCAAGCCTGAAATTACCGACTTCTTCCCCTCATATTTCAAATAAACTTTGAGCACGCCCTGCTTGTTATCTTTTAAAAGACGGACGTCTTCGATATACTGATCCTTCTTCATGATGCCAAGGATCTGCTCATTGAGTTTGGACGCGGGTATGTCGACGGTATCCTTACGCACGCTGGTCGCGTTACGGATGATCGTGAGCATGTTAGCTATAGAATCTGAAACTGGCATCTTAAAGCCCCTTTATCTTGATTTCAACACGAACCTGTTTGATTAAAATTCTGCGCCGCCATTACCACGATGCTTTTTTCACGCCCGGGATCTCCCCCTTCCAGGCTAGTTCCCTGAAACAAAGACGGCAGATACCGAACCTGCGCAAGAACGCCCTGGGGCGACCGCACAAATGACAGCGGTTATGCTGCCGTGTCGAGAATTTCGGTTTCTGTTTTGACTTATTGATCAGCGCTTTTTTTGCCATAGGTCTTTTCCAACATCCTTAATTATTTGGTGAACGGCATGCCCATTAAACCAAGAAATTCAAGGTTCTTCTTGGGATCACCGCCCTTGATGACAAAGGTGATATCCATGCCCTGGGCGCGAAAATCACGGCGAGTGGGATCGATCTCCGGAAAAATGGACTGTTCCTGAAGACCGAGAGAATAATGGCCTTCACGGTCAAATGACTTCCGGGAGATACCGTTAAAGTCACGGATACGCGGCAACACCACATTGATCAGGCGTTCCAGGAATTCGTACATCCTTTGACGGCGCAGGGTCACCTTGCAACCCACCGGCGCGCCGATCCTCAAATGGAAATTCGAAATGGCTTTCTTGGAACGGCGCAATGAAGGCTTCTGGCCCGTGATCGCCGCGAGGTCGTTCGCCGCGACTTCAAGGATCTTGAGGTCGGACATCGCCTCGCCAACTCCCATATTGATAACAATCTTCTCCAGGCGCGGAAGAGCCATGACATTCTTGATGCCAAACTTCTCCTTCATCGCCGGAACAACTTCGTTGATGTACTTATCAAACAATTCAGATTTCACGTCAACCACCTCTGATACGGATTAGATCGTTTCGCCGCTCTTTTTGCTGATGCGGATCTTGCCCCCGTCCTTGAGGACATTCGCCTTGAACCGCGCAGGCTTGTTCGTCTTGGTATCCACCAGCATAACATTAGAGATATGCAGGGGCTTTTCGATCTCGATAAAACCGCCATTGGGATACTGGTCGCTTTTTTTGACGGCTTTCTTGACAAGATTGATGTTCTCAACGAGAACCTTGTTCTTGCCGGTCACAACCTTGATCACTTTTCCGGTCTTGCCCTTATCCTTGCCGGCGATCACAACGACCTTATCATCACGTTTAATGCGCAGCATCAGACCACCTCGGGAGCTAAAGAAATAATTTTCATGTATTCCATATTGCGCAGTTCGCGCGCCACGGGGCCGAATACGCGCGTCCCGCGGGGATTGCCCGCATCATCGATCAGAACAACGGCATTCGAATCAAAACGAACATAAGTGCCATCCGGACGACGGATGCGCGTCTTTGTGCGCACCACAACGCCTTTGGCCTTCTGGCCCTTCTTGACCGCGGCCTCAGGAGTGGATTCCTTGATATTGACCCTGACAATATCACCGATCTGAGCCACAAGTTTTCCCTTGGCGTTAAGCACACCGATGACCGATGCGTTGCGCGCGCCTGTATTGTCAGCGACCTGGAGAATGGTCTTCATCTGGATCATATGACCACCGCCTCCTTATCCTTGTTCTTGCTGACGATGCGCGTAATGGCCCAGCGTTTATCTTTTGAAAGCGGCCTGACCGACATCATTTCCACCACATCACCCGCATGCGACTCATTCTTCTCGTCATGGGCCTTATAAGAGGCCGAACGTTTCATGAGTTTCCCGTATTTAGCATGACGCAGTGTTGAATCAACCTCAACGACGCGTGTTTTATTCATCTTGTCGCTGATGACCTTGCCGCTGAGCGTCTTACGCTTATTAAGCCTTTTTTCCATCTTGCTTCTTTCTTTCGTTGATGATCGTCTGGATACGGGCGATCTCTTTTCTGATCGTCCTAAAACGTGACGGCTTTTCAGCCTTCCCGGAAGCGCTTTTCTGCTGCCTCAGGTCAAAGATCTCTTTCTTGAGGGTATTCACCCTCAATAGGAGCTCGTCCACATTCTGTTCTTTCAATTCTTTGAACTTCATATATGCTTTTAAACCTTTTTCGAACGGGTTACGAATTTTGTCCTGACAGGCAGCTTGAACGCAACCAGCCTGAGCAGCGTCTTGGCAAAATCCTCAGGAACACCACTGATCTCAAAAAGAACCCTTCCGCGCCTGATGGGGGCCACCCAATGGTCAAGATCGCCCTTACCCTTACCCATACGGGTCTCCGCGGGCTTCTTTGTTACAGGCTTGTGCGGAAAAATATTGATCCACAACTTGCCCGCGCCACGAAGCTTTCTCACCATCGCCACGCGACAAGCTTCAATATGATTGGCACGCACCAGGCCGTTATCAATGGCCTTCAAACCGTACTCACCGAAAGACAGCTTTGAGCCTGAGCAGGAAATGCCGCGGCACTTGCCTTTCTGTGTTTTACGATATTTAACTCGCTTTGGCATCAACGCCATGATCTTACTCCTTATGCTTCCACTTTGCGCACGTCTTTAATGGTGTCACCCTTATAGATCCACACCTTCACGCCGATACAGCCGAACGTCGTAACCGCCTCGGTGAACCCATAATCGATATCCGCGCGGAACGTCTGCAGCGGGATCTTGCCGATATGATATTTCTCACGACGCGCGATCTCCGCGCCGTCCAAACGGCCGGAAACAATGATCTTCACGCCCTTGGCCCCGGCCTGGATGGTCTGCTCGACCGCGCGCTTCATCGCGCGACGGAAGCCAACGCGCTTTTCCATCTGGAACGCGACGCTCTGCGCCACAAGCTGGGCATCCACGGCGGGGTTCTTGATCTCTTTTATATCAACTGCGATCTCTTTGGGAGTGATCTTGGCCAGATCCTGTCTCAAACGGTCGATATCGACACCGCGACGGCCGATGATGACACCGGGACGGGCAGAAGCGATACGTATCTTGATCTGATCGGCCAAACGTTCGATCTCCACACACGACACCGCACCCTGGACGAACTTCTTGCGGATGTACTGGCGGATCTTGTAGTCTTCCTCAATGTTCTTGGCGTAATCCTTCGGATCAGCAAACCACATGCTGCGCCAATTCTTGTTGATCCCGATCCTTAATACGACTGGACTGACTTTTTGACCCACGTTCAATACCTCTTCATTTAACTTTTAGATCAAGCTCGACCGTAATATGCGTGGTCTTCTTGAGGATCTCCGTCGCGCGGCCGAACGTGGCTGCGCGAAAACGCTTCCATACAGGGCCCTGGTCCGCCACGACCCTGGAAACAAAAAGCTGATCCTCAGCCACACCCTTCAACTTCGCATTGGCAACCGCGGATTCAAAGACCTTGACGATCTTTTCTTTCGTCGGTTTGTTCAAATGCGCGAGAATACTCTGCGCGACAGGAACTTTCTTCCCGCGGATCAGGTCAAGGATCAGCCTGACCTTTGTCGGGGAAACTCTGAGATAGCGACCTTTAGCTTGCGCAATCATTGTCTGTACCCTTATTTCTTCTGTACGGCCTTCTTGGCCTTGATACCACCGTGCGCCTTGAACGTTCTTGTCGGAGCGAACTCACCGAGCTTGAACCCGACCATGTTCTCTGTCACAAAAACAGGGACATGCTTGCGACCATTATGAACCGCGAAGGTATAACCGACAAAATCAGGGAGAATGGTTGAGCGGCGCGACCATGTCTTGATCGGCTGTTTAACCCCCGACTCCGCCATCTTTTCAAATTTGACTTTCAGGGACTCATCTACAAAAGGACCCTTGGAAACGGAACGTGTCATGGTTACTTCGTCCTTCTCTTAACGATGAACTTGTCAGAATACTTCCCCGGCGTGCGGGTCTTGTAACCCTTGGTCGGTTTACCCCACGGTGTCACCGGATGCGGATTACCCTGCGGAGTCTTGCCTTCGCCGCCACCGTGCGGATGATCGACGGGATTCATAACAACACCGCGTGACTGCCCGCGAATGCCCTTCCAGCGATTACGACCGGCTTTTCCGATAGACTGCGTTTCATGCTCGACATTGCTCAATTGACCGATCGTCGCGCGGCAATTAATGTTCACTTTACGCACCTCGCTCGAAGGCATGCGCAAATGAGCGATCTCACCTTCCTTGGCGATCAACTGTGCCGAAGAACCGGCTGAACGAGCGATCTTCCCTCCCCGGCCAGGGTACAATTCAACATTATGAACAGCCGTGCCGAGAGGTATCTTGGAAAGCGGCAACGCATTACCGGCTTTGATCTCGGCGTTGTCCGCATTGGTACTGATAACCGTTTCTCCGGTCTTAAGCTCAAGCGGCGCGAGGATATAACTCTTGGCTTTATCGCTCGTATACTGGATAAGCGCGATACGCGTTGTACGGTTCGGGTCGTACTCGATCCCGACCACTGTCGCAAAGTCATCCAGTCGGTCTCGCTTGAAATCAACCAAACGGTACATCCTCTTGTGCCCGCCGCCGCGATGGCGTGACGTGACGCGCCCGTAATTATTTCGGCCGCCGGATTTCTTGATGGGAGAAAGGAGCGACTTTTCGGGCGTGTGTTTTGTCAGTTCACTGAAATCACACAAAGCCGCGTGTCTTAAACCAGGTGTTGTAGGCTTGAAACGCTTGATACCCATGTTCAGGCTACCTCAATCTTATGCTTCTCTTTAAGAGTGACAACCGCTTTTTTCCAGTCAGCTGTGTACCCATACTGCGTACGCACGCGTTTTCTTTTTCCGGGGACATTGATCACGTTAACGGCCTGGACTTTGACCTTATAGATCAGTTCAACCGCTTTTTTTATGTCCGGCTTGGTTGCCGTCGCCGCCACGCGAAAAATATACTGGCGCCCTTTTTCAATGGCAACGCCTTTTTCCGTACGCATTAAATTCTTGATGACTTCGTGAGTTGTCATTGCAATCTCTTTAAAAGTTTTTCCATGGCAGATTTTGTCGCCAGGACCTTGTTATTTTTAAGCACATCGAGCGCGTTAACATCGCCCACACGGACCGTTCTTACGCGCGCGACATTGCGTGAAGCGCGATCCACATCATCACCGGTATCATCAAAAAGCGCGAGAACTTTGCCGGTCGAAAGCTTCAAATTACCCAGGATCGTCAGGAACTCCCTGGTTTTGGACGTTGCGACCGTCATTTTATCGACACAAATAAGAGCATCGGTCTTGAATTTCTCGTGAAGAGATTCGCGCAGCGCCGCCGTGCGTATCTTTTGCGGCAGCGTATAGCTGAAATCGCGCGGATGCGGACCGAAAACAACACCGCCATGGCGCATAAGGGGAGAACGTGACGAACCCTGACGGGCGCGGCCGGTACCCTTCTGGCGGAACGGCTTTTTATTGCCGCCGGAAACTTCAGAACGGATCTTTGTGTCCGCATTGCCCTGACGCTGATTGGCCTGATACATCACCACAGCCTGGTGGATGACAGCCTTGTTAACGTCTTTGCCGAAAGATTCAGGAAGATCGATAGATCCCGCTTCCTGCCCCTTGATGTCATAAACTATAAGCTTGGTCATTACTTCCTTTACCTTTACTTCTTGCCACCCGTAGCTTTACCCTTGACCGCGGCTTTCGCCTGTTTCATCGGGTTGCGCTTGTGGATAATAATTTCTTTCTTCTCATCCAAAGGACGAAAAGCGCGCTTCTCGGAAATATGAACGCTCAAAAGGCCGTTCTTTGCGCCGGGAACAGCACCCTTCACCAAAACCATATTATTCTCGGGATCCACCTGCATGACACGCAGATTCTGAACCGTCACCCGCGCGTCACCCATATGACCGGGCATATTCTTGCCGCGAAGAACACGACCGGGATATGTGTTGGCTCCGTTAGAACCGATACGGCGATGGTGCATCGAACCATGGCCGGCGTCGCCACCATGCCAATTCCAGCGCTTCATACCGCCCTGAAAACCTTTACCGATGGACGTGCCAACCACCGTCACATAATCACCCGCCCGAAATATATCTGCCTTAAGCTGCTGTCCAAGCTGATAAATGGAATTATCAGATGACTTGAATTCGAGAATTGTACGAAGGGGCGGAACCTTGACTTTCTTGCAAAGGCCAAGGCGCGGCTTCAAACATCTCGATTCCCTGACCTCGTCAAACCCAAGGACGATCTTAGCTGGCTTATCCTTAAGACCGACGACATAACAAGGGCCAACCTCGAGTGCTGTCACAGGAACAACATTACCCTCTTTATCGAAGATCTGCGTCATGCCGATCTTTTTTCCTAATAATCCACTGATCATAATACTGCCAATCCTATCCCGCATTCACATTTGTTAGCGACTGGGGATTCCGTCCAATTAAGAACGGATTCTTTTTCGCATTGTGTCACAACCCTGTGCCATGACACTTCATTGCTTGATTTCCACATCAACGCCGGCAGGAAGGTTCAATTTCCGCAGCGCCTCGACAGTCTTTGAGGTCGGCTCAACAAGATCAATAAGCCTTTTATGGGTCGCAAGAGAGAACTGCTCACGTGACTTCTTGTCAATGACGGGAGAACGAAGCACGGTATAAAGTTCTTTCTTGGTCGGGAGAGGGACCGGGCCATGAACTTTGGCACCCGTCCTGATCGCCGTATCCACGATCTCTTGGGTCGACTGATCGATCAATCGATGATCGTACGCTTTGAGTTTGATCCTTATCTTCTGCATGTGACGTTACTACCCTCAGTTATCCCGCAACAATACCCAGGCGGGTTGCGCTCTGCGATCTTTATCGCATCGCTTTATTCAATGATTTCAGAAACAACACCCGCGCCGACCGTCTTGCCGCCTTCGCGGATGGCGAAACGAAGTTCCTTTTCGCAAGCCACAGGGACAATAAGCTCGACCGTGAGCACAACATTATCGCCGGGCATGCACATTTCAACGCCGGCAGGAAGTTCCGCCGTACCCGTGACGTCCGTCGTACGGAAATAAAACTGGGGACGATAACCCTTGAAGAACGGGGTATGGCGGCCGCCCTCTTCCTTATTGAGGATATACACCGAGCACTTGAACTTCTTGTGGGGCTTGATCGATCCCGGGAAAGCCAGGACCATGCCGCGCTCGATCTTTTCCTTGTCAACACCGCGCAGGAGAAGACCGACGTTATCACCGGCCTGACCTTGATCAAGCTCCTTGCGGAACATCTCAACACCCGTGACGGTCGTCTTCCCGACCTCAGGGCGCAAACCGACGATATCGACATCCTGGCCAACCTTCACGATGCCGCGCTCGATACGTCCCGTCGCCACAGTACCACGGCCGGAGATCGAGAAAATATCCTCAACAGCCATCAAAAACGGCTTGTCGAGCTCACGCACAGGCATCGGGATCCACTCGTCGACGGCCTTCATAAGATCAAGGATGCACTTGGATTTACCCGTAAAATCCTTGGGATTGTTAAGGGCATCAAGCGCGGAACCGCGGAGCACCGGCGTATTATCGCCATCGAACTTGTACTTCGTCAAAAGGTCGCGGATCTCCATCTCGACGAGATCGAGAAGTTCCGGATCGGCCTGGTCGCACTTGTTCAGGAAAACAACGATGCGCGGAACGTTGACCTGACGGGCCAGCAGGATGTGCTCGCGGGTCTGGGGCATCGCGCCGTCCGTCGCTGAAACAACGAGGATCGCGCCGTCCATCTGCGCCGCGCCGGTGATCATGTTCTTGATGTAGTCAGCGTGGCCGGGGCAATCGATATGGGCATAATGCCGGGCTTCCGTCTGGTACTCAAGGTGGGCGATATTGATCGTGACGCCGCGTTCTTTTTCTTCCGGAGCGTTATCGATCGAATCATACGCGCGCGCCTGGGCCAGACCCTTTTCCGCCAGGACCATCGTGATCGCTGACGACAACGTGGTCTTTCCATGGTCGACGTGACCGATAGTCCCGATGTTTAAGTGCGGTTTATTTCTTTCAAATTTCTCTTTAGCCATGTCTCTTCCTCCCTTTTTCAGATAATGATCTGAATTATTTCTTCCTGCTGTTTAAATATTCCTGACGCGCCCCGACGATCTTCTCGGCGACATTATTTGGAACCTGGGCGTAATATGAAGGCTCCATCGAGAAGCTCGCGCGTCCCTGCGTGAGCGAGCGAAGGGCATTCGCGTAATTGAACATCTCCGCGAGAGGGACATCAGCGCGGGTCATCTTGACATTACCGATACTTCCCAGTTCCGTGATCTTCGCGCGGCGCGTGTTAAGATCGCCGATGACCGAACCCATGAACTCTTCGGGACAGGCCACTTCAACGGCCATGATCGGTTCCTGGAACGCCGAACCACCCTTGGCCAGGGCTTCCCTGAGGGCGATCTTCGCGGCCAGTTGGAACGCGATGTCACTTGAGTCGACATCGTGATAAGAACCATCTATCAAAGTAACAATGATATCCGTAACTGGATACCCTGCCAGGACACCGTTCAGCGACTGCGCCTTGATCCCGGCTTCAATAGATTTAATGAACTCGCGCGGGATAACGCCGCCCACGATCTTGTCAACAAACTTCACGCCCGTGCCGCGCTCCGCGGGCGCCGCGTCGATGACGACGTGCCCGTACTGACCGCGACCGCCAGACTGCGAAATAAATTTTCCAACAACGTCTTCAACCTTGCGCGTGATCGCTTCTTTGTAGGCGACCTGCGGACGGCCAATATTGGCCTCAAGGCCATGTTCCCGCTTCATGCGGTCGATCACGATCTCGAGGTGCAGCTCACCCATCCCCGAAATGATGGTTTGCGAAGTCTCCTGGTCATACTCAACGCGCAGGGAAGGATCTTCGTCAAGAAACTTGCGGAGGATCATCCCGAGCTTGTCCTGGTCAGCCTTGGTCTTGGGTTCAAGCGCCATCGAAACGACCGGCTCGGGAACCTTCATGCCCTCCAGGACCGCGGGCTTGCTATCGTGGCAAAGTGTATCACCATTCTTGGTTTCTTTCAAGCCGACAACAGCAATGATCTCACCAGCGCCGGCTTTCGCGATGATCTCCTGCTTGTTCGCGTGCATCAACAGGAGCTTGGAAACGCGCTCTCTCTTGTCACGGGATGAATTGAACAGGGTTTCGCCAGACGTCAGAACACCGGAATAAATACGCGTATAAAAAAGTTTCCCGACATACGGATCAGAGGCTACCTTAAAAACAAGGGCGGCCAGAGGCTCACTGTCAGAGGGCTTGAGATAAAAAATGTCTTCTTTGTTGTCCGGATTATAGGCTTTGACCGGAGGAACATCGAGGGGTGAGGGAAGAAAATCAACGACCGCGTCAAGGACAAGCTGAACACCGCGATTACGCAGCGCCGTACCGGCAAGGACCGGAAGGAACTTTGCCTTGAGGACGCCGCGGCGGATACCTGCCTTGAGTTCATCAGGCGTCACGGGTTCCTCGTTCAAATATTTTTCCATGATGGCGTCATCGGCCTCGCCCACCTTCTCAACCAGGATGTGATGCATTTCATCGGCCTTGGCCTTAAGGTGCGCGGGAATATCCGAAACGATCATTTTCAACCCGTCCGCGTCCTCATAGGTGATGTACTTCATGCTCACCACGTCAACAACACCCTTGAACTGATCTTCGTGCGCATCCGGAAAATTGATCGCCGCCGCGTTAGCTCCCAGGCGTTCATGGGTCTGTTTGAGAACACGATAAAAATCAGCGCCCAGGCGGTCGACTTTGTTAATGAACGCGACCCGCGGGACACGATAGCGGTCCGCCTGACGCCAAACGGTCTCAGTCTGCGACTGGACACCGCTGGTGGCACATAATACAATGACCGCGCCGTCGAGAACCTTGAGCGAACGCTCAACCTCGATCGTAAAATCCACGTGGCCGGGAGTGTCAATGATGTTAACCTTGTGATTCTTCCAGTACGTAGTGGTATTGGCCGCGACGATAGTAATGCCGCGCTCCTTCTCCTGCTCCATGTAATCCATCTGCGTGTTGCCCTCGTCAACAGAGCCAAGCTTATGGATCATGCCGGTATAATAAAGGATACGCTCCGTCGTGGTAGTCTTACCCGCGTCGATATGCGCAATAATACCAATATTTCTTACTCTCTCTAAAGGAATCTGCTCGCTAACTGCCATTGAATATATTACCTGTTATTTACGATTACCATCTGAAATGACTGAAAGCCTTGTTCGCTTCCGCCATTTTGTGCGTCTCATCGCGCTTTTTGATCGCAGCGCCTTCCTGCTTATAGGCCGCAACCAATTCGTCGGCGAGTTTCTGAACCATCGATTTGCCCTTCTTCTTGCGGGCGAAGTCGCGGATCCAGCGCAGAGCGAGGGATGTTCCACGGGCAGGCGCCACATCGATCGGGACCTGATAGGTCGCGCCACCAACGCGGCGTGCTTTAAGTTCGACACGCGGACGGACATTGTCGACGGCTTTGCCAAAGGCTTTTAAAACCGGCTCTTCTGTCACTTTTTCAGCGAGGATGGCCAGGGCACCGTACACAATACCTTCCGCAACAGTTTTCTTACCGGACTCCATAATAACATTCATGAAACGTGAAACGAGTTCACTGCTATATTTGGGGTCTCCGAGAACCTCTCTTTTTTCAGCGCGACGTCTTCTCATGATTACGACTTCTCTCTCTTTGTACCGTACTTGGAACGGGATTTCTTCCTCTTGGCGACACCCGCTGTATCCAGCGTTCCACGGACCATGTGATAACGAACGCCCGGGAGATCTTTGACGCGCCCACCGCGGACCAGCACGATCGAGTGCTCTTGAAGATTATGGCCTTCGCCGGGAATATAAGAAGTGACCTCAACCTTGTTCGAAAGCCTCACGCGCGCGATCTTGCGCAAAGCTGAGTTGGGCTTCTTCGGGGTCATCGTCTTGACCTGCAAACACACACCGCGTTTTTGCGGGCAGGAGTCCAGCGCGGGCGACTTACTTTTCTTCGCCTTCTGAACTCTGCTCTTTCTGATCAACTGCTGGATTGTCGGCATACTTTACCATTTCAACTTTATTATACGTGTGAAAACCTGTGCCTGCGGGGATCAAATGCCCGACGATAACGTTCTCTTTAAGGCCAGAAAGAAGGTCAATCTTACCAGACGATGCTGCTTCTGTCAAGACTCTTGTTGTTTCTTGGAAACTGGCCGCGGAAATGAAACTCTCCGTCGACAAAGACACTTTTGTGATCCCCAAAAGGAGCGGCGTGGCCTGTGCCGGCTTGCCTTTCTTTTTCATGACCGCTTCGTTCGCGTTCTTGAACGCGGAACGGTCGATCTGTTCTCCGACGAGGAATTCAGTGTCGCCGGAATCATCGATGCGAACTTTCTTGAGCATCATGGAAATGATGAGCTCGATGTGCTTGTCGTTGATGCGCACGCCCTGAAGCCGGTAAACTTCCTGGACTTCATTCAAGAGATACTCCTGCAGCACCTTGTCGCCGCTCACGCGCAGGATGTCCTGCGGGACAATAGGCCCTTCGGTAAGCTGCTGACCGGCGAATACCTTGTCACCCTTGTACACCGTCGGGTGCTTGCCGTGCGGGATAGCGTATTCCTTGGCCATGCCCGTCGAGCTCTTGACGATGATCGTCCGGTTCCCGCGGCGGTCCTCACCGAACTCGACGAGCCCGTCGATCTCGGAAATAACGGCCGGGTCCTTCGGACGGCGGGCCTCGAACAACTCCGCCACGCGCGGCAGACCGCCGGTGATATCGCGCGTCTTCTGAACGCCGCGCGGGATCTTCGCGATCAGCTCGCCCGCGCCGATGACCGCCTTGTCACTGACAAGGATGTGCGCGCCGACGGGGATCGAATATATCCCCGCGACCTCAGCCCCGGTGGTAACAATGATCTGCGGATGGAATTCCTGCTTGTGCTCGACGACAACGCGCTCCGTGATGCCCGTCACAGGGTTCAGTTCACCGCGGATCGTCACATCCTCGACGAGATCCTCGAAATTGACCTGCCCTTTGACTTCCGTGATGATCGGAATGGTGTACGGGTCCCACTTCGCGAAGATAACGCCCTTGTCGACTTTCTGCCCGTCGGCAATGCTCAACGAGGACCCCTGGGGCAACTGGTAGCGCTCATGTTCGCGCCCATATTCATTATTGATCGACACCGAACCGTTACGATTCAGGACGATGTATTCATTCCCTTTTTGGACAACGCGCAACTGGTGGTACTTCAATTCACCCGCGTTCTTGGAACGGATGAACGATTGCTCGACGGTGCGTGACGCGGTGCCGCCGATGTGAAACGTCCTCATCGTCAACTGCGTCCCCGGCTCACCGATGGACTGCGCCGCGATGATCCCGACCGCTTCGCCGAGTTCGACCAGGCGGTGCGTGGCAAGGTTGCGCCCATAACATTTCACGCAAACACCGATCTCGGCCTCGCAGGTCAGCGCGCTGCGGATACGGACCTTCTCGATGCCAAGCTGTTCGATGAGGTCGGCTTTTTCTTCCGAGATCTCCTCACCCGCCAGGATGACGCGCTGGTCCGTCACGATATCAACAATGCTGTCAAGCGCCACGCGGCCGATGATGCGCTCCTTCAGCGGCACCACGACCTCATCGCCCTCAATGATCGCCGAAACCGCCACGCCATTGAGCGTGCCGCAATCATCGACGGAAACAACGATCTCCTGCGCGACGTCAACAAGGCGCCGCGTCAGATAACCCGCGTCGGCCGTCTTCAGGGCGGTATCCGCCAACCCCTTGCGCGCGCCGTGCGTTGAAATAAAGTATTCAAGCACCGTAAGCCCCTCACGGAAGCTCGCCGTGATCGGGTTCTCGATGATCTCGCCCGAGGGCTTGGCCATCAGACCGCGCATGCCGGAAAGCTGGCGGATCTGGAGCTTGGAACCCCTCGCGCCCGAGTCAGCCATGATGAAGACCGGATTGAAGGAATCCATTTTCTTGAACACCATCTCGGAGATTGTTTCCGTCGTGTGTGTCCAGATATCAATGATCTTGTTGTAACGCTCGCGGCCCGTGATCACGCCTTTGTGGTACTGGTCTTCGACCTTGCTCACATCCAGCTTAGCGCTGGTGAGCGTTGTGGCCTTCTCTTTGGGGACCGTAAGGTCGGCCATGCCGATCGAAATGCCGGCATTGGTCGCGCACGAAAAACCCAGAGCCTTGACCCGGTCAAGGAGCTGGATGGTCTCATAGTGCCCTAATTTCTTATAGCAATCGGCAATGACAGCGCCGAGCTTCTTCTTGTCGATGAGGACATTGACGAACCCCATGGACGGATGGATCTGCTCATTGAAGATCACGCGCCCGACGGTAGTCTCAATGATATGGCCTTTGGTCAAAGCCTGGATCTTGACAACCTTTTCGTTGCGCGTATCGGTGGAAGCCCCCGCCTTGATGACCGTTGACGCAAGATCATCACCCCATACCGCTGATTCAACGCGCACACGCACGCGGGAATGGAGGTCCACGAAGCCGTCGTTGAACGCCACGACGACCTCGCTGACGCTGGCGAACAATTTGTCCTCACCCTTGGAGCCAGGCTGTTCCTTGGTAAGATAATACAAGCCAAGGACGATATCCTGCGTCGGAGAAACGATCGGACGCCCGTCGGCCGGCGAGAACAGGTTGTTGACGGACAACAGCTGCAGGCGGCACTCGGTCTGCGCCTCCAGCGAAAGAGGGATATGGACCGCCATCTGATCGCCGTCGAAGTCGGCGTTGAACGCCGCGCACACCAGAGGATGCAGCGTGATGGCCTTGCCCTCGATCAACACCGGCTGGAAAGCCTGGATCGATAAGCGGTGCAGCGTCGGCGCGCGGTTGAGCATGATGGGATGGTCCTTGATGACCTCATCCAGGATATCCCACACCTCGACATTGGCGCGCTCCACCATGCGCTTGGCGCCCTTGATGGTATGCACAAAACCGCGCTCGCGCAACTTGCGGATAATAAAAGGCTCGAACAGTTCAAGCGCCATCTTTTTGGGAAGGCCGCATTGATGCAGGTGCAATTCAGGCCCGACAACGATGACGGAACGCCCGGAATAATCGACACGCTTACCCAGGAGGTTCATGCGGAAACGGCCCTGTTTCCCCTTGAGCATATCGGAAAGCGATTTCAGCGGACGATTGCCTGAACCGAGGACCGGCCGGCCATGACGCCCGTTATCCAGAAGAGCGTCAACCGACTCCTGGAGCATGCGCTTTTCATTACGGACAATGATCTCGGGAGCGCTAAGGTCGATCAGTTTCTTCAAACGGTTGTTACGATTGATGACCCGGCGATACAGATCGTTCAGGTCGGATGTCGCGAAACGACCGCCTTCCAGCGGGACCAGCGGGCGCAGGTCCGGCGGAATGACGGGCAGCACATCCAGCACCATCCACTCCGACAAGTTGCCCGACACCTTAAAATCCTCGACGATCTTTAACGTCTTGGATATCTTCTTGAAATTGGTGCCCGCGGGATTGGCCTTCTCCAGGTCCTTGCGCAATTCTTTCGAAAGCTTGTTCAGGTCGATCTCGCGCAACAGGTCGCGCACCGCCTCGGCCCCGATCTTCGCCTTGAAATTACCGCCGAACTTGGAAATGGCGTCCTGGTATTTGTCCTCGGAAAGAAGATCTTTCTTCTTGAGCGACGTGGTGCCGGGATCAAGGATGACGTACTCTTCGTAATAAATGATCTTTTCAAGATCGCGCAAACCGATCTGCAGGAGCGCCGCCAAACGGCTCGGGACCGCCTTGTAGAACCAGATATGGGTCACGGGACACGCCAGGTCGATATGCCCCATCCGCTCGCGCCGAACGGAAGAACGCGTCACAAGCACGCCGCAACGATCGCAGGTGATCCCCTTGAACTTGATCCCCTTGTACTTGCCGCAGTTACATTCCCAGTCGCGCACGGGCCCGAAAATGCGTTCGCAGAAAAGCCCGTCCTTCTCAGGTTTGAGCGTCCTGTAATTGAGCGTTTCCGCTTTTCTGACGGGGCCGTTGGACCACGACCTGATCACGTCAGGCGAAGCGATTTTAATGGAGATCCGGTCATGCTCTTTAATATTGATTTCGGGTTTCATTCCTTCTTCTCACCCTCTTCAGTAGCGCCTTCGGCTCTCTCAAGGCGAATATCCAGGCACAAACCCTGCAACTCCTTCACCAGAACGTTGAACGATTCAGGAGTCCCCGGGGCTAATTTATGTTCACCCTTGACGATCGCCTCATAGATACGGCTGCGGCCAAGGACATCATCTGACTTGACGGTAAGCATTTCCTGGAGCGTGTACGCCGCGCCGTAAGCCTCAAGCGCCCACACTTCCATTTCACCGAAACGCTGACCTCCGAAATGGGCTTTGCCGCCCAAAGGCTGCTGCGTCACAAGAGAATACGGCCCGATGGAACGGGCGTGTATCTTCTCATCGACCAGGTGGTTGAGCTTGATCATGTAAATATAGCCCACCGTGATCTTCTGGTCGAAAGGCTGCCCCGTAAAACCATCGAGAACAACGGTCTTGCCATCCTCGGGGAGCTTAGCTTCCCTGAGAAGGCCGCGAATATCATCTTCGGTCGCGCCGTTAAAAACAGGGGATTCGATATGCAGACCCAAAGCCTGGGCCGCCCACCCCAGATGCATCTCCAATAACTGCCCGACGTTCATCCGTGAAGGAAAGCCCAGAGGATTCAACACAATATCAACCGGCTTGCCGTTCTCCAGGAAAGGCATATCTTCCTCGGGCAGGATACGTGAAACAACACCCTTGTTACCGTGGCGCCCGGCCATCTTGTCGCCCACGGAAAGCTTGCGCTTGGTGGCGACATAAACAACGACGCGCTTTAAGACGCCGGCGGGAAGCTCATCGCCCTTCTTGACCCGGTCGACTTCACGGAGCTCCTCTTCCTGCAGCTCGTTGACCCTGTCGTTATAAAGAGCGATAACCTCACGGCCTTCGCTGTCCATTTTAAGGTCCTTGGCACCCAGGAGGCTGACCTTTTTTTCATCGAGCCCCAGGATGTCGGAAAGTTTTTTGTTCTTTTCATTGGCCGCGAATTCAAGCTCCTGCACGTAATATTCGCGGATCTTTTCGACTTCAGCAGCTTCCTTTATCTTGTCGGCCTTGGTCTTGCGCCCGCGCTCATTGCGCGGGAACACCTCGACATTGACAATGACGCCCATGATCCCGGGCGAAAGCGTGAGCGATGTGTCGCGAAAATCCACCATGCTTTCACCGAATATCGCGCGTAGGAGTCTCTCCTCGTGGGACAATTCCTTCTCACTCTTCGGCGTAACTTTACCGACGAGAATATCGCCGGCCTTGACCTCGGCACCCACGCGGACGATACCGTCCGGCGTCAGGTCCTTAAGGGCATCTTCACCGACGTTGGGAATATCACGCGTGACTTCCTCGTTCCCGAGGCGCGTCTCGCGGCATTCGCATTCAAAACGTTCGATATGGATCGAAGTGAATTTGTCCTCGCGCACCGCGCGTTCGTTGATCAGGATCGCGTCCTCGAAGTTATACCCGCGCCAGGGCATGAAAGCCACAAGCACGTTACGCCCGAGAGCGATGCGGCCTTCCTTGGTCGCCACGCCGTCCGCGATAGTCTGGCCCTTCTCCACCTTGTCACCGAGCTTGACCAACGGCGTCTGGTGAACACAGGTGTTGGCGTTGGAACGCTGGTAAATTTTCAAAGGATAAACATTATCCGCGCCGATAACGATCTCGCGCGCGTCGATCTTGGTGACCGTCCCCGCCTGCTGGGCGATAACGACGGCGCCGGAATCGCGCGCCACCTTCTCTTCCATACCGGTTCCGACGAACGGGACTTCGGTGATCATCAACGGCACAGCCTGCCGTTGCATGTTGGAACCCATCAAAGCGCGGTTGGCGTCATCATGCTCCAGGAACGGTATCATGGAGGTGGCCACCGAAACCAACTGCTTCGGCGACACATCCATTAATTCAACTTCCTGGGGAGATGTCTTGGGAAAATCGGTCTTATAACGGCACGCGACTTCCTTGGCGCTGATCGTGCCGTCCTTCTCAACAGGCGTATTGGCCTGGGCGATATATTTGTTCTGGTCAATATCCGCCGTCAGGTATTCAACCTTGCGGGTGACCTTGCCGTTCTCAACCTTGCGGTACGGGGTCTCGATGAAACCGAGGTCATTGACGCGCGCGCAGGTCGTTAATGACGAGATCAGGCCGATGTTCGGGCCTTCGGGCGTTTCGATCGGGCACACGCGACCATAATGCGTCGGGTGGACGTCGCGCACTTCGAATCCCGCGCGCTCGCGGGAAAGACCGCCGGGACCCAACGCTGACAAACGGCGCTTATGCGTCATTTCAGCGATAGGATTCACCTGGTCCGCGAACTGCGATAGCTGGCTGCGCGCGAAAAAGTCCTGGATCTGGTTCGAAAAAAGGCGCGAATTGATCAAATGATGCGCCGTCAGGTTCTCGTAGTTGCTCATCACGACCAAACGTTCCTTGATGGAACGTTCCAGGCGCGCCAGGCCGATGCGGACCTGGTTCTGGATAAGTTCTCCCACCGATTTGATGCGGCGGTTGCCAAGGTGGTCGATATCATCAGTCTCGCCCCTGCCCTCGCGCAGCTCGAACAGATACTTCATGACCGACACGACCGTCGTTATATCGAGTACGCGGTTATCGAGCGGAAGGTTCAGCTTGAGCTTGCGGTTGACAATATGACGCCCGACCTTGGAAAGGTCATAGCGTTTGGGATCGAAGAACAGGCGATAAAAAAGCGCTTCCGCCACTTCAACCGTCGCGGGTTCCGTGGGGCGCATTTTACGGTAAAAATCCAAAAGCGCGTCTTCCTTGGACTCAGTGTGATCTTTTTCAAGGGTCGGCGCGAGCTTTTCAAACTCGGTGCCCAGGACCTGCTGCATGTCCTCGCGGGTCGTGAGGCCCATGATACGCAGGATCTGGCTGGCCGGAAAATTACGGCGGCGGTCTATGTAGGCCAAAAGGACATCGTTGAGATCATACTTGACCTCGAACCACGCTCCGCGTGAAGGGATAACACGGCCATAATAGATCGTCTTACCCGTGGGATGGAGCTCGGCCTCGAAGGAAACACCCGGCGGACGCTGGATCTGGGAAACGACGACACGCTCATCACCGTTAATGATGAAGGTGCCCGTATCCGTCATCAGAGGAAAATCGCCGAAGTAAACTTCCTGTTCCTTGATGTCAACAGGCGTGATCAGGCGGAGTTTCACCTTGAGCGGAGCGGCATAGGTCATGCCGCGGCGCTGGCACTCCTGACGAGAGTACTTTTCCTTGCCCAGAGAATAACTGATGTACTCCAGGCGGATCTGCCCGTCATAGC
>CAIUQE010000007.1 GCA_903901225.1 Candidatus Omnitrophota bacterium
CAGACATTGTCGCTGACAGGCGTGAACTGGCAGGACGTTGATGTTCTGTCGAAGGCGGGAATGAATTGGTCGGACCTGCAGGTGATGACGGCGGCGGGCGTTAACTGGTCGGATATGGGTGTTATGTCGGGGATTGGCGTTAACTGGTCGGATCTGCAGGTGATGACGGACGCGGGGGTCAACTGGACGGATATTGAAACATTGTCGAATGCGGGCGTTAATTGGTCTGATATTGATGCGCTGGCAAAGACGGGGATCAACTGGTCGGATGTGGGCGTGTTGACGAATACAGGGGTCAATTGGACGGATATTGAAACACTGTCGAATGCGGGTGTTAACTGGTCTGACATTGACGTGTTGGCAAAGACGGGGATCAATTGGTCGGATGTTGGCGTGTTGTCGAATACGGGGATCAATTGGTCGGATGTTGGCGTGATGGCAGGTATCGGTGTTAATTGGGCTGACATCGATTCAATGGCGAAGACGGGGATCAACTGGTCGGATGTTGGCGTGTTGTCCAGTACGGGTATCAATTGGTTAGACATAGAAAATGTTTCCAAGACCGGGATAAACTGGTCAGATCTCGATGTTCTGTCTAAAACAGGTGTGAATTGGAATGACCTTCAAACCATGACAATGACCGGGATCAACTGGTCGGATTTTGATGTTCTCACGAAAACTGGTGTTAATTGGTCGGATGTGGGCGTGTTGTCGAATACGGGGATCAATTGGTCTGATATTGATGCGTTATCAAAGACAGGCATGAACTGGGCAGACATTGATGATATGGCCAAGACCGGGATAAACTGGTCGGATGTGGGCGTATTGTCGAATACGGGGATCAATTGGTTTGATATTGATGTATTGGCGAAAACAGGGGTCAACTGGGCAGATATAGATGACCTTTCCAAGACAGGGATTAATTGGTCTGATCTGGGTGTCATGACGGGTGTTGGTGTGAACTGGGTTGATCTTCAGATGATGAGCGCGGCTGGTGTGAACTGGTCGGATATGGGCGTGTTGTCAACCACAGGCGTCAACTGGTCGGATATGGACGTATTGGCGAAGACGGGGATCAATTGGTCGGATGTGGGCGTGTTATCCAATACGGGGATCAACTGGTTGGATATCGACGCCCTTTCCAAGACAGGAGTTAATTGGGTTGACCTGCAGGTGATGACAGATGCCGGAGTTAACTGGATAGATATTGACTTGATGACGAAGACTGGTATCAACTGGTCAGATGTGGGCGTGTTGTCGAATACCGCTATCAACTGGTCCGATGTTGACGCATTGTCGAAGACGGGTGTGAATTGGTCTGATATTGATGTCCTGGCGAAAACCGGCATTAACTGGTCCGATGTGGGTGTGTTGTCGAACACGGGTGTTAATTGGTCAGACATTGATGTGCTGTCCAAGACGGGGATCAACTGGTTGGATATTAACGTTTTGTCGACGACGGGAATCAACTGGTCGGATGTGGGCGTGCTGTCAGAGACCGGAGTGAACTGGGCTGATATTGACACGCTGGCGAAAACGGGGATCAACTGGTCCGATATTAACGTTTTGTCGACGACGGGAATCAACTGGTCGGATGTGGGCGTGCTGTCAGAGACCGGAGTGAACTGGGCTGATATTGACACGCTGGCGAAAACGGGCGTCAATTGGTCTGATATCAACGTCATGTCGACGGCAGGTGTTAACTGGTCCGATATCGACGTATTGACGAAAGCGGGTGTTAACTGGTCGGATATCGATGTTTTGGCGAAGACGGGGATCAATTGGAGCGATATTCAGACAATGAGCGCGGCCGGGGTTAACTGGTTTGATCTTGATGTGATGGCGAAAACCGGGGTGAATTGGTCGGATTTGCAGGTCTTGACGAATGCGGCTGTGAACTGGGATGACTTGAACCATATGACCGCGGCGGGTGTTAATTGGGAAGATCTTTATCAGATGAGCAGTCTCGGGGTGAACTGGAGCGATCTGCAGGTGATGACGAGTGTGGGAGTGAACTGGTCAGATATGCAGGCGATGACAAATTCCGGCGTGAACTGGCAGAATATTGAAGTGATGTCTGATGCGGGCGTGAATTGGATGGATATTGAGACGATGTCTTTGGCCGGGGTCAACTGGTCAGACTGGCAGGTCCTGACCGATACCGGTGTGAACTGGTCGGATATGGGCGTGTTGTCAACCACCGGCGTCAACTGGTCTGATATGGACGTATTGGCGAAGACGGGGATCAATTGGTCTGATGTGGGCGAACTGTCCAATATAGGGATCAACTGGCAGGATATTGATGTCCTGGCGAAAACCGGCGTCAACTGGTCTGATCTTGCGGTGATGACGGATGCGGGTGTCAACTGGTCCGATATAGACGTATTGGCGAAGACGGGGATCAACTGGTCGGATATGGGTGTGTTGTCCAATACAGGGATCAACTGGTCGGATGTGGGAGTGTTGTCCGACACGGGGATCAACTGGTCGGATGTGGAGGCACTGGCGAAAACGGGGATCAATTGGTCGGATGTGGGCGTGTTGTCCAACACGGGGATCAACTGGCTGGATATTGATGTCCTGGCGAAGACCGGTGTTAACTGGTTGGACATGGATGTTCTAGCGAAGACGGGGATCAACTGGTCGGATTTGGGCGTCTTGTCCAATACGGGGATCAATTGGTTGGATATTGATGTTCTGGCGAAGACAGGGATCAACTGGTCTGATGTGGGCGTGTTATCCAACACGGGGATCAATTGGTCAGATATCGATGTTCTTTCCAAGACGGGCCTGAATTGGTCGGATCTGCAAGTGATGGCGGATGCGGGAGTGAACTGGTCAGATATCGATTCATTGTCGAAGACGGGGATCAACTGGTCGGATATCAACGTCTTATCGAATACGGGCATCAATTGGTCGGATGTCGGAGTGATGGCCGGTACAGGCGTGAACTGGGCTGACATCGACTCAATGGCAAAGACGGGGATCAACTGGAGTGATATTCAGACCTTAAGTGCCGCCGGGATCAACTGGGCAGATGTGGATGTGCTGGCGAAAGCGGGTGTGAACTGGTCTGACTGGCAGGTGATGACAGAAGCCGGTGTGAATTGGTCTGACTGGCAGGTGTTGACGCAAACAGGCATAAACTGGTCCGACATCGGTCTTCTTTCCAATACGGGTATTAATTGGTCGGACATAGATGTTCTCGCGAAGACGGGGATCAACTGGTCGGATATCGATGTCCTGGCGAAGACGGGGATCAACTGGTCGGATATTGATGTTCTGGCGAAGACAGGGATCAACTGGTCTGATGTGGGCGTGCTGTCCAATACGGGGATCAATTGGTCTGATATCGATGTTCTTTCCAAGACGGGCCTGAATTGGTCGGACCTGCAAGTGATGGCAGATGCGGGAGTGAACTGGTCGGATATCGATTCATTGTCGAAGACGGGGATCAACTGGTCGGATATCAACGTCTTATCGAATACGGGCATCAATTGGTCGGATGTGGGCGTGATGGCAGATGCGGGAGTGAACTGGTCAGATATCGATTCATTGTCGAAGACGGGGATCAACTGGTCAGATATCAACGTCTTATC
Source organism: Candidatus Omnitrophota bacterium (assembly GCA_903901225.1). Lineage (GTDB taxonomy): Bacteria > Omnitrophota > Gorgyraeia > Zapsychrales > Fredricksoniimonadaceae > Fredricksoniimonas > Fredricksoniimonas borealis. Next base: position 3,600 of record CAIUQE010000007.1, read on the forward strand.
GAATACGGGCATTAATTGGTCGGATGTGGGCGTGCTTTCGACGACCGGCGTGAACTGGGATGATATCGACACGTTGGCGAAGACGGGCATCAACTGGTCTGATATCAACGTCCTGTCGATGGCGGGTGTTAACTGGTCCGATATTGATGTGCTGGCGAAAGCTGGTGTTAACTGGTCGGATCTTCAGGTGATGGCAGGTACGGGCCTTAACTGGTCGGATCTTCAGGTGATGGCAGGTACGGGCCTTAACTGGTCTGATCTTGATGTTCTGGCGAAGACCGGGATCAACTGGTCGGATGTGGGTATCCTGTCGAATACAGGGATCAACTGGATCGATATTGATTCGCTGACGAAGACAGGTATTAATTGGTCGGATGTGGGTGTCTTGTCAAATACAGGGATCAACTGGTTGGACATTGATACATTGTCGAAGGCAGGCGTTAACTGGTCTGATTGGCAGGTGATGACCGAGGCGGGTGTGAATTGGGATGACCTGAACCACATGAGCACGGTGGGGGTCAACTGGGAAGATCTTAACCTGATGAACAGCCTTGGGGTTAACTGGAATGATCTGCAGGTGATGACGAACGCCGGTGTGAACTGGTCGGATATGCTGGCGATGACGAATGCGGGTGTGAATTGGCAGAATATTGAAGTTATGTCGGACGCGGGCGTGAACTGGTCGGACATTGAGATCATGTCACGGACAGGCGTCAATTGGTCTGACTGGCAGGCGATGACAGATGCGGGCGTGAACTGGTCGGATGTGGGCGTGTTGTCGGCAACAGGTGTAAATTGGGTGGACTTTAGCGTGTTGTCTGGTACAGGGATCAACTGGTCGGATGTGGGTGTCCTGTCGAACACAGGGATCAATTGGCTGGATATTGATGTCCTGGCGAAATCCGGGATCAACTGGGCGGATGTGGGCGTGATTTCGGCGACCGGCGTGAACTGGGATGATATCGACACGTTGTCGAAAACGGGTATCAACTGGTCGGATGTGGGCGCGCTGTCCAACACGGGGATCAATTGGTCGGATATGGATGTTCTGGCAAAGACAGGTATTAACTGGTCAGACCTGCAGGTCATGAGCGACGCGGGCGTCAATTGGGCCGATATTGATGTCTTGTCGAAGTCCGGTGTCAATTGGATGGATATTGAATCACTCTCAAAGACGGGCCTTAACTGGTCGGATCTTCAGGTCATGGCCAGTGCTGGGGTGAATTGGACCGATATCGGGGTCTTGTCCGGGACAGGTATTAACTGGCAGGATATTGATGCGCTTTCAAAGACCGGCTTGAATTGGGCTGATTTGAGCCGCATGACCGAGGCGGGCGTGAATTGGAACGACTTGCAGCAGATGTCGTCGGCAAATGTCAATTGGAGCGATTTCAGCGTCATGACCAATGATGCGGTGAATTGGGATGATTTTGTGACATTGACCAGGCTTGCGATCAATTGGGACAACATTGATGTCATGTCCAATACTGCCGTAAACTGGGCTGACCTCAATCAAATGACAACGCGCGGGATCAATTGGGATGACCTGACGCAAATGTCGCAGTCCTCTGTTAACTGGAATGACCTTGCCCTCCTGACAGAGGCTGGCGTTAACTGGAATGACCTGACGGTGATGGGCCGCTCTGGCGTTAATTGGACGGATGTTCAGGTCATGACGGATGCAGGGGTCAACTGGTATGACTTAGGTTCCATGTCGAATGCCGGCATTAATTGGCTTGATATTGAAACCTTTACTACAACCGGCGTCAATTGGTCGGACATCCAAACACTGAGCAGCACCGGGATCAATTGGAATGATATTTCGACATTGTCCAGCACAGGCATCAATTGGTTTGATCTGGGTGTGCTTTCTGACGCGGCGATCAATTGGACGGATTTGAATGTTCTGTCGACATCAGGGGTAAATTGGGATGATTGGCAGTATCTTACCGGCGCAGGCATTAATTGGAGCGATCTGGGCGTTATGGCAGCGAGCGCGGTCAACTGGTCCGGGTTGCAGGTGCTTAGTCAGACTGCCGTGAACTGGGTTGATCTGCAGGGTATGACCGATGCCGCCATCAATTGGGCGGATCTGAGTGTGATGACCACGAATGGCGTTAATTGGGATGAATTGAATGTTCTGTCAAAGTCACAGATTAATTGGGACGATTTTAGCACCATGACAATGGCTGGGGCTAATTGGGATTCTTTGCAGATGATGACAATGGCCGGGATAAATTGGAACGATTTTTCGTCGATGACCACGGATGGCCTTAATTGGGAAGATATGCAGGTGATGACAGATGCGGGTATCAATTGGGGTAATTTGGAGGGATTGACCGGTGCGAATGTCAATTGGGCTGGTTTGGAGGGCATCACCAGTTCGGATATTAATTGGACGGACCTGCAGGTGATGACGGATGCGGGTGTTAACTGGTATGACCTTGAGACGATGACACAGGGCGGGATGAACTGGGATGACCTGCAAACCATGACACAGACCGGGATCAATTGGTCTGACATGCAATCTATGACCAATATGAACATGAACTGGGAGAATTTTGCGGAAATGACCACTGTGGGGGTCAATTGGTCCAGCCTTGGCGTGATGGCCAGTTCAGGTGTGAACTGGGATGACATCGCTTCACTGACTGCAGTGGGTATCAATTGGAATGACATGGGGTTCATGACCAATGCGGGGATCAACTGGGATGATCTTCAGGCTATCACACAAACGCAAATGAATTGGAACGACCTTCAGGTCATGACAGAAGCGGGTGTTAACTGGATGGATATTGGGCAGATGACCAGCACGGGCATTAACTGGTATGACTTTTCCACGTTGACCGGGACGGGTGTTAACTGGGATGATCTCTTAACGATGACAACAACGGGCGTTAACTGGGAAAGTCTCAGTACCATAACTAATTCAGATGTCAATTGGGGAGATCTTGCCGTGATGGTGGGCACGGGTATCAATTGGGATGATCTTGTCACGATGTCGGACGCGGGTGTTAACTGGGCTGATATGCAGTCAATGGCGAGTTTGGGTGTGAACTGGGACAATCTTGAAATGATGACGAATGCGGGTGTTAATTGGGATGCGTTGAATCCGTCGGGTGTTAATTGGACAAGCGTGGCCGACTTGTCGGATAATGGCATAAATTGGGGCGGTTTGGCAGACATGGTTGGTTCAGGCGTAAATTGGGGTGAAGTGGCCACGCTTACCGATGCCCAGATCAACTGGAGCGATATTCAGAACATCACAGACGCGGGGGTTAACTGGTACGATATCAGCGACATGAGCAATATTGGTATCAACTGGGCTGATATCCAGGCCTTCAGTACAACTGCTGTGAACTGGGAGAACATTCAGGATATCAGCACGACAGGTATCAATTGGGGAAATATTGGGGATCTTTCCACGGCCGGGATCAACTGGTTCGAGATCGATAACTTCTCTAAACAGGGATTGAACTGGGAAGATATTGGCGTCATGACAGGTAGCGGGATCAACTGGTATAACATGGGTGATATGACATCAATGGGCATTAACTGGGCAGATATTGATACATTGACAAAATCCGCGATCAATTGGGATGATATTGTCAAGATGTCAACGGCGACCGTTTGCTGGGATGATATTTCCAATATGACCCATGCCAATGTTAACTGGCAAAATCTTGGGGATGTCGCGAGTTCAGGTGTTAACTGGTCGGATCTGCAGGTGATGACCCAGTCCGCGATCAATTGGGGTGAGATGGATTATTTCTCTCGTAACGCGCGTTCTCTCATCAGCAATATGCAGGCCATTTACGACAGGCTGGGAGATCCCGCTTCAACCGATACGAACACCTTGTTCGGGAAGATCAACGGTGTCATGGCCAATCTGAATAATGGGCAGATACAGCAAATACTGAATGCGTTGGGAACGACCACGGATACGGCTTCGAGCAAAACCATATTCGGCGACATCAACGGGATCATTGGTTCCGTGGGTACCAGCACGACGGGACTTTCCGTTTTCGCTCAAATGACGGCGATACAGACATATGCCCAGAAGGGCAAGAGCAGCGCGGACGCGGCTTATACCACGGCAAAGAACATCCTGCAGGACCTTGGTGTTAATGGCGAGATACCCACGGCCTATGACAAGATCAAGGAGTTGGAAGCGTATCTCAAAGATCTGCAGCTGGCGACTTTGGCCATGGGTAATAAACAGGATGCTTCGAGCGACCTTTCCCAGCAGATCGTTGGGATGATGCAGGATATGATCAACCAGCAGATGTCGAAGTCGGGCCTGGATAAGTCCGGCCTCAAGGTTCAGGATCTTACGAAGTCACAGGCTGGAGATATGGAAAAGGTTAACGAGAAACTTGAAGAGATCGATGCCAAGATGCGCGCCATCCAGGAAGCGTTGAAGATCGACGATGTGGTCGTGAAAACCTGGTTTGAAAGCGAGGAATGATCGATGGGGTCAGGCTGCCAATGGCGATGCGCCAGACTTTGCGCCACAGTGGTGTCTTTTGTCCTTTTTAGCTTCGCCGCTTCCATGTCCGGGGCTGATGTTATTATCAATGTTCTCGTGGTGAATCCGAAGGAACAGGTCCTGAACAAGAACGTTGAATTCAGTCTTCCCGGCGAGATAAAGCCTGAGGATGTTGTTGATCCGGCGGGGTTGAAGGTTGATTATAACGTAAAGGATGCCGGTTATTTTCTACATGGCAGCGTGACATTGCAGCCGAAAGAATCGAGAACACTAAAGGTAAAAGTTAAGGATGTCTGGCGTATTTCGGACGAGGCGATCGCGGAATTAAGGGGAGATATTGAGCGTGGTTACAAGGAGATGGGGTCGGAACGTGACGCCGCTAACGCGGCAAAACTCCAGCAGAGGCTCCTTGACAAACTTGATTATATCGCGGCGGAGGAGCAGCAGGTCCAGGGAAGCATTGACGCGCGCATTGATACGTATCGCAATCATCAGCAGACCTTGCTGGGGCTTAAAACCAAAGCGCATCTCATTGATTATTGGAGGACAGACGCGAGTTCTCCCGAACCCGACAAAACTATCAATTATGTCGTTGAGGTCACAAATCCGAGTGACAAAACCAGGAAGATTAAGCAGGAACATTATATTCCCAAGGAAGTCCGGCCAGAGTATGTGGTTGATCGCAAGGGGTTCGAGGTCCGTTTTGACGAGAAAAAAGGCCAGCCGTTGCTGTTCAAGGAGGATGATTTCGCGCCGCATGAAAAGAGGAGTGTTTCTATCGGGATCCAGGATGTCTGGTTCATTCCCGACAATGAATTGAAATATACCCGTTCGCATGTCAAATACATCATGAATTTTTTGCAGAAGTCCCAGTTTTTGCAGACGGCAAAAGACTTGTATAATGATGTGATCAATAATCTCGATCTTATAGAGTCCATGCAGGCGATCCACCAACCGGATATCCAGCAGCATATCGGCAGTTACAGGATCAATATCGTCAGGTTCGAGCAGGCCAAGAAAGACCTTGATGCCATGGAAAAGCTCCTGGCCAGGTTCCGTTCCGATCTTGAGAAGAGCAAGGTCAAGAATGTCATGCAGAAGATCCAGCAGCTCAAGTCGCTTTCGAAGGTTTCGGAGGCGATCTTTGACAAGAAGCCGACGGTGAATGCCGCATGGAAGATCATCGGCAGCGTCATGATCTTCCTGGGGATATTCACGATCATCCATTTCGTCACATGGTTCCTGCGTTCGGCCAAAGAAAAGAAGCAGGAAGTGGTCAAGTACGCGCAGAAAACGGATGAGCCCAAGGGTTAACGGCGGGTAATAAAGTCATGAGCATCAAACTGCAATATACAGAAGTCGGCATTGTCAAGGCGATCAGAGGTTGTATCGTGATCGTGACAGGGTTCAGCAATTGCATCAATGGCCAGCTGATCCATTTTGGTTACGGAACGGTCGGCATGGTTGTCGGCTTTACGGAAGAGGAAGCCCAGGTCTTAATCCTGAAAGAGGCGGACAAGATCCGCACGGGGATGGAGGCTGTGGCCTCGATCGAACCTTTGGTCACGCCCGTCGGAAAGAATTTCATTGGCCGGATCGTTAACCCTCTGGGCGATCCTCTGGATGGCCTTGGCACCATCGTGCCGGATGCCATGTTCCCGATATTCCCTGAATCACCCCCCATCCTTGACCGTCAACCCCTGAGCAAAACCCTGGAAACAGGCATCAAGGTCCTGGATGCCATGATCCCCATTGGCCGGGGCCAGCGCGAGCTTATTCTCGGCGATAAAATGACGGGCAAGACAACTTTTGTCACGGATACGATCATCAATCAAAAAGGGGCGGATGTCGTCTGTATTTATTGTTCAATAGGTAAAGCCAGGGCCTCCATGGCGAAGGTCGTGCAGCTCTTTAAAGATCATGGGTGTTTTGAATACAGCATGATCGTTTCCGCCGCGGCGTCATCGACCCCGGGCCAGCAGTATCTTTCTCCTTACGTGGCTTGCTCCCTGGGTGAGTATTTCATGAAGCAGGGGAAGGACGTATTCATCGGCTTTGACGATTTTACCAAGCATGCCTGGTGTTACCGCGAAATATCTCTCCTTTTAGGGCGTCCACCGGGACGTGATTCTTATCCGGGAGATATTTTTTATCTTCATTCAAAAATGATCGAGCGCGCGTGTTACCTGAGCAAGGATAAGGGAGCTGGATCCATGACTTTCTTTCCTATCGTCGAGATCCTGGAAGGGGACCTTACCGCGTTCGTGCCTTCCAACCTTGTTTCCATGACCGACGGGCAAATATATTTGAGTTCCCAGCTTTTCGGCGAAGGGCAGAAACCGTCGCTTGATCTCGGTCTATCGGTCTCGCGCGTCGGATCCAAGGTCCAGTGGCATGCCATCAAATCACTGTCCGGCCCGTTGCGCCTGGAGTATCTCCAGTTCAGGGAGCTCCTGCGGCTTTCAAAGCTCAAGACATCGGGACAGTCGGAGGAAATGAAACAAAAACTTAAACGCGGGGCCGTGCTCACGGCCATCCTGCGCCAGGACAAGGATACACCGGTGTGCCAGGAAATGCAGGTTCTTATCTTTTACGCGTTCCACAAGAAGCACATGAATGATTATTCAACAGAACAGGTCAACCTGTTCCAGGAATCTTGTTTAGAATATACGAAGAAGAACAAGCCGGAATTGATGGCGCTCCTGCGCGAACGTCGGAAACTTGATCCGGAGATCGAAAAGATGCTTGAAGAGGTGATCAAGGGCCTGTCGGCTGAAGTGCTGACGCGGACGAAGGTCAAGGCTGACCTGGAGTAGCGCTGAGGATACCTTATGGCAACGGCTTATACGGGTCATTTCCGCTGCGTCATATTGAGTGCCAGGCAATTGATCTTTGAGGGTGAGGTTAACAGTGTTTTCGTGAGCGGCGACGCCGGAGAATACGAACTGCTGGCTTACCATTATCCGCTGATAGGGATCGTCGCGGGGGACCTTATCATCAACTGGGATAAGCGCGTGCCGGTCAAGGGCGGGGTCGTCAAATTCTTCGCGAATGAATGCAATATCATGATCGAGGAGAAAGAGTCAACGGCTCCGGCGCAGGGGTAATCTGGAAGGGCGGGTATGTTAGCTGAAACATTCATTATTTTAATGGTCATGTTCATCGCGGTCATGGGGCCGTCGGTCGTAATTGCCGTGCTGGGTTATGCCGTGATCAAGGCGCTGAGCCGGAACCCGTCGGCAGCGTCAAAGATATTCATGGGCATGGCGATCATGCTGGTGTTCGTTGAGGCGATATCGATCATTTCGATCCTTATTATTTTCCAGCTTTTTTCAACAAAGTGAAGCGGTCCGGACATGGCGGAACATTTTCAGTACTGGAGAGAAGGATGGGCGTTCATTGCCACGATGCTTTTTATCGTCGGATCGCCTTGCGTCGCGGTCGCGGTGCTGGGGACAAAGCTGATCGATCATATCGGCCGTTTTCCCACGAAAAGCGCGCAGTTGCAGATGGGCGTTTGCATCCAGTTGCTTGTGGTCGAAATTATTTCGTTCTTGATGCTGGCGTTGTTTTTCCATGTCTTTTCTGATTAATAAAGGAGCCGATATATGACTTTCGCACTGATCATACAATTCTTGTTGCTGACCGCGATCATCTCGGGGGCGCTTATTTTCGCGTTGCACCGCGTGTTCCTTTCGAGTGTCGAAGGGGCAAAGCAGCGCCTGGAACGTGATGCTGAAGCGGCCAGGGCGCGTGAGGTGGAACTTAACAGCAAGATCAAACAGGCCAGTGAAGAACTCGCCGCGCGCAAGAAGGAGCTTGATCAGCTTGAACAGAAGATGAAGGTCGATCTTGAAGCTTCGGCGGAGAAACACCGGGAAGAGTTGGTCACCAAGGCGCGCGCTGACGCGGAAGAGATCATCACGAAAGCGCAGAACGCGGCAGATAGTATCCGGCTTGATATTGAAAAACAGATGGAGATCAGGATCATTGATCATGCCGTCAGCATCATAGGGAGTGTCTTGACCAAACGCGCCAAGGTCGCTCTCGAGAAGGACCTTTTTGAGGAGTTTCTTGAGCAGCTCAGGAATGTGGATATGTCCAAGATCAGCCAGGATATCAAAAAGGCCGATGTGGTTACGTCCCTTGGCCTGAGTGACGCGGACCTGAAACGGGTTTCGGATGAGATTTGTGCCCGTAGCGGCAGGACTATTGAACTGCATTCCAAAGTTGACGGGGCTCATATCGCGGGTGTTGTGATCCATTTCGGCAGTCTGCAGCTTGACGGCAGCTTGCGCACGGCGGTCAAGGAGGCGGCCACCGCGCTCAAGGCTGAAGCGGAAAAGTCGCGTCAGAAGAAGTAAGCCAATCGGGCCTAGGGGCAGTCATGGGTAAGGCAAACAAGGTCAAGCGTGATTTTCTGGATGTGAGGGACCTGGTCGAACTGGTGCAGGTCCTTAAGGATATCGCGGACATGAAGTTCCATGATCTCTTTGCCAAAAGAGGGGGCTTCCAGCGTTTCGGGGAATCGTTCGCTGAATTTTTTCGTCTTCTGGAAACCGTGAATGTGCAGCATCCTTTGGTTTCCAACAGCAATGCCAATGTCTGCATTGTTGTCGTTACGACGGAAGAGGGTTTTATCGGCGACCTTAACAACAAGGTCGTGACACGCGCGCTTGAACTTCGCAATGAATATCCCAACGCGAAGTTTGTCACTCTCGGGCGCAAGGGAGTGATGAAGCTTGAAATGCTGGGGGTTAAGAGCGCAAAGACGTATGAAGACCTTGGCGACAGGAAGTTATATGACCTTGCGGTGGACCTTAAGGATTATCTGGTCAAGCAGGTCATGGATGATGTTTTCGGAAAAGTGCTGGTGGTATATCCGTGGCCCAAAGACCTTCAGACGGTCCGCGCGCGGGTCGTTAAATTGTTGCCGGCTGATTTCATTTTCCAGAGCCAGCCGCAGACCATTGAGCAGTTCACGAAGGTGATCGAGGAGTCCGATCCGCTGGATGTTATCGGGTATCTGGCGCAATTATGGACATCGTCAAAGATTTACGAAGTCATGCTCGATACGAGTATCGCGGCTGTGGCGGCGCAGTCCCAGCAGCTGGATACAAGTTTGCTGAACGTGAAGAAAGAGGCCGGCAACGTCAGGCTTAAATGGCGCAAGGCGCGCAAAGGCGATATTGACAAAAGCCTCCGTGAAACTTTTTCGTCGAGATTGATGACCAAGCGTTGAAGGGGAGATATGGAACAGACCGCACAAAATCCGATCCCGCAGACCGGGGCTTCACCTGACCGCAAATCTTCGGGCCGTATTGCGTCAGTCCAGGGGCCTGTGGTCGATGTCAGGTTTTATGAAGGGGAGCCTTCACCGGCGGTGTATGATTGCATCGAGACCTGGACTTACGATTCCAAGAAGGTCGTGCTTCAATGCGCCGAGCACCTTGGCCATGGCCTCGTCCGTTGCGTGGCGCTGCAGGAAACGCTTAACCTCCAGCAGAATGCCCCCTGTTTTTGCACGTACCAGCCGATCGCGGTCCCGATCGGGGATGGTTGTTTTGGCCGCGTGATGGACACGAGCGGTCGCCCTCTGGATAACGGGGGCCCCTTCGAGAATTGCCCGAACCTCACGCCGATACGCCAACCGGTCAAGGAAGTCACGTTCGATCTCAAGAGCAAGAAACGCGAGATCCCGGAACTTCTGGAAACGGGTATCAAGTATGTCGACCTTTTGTACCCTCTCGTCAAGGGGAGCCGTACGGGGGTCATCGGGGGCGCGGGTTGCGGCAAGACGGTCATCATCCTCGAGCTGATCAATAATATCGTTAAGGCGCATGGTGGCGCTTGCGTGTTCACGGGCATAGGAGAGCGTATTCGAGAAGGGAACGAGCTTTATTACGAGTTGCATGAAAGCCATCTGTTGCACAAGGTCATGCTGGCGTTCGGGCAGATGGACCAGCCACCGGGTACACGCGCCGAGGTCGTGAATACCGGGCTGACCATGGCGGAATACCTTGTCGCCAAGAACAAGGACGTGCTTTTGTTCATGGACAATCTTTACCGGTTCGTGCAGGGGGGGCAGGAGGTTTCGACGATCCTTGGCCGCGTCCCGGCTGAGACCGGTTATCAGCCGACCATGGCCTCTGAGGTCAACGCGGTCCAGGAGCGCATCCGTTCTGTTGACGGCGGGGGCTCCATTACGGCCATGCAGGCGGTCTATGTGCCGGCGGATGACATGACCGACCCGGCGGTCGTTGCGATATTTTCAACGCTTGACGGTAACATTGTCCTTTCGCGTGACCTTGTCCAGCGCGGCATGTACCCGGCCATCGATCCGCTGCAGAGTTCATGCGCGAACCTTGATCCGGTCGTTGTGGGCAAGCGCCATTTCATGTTGTCTCAGGAAGTGATCCAGCATTTCAACAAGCACAATGCCCTCAAGCGCATTGTGGCTGTCATCGGTATCGAGGAGTTGAGCAAGACGGATCAGTTGGTTTATAAGCGCGCCGAGAAACTGTATAACTTCATGACCCAACCGTTCGCGGTATCCGAGGTGTTCACCGGGAAGAAGGGCGAGTATGTTCTTCTCGAGGATAATATCGAAGGCTGCGAGCGCATTCTCGCCGGAGATTATGATCAGCTGGAGGGCGCGGACTTCTATATGATCGGCAAGGCGCCAAGGATCTGACGATGTTAAAGAACATTGTCAATAAGGCCGTCGGGGATGCCCTGGTTCAGGGAGGCCTTCTTGATGAAGGAAACCTGCAGCGCTATTCCCAGGAAGCGGCCAATGCCGGTGTCAAGCTTACGGTCCATCTCGTCCGTGCCGGCGTGCTTCAGGCGCATGATGTCTTGAAAGTCCTTTCCGCCCGTTTCCACTGTGAAGTCCTGGACCTTAAAGCCGTTAACGTTGAAAAGAGCGTTATTGAGCGGGTCCCCGTAAAATTCGCCACATACTATCAGTTCCTGCCCCTGGCGATCGACCGCCAGAAAATGACCATTGCCATCGCTGAACCGCTGGATATTTACACGCAGGATGAGATACGCGCGCTGCTCGGCCTGGAGCCGAAATTCGTTCTGGCCAGCGCGTGGGATATCGAGGAGGCCCTGAAGAAATATTACGGCCTGGCCTCGGACACGATTGACAGGATCATCACCCGGGACCCGAAGCGCTTCCGCAAAGAACGGGCCTCGGATGAGACGGGTATTGAGGATATCGAACGCCAGAGTGAAGACCCGACGGTCACCAAACTGGTCAACCAGATCATTTTAGAGGCGTATCAGAAGCGCGCGACCGATATCCATATTGAGCCTTATCGCAGCAGCGTGAGATTCCGCTATCGCATTGACGGCGTCCTGATCGACGCGAACCTGCCGCAGGATGCCCGGCATTTCCTGCCGGCCATCCTTTCCAGGATCAAGATCATGGCGGAATTGAGCATCACCGAGAAGCGCAAGCCTCTCGATGGGAGCGCGGTGGTGCGGGTGGGGGAGAAAGAGCTCGACCTGCGCGTGTCGACCATCCCGGCGCTTCATGGCGAGAGCATGGTCATCCGCCTCCTGCCGACCACGTCGGAATTGCTTAATCTCGAGAAGCTCGGGTTTAACGCGGATAACGCGGCTAAATTCCGCGAACTTGTGCGGCGGCCCCACGGGGTTATTTTTGTTACCGGCCCGACGGGAAGTGGCAAGACGACAACGCTTTACGCGTGCCTGAACGAGATCAACCTTCCCGGCCGCAAGATCATCACCATCGAGGATCCCGTGGAATACGAGATGGACGGGATAACCCAGATCCAGATCAACGCGGATGTGCATTTTTCATTTGCCGACGGGTTGCGCAGCGTCCTGCGCCATGACCCCGATATCCTTATGGTGGGCGAGGTCCGAGATACGGAGACCGCCAACATCGCCATCCGCACCGCTCTTACCGGGCATCTTGTTTTTTCATCGCTGCACACCAATGATGCCGCGAGCGCGGTCACGCGCCTGGTGGATATGGGGGTTGAGCCCTATCTGGTCGCGTCGAGCGTCCAGGCGTTTGTGGCCCAGCGCCTTGTCCGAGTGATCTGCCCCAAGTGCAAGGAAGAGGACCTGCAGCCGTTGCATGATATCCGTCAGGAGATCGCAGAGAGCGTCAAGCCGGCGGTGTCCGACAAGGTCTTGATCTTCAGGGGGCGTGGTTGCGACCATTGCAATGGTACGGGTTATTACGGCAGGACGGCTATTTATGAGATCCTTGAGCTTGACGAGCAGGTCCGTGCCGTTATCCTTGAGAAACCGAGGGCGGAAGAGATAAGAAGGATCGCTATCGCCCGGGGCATGAAAACCTTGCGCCAGGATGGCTGGAAGAACGTGGCAAAGGGGGTCACAACTCCCGCTGAGGTCATGAATGTCACGATGAAAGAGGTTTGAAGGCCATGCCGGTTTTTGTTTACAGGGCCAAGCAGGACAATGCGCAGACGGTTACGGGCGAGGTGACGGCATCGGATGTTAACGAGGCCATTGAGCTTGTTAGCCGCCAGGGGCTTTTGCCGGTGTCTGTTGATGAAAAGACGGATCTGCCTGTTGGCCAGGCGCGCGGTGGTGCCGTGGATCCCCGCGTGGTCTTTTCTTTCACGCGCCAGCTGGTCAGCCTTTTGAATTCCGGGGTCCCTTTGCTGCAGGCCCTTGAAGTCCTTGCCCGTCAGACGCGCCAGCTATCTTTCACGATCGTTGTCAGGGATGTGATCGCCAATTTGCGTAACGGCAGGGCGTTCTCGGCGTGTATCAGGGAACATCCTGCGGCCTTCTCGGATATTTACGTGGCGCTTGTTAGGGCGGGCGAGGAGAGCGGGCGCCTGAAGGAACTCCTGGCTGGATTGGTCGTGTATCATCGCAAGCAGGAGGAAATTACATCCAGGGTCCGGGGCGCGCTTGTTTATCCGTGTTTTATGCTCGCGGTAGGCCTTGCGACGGTTGTGTTCATCCTGAGTTTTGTGATGCCGAAGATCGCTGTCCTGTTCGACGGGATGCGCACGACATTGCCCTGGCCCACGCAGGTGGTCATGGCGTTGAGCCGGATCCTGCGCAACGCGTGGCCCATTGTTTTTGTGTTGATATTCCTGGGTGTTCTGGCGTCCCGTTTTCTGGCCCAGGCTCCGTTGATCCGCCGCCGCATCAAAGTCCTTTTTACGGGCCTTCCCCTGGTCAGGGATTTTGCGATCAAGACTGACCTGGAACGGTTTTCCCGCACGCTAGGACTTTTGCTGGAGAGCGGACTGCCCATCCTATCCGCCCTTGAAGCAACGATCCAGGTCCTCGATCATGAGCCGTTGCGCCAGGAACTTCTATTGGCTCAGGAGAGGGTGACCGGTGGCGCTTCTTTCGGCGAGTGCCTGCGGGAGTCAGCGAATATCCCGGACATTGTCGCCCAGCTGATCATTGTCGGCGAGGAATCGGGGAACCTTCCCGGGGCTTTGCGCGATATTGCCGACACCTATGAACAGGAGGTCGCCGAGACGACTAAGGCCGTGACCACGCTGCTTGAGCCATTGCTTATCCTTTTCGTCGGCCTTGTGGTAGGGTTTATTGTTTTTGCCATGCTCTTGCCTATTTTTCAGATGGACATGTTCGCCCGGTGATCCCTTATGAGATTTAAATTCGCGGTGATCTTTGCCAGCGCCTGTTCCTTGATTATTTATTTCGCCCCTTTGGCCTTTGCCGCTGAGCCTGGAAGTCCGTTCCTCGAGTCCAGCAGCGATCATTTCCGGGTGCGCTTCTCAATGGAGGCTGAGCGCGACACGGCCCAGTCGGTTTTGCGTCAGGCCGAGGCGTATTACATCAAGATCGCGGAAGACATCGGTTACAGCCGTTACGAGGATTTCTGGACGTGGGATCGTCGCGTCGTCATCATGTTGTACCCGGACCAGTACGCTTATGCCAGGTTTACGGGGAGCCCTTCGTGGTCAAAAGGATTCGCGAGCCGGGATACGCGGGTTTTCAAAGAACACGCCATTGTTTCTTATGACGGGCAGCAGAATTTTCTTGATGAAGTTTTGCCGCACGAGATCGCCCACCTGATGTTATGGGATTATATCGGTGCCGGCTCAACGTCGAGAATGCCGGTCTGGTTCGAGGAGGGCGTGGCCCAGCTTGAGGAGAAGGAAAAGTCGGAGAAAGTTTTTGAGGCGATGCGACCCCTTGTTCTGCGCCGCGGGCATATCCCTTTCTCATCTTTCGGCGGCATGACGGTCACCGGGGAGGGCGATCCTCAAAAAGTTTCTCTTTTTTACGCTCAAAGCCTCTCAATTGTGCTATTTTTAATACAAAAGTACGGCAAAGATTCATTTTACCGCCTTTGCGCGGAATTGCGCAGTGGCAGTTCTTTTGAAGTTGCCCTGGATCGCGCGTATCCTTCGGTCTTCGGGTCTTTCGACACGGTAGAGAGCCGGTGGGTGCGTTATTTCGATGAACAGTAACTTATTCCAGGAGGTTTGATATGTTGTTTGAAAAAACCAGGGGTTTTACCCTTATCGAGATCATGCTCGTTGTCATCATCATCGGGGCTTTGGCGGCGATCATTGTCCCGAATTTTGGCGGACGCTCCGAACAGGCAAAGATCGCGGTGGCCAAAGCGGATATTAGCAATATCGCGACGGCCCTGAAGCTTTACGAACTGGACAACGGCGTTCTCCCGTCGACGGCCCAGGGGCTTTTGGCCCTCAGGGAAAGGGCGGCGTCAAGTCCGGCCCCGAAGAACTGGAATGGCCCTTATCTTGAAAAGGATACGATCGACCCCTGGGGCGATCCGTATGTGTACGCCTCTCCCGGGACCCACCGTTCGGATTACGATCTTTCCTCCAAAGGAAAGGACGTCAGTTCTGCCGACGATGATATTGTCAACTGGCAGTGACCGCGCGCGGCGCCGCCTGACGCGGGGGATCACTTTCATTGAGGTGATGCTCACCGTTGTTGTCCTTTCGGCAGGGCTTGTCGCCATATACCGTTCGTTTTTCTCCGCCATCAATTACCTCGACCATCTTTCCACCCGCCTTTACGCGCACAACCTGATGGAGAACCGTATTGCCACTATTGAGAGGGATTTTCGTTCACTCAAGGATTTTGACATCGGGGTATTTTCCGAAGATGCTCTCATCAATAACAGGACGGTCACATTCCACTATGCCGTGAATTTGAAGCCCGTCGGGACTTTGCTTTCCGTCTTTGAGCTTGAGATCGTTCTTTCCTGGCAGGAACATGGCCGTCCGGCCAGCCTCTCACGGACGGCCTATTTTTCCGGGATCACCGCCTTGACGGCTCCGCCGGGAAAGGGGGCCTGATGCGGCGCAAAGCGTTCACCCTTATCGAGATCTTGCTGGTGTGCTCCATATTCGCGACACTGTCGATCGCCATTTTCACGTGCCTCTCGAACGGGATCACGCTGTGGCACAGGGCCAATCAGCTTGTGACGGAGGAGGATGTGGGGCTCTTTTTTGACCGTTTTTCTTCGGACCTGCGCAATACCTTCAATTATTCAAAATTTGTTTTTACAGGGGATGAATTCAAGACAGATTTTCCGACGGTCGTATGGACCTCCGCCGATCATGTCAGCGTGCGCGCGGGGGAGGGCGTTGTCGACCAGCTCGGCAGGGTCCAGTATGTTTATGATACCGGGAGGGGTGTTGTTTTACGCCGGCAGGCCAATTATTCCCAGGCTTTGCAGGATGCGTGGGGGGGCGAGGAGATCGTTCTGCCCATGGTCAAAGGAGTGAGCTTCCACTATTTTTACAGCTCTTCCCGCGATCCGCGGATGGTTGTTGAGCCGGGAGACGGCATTCCGGCGGGCGTGGAGATCGACATTGTCCTTCCGGGGGCCGCGCCGGGATCTGAGGACAAAGTGTTCCGGCGGTATATGCCGGTGCCGGTGGGGGTTTAGCATGGCTTCTCGTTCCCGCGGGTTCATCTTGATGTCGGCGTTGTGGACGCTCACGTTCCTTACCATCCTTGTATTGACTCTTTTCAGCACGATCCGCCAGAGGATCATCCTTTTTCAGCGTCTGGAAACCCGCGCGCGTGTCCAGCTTGCGGCCGAGGCCGGGGCCAAGAAGGCCATTGCCGTCCTTCTGGATGACCTTGAAAATAATCAGTTCATGCTGACACCCCAGGCGAAAGTTCGCCGGATGAACAATCCCGGTGAGTTCGCCGCGATCCCCGTTGGGGACCTTCGCGTCGAGGTCGTCCATGAGATGCCGGATGACAGGTCGGGCGTCGTCGTTGAACGCTGGGGCATGGCCGACGAGCAATCGAAGATCAACCTGAACACGGCTTCCGCGGAAACGATCAGGGTCCTGATCATGGAGGTCCTGGGCTGGGGCGGCGTTGAGGCCAAAGGCCTTGCGGACGCGATCACCGACTGGCGCGATGCCGGGCGTCATGAGGCGGGGGGTTTTTTCAGTGATGATTATTACAAGAGCCTGGAATTTCCCTATGCCATGAAGGATCAGCCTTTTGAGCGCCCAGATGAGCTTTTGCTGGTCAAGGGGGTTGACCGCAAGGTCTTTAATGCGCTTCTGCCTTTCGTTACGGTTTATGGTGACGGGCGTGTGAATATCAATACCGCGTCCAGGAAAATCCTTCTGGCGCTGGGCCTTGAGGCGAATGTCGCGGACAAGGTCCTTAAAGCCCGTCGAGGAGAGGATGACCTCGAGGGAACGGCGGATGATCATGTTTTTGCGCGGACCTTTGATGTCGCGGCCGAGACCGCCAAGGTTGTGGCCCTTGAGGCGCGTGAAGCCCGGCAGATCGATGCGTTGAACGGCCAGGGGATCCTTACGACGGGGTCAGGGATCTATTTTTTTACGGCCAGGGTCCTGGCGGCGGAGGGAGGATATCAAAAGACAGTGGCCTGTGTTTTTGACGCTCTCAGCAGTCGCACGGTTTACTGGTATGAAAAATAATTTTTTTTATATTGAAGCCTTTCAAATTCATAGTTTATAATGCAACTATCAAAGGTTGGAGACAATGCCCTTAAATCAAGCAAAATTGATCACTATTTCCCTGACACCCTCTCTTGTCAAGATCGCCCAGTTGACGCGTGCGGGCGTTGTCGAGAAGCTTGTCCAGAAACCGGTTCCTGAAGGGGCTGTTGAAGCGGCACTGCGCGAGGCCCTCACAGGGTTCCAGGTCAAGAACGCGGGCATAGTCTGTGTCCTTTCGGGCGACGTCGCGACAACGAAATATCTGGAGGTCCCATCTTCCAGTAAGGAAGAGATAGAGTCCATTCTGGCGCTCCAGGCGTCCCGGCACACGCCTTTCAGTAAAGATGAGATACTGACCAGTTATATCAAAATCGGGTCTCCACGGCCGAATTTCTCGAGTGTCCTTCTTATTGTTGTGAAGAGGGACGTGGTCAAGGAAAAACTGGCGGCCCTGCGCGGCGCGGGGCTCAGCATGGAAGCGGTCCTTTTCGCGCCTGAAGGTATCGCGCGTTTTTATTCCAGGGAAGTCAATCCCAAGAAAGGTGAGAAGTTCGCTCTTGTGGATGTCGGATCGCGGCACACGACTTTTATCGTTGTCGGTGAAGGCGTCCCCATCATGTCCCGCAATATACCCGTCGGGGTAGAGCATGTTGCTGCTGACCCCGCGGCACTAGCGCAGATCGTTACGGAAACGAAAGCCTCGATCGATGCGTTCCAGCAGGAAACATCGTCGCGGCCGCGCAGCGTCATCCTTACGAGCGCCCATACGGCCATCGCGGGCCTGGAGGTCTCTCTTGCCGAGGCACTGGCGTGCAAGGCCGAGGTCATTCCTTATGCCCGCATTGTCAAGGGGGTCAAGGGGTTGAAGGAGCAGTTGGCGAGGGATTTTGTTGACGAGTCCGCCCTTGACGTGATCGCCACCGGGGTCATGGCGGGCAAGTGCGCCGCAGACCTTGTTCCCCAGGAGATCAAGGACCAGCGTTCGATCGTGGAGAAGGGGCGAGAGACGATGCAGGCGGGGGTATTCGTCCTGCTTATACTGGCATTTGTCGGCGCAGGTTTGCTTAGCCGCCTTTATTTTAAGGATCTTTTTCTGAAACAGAATCTCATCGGGAAATATTCCGATCAGAAGAAGGAAGTCGGTCTTCTGGAGAACATGATCAACAAGACGCGTTCTTTGCGTGACTATTTGCAGGCGCGGCAGCTGCCGTTGGAGGCGATCCGTGAACTTTACAGGATCGTTCCGGATGAGATATACCTTTCCAGCATCACCATGGATGATACCGGCAGTATTTCCCTCGCGGGTATTTCCGATTCCATGTCCAAGGTTTTTGCCTTTGTGACGGCACTGGAAGAATCCCCTTTGTTCGAGAACGTCAAGACCAAGTCGACAACAGCCAAGAAAGAACGCAGCAAGGATGTGGCGGCTTTTGAGATCGTGTTGAAACTTTCACCGGCCGCTGACAGCCTCGCGGAAAAGTCGCAAGCTGATGCGGGCCTGCCCAAGCAGGGAAAATAAGGAGATACCTTGTTCAGTAAATTCATCTCAGGACTTTCGCCGAACGAAAAAAAGATGCTTGGCATTGCCTCCTTGTTCGTTCTGCTGGCGCTTTTTTGCCGTTTATTGCTTGGTCCTTCCCTGAGCCGTATGAAAGAACTCGATGACAATATCGCGAAGGAAGAAGACGTTATCCGGCAGAACCTGCGGTTCCTTGGTTACCGTGAACGCATTGTCAAGGAAGCTTCGGCGTTCAATGAATATTATACCAAGGATGTGCGCACGGAGGATGAGGTCATCGCTGATTTCTTGAAAAAGCTCGAGTTGATGGGCACAAAGTCAAAGGTCGAACTTTCGAAAATATCTCCCGCTGCCCAGGAATACCAGAAACATTATGTCAAGTATATGGTCACGATGGAGTGCTCCGGCAAACTCGAGGACGTGACCGGTTTTCTCTATACGATCAACAATTCCAAGGAATTGATCCGGGTCGAGAAAATGACATTGGCTGGTAATACCCGCGCGGCGGGGACCGTCCAGGCCAGCTTGACGGTATCCAAGATGATCGTCGGTGCCGATCCTTCCGCCGACCCCAAAAGCCTTGTCCGTGTCAGGGAAGAGGTCAAGCCTGAAACGCCCAAGGCTGAGGCTCCGGCGGACGCCAAAAAATGACCCACGGCTGGCGCTGGTCCATCGCGCTGACACCCCCCTTTATTTTTATTGCCACGACAATCCTCTTTGCGGCTCCCATGAGCAAAGAGCAGCTCTTTCAGCTGGCCACGGCCGCGGCGGCGGATCATCAATTTGACCAGTCGGTCGCTCTTTTCGAGAAAGTCATCGAGCTCGATCCGAAATTCGCTCCGGCGTATAACGCGTTGGGCCTTGTGAACCAGAGTTTTGAACAGGGAGATCCAGACAAGGCGGAGCATTATTTTGAAATGGCTGTCGCGATCGCGCCTGATTTCTTTGAAAGCTGGAACAATCTTGGAAAGTTTTATTATACGAAAGGCCGTTTTGTCGACGCCGAACAGGCGTTTCAAAGGACGCTCAAGATCAAGCCGGACCAGCCGGAAATACAGCGGATGCTGGCCTGGGATTATCTGTTGGGTCAGTCCCGCCCGGCAGATGCACTGGCATTTTTTAGAAAAGCGGTGCAGGTGCTGGATGAGCCATCGCTTTATTACGGGATGGGCCTTGCCTATATCCTGCAAGGCGACCGTTTTCGCATCTTTGATGCCGTGACCGAGTTGCGCCGGCACAATAGGGAAGAAGAGGCCGCTAAACTTGAAAAGATGGTCCGTGATAATATCCGTTTGTCATCCAAACCCGGCACACCTCTTGTGGTGGGTGATCCCGGGCAGGCATCTTTGTTCGATCAGCAGGTGAAAGAGTTGAGGGAAAACGGGTTCGGTGTCAATGACAAGGGGGCGATCAAAGTGCGTTTGAAAGGGCCATTGCTATGAAGACCCGGCAGTCTTTTTGTGTCGTTGTGGCCATGGGCACGCGACCCGAGGTGATCAAGCTGGCGCCCGTGGTCATGGCCTTGCGGAAACTTTCCGGGGTCCGTGTCCGTGTGCTCGTGACCGGGCAGCACCGGACCATGATGGATGAGGCGCTTGACGTGTTCGGTATCAAGCCTGACCATGACCTTGATATCATGCGCCCGGGCCAATCACTTTTCGACGTGACATCGCGTATCCTCCAGGGACTGCCCGGTATCCTGGCGCGCGAGAAGATCGACCTCATGATCGTGCAGGGTGATACGGCGACGACATTCGCCTGCGCCTTGGCCGCCTATTATAACCGTATTCCCGTGGCCCATGTGGAAGCCGGGTTGCGCACGATGGACAAGTACCGGCCGTTCCCTGAAGAGATGAATCGCCGCCTGACCGGGGTCCTGGCCGACCTGCATTTTGCGCCGACGCCGCAGGCCAGGAAAGACCTCCTGCGCGAGAATGTCCCTCCCGCGCGCGTGCTGATGACGGGGAATACTGTCGTCGACGCCTTGCAAATGGTCCGTTCCCGCAAGAATGATTTCAAGAACCCCATATTACGCCGCCTTGCCGGCTCTACCACGAAGATCGTGCTGGTGACATTGCATCGCCGGGAAAGTTTTGGCGATGGGTTGCGCCAGGTCCTTCTGGCCCTGCGCGACATAAGCCTTCTTCCGGGGGTGGCTGTTGTTTATCCGGTGCACTTGAATCCGCAGGTCCGTTCCCAGGTGGCCGAGACACTGGCCGGCGGCAAGGTCCATCTCCTGGAACCCTTGCGTTATGATGAATTTGTCCCTTTGATGAAACAGGCTCACCTGATCGTTACGGACTCAGGGGGGATCCAGGAAGAGGCCTGCGCTTTGAAAAAACCCGTGATCATCACGCGGGAAAGGACTGAGCGCCCCGAGGCGGTAAAGGCGGGCTTTGCCGAGCTATTGGGTTTTGACCGTGGCCGCATTGTGGCTTCGGCCCGGCGTTTGGTGGAAGATAAAGGTTACTATCGTCGCAGGTGCGGGCACAGGAATCCTTTTGGTGACGGCAAGGCGGCGGCGCGTATCGCGAAGGCCTGCCTGCGTTATTTACAACAGATAAGTCGAGGTTAAAATGATATCGATCGTCGTCCCCGCGTATAACGAAGAAGAGGTTATCCAGCGTTTTTTGGACGCGTGTGTCCGGGATATCAGGCTAGATGAGCCTTTTGAGATCGTTGTGGTCAATGACGGCAGTGCCGATGCCACGGCGTCGATCGTGCGTAAATTCCAGGAAAGCGACCCGCGTGTCCGCCTGGTGAATCATGAGGTCAACCGGGGGCTTGGCAAGGCCCTGGAAACGGGCTTCCGGGAGGCGAAGGGTTCTGTTGTCGTGACCATGGACTCCGACCTGACGCATCCACCGGCGATGATCAAAGATCTTGTGGCGGGAATGAAGGATGCGGATATCTGTATAGCTTCAAGGTACGTCAAAGGCGGCGGGATGGAGGATGTCCCGGCATGGCGGGTTTTTGTCAGCCGGGCGGCGAACCTTGTTTTTGACCTGATATTCTGGACGGGCATTCAGGACCTCTCATCGGGATTTAAAGCTTACAAGGCGGAACACATCAAAAAGACGCCCATACACGCGAGTGGCTTTGAATGCCAGATGGAGATCATGCTGTATTTTATCAAGAACCATTTACGCCATCGCGAGATCCCGTTGATGCTTAAGAATCGCCAGTTCGGTTCATCCAAATTCCGTTTTGTGTCCATGGGGCTGAAGTATGTGCGCAGCCTCGGGCGTTTCCTGGCGTACCGCTGGTTGTGATATGAACGTATGGCGTGCAGGGTTTTGGACAGGGTCCGTCGGCCAATCCGTCCTGATCGTCATCGGGATACTGTTGCGGTTGCGTCATTATTTCGAGAACCGCTCTTTCTGGCAGGACGAGATATGCCTGGCGCTGAGCATCACCAACCGTTCTTTTCAGGAGATATGGCAGCACGTTCTGTTGTTTCCTGATTTCGCGCAAGCCCCTCTTTTTTTCCAGATCGTTGAGAAATCCTTTGTTTCTGTTTTGGGGAATTCCGAGATGTCCCTGCGGCTTTTCCCATTACTCGCGAGCATCGCTTCTGTTTTCCTGGCCCGCCGTTTCTTTCAGCGTTTCCTTGACCCTGTTGCCTCGACGGTCGCCTTGGCGGCTTTCATCCTGGTCGAACCTCTGGTCTATTTCGCCGCGGAACTGAAACCTTACGGCGTGGATGTCCTGGCCGCGTTCCTGGTTTATGAATTATTTATCTATCTGGGACGGACGTGGTCCTTGCGGGCAATTTTTTTCTTTGCAGCCGGGGGAGCGCTGGTGATCTGGGCGTCGAACGCCATGCTTTTTATCATGGCCGGCTGCGGGGCTGTTATTTTTTTGGAGAAACTCCGGGAACGTGAATGGCCGCGCGTCGCGATCCTGGCGGGTTGTTATCTCGCCTGGGCACTCAGCCTGGCCTTGCTGTATCATCTGTCGCTGGGACGGATGCTCAATCCTGATCTTTTAAAGAACTGGCGATTGACCGGAGGGTTCGCGCCGGCACCGCTCTGGACGCTGGATGGGCTTGCCTGGCTGGCGCGTGTTGTGCCCGACATGTTCCGTTCCCCGTTGGGGATGGGGTGGCCTTATGTGATGGTTGTTTTTTTTGGTGTGGGCTGTTACAGTTTCTGGCGCAAAGACAGAGGGCTTGCGATCTTTCTGGCGGCGCCCATGGTTTTGACGTTGTTGGCGGCGTCTTTTGAGAAATATCCATTTTATGAACGCATGATCCTGTTTTTGGTCCCGGCATTGCTGGCCATATGGGCTGCCGGTGTAAGAGATATGGCGGCAAAAGCTTCCCGTTATGGTGCGTGGCTCACCGGTGCTGTCATCATGGTAGTGTTGGCCTTTCCCGTCACCCTGGCCTTTGAGAACGCAATCCATCCCCGTGAAAAAGAAGAGAATCGCCAGGCCATGGATTTTCTGGCCGGACAGTACCGGCCCGGCGATCTTATCGCGATCAGCCCCCAGGCCCAGTATCCTTTCTGGTATTACGGACAGCGGACGGGGTTGAACCAAAAGATCGCGGCCCATGCCATGCCGGATGAAGGTTTGTTCGCGGCGTCCGTTATCCAGCTTTTTCCCAATGTGGTCACGGAAAAAGGGATCAACATGCTGGCGTTGCGCAATGTGGTGAATGTCTACGACGGCGAGGGATATTACCGGAAATTCCTCCTGATGGGCCGCAAGAGCGATGTGGTGCGTGTCCCTGAAATATCGCCGGATGCGCTCAAAGGCATGGGGCGGGTATGGATCTTTTTGTCGCATCATAATGACCCGCAATATCCATCTTTTGTTGAACGGGTTTTTTCAAGGGCTGGTGTGAAGCTCGCGGGATTCGAAGGGGCCGGGGTGGCGGTATTCCTTTATAATATCCCGGGCGGGAAGTGAGATGAAGCGTTCAGACCGCGTGGCGGTGATCGTGTTGCCCCGGGAGCCTCTTCTGGATTGGGTCAACAGTGTGACACCTGATGACCCGGCCTGGATGGATGAACTTCTGGGGCGGGCGAACGTGTATTTTATCCCGTCGTACGAAGCGATGGACGAAGCGGAAGAATACATGCGGACCCATTTTGACGAGATCTTTTGCAATGAGCTTGCGGAGTGGTTCGAGGATGAAGCGGTCTGGCCCCAGGCGCGGACTTACGCGATGTTCGAGGAATGGTTCGACGTGATGTATGACGTGGCGGTGTTTGACCCCCAGGCCCGTCCGGCGGCGGGGCATCAGAATTGAGCGGTGTTTCTTTTCCAGAAAAGCAAAAAACCATCCCCAATTCTGGTAGATGGTTTTTTGCGTTAAGGAAAGAAACTGGTGGACCGGATGAGAGTTGAACTCACGACCTCCTCATTGCGAACGAGGCGCTCTCCCAACTGAGCTACCGGCCCATCGATGATCTTTGATCCGAAATAATGAGTCAGAGAATATCATAACAATCTGACATTTTCAACTTATAAAATCGTTTGGAACGTTTTAAAACGACTTTGGCCATTTGACCTCGTAGATAAAGACCTTGGTGCGGCCGCTCAGGTCTTCTTCCTTCGAAAAGAGTTTGAAGTTCTCCAGCCCTTTCCCGTCAAAATAATACATCTTGATGACGAGTGAATTCGCGAGCCCCCGGTCCATCAAAGCGCAATGCGGGAGATTATTATTGTCTTTATAGAATACCGCTGAATAGCCGAGGCTTGCGCCGGGAAGGGCGCGTTCGACGACCTGCCCTTTGTCCTCGTCAAGATAGATCACGCTCTGCGGGATGCCACGGCCGAATTTGGGCGAGTTGACCGTGACGGACATGCCATCGGTGTTGACGACGATCCCTTCTTCGAAGATATGCGTTGGACCATTTTTCCCTACCAGGGAGAACGGCGCGCTTTGACGCAGCGGCCCGTTCACCAGGCTCCAGAGAAAATCCACATAGGCCGGGGAGTTCTTGGGCGGGACTTGTTTAAGCGCGGCGGGATCTTTGTTGATGCGTTCGATCTTCGCGAAATCCCATTTGCCGACATAACCCAGAAGGACATTGCCATCCACATTCTCATTGTAGATGAGGACGTAGGATGGCGGGGGTGCGCCGTGGGTGAGCTTGAGCAGTTCCTGGGCATCGGACGGTCCAAGGAGCCCATCCAAACGTCGAGAGGCTTCAGGCCGTGATAACGCGCAGATATCCGTCAAGAGCTGGACGGCGCGGGAAAGGGGCCAGCCGCGCGCCTCGAGGAATTCGGCCGCTTTGTTGGAACTGGTATTGAGCATGCGCAGGATGCCCAGGGCTTCCCGTTCGGTCTGGCTCAAATGGACTTTGGTCAGCCAGTAGGCTTGTTCGCCTTTGATGGAGGCGCCGTCAAAGGTGACACGACGGTCGGCGATGGCTTTGACGAAATGCCCCGGTGACCACCAGGTGTTGATAACGCTCTCAGGCGGAGATTTTTCGCGCAGGCGGGTGAGGGCCCGGTCCCAGGCGGAATTGAAGATAGGATGCAGGTATGACGCGATATCTTTGCGCGCGATGGCCAGGGGGATCAGCGTCATCATGATGAACGCGGCGGCGAATAATTTCCTTAGAAGACGCGGGGGGATCGTAATTTTTATAGAATCTTGTGAGCGCCAGAGCATGTCCAGGCCCAGGGCGAAGGTCAGGCAGATCGGGGTGGTCAGGAGGATGGTGAAGCGTTCCGCCCGCAGTGCAAGGATGAATGTTACGGCGGTGAAGGCAGTAAGCAGGATGACAGTATCCGCGGCGTGCTTGCGTTCGACCATGGCTTTCCAAAGGGAGGCCGCCAATGCCGCCATACCACCCCAAAAAACGATCGGGCCGCCGGTGAGGGCTATGGCCTGGCCGGGTTTGGTGGGGTGCAGTTCACCGACGATAATAAAAAGATCGGGCCAGCCGTTCATCTGGGGCAAAATAAATTTTTTCAGTTCGCCCAGGGCAAAAGGAAAGAGTTCAAAGAATTGCCCGACGCCGATCATGACCATGAGCAAAAGCAGTGTTGTTCCCAGCGTGAGGCCCATCAGGATGCCCGTATTACGCCGGTTGGGTTCCTTGAAAATGAAAGCGCGGGCCGTGATGAGGGAGAGTGACCCGACAGCCAGCGCCCAGGAGAAGGCCCAGCCTGTCCAGAAACGCGCGTACAAGGTGAAGGACAGTCCTGCCAGAACGCCCCAGATCAGCATTTTTTTCAGGTTATCCGTCGCGCGCAGGGCCAGAAAAAGCAGCCCCAGGTTGAGGACGGGAAAGAGCACACTATAGGTGTCATTGTCGTACCAGGCAAAGGTGCTGCGTTGCAGATAAATGGGAGAGAGGATAAAAAAGACCGATGCCGTGAATGCTGCCGGCCATTCACAGCCCAGTCCGAAGCAGGCCAGGAGAAAGGCCGCGAGCACAACAGGAAAAAGGAAGAGCGGGGTGAATCCCAGCCCGGTCATAAGGTCGATGCCGGGATTGAAGAATTGGGTGATCCGGTAAACCCACGCGCCGATGTAGGGATGCCACGTTTGCGGTTCCCAGTAGCCGATGGGCGCGAGCATCTTGGCGTTGAAATATCGGCTTCCGTCGACGCGGGAGCTGACGTCGCCTTTGTTCAGGATGTTCTGTGTCAGGTCAAGGAAATAATAGGAATCGGATTCCTGCAGGTAATGCTTTTTTTCCTTGTTGTGTTGTAACAGCTGAAGGCCGACCTGGTCAAAGGCGTCGCGGAACTTCTGGCTGTTGGCGTGCATGACCTCATTGAGGCCAGCCTGGATGAGGCGGGCTTTTTCCGCGGGCGGCAAGGACGGGAACTGCGCATTGATCCGGGCCGTGATCGCGGCGCGGACTTTGCCGATGACCATCATGGTCGCCTGTTCGTATTCATCCGAAGCCGTGTTGTGGGTCAGAGGGTACAGGCGAAAATACAAGCCGATCGCCAGGGCCGCGAGGCCGCAAATGATCCAGGGTAACAGATGAAAAGACCGCTGTGGGGAGGTGTCAGACATAGCGTTCACTTTATCGGGTTTGGGATTTGTTCGCAAGAGTTAAGTAAGCAAAATGGATCTTGTTGGCCGGGATGACCAGGCAGGCCCGGTTTTGACCGGTTATTTTCGCGTTCATCATGCCCAGAAAACGTCCTTGCTTGTCAAAGACAGGATTCCCGCTGTCGCCTTCATAGTGGTTGATATCAAGTTCAAAGAATTCCGGGGTTTGAGCCGGGTCGCTGTGGTGCACGCCGATGGCCTTGATGTGCCCGCCGGAAATAACGGGGCCGATCATGTCGGAGTGGCCGATCGTGACGACATCCTCGCCGAGCGAGGCCAGGTTGGAATCGGCCCAGGTAATGGGGGTCATGGCGCGCGGTGGTGTCACCTGGAGCAGGGCAAGGTCATCGTCGGGCGAAATAAAAAGGACGCGGGCGTTGAGCGTTTCGCCGGTCTTCAGCGTCACGCGGATATATTCTGACCCGAAAACAACATGGGTGTTCGTGGCAACGGTGCCGTTCGCGTCCAGGATCACCCCGGCCCCTGTGCTTTGTAGTGTCCCTGTCTTTCCATCCGTTGGGGGCAGGGGCGTCAGGGCCTGGACGGTAACGATCGAGGCGCGCAGCTGCTCGTACAACGGGATACCTTCCGCCGCGTGCAGCGGGAGGGCTGGGAAGATCAGAAGGGACAAGAAGATCAATAATGTGCGCATTCGATAGAGTACTCTGATGGCGGCGTAGTGTGCAAGATTTTTCTTTAAGTCGAAATTTTTGACAAACTAGTTTGGTATTATAAAATTGTGAACGTTTATGCCGAATGTTCGTTTCTTGCCTTTTTATTGCATCCCTTGACTTTTCGGACATGTATCGTGTATATTTCTTTTTACAGGTATGTGTGCCTGTTTTCCAAAAGAAAATTTTCATTATTTTCCGGCCCCAGGGAGACTTGACATGAGGAAGATCACTTCTTTTTTTGTTTTGGTGGCGTTTGTTCTTACCTGTATCATGCCGCCGCAAGGTTTTGCGCAAACCATTTCGGCTATAGGCCTTATGCCTTCGCCCGGGACGCAGGCGGGTTTGAGCCCCGTGTTCACGCCGGCGCATCTCAAGGGTATGGTCATTAACCCCAACGATCCTTTCAAGTTTGATTTTCTTATTTATCGCGGCGATGCGCCTTTGACGCAGGATCAGAAGAAGGACGAATATGCCCGGCTCATCAAGTATTTTCTCGCGTCCCTGGCGGTTCCCGACACGGACCAGTGGGTGAACCTTTCGCCCTATGAGAAAGACCGCATTATCCCTGATAATTTCGGATTGACCGCTATCGGGCGCGACCTTCTGGCGCAGGATTATCTGTTGAAGCAGATCTCGGCCTCGCTGACCAATCCCGATACGGATCTGGGCAAGAAATTCTGGGATGGGGTCTACGCGCAGGCGTACCAGAAATTTGGCACGACAGCTATTCCCACCGACACGTTTAATAAGGTATGGATCACCCCGGACAAGGCTGTGGTGTACGAGAAAGGCAATTCGGTCGTGGTGCTGGAGCATCATCTGAAGGTCATGCTGGAAAAGGATTACCTGGCGACCCGTGAGAGCAAGGAAGGGGCCGTGACCGGCGAGGACAATGAAACGGCGGCCATTTCCCACAAGGTCATGCGTGCGGTCATTATCCCGGCGATCGAGAAAGAGGTCAACGAAGGCAAGAACTTCGCGCCCTTGCGTCAGGTTTACAGCGGGATGCTGCTGGCGAGCTGGTACAAGCTGGCGCTCAAGGAGTCTATTCTCGGAAAACTTTACGCGGACAAGAGTAAGGTCAAAGGGATCGACCAGGACCCGAAGAACAACCAGGAGATCTACAGCCAGTATGTTCAGGCGTTCCGCAAGGGTGTTTTTAATATGATCAAGGAGGATGCGGATCATTACACGCAAGAGGTTATCCCGAGGAAGTATTTTTCGGGTGGAGCGGTTAATAATGAGAAGGATGTTCTGCAGCGCCTGAAGGGGGCATCTGGCCGTGCCGATGATGCGCAGGGTGCGTTAGAGAAGGTCGACCTTGCGGAGGCCACGCTGGCAGATGCGTCGCAAATGGCATTTGGGAACGAGAAAAATATAGTTCAGTATGATGGTGTTCATATTGGAACTCCTGCGATGCTTAGTGTTTCTCGCTATTATTTATTGTTGAAAAATATGCCGGCGAAAGGTATTTGGGAAGATCGGAATGATGGATCGATTCAAATTGAAGAGATATATTCAAACAAAATCCTGCATGATGCCAAGCGTCTTGGGTTGTCCGTTAAAGCTGGCTATCTCAAATTCGAACATGTCGTTCAGGTATATGCCGAGGAGCGTGCGCTGGTCATTAAAGTGAAGGATTCTTTGAGTCCAACCGGTAGCCTTAAATATACGTTAAATAATGCCGGGATCACGAAGGAAGTTGATAATTCAGAGCTGACGGTTGCGGATGCAAAAAGCTTTATAGAAACAACAAACTCAATTTGGGTGATCAAGCCTCAAGAAGTAAAAGATGTCAATCCCAGGGTGAGTCAAACCATAACGAAATTGTTAAAGAGGCACTTTCCCCTGGAAACACAGGGAGTAGAGAGCCGATTCTCTGGCATCAGATATGAGGATACTATCAGGCGGATCATGAATCGCATTTCCTGGAAAATTAAGGGAACACCAAAAGATAGCAAGATTCTTGTCGAGCTCGCTGTGGAGGAGGGCGACTATCCTTTGGGGAGCGATTTTGCGCAGGGAATGAAGAGTGCAGACAATTCGCAAACTAGGTCATTGGCAGATGATTTGAAGGCGGGATGGAAAAAGGATCATCCTCAGGGTCCTGATAGAACTAATTTGTATGATCTGTGGAGGGGCAGGCAAGTTGAGAAAAGTATTGTGCCTGAAAATTATAAAAGAGATTCTTTGTTGAGTGGAGATGTTAAAAAAACTAATAATGCGGATGAAAGAAGGCCTGGCCATGAATTTGTTTATGCGCCAGAAAATGAGGACTCTGATACTTTGAATTTAGGCTTGGTAGTTGTTGCAGCAGTTTGGTTGACAGGCGGGGAAAGCGATCAAGATAATGCCGAAAATATTAAAGGTGGTATCGATTTCGCGCGATCCAATCTCAGCCTGCAGATCAAACGCGATGGCGCCGGGGTGCCTTTGCCGGTGGGCCAGCAGGATCTGGACAGCATCCATATCAACGGCCTGGTGCCGGTCATCCTGAACATCCGCCCGGCCGCGGGCGTGCCTTTGTTCAGCGAGGCGGGAACGGCGCATCTTCAAGCCGCCTAGCGTTCACGATCTTGAAAAGATCAAAAAGCCCGCGCGGGACACCTTGCGCGGGTTTTTTTTCAATAATTAATGTTTGGCGTTGAAGATAAGACGTGTTATATTTAGCTAGATTAGCTAGATAGAAAGGAGTGTTCGCATGAAAATGATTGAAAAGACTGGAGCCGCATCACTCAGGGCGGTCTGGAAGCTGGCGGATGCCAAGAACAAGTTCAGTGAGGTCGTTGACCGCGCCCTTCATAATGTCCCGCAGACTGTTTCCCGTCGGGGGGAGAAGGTCGTTGTGATCTCCGAGAAGGCGTATCAGAAACTTTGCGGTGTCGAAGATTCGTTCCTGGATTTCCTCTTCAAGGGGCCGGGACTGGAGGGCGTGGACCTTGACCGGAACAAGGCTCCCATGAGAAAGGTTGACTTATGAAGGTGCTCCTGGACACATGCATTATCTCTGATATTTACCGGGCGCACCAAACGGAGCGCCTGCGTGCTGCGTTGGAGGCGATCGGCGAGGAGAATTGTTATATCAGTGTCGTGACCCTGGGGGAGCTTGCCAATGGCACTCACCAGTTGCCGGAAGGGAAGAAGAAAAGAGACCTCCTGCACTGGGTTGAGCAGTTCGAGATAAAATACAATGACAGGCTTTTTCCGATCGATGCTGAAGTGGCCAGGCTCTGGGGTGAGTTGACCGCCAAAGCCAGGAATACGGGGAAGAATATCCCAGTGGCGGATGGATTGATCGCGGCGACGGCGTTGTGCCACGGCCTGTTTGTCATGACTGAAAATGTTAAAGATTTTGAGGCGACCGGGGTCCCGTTGATCAATCCGTACGCCTAAGCACTTTACTCCGCATCTTATCCCATCTGGTTTAGCCTATTTCGCCCCAGTCCCTTGTTATTACCTCTAGAACTAGTATATAGTTACAAGTGGTGGTGGTAATTTGTACTTATATACAAGGACGTTATGAAAAGAATAATATCCGTCATTGTCCTTTTTAGCTTCATGCTGAGCTGCGTTATGCCCGTTCAGGGTTACGCGCAGGCTTTGTCGGCGGTGGCTTTCATTCCCGAACCGGGAGTCATGGTCCAGCCCAGTGCGGCGTTTGCGCCGGCCATTCTCAAGGGCATGAAGGTTTATCCTAAAGATCCGTTGAGGTTTGATTTCCTGATTGACACGGGCAACAGCGCGCTGGTCAGCGATGGCCTTGAGAAAGAATCTTCCAAGCTTGTCCGTTATTTCCTCGCCGCGCTCACGGTCCCGGAAAAAGAACTGTGGGTCAACCTTTCTCCATACGAGGGCGACAGGATCATCCCTGAGCGTTTCGGCATGACCGAGATGGGGCGCGACCTGCTGGCCGAGGACTATATCCTTAAACAGCTGACCTCGTCCTTGATGTATCCGGAAAAGGCGCTGGGCGCCGAGGTCTGGAAAAGGATCTATGCGCTGGCCGCGGCAAAATACGGTACCACGGATATCCCGCTGGACACCTTCAACAAGGTCTGGATCGTCCCTGACGAGGCGGTGGTTTACGTTAACGGTAACACGGCGTTCATCGCCAAAAGCCACCTGAAGGTCATGCTGGATGCCGATTATCTGGCCGCGCGGAAGAACACGCCGGAGACGGTTGGCCAGGATGAAAAGGATGCAACCAGGAGCCTTGCCCGGAGTGTCATACGCGAGATCGTCCTGCCCGAGCTTGAGAAAGAGGTCAATGGCGGGGCGAATTTCAGCGCCCTGCGGCAGATCTACCACGCGATGATCCTTTCGACGTGGTTCAAACGTAACCTGAAAAAGAGCCTGGTAGGGGAGGTTTACGCGGAGAAAAACAAGGTGGCGGGTATTGACATGGACGATCAGGGCGCGAAGGAGAAGATATGGAGCCAGTATGTCGAGGCTTTCAAAAAGGGTGTGTTCAATTATATCAAGGAAGAGAAGGATGAAACAACGCAGGAACTGATCCCGAGGAAGTATTTCTCGGGCGGGTTTGGGTATGCTTCGACGAATGTGCGAGAGGAGCCTGTTTCCGGGAAAATGATGGAGGATGCGGCACAATCATTGGTTGGGGTGATGAATATTGTGGCTGTTATTTTACGGGCGAAAGCAACGATAGGTAATTTTATGGGCCGCACCACAGGTTTTGCATTTATGGCAGGACTCACATTATTGACACCGCAAGGCGATCTCCTCGGCCAGAGCGCTGATACGACAAACGCAGGCGCGTTGTCACAACGACGCCATGAGATTGAAACTTTTTCCGGCGTTACATTTGTGGCCCGGAATGCGGTCGAGCTTGATGACAAGATGCAGTTCTGGGACAGGGCCGGGATATACAACCTATTGCTTCATGCGGATGTTAAAATGAAGCTGAAGCTCGATGTCGACGGGAAGAAAGTCAATGTCTATATTGTTAAGAAAAAATCCACCGTTTCAGACCCGAACAGTGTTCCCGGGGGGGTCATGTTCGGCGATAGTGTTTTTATTGAAGTGCAGGTGTTGGCCGACTATATTCTTCACGAAGCGCGTTCAAAGGTTATGTATAAAGATAACCCGGCGCGTAACGTGGTCAATGAATTCATAACGAACAGATATCGCGGTAGATCTGATCTTGATATTGTCACCAATTTATTAATTGAAGTGATCAACCATGAAATTTTTCATGAAACGACGAACGGGAATATTTTTAGAAGAAAAGTGGCGCTGCAATTCAGGCGGTATTACACGGAAAAGCGTTTTTCAATGGAAATGGAGAATGGTATTGCCGCGGAAACTTCCGGGATGTTGGGGCAGATCATACAAAACGATGACTCCGTGCTTTCGTTGGTACAGATTAGCCTGTATGGCTGGGGATTTTACAGTAATATTCCGCCGCCCCGACATATTGAGGCGGGAACTCTTGTTTCAAGAATAATGTTAACGGAATTGGGTTATGAGAAATATTGTTATGATCGGCAGTTTCGGGAGTCGGGAACGTGGACAAAAAGGGATCAAAGCCTTTTCAAGCAGACATATTTGAAAGGACATTTCTTCCTTCCAGGATATGCTCCCTGGGTCATTGATTTCCTGGGTACGGTTAATTCCAGCGATACCAAGGCTGCTGCCCGTAAGGTGTATCAAAAATTATATCTCCATGTCCCTGATGTAAAGATCGTTCTTCCAGCGGAGTTCTATGATTACGTGGAAAATGTGGTCAAAGAGGCGCAGTTCCACTTTTCAGAACCAGTAGATAAGGCGGAGAGTGTGAACAGAGATACCTTTAAGGCAGACTTGCTTTCCTTTGATCCGGTGGATTTCTCTATGGGCGTTCGTCTGCAGAATATTTTAGAAAAAATTCTTCCCAAAGGTATGAGGAATTCGTCTAAGTGGGGTAATGATTTTTTCGATAGAATTTTGCGTGAAGACGGCACATTACATAATGTGCAAACGGAAAAGAGTGGGAATGTTTTATTGCGGGATTTGTTTGAGGAATATGTTAGGAATAGGCACAAAGAAATTGTTAAAGGAGTTTTTGGCGATGGAAAGGCGCTTTCCGACTTGTGGCCTTTGATCGAGGCGGCACAGCCAGCTGATGCGTTCACGGTGATTTCTAATTGGATGATTGCCAGGTCAAGGCTACTCGCCAGCGGTGGTGTTGCTGCTGAAAAAGAGCTGGAGGCTTTCACCATTGATGCTACGCATTTTGTTCAGCTTGTGTTGGCTGGTGAGATGAAGGGCACAAAGCATGTCAATTACGCTAAGGATCATCGAGCCATGCTCCTTCTGTTGTATTCGGGGAAATGGAATTGCCAGGCGATTGCGAATATGACAGTGGTTTTGATGGGGCTATGGGGGGGTGAGGGGTGTGTCAGTTGTAGAGGTTGATGAGGCTGATGGAATAAAATTTCCGTTGTCTGATGGGACGAGGCATGTGGCCAATCTTGTTAGGGTCGGGAACGTGGCGGTTATTTTAGATGGAGGTAATCGTCCGACGAATAATTATCGCGTTAAAGTGATCTATAACGGGAATCTTACATCGGTGGATGTTGTCAGGATATCTTCTATGCATGGCGCTGATGGCCTTGGGATTGATCGTATCTATTCATTGTTAAGAGTCAGGAATGAGCTTGATGTTATACAAGCCAGATTGGCTGCTGTTCCGGGAATCAGATTTAGTAAATTTCAACATAGTTTATCAATTAGTCAAACACATGAGAATTCCGCAGGTATGATAAAACCGTTAGAAATTGCGTTGAATGCAACGCGCAAATTGTTATCCCGGAAAGAAAGTGCTCATTCGCCTGTCCTTGTTGCCAGTTTTGAGCGGGGCTTATTTGGTAGTCTTCAGGCTGTGAAGAATATTTGTGAAGAGTCTTTACAAAATATTCGCGACTATGACAAAAAAATAAGTGAGCGGCCAGCAGAGAAGCAGATGTTTAATACGGCCGCGGGTGATGACTCACTGGATAAGGGACAAAGCGCCGGCGATCCGGAAAAAGATCTTGGCGGTATCGACCTTGACCCGGCCAAACTTCGTTTGCAGGAAACCGGCGGGAAGATCGATCTTGATGGCACGTTCGACGCGGCGGCACTGGACCGGCAGATCGACGGTTTCAGCCCGGTGTTATTGAGCGTGACGCCGCTGAAGGACTCGCAGGCTTTCTTTGGGGCTACCAGTCAGTAGGACCGGGTGACGCGGTGATTATGGGAATACCTCTGGTGAACTTCAAGGGGATATGTAGAATGGACGCATGGAAAAAATAGAAAAGACACCGGAATTCCTGCGCGCGTACGACATGTTCGAGCATTCCACGCGCCATATCTTCCTCACCGGGCGCGCCGGCACGGGGAAATCCACCCTCCTGCAGTTCTTCCGTTCCAGCACCCGCAAGAACGTCGCGGTTGTCGCGCCGACAGGAGTCGCGGCCGTCAACATCAAGGGGCAGACGATCCATTCATTTTTCAATTTCAGGCCCGATGTCACGCCCGAGACGGCGGGGGAGATCCGCCTGCGCCGGGACAAACGCCTGCTTTACAAGAACCTTGATGCCGTTATCATCGACGAAGTGTCCATGGTGCGCGCGGACCTTCTGGATTGCATCGATGTTTTTCTGCGCCATTTCGGGCCTGACCGCAAGAAGCCTTTCGGGGGTGTGCAGATGATCCTGATCGGCGACCTTTACCAGCTGCCGCCCGTGGTGACCTCGGCGGAGCGTGAGATATTCGCGGGCCATTACCCCAGCCCTTTTTTCTTTGACGCGAAAGTTTTCGGCGCGTGCGATTTCGACCTCGTCGAACTGGAGAAGATATACCGCCAGACCCAGGACCGTTTCATCAGGCTGTTGAATGCCGTGCGCGACAACGCGCTGACGGCTGATGACCTTGCTGTCCTGAATTCCCGCTGTTTGCCGGATTTTGTGCCTTCACCGGAGGATTTTTATATCCATTTGACGACCACTAATGACCTCGCGGATACCATCAATCAGGGACGCCTGGCGGCCACCAAAGGGAAAGCTTACGCGTATGAGGGCGAGTCCGACGGCGTTTTTGACAGGAAGAATTTTCCCGCGCATCCTCAGCTAGCGCTCAAGCTCAAGGCGCAGGTCATGCTCCTTAATAATGATCCCATGGGGCGCTGGGTGAACGGCTCTATCGGTCACGTGACCGATATCATACACGGCCCCCAGGACGCGGTGCGCGTGCGTCTGGCCGATGGCACTGAGGTCGATGTGGTGCCGTTCACGTGGGAAATGTACCGGTTCGTGTACGACAAGGACGCTGGGAGGATAGATTCCGAGGTCGTGGGCGCTTTTCGCCAGTATCCTTTGCGCCTGGCCTGGGCGGTCACCATCCACAAGTCTCAGGGCAAGACATTTCCCAAGGTCGTGATCGACGTCGGCAGGGGGACTTTCTCGCACGGGCAGATCTATGTGGCGCTGTCTCGCTGCACGACGCTGGAGGGGATCGTCCTGAAACGGCCGTTCCTGCGCCAGCATGTCCTGCTTGATACGAGGATCAGGGACTTTCTTGAAAATTTTAAAAAAAAGATGACCCGGCAGCATCTTGTTCTAGAATAAGAAAGATGGTTCATAGGGTGGGTAAGATAGTGTCAAAAGTTCTATGAAGAATGAGCGTGAATAAAGATGGTTCGTATGAAGAATCTGGATGTGTTGGGCTTTTAAGATTGGGTTAGTTTAGGAGCGTAGGGGCCGACCTTGTGTCGGCCCGAATGAGGCAAAA
>CAIUQE010000008.1 GCA_903901225.1 Candidatus Omnitrophota bacterium
CTTCCTTCAGATTCCACCTCGCGATGGACACCCTTGCCGTCCAGCTAACAGTTCCTCCTAACAGGCCTGTAAGGGACTTGTCTCTCGGCCCTTGCCTCAGGACTCACCCTCAAGTGAACGCGCCCTGCCGGGCGCACCTAAAATGCAGAAAACCCTCTCCCATTCGGGTAGAGGGTTTTCTGCGCTGTGGAAGGAAAAATGGCTGCCCGGCTAGGATTCGAACCTAGAAACTCAGAACCAAAATCTGATGTGTTACCATTACACTACCGGGCAATAATATGACTGTCGCTTCAACAAATCATCAAAGATATGTTCTCACTACATAACTCTGGGCATACTTTCCAGAAAAAACTTTCCTGAGCCTCTCGGCTTCAACGCGCGAAGCCGTCACCGCGAATACCGACGGGCCACTGCCTGAGAACGACACACCGCAGGTCCCCTGGCGCTCGACCTGCGCCTTGAGACGCCCCAGCCCGGGCTTCAACGCCAGGATCGGCGCCTCGAGGTCATTAAAAAGACACCCTCCCACGGCAACGGGATCATTTTTCCTTAAAGAACGAAGCATGATGTTAACATCGCCGTCGGGCCTTGTCAAATCCCGCCCAGCCAAAGCAAAAGCGCCATAAACATCCTTCGTCAACAATGGCGCGGAAGGTACGACCAGAAAATGCCAGAGCCGCGCCTTTGACGCCAGCGGCCGGATTATCTCCCCGCGCCCCGTGCCAACGGCGAAAGGAACATCGTGCAGGAAGAACGCGATATCGCTGCCAAGTTTGTTCGCGTACGCGATAAGCTTTGCCCGCGTAAGGCGCAGCTTCCAAAGCCGGTTCAGCCCCACAAGTGCCGTTGCCGCGTTGCTCGACCCGCCGGCCAATCCGGCCGCGACCGGGATGCGTTTCTCAAGTGTGACTTCCGCCGTCATGGGCACCCCTTCCCCTGCGGCAAGGAGCGCCGCCGCTTTCCAGATCAGGTTACGTCCGTCGCGCGGCACGCGCCGGTCAGCGCAGCGGATCACGAACCCGTTCCCGGCGGGCAAAGAAAATGAAATGTCATCATGAAGGTCAATGCGCTCAAACACCGTCGACAGTTCATGGTACCCGTCAGGCCGGCGGCCCTTGACCTTGAGCGCGAGGTTCAACTTGGCGTAAGAACGAAGGGTAAAAGCTCGTGTCATGGCTTTTTCACCGCAAGATGTTCCAGCCGCGCGATCTTGGCGCGGATGCCGGACAGGCTGTCATCCATCGCCAGGGCCGCGCGCCACGCCGTGAGGGCCATGTCCCTCTGGCCGAGCTTTTCATAAACATCGCCCATATGGTCATAGATCGTCGGGTCTTTCTCACCGGCGATGGCTTTTTGCAATGCGCCGAGCGCTTTCGCCATCATCCCCTTCCTAAAATACACCAACCCGAGGCTGTCGAGATACGCCGCGTTGCCGGGATCGACCGCCAGCGCGCGGGACACAAGGTCTTTCGCCTCATCAAGATTGGCCCCGTCCTCGGCGAACGCGTAACCGAGGGTGTTGAGGCATTCGGCGTGCGCGGGATCAAGGCCGACACAGCGCTTCAAAAGTTCAATGCCTTCCGCCCGCCGCTGCCCTTCGAGATAGAACGCGCCCACCTGCAACAAGGCGTCGGTGTTCTTTGGCTGGGCGGCCAGCAGTTTTTCGAACTGGGCCTCGGCCTTCCGGGGCTTGCCCTGCGCGTAATAAAGCTGGGCGAGATAAATGTGATATTCCACGTTCCTGGGGTCCGCGGACGTAAGGGCGCTCAGGATCTTTTCAAATTGCGCGCCCGCCCGGTCATAGTCCTTGATCGACGTGTACACCTGCGCCAGAAAATAGCGTGCCTGCAGATCCCGCGGCTCCAGACGGGAGGCGGCGGTGAACGCCTTGATGGCGGCAGCATGTTCGCCCAGCTGGACATTGACGACCCCCTGGCGCAGGCGCACCGCAAATGAAGAAGGATCAGCCGAGGCCGCCTGGCGGTATTCGCGGGCGGCAGCCTCGGTCTGATCCTGGAACTCGTACGAAACACCCATGATGTAATGGGCGATGCTCCGGGCCGCGTCGGCCCGGGCCGCGGCCGGCACGCAACAAACAAACCCGGCCGCAACAGCAACTACCAATAACCAACGCAACATAGGGACCCTTCCGGGCGGATGTCGCGTTAGCGTGTCTCTCTCTTCTTGAGATGACGCAAAGACTTGCGCAGTTTCTTGCGTTTGTGGGTCTTGATCTTCTTGAGCTTTCTTTTTCTTCCGCAAGGCATAAGGTAACCTTCCTTTATATTGCCGGGTTAGATGATAAGCTTGTTGAGCGGGTATTCGATGATCCCCTGAGCCCCTGCCGCCTTGAGCGCCGGGATGATGGAACGGACAATATCTTCCTCGATCACGGTCTCCACGGCCACCCACCCGTCGCGCGCCAGCGGCGCCACGGTCGGGTTCTTCAGCGCCGGGAGCGCCGCGAGGATCTTGTCGAGGTTCTTTGTCTCGACATTAAGTTTCATGCCCACCATATTGTTGGCCGCCAGCGCCCCCTTGAGCAGCATGATGATCTGGCCCATCTTGGCGCGCTTCCAGGCATTCTTCGCCGCCTGCGTGTTGGCGATGAACTGCGTGGAGGATTCGCACAGCGTCTCGACGATGCGCAATTTGTTGGCCCGCAGGCTGCTGCCGGTCTCGGTAAGCTCCACGATCGCGTCCACCAGCCCGGACGCCACCTTGGCCTCGGTCGCGCCCCAGCTGAATTCAACGTCCGCCTTGACCTTGTGCTTGGCCAGATACCGGCGGGTAATGCCGACGACCTCGGTCGCGATGCGCTTGCCGGCAAGCCCCTTGACGGACTTGATCGACGAGGCTTCGGGGACCGCGAGGACCCAGCGGACCTTGTTGGTCGTGGCCTTGGAGTACTGCAACTCCGTCATGGTCTCGACCTTCGAACCGTTCTCCGCGACCCAGTCCGCGCCGGTAATACCGCAGTCGAGCGTGCCATCCTCGACGTAACGCGACATTTCCTGCGCGCGCAGCAACAGCGGGGATATCTCGACATCGTCGATGACGGGGAAATATGAACGGCTGGAGACCACCAGTTTGTAGCCCGCTTTCGCGAACAGCGCGACGGTGGCATCCTGCAAGCTTCCCTTGGGCAAACCGAGTTTCAATA
Organism: Candidatus Omnitrophota bacterium; assembly: GCA_903901225.1. Classification (GTDB taxonomy): domain Bacteria; phylum Omnitrophota; class Gorgyraeia; order Zapsychrales; family Fredricksoniimonadaceae; genus Fredricksoniimonas; species Fredricksoniimonas borealis. The sequence goes on from CAIUQE010000008.1 coordinate 3,164, forward strand.
TAGGCATAAAGTTGATCTTTCCATAAATATGGTTTTAAAGTCCGGTATTATAACCAAAACTTAAACAAAATGTAAAGAAAAAATCCTTCCCAAACACCCGCGCCTTCCCTATAATCACCACCTAAACCATATCAAGGAGTTCCTATGCTCAAAGTTTTCCGCCAGAAAGGCGTCGCCAAGAAGGTCCTGTGGGTCGTCGCCGGCATCATTATCATCTCGTTCGGGTTCGGGTTCGGCATCTCCCGTTACGGCAGCGCCTTCAGCCTGTCGCAGACCGCCGGGAAGGTTTATGGTTCGGCCGTCTCGCTCAAGGAATACAGCCGCAACTACCAGAACGCGCGCGACCAGGCCGTCATGATGCACGGTGCCAACGTCGAGAAAATACTGTCCACGATGGACATGGACAATGAGACGTGGACGCGGATCATCCTCCTGAAGGCCGCCGAAAAACAGCACATCCAGACGACCGACATGGAGGTCGTGCAGTTCGTGGAGACCATCCCCTTCTTCCAGCGCGAGAACGAGTTCGACAAACGGCTCTACGACAGCATGGTCAAGAACATATTCCGCCGGGAACCGCGCGACTTTGAAGAAGGCCTGCGCGACCAGATCAGGATCATGAAACTTTTCGCGCCAAAACTGAAGGCCATCGCGTTCACCGACGAGGCCGTGCGCAAGGAATACGATCGCCGCAACCGCAAAAGCCAGGTCAACTATGTCGTGATCGCCCCGGAAGCACCGGCTGAGAACGCCACAACACCCGACAAGGATCTGCTCGAGCATTTCAACGCGCATCGCGAAGATTTCATGGAACTCGAAACGGTCAACGTGACGCTCGTGACCCTGCCGGTCGATACCCATGCCGCCGCTGACGCCAAAACGAAGGTTGCGGCAGCCGCCGATGAAGCGTTCAAGAAACTTTCCGCCGGTGCTGATCCTGCCGCGACGGCCAAAGAATACAACGCCGCGGTCAAGGAGACCGGCTTCTTCAATATGAACGCCCCGAACCCTGAGGTCGCCTGGTCTTTCGACCTGCTGCAGCAGATCTTCACGGCCAAACCGGGCGACACACTGGCTCCCATGGAGGCGCCCAACGGCTACCAGATCGTCCGGATCGCGGAAAAGAAACCCGCGTTCTCGCCCGAATTCACCGCCGTCAAGGCCAAGGTCCAGGCCTCTTTCCTGCGCGAGGCCAATGGCAAGATCGCCGCGGAAAAAGCGGCCGAATTGCAAAAAACCATCGCGGCAAAGGTCAAGGCTGGCGCCGATTTCACCGCAAGCGTGAAAGAACTGGGGCTCACGGCCAAACAGACACCCTTCTTCGGCCCCGGAGATTACATTCCCGAGATCGGCATTTCCGACGATTTCACGACCGCCGGCCTGTCGCTCACCAAAGAAGCGCCGTTGAGCAATGTGGTCATCACGCCGCGCGGTCCGGCCATCCTCGGCTGGAGCGCGACACAGGCGGCGGATGATAAAAAATTCGCGACGGTCAAAGACGACTTCGCCAGATCACTCTATAACGAAGAACGCGTCCGCGTGATGAACGAACTGATCCTGTCATGGCGTGAAAAAGCCAAACTTGTGAATTATATTGAAAAGATAAACGCCCAGCAGAAGAACGCGATGGAAAAGCTAAAGGTCAGGTAGTATTGCTAGCCAAATTAAGCGTAGGGGCCGAGCTTGTCTCGGCCCTCTCAGGAGGGCGGACACAAGGTCCGCCCCTACTCACAATTCATGTCTCAGCTAACGCTCATCGACGAAACCGGCTGTCTAGCTTAAACATATATAATCAAGTCGTCGACGCATTAGCCCATTTCAGGTAGGCTTCACTCCCGGCAACAACGGGAAGGGCAAGGATCTCGGGCGTGCTGTAACTGTGCAGGCGCCTGACTTCTTCTTCAAGCGCGGAAAAAGCGCCGCGGCGGGCCTTGATGATCATCAGGGCTTCGGCCTCATCGTGAACAACCCCCTCCCAGCGGTAGATAGACCTGGATCCCCGGATGATATTGCCGCACGCCGCGAGCTTCTTTTCAACAAGAGAACGCAGGATGCGCGCGGCTTCAGCCTCATCCTTCGCCGTTACAAGGACCACGACAAACTCCGCCGCGCCGCTCACGGCATCACCAGCAACGAGATCATCCGGCCCGATCTGTCCACATCACGCCGGAACGAATGAAACCGCGCCGGCTCCTTAACCGAGCACAGCCCGCAATCAAAGATGTTCCCGCGTTCAACCCCGGCTGACGTCAATTGCCTGAAGTTCGCGCTGAAAATATCAAATCTCAAGCCCTGCGGCGTTGCCACCGTGTCCAGGGGGAAATATTCCTTGAACTCAGGCCCCACCTCGCAGCTGTCGCGGCGGATGCACGGGCCGATGGCCACGCGAAGCTCCCCGGGGTCAACCCCGTAATCACGCGCCAGGAGTTCGACGGTCTTGCGCGCAATGTCAAGCCGCGTGCTTTTCCACCCGGCGTGGATCGCGGCGATGACCTTGCGGCGGGGGGCGTACACGAGCGCGGGCAGGCAGTCCGCCGTGCGGATGCCGATGACAAGCCCTGGTTCGTCCGTCACCACAGCGTCCGCCTCATGGATCCCGGCCAAAGGGATATCCCGGCGCGTCACCTTCCAGATGGCGTCCCCATGGACCTGTTTGGGCACAATGATGCCGCCGTCCGCGGCGATCCCGCGCGCGTTCAGGTAAGCCCGCTGGGCCGGCGTCAGCACATAGGCTTCCGACGCAGGTTCGCCCTTGAAAAAATCGATCTCCGCCGTGCTGGTAAAAGCGGTGATGCCCAGAAATCCCGTGTAATTGATACCGGCCATCTTCAGCTCACTTCGGGCACGCGGCCCTGTTTGAATTCTTCAATGTGGCGGATCTTGGTATCGATGTTCTTGAAACTTTTTTCCTTGATATCGCGGAAGTTCGCGTCCAGATCGGCGATCAGCTTCTCCATCCCGTCAAAACGCTCCTTGAACGTCGCGTAATGCTTCACAAAGATCCCGATATCAAGAATGATCTTGTGCATGTCGCGCTCGAAGCGGAAATTCTCGTGCGCCTGGCGGATGACCGCCAGCGTCGCGTACAGGGTAAAGGGCGAGCACAAGACCACCTTCTGTTTCAGCGCCTCGTCCATGAATTCGGGCGCCGCCTCGTGGATGAACCCGAACACCTGTTCATTGGGGATGAACAAGAGGACAAAATCAAGGGTGTTCTCCGCCGGATTGATATAATCGCGCGTCTGCAGTTCCTTCACGCGCGCGCGGGCGTTGCGGATGAATTCCCGGGATGCCGCTTCGCGTTCCGGGTCTGAGGTGGCATTCACCATCCGCAGGTAATTGTCCAGGGGGAATTTGATGTCCATGTTGACGCAGCGCCCGTCAGGAAGGAGAAAGGTGATGTCAGGCTTGGTCGCGCTCGATGAAAGCTGGGCCTGTTTGCGGTAATTGACGCCCTCAATGAGCCCGGCGTGGCGGATGATGTCCTCGGCCATGCGCTCGCCCCACTGCCCGCGCAATTTCACGTTGCCCAGCACGTTCGTGAGCCTGCCCGTCGTATCCTGAAGGCGGGCCGTTGCCTGCGACGCCGCGGCCAGTTCTTTCTCCAGCGCGCCGAACTTCACGGAGCGGTCAGCTTCCCAGGCACGCAGGAGGCCCTCGTATTCCTTCAGGCGGGATCCCAGCGACGTCACGGCGCTCTCAAGGGCCTGCCGCCGTGATTCCGCGTCCACCGCGTCTTTGGTGCGGTCGTCCCGGGACGCGCGCATCAGTTCCTCGACCCGCGCGCCCTGGCGCAGGACAATGAGCGCGAGCACACCCGCGATCACGGCAAGGCCGGCAATGATGCCGGCGGCCATTGTGCTCATTCTCCGGTCAACTCCCGGATCTTCTCGAGCAACAGGTTAAAATCAACCGGCTTCACCAGGTAATGCGTGATCCCGCGCCGGGCAAATATCCCGCGGTTCTCCTCATGCGCGGTCTGGACGATGACCGGGATATCCTTGATGGCCGGATCCTTCTGTTTCTCCAGCAGGACCGTATACCCGTTCATTTCCGGCATTTCAATATCAAGGATCAGCAAGTCAGGCAACTCGGCCTTCAGCGCAGCCAGTCCGGACAGGCCGTCATTCTCGACAAAGGTCGTATAGTTCTCCCTGGTGAGGCGTGACGCCATGAGTTTTGTTCCAACGTGATCATCATCGACGATCAGGATCATTTTACCCATAACTCATTCTCCATCCTTATGATTGCTGTTAGCCGCCAGTATCTTTGCTTCAAAGCGCGCCAGCCGCCGAGCCATAAGCCCGTCCAGTTGCCGCTGGTTAACCCCGCCTCTCTCCAGTAACGTGAGCGCGTGGATCATGATATCCATCGCCTCGGCTTTCCAGTGCGGATCCCCGTCTTTCAAAAGGCCCTCGACCTCATCCACATGGGCGCGCAGGGAACTCAAGGTGAACGCGGTGGCCGCGCCGTCATTACCGTGCAATTGCCGCGCCAGGGCGTTGATCTTCGCGATGGAAGCCATCATGGCGATGTCCACCGGACAAGCGCTCCCCGCGCGTCAAAATAAAAATAAACCTTCGGGCTCTCCCCGGGGTTCGCGATCCGGCGGTAAAGGCATTTTTCAAGCCCCTGATCGGCTCGGCAGAGGATCGGCGCCCCGAACGCCTTCACGATGGCGCGCTTGTCGCCATAACGTTTAAAAATTACCGGTTCCTTCAGCTGACGGCGAAGCTCGTCGAAACGCGCGTCGTGGGCCTGGACATAAACGTCCTGGGCGCTTTGTTCTTCCGCGAGCTCCTTGAGCTGCAAGGCTTCATCAAGGTGCGACACCACGGCGCATCCCGCAGTTGCCAAAACTCCGACCAAACATATAATGAAACCTGCAAGACGCATATTAAAATCAGTATAACAAAGCTAAAAATCATAGCAACCTCAATAAATTGATTCGTGTTCTCTTCTCGCCACGTTCATCCCCGCGCGCGCAGGGAACGTGCAGAAGGAGCCTGGGAGCGACTTCGGCAATAGCCTGTGCAACACTACCGACATTCAGCATGTGTTCATAAACTGAAATGCCAGGCTTCCCATCAATAGTTTGTTTAGCCCAGAAATATCTGATGATTCTTCCCCCGATATATAAGTCAACTAAACCTGGTTGATGCGTTTTTCTTATCCTGAATAATATCAAATGCTGCCGACAGCGTTATGTCGTTAACAGCAACAAAATCCAACTTGCCATCGGCAAAACAACGTTCATTCTCCAGCCTTTTTGAATATCGCTTTCGTTTTTCTTACCGGAAGTCCTTTGGCTGCTATTCCAGTCACAACACTCTCTCCGGTGCGTTTCTCAATCTCCACCCGCGCCTTACCAGCCACCAGGCCACCCTCCCGCGCCACCTGGCGATTCGCCGGCAATCCTTCGGGCCGCTTCTTTTTGGATATCGCTGTCGCAGATACCTCACCGAGCATATTAAGCACAAGCTCGAGATTAGTCATATTGTCACGCAAATTTTGTTTCTTAAGACCTTTAAGATTCTTGTATTCTTTAACACTTCTTCCGGCCCACGCTTGTGTGATCTCATTGGTCAATATGGCATATTCACCACCCTCTTTCATGCCGCGCTCTTGCCACTCATCCGTCAGGTCTTTACGCACCTCAATACTCTTTAACCGCTGATTGATCCATTCCTTCGTGTACCCTTTCTGAAGATACGTCTTCATAGCTCGCTCCATGGCAAGCTCCGGATCTTCAGTCTCTTCAATACGCTCATACCCCACCTTGGCAAGCCACAACTTGAACGACTCTGCCCTGGGCGATGAGATGGACTGAACAACACGCAGTAAATCTTCGGTCGACAGGCAATCCGTGTCTCTCTGTTTCCGGTCTGAAGCGGCCATCTTCAACCGTACGATTTTATCGTACACTTCGCTTCCCTCAGCTCGCAGCTTTGTTTTCAGGTCACTCCAGTACCGCTTGGGGATCGTGGAATCGGTCAATACTTGCACAACATCCACAATGGAAAAATACCAAAGCTCTTTATCCTCATCCCAATAACGACGAACAGTATTTTGATGAAAAAGAATTAGGGACTGCGCCTGATTCATAAATGTTTCTCCTGTGTCGAAAATATTTGATGGGAATGGAAGTCAATCTGGGGGATCAGAAAGGAAAATGGTGAGTGGGGCAATTGGACATGCATGATGTATTCTTGTGTTTAAATCAGCACAACCATAATCAAGCTATAAACCAACCGCAACTGCTTATTTCCAGCGGAAATGGACAAAGATACGGCCAAAATTCTTGTCGTCCTTTTCGATGCGGTGATAACGGCCCTTGTAATTCTTTTCAAGAAAACGCAGGACCGACTTCTTCAGCTGGCCGGAGCCCTTGCCGGGAATGATCTCGACCGACTCCGCGCGCTTGTCAAGGGCCTCGCCCATGATGCCGTGCAGGGCCGTATCGATCTCCCGGCCGTTGGAAAAAATGTCGTGAAGGTCGATCTTCAGGCGCATGTCATTCCTGGCTCACCTTTGAGCGCTCATCAAGGAGCGCCTTGCGGCTGCTTTCGATCGCGCGCAGGCGCGTCTGGATCTCCTTGAGCCGCCGCCCGCACTCCGCGCGTTCCCCGGCGGGACGCCCGCTGAAGGAAGTGTTCATCACGCGCGACTTGATGTACGTCTCGGTCTCAAGCTCTTTTTCTTCACGCTCGAACGCTTTGAGCTGGTTCTTGATCTCCTGCAAACGCTTCAACGCCTGCTCATGCCGGTCACGGGCGGATTTCAAATTATCCGGCTCATTCACGTCGCGCTTGGCTTTCTTCTGCAGTTCATACGCCTCACGCCCGGCCTTGGAAGACTCTTTCGCCTGCGCCGCGCCGGGGCCGCGCTCCTGCCGTTTATCGAGGTAATAATCCAGCCCGCCGGGATAATCACGGATCGTCCCGTTGTCGACTTCCACGATATGGTTGGCGATCTCGCGGATGAAATAAAGGTCATGGCTGATGAAGCACAGCGTGCCCATGTAATTGCGGAACGCCCTGGTGAGCGCCTCCACACCCGCGACATCCAGGTGGGTCGTCGGCTCATCGAGCAGGATAAAATTGGGCGGATTGATCAAAAGCTTCGCGAGGATGAGGCGGCTTTTTTCCCCGCCTGAAAGGACGGACACGGGCTTGAACACGTCCTCGCCGTGGAAATTGAACATGCCCAGCAGGCTGCGCGCCTGTGTCTGCGGGAAACTCCCCCCGACGGCAGAAACCAGCTCCTCGAACACCGAACGATTGGGATTGAGCACATCCAGGCGCGTCTGGGAGAAATATCCCATCTTGACGCCATGGCCCAGGCGGCGCGTGCCCCCGTCGTACGGGATCACGTCAGCGAGGATCTTTAGCAGGGTGGATTTGCCGGCGCCATTCGCCCCGACAAGGCACATCTTCTGGCCCTTGGTGATCTCGAAATTCAGGTCCGTATAGATCGTTTTATCAGCATAGGATTTTTTGATGTGCGCGAGATTGATGACCGTATAGCCGCTCTCCGTGGTCTGCGGAAAATTAAAATCCTTGATGCTCAGGCGCGTGCGCGGCAGGTCCGTGCTCTCCTCTTCGAGGCGTTCGAGCATTTTCATCTTGTTCTGCACCGCCGCCGCGCGGTTGGGCTGAGCGTGAAATCGCGACGTGAACCGCTCCAGCTGGTCTTTCTTCTTGTCCGCGACCTTCATGCGCTTCTCGAGCGTGCGGTATTCGATCTCCTTCTGCGCCTCAAAAGCCTCGTAACTGCCCTTCACCTTCGCCATCTGGCCGTTCTCGAGGACGATGGTGTAATTCGTGACTTCGTTGAGGAATATCTTGTCGTGCGAGATCATGACAAACGAGCCCGGGTAGCCCTTGAGGAATTCCTTGAGCCACAGCGTGGCCGCAAGGTCAAGGTAGTTTGTCGGCTCGTCGAGCAGCAACAGATCGTAATTGTAGGTCAAGAGCTTGGCCAGGAGCGTGCGCATCTGCCAGCCGCCCGAAAGCTGGGCCACGGGTTTATGGAACTCCTGCTCTTTGAACCCCAGCCCGGAAAGGATCTTCTCGGCCTTGTGCTCCAGCTCATAGATCCCCAGCACTTCCAGCCGCTCCAGGACATCGCCGTAACGCGTCTCGGCGCAAAGCCCGTCCGTCTCCATCCGGTGCTTCTCGTCGACCAGCCGCTGGATCTCCTGGTCGCCGGAGGTCACCTCTTCCATGACCGTGCGTTTGGAATCAAAATGGGCTTCCTGCGGCAGGTAGCCGATCTTGATGCCCTTCTGGATGGTCACATTGCCGTCGGTCGGCTCCATGTCGCCGAGGATCAGGTGGAACAGCGTGGTCTTGCCGGCGCCGTTAGGGCCGGTCAGGCCGATGCGCTCGTTGGGAAAAATGCTCAGCGACACATCATCCATCAGCATGCGTTCATCGAAATTCTTGGAAACTCGCGTCAGAGTGATCATGTTTTCTTCCGGCCTGGCTGCCCTTTTTTGGGTGAACGTTTGAATGGCTGTTGCGTTGAATGTTTGAACGGCTGTCGGGTTGAATTCTTGAATGGCTGTTGCGTTGAATTCTTGAACGACTTCCTGGGTGAGTATTTGGATGAATATTTAACCGGAACACCACGGCCCACGGCCGCCAGCAGGGCGATCTCCTCGCCTGTCAGGACGCGCCATGCCTTCGGCTTCAAACTCCCGAGTTTGAGCGGGCCCTGCGCAATGCGCGTAAGCCGGACCACATCATGCCCGACCTCGTGGCACATCAGCCTTACCTGGTGCTTGCGCCCCTCGTGGATGGTCAGGTCGAACTCCGTAAAGTTCCCGTCGAACGTGATGTTCTCGACCTGCGCCGGGGCGGTCTTGGTCCCTTCAATAACAACACCTTTCTCAAGGCGTTCCTTTTCACGGAATTCCAGGCGCCGCACCACCCGCACATGATAGATTTTGTTCACATCGAAGCTGGGATGCGCCAGGCGGTTCGCCAGGATGCCGTCATTCGTCAGCAGGAGCAGTCCCTGCGTGTCCTTGTCGAGGCGGCCCACGGGCTTCAGATGCCGCCAATCCGGCGGCAGCAGGCACAAAACCCCCGACTGATCAAACTGGGCTTCACATGTGGTCACATAACCAGCGGGTTTATTAAGGAGGATATAGGCATACTCCTTGCTGTTCACCGCCCGGCCCGAAAGCATCACCTTGTCAGCCATCGGATCGATCGCGCGGGAAGGTTCCCGCTCGACAACGCCGTTCACCGTGACATCGCCGTTGCGAACCTTTCCAAAAGCATCGCGGCGCGAGATCCCGCCGTTGTGGGAAATAAAAAGCAGTAATTTCATGTCCGCCTTCTCTGCCGCAGCGATTCATAGATCATGACCGCCGCGGACACTGACACGTTGAGCGAATCGACTTTCCCCAGCATGGGGATGCGCGCCTGTTCATCGCAATTGCGGCGCCAGAGGTCACCCAGTCCTCCCTGCTCACTGCCGAGGATGATCGCGCAGGGGCCGGACATGTCCTTGTTGAAATAATCTTCCGTGGCCTGCACAACCGCGGCGAAGGTCCTGATCCCCCGGGCGCGCAGGAATTCCAGGGCTTCCTTGCTCGTGCAGGACACCATCGGGACCGCGAAAACAGCGCCGAGGCTCGCGCGGATCACGTTGGGATTATAAATATCCGTCTTCTCGTCGCAAACCAGGAGCGCCTCAACGCCCGCCGCGTCGCAGGTGCGCAAGACCGCGCCCAGGTTCCCCGGTTTTTCAACGCTTTCCATGACCACGACCAAAGGCGCCGCGCCGAGCTTCAACTGTTCCAGCGTCAGGGTGGGCTGCTCCACAAGGCCCAGGACCCCTTCGGTGCGGTCCCCGTAGCACATCTTGCCGAACACCGAACAACCCGTGTCGTAGACCTTGACGCGCCCGGCTTCCAGCGCCTTGACAAGCTCCTCGTCGCAGCGATACACGCCCTCCCGGCAGATATAAACACTGTGGAAACGCAGGCCCGCGGCCAGTGCCTGGCGGACCTCACGGTTCCCCTCGACGATGGTCAAACCCCTGGCTTCACGGCTTTTCTTTGTCCTGAGCCGTACCACGCGCTTGATGCCCGAATTCTGCAGACTGGATATGCGTTCGATCATAAGATAGGACTTGGCCCCTAGGCCGCTTTCCGGGCCGAGGTGTATTTCTCAAGGTCATAGACGATCTGCTTGGACGGCATGGGGATCTTGTCGATCTGGACCTTGGCCTTGGCGAAGAAATCCGTTGCCAGGGTGCTGTGATAATCCGAAAAGATGACGACGCGCCGGACGCCGGACGCGATGAGCGCCTTGGCGCAGGTCGTGCAGGGCATGTTGGTCACATAGGCGGTGCCGCCGTCGATGATATGGCCTTTCCTGGCGGCCTGCACGATCGCGTTCATTTCCGCGTGGTTGGTGCGCACGCAGTGGTTGTCCACGACCAGGCAGCCCACGTCCTCGCAATGGTCGTCGCCGGGGATAGAGCCGTTATAGCCCGTGGCGATGACCTCACGGTCCTTCACCAGGACACAGCCGCAGTGCATGCGCGGGCACGTGGCGCGTTCCGACGCCAACATGGCCAGTTTCATGAAATACTCGTCCCAGTTAGGTCTTGCCATAAGGATTTCCTTTGTTCAGGATTTTACCCGCGCCGTACCTGTTTATCGTCAACAATGATCGCCACCATACTAACAGATAGCCGTCACTTTTCAATAGCGCCCGCGAGCCTTTTGATGCCTTCCTGAAAAACTTCCTCCTTGCACAGGAGGCTGACGACCAGGATCCCTTCTTCCGCGAAATCAAAAAAGAACCCCGGATGAACGATCACGTGTTCTTTCCTCAAAAGCTCCAGCGCCCACTCGTCCTCGGGAAGGCCCAGCTCGGCCTGGATGAGGGCGTACCACCCGCCTTCGACCGGAAAACTCCTGGCCCCGGACGGGATAACGGAGTGCAAGAACACCTCATTCGCCTTCACGCGCGCCATGATCTGCGCGCGCACCGCGCGGCTCCCGGCCAGCCAGGCGCCCGCCGCGTTCTGCGCGGGCGTATTGACGGAAAGATAGGTGTCCGCGATGACCTCCAGCCGCCCGATCGCCGCCTCAACTTCTTTTTTCGGGCCATTGACGACGATCCAGCCCAGCTTCATCTGCGGCAGGGCCGATCCTTTCGACAAGCCGCCGAGGGCGAAACTGAGGGCCCCCGTATTGGCGGCAAGGCTCGGGCAACCCGTGGCGTGCGGATCAAAGATGTAATCCAGGAACACCTCGTCGCTGATAAGCGCCATGTCATGTTCAGCGCAGATCTTGTTCAGGCGCTTGAGCTCCTCGGCGCTGACGCACGAACCCGTCGGATTATTGGGGTTGACCAGGACCAGGGCCCTGGCCCCGCGGCCCACGGCCTCCTCCAGCGCGTCGAAGTCGATGCGCCAGCGCCGGCCGTCGAAGAACAGGTTGTAATACGCCACGTCGACATCATTGAGCCCCGCCAGATAAGCGAACAAAGGATAGCTCGGCGCCGGCAGCAGGACCCGGTCATCCGGGTCCGCCAGAAGGCGAAAAAGAAAACCATAACTCTCGGAGGAACTGGCGGTCAGGATAATGTTGTCAACCGGAACCTGGATGCCCTTGTCCGCGTAATCGCGCGCGATCGCGGTACGGGCTTTGAGCGACCCTTTGGCCTGCGGGGCGTAAACCAGGTTCTCAAGGTCCAGCAAAGGCTTGAGCACAAGTTCGGGCGCGTAAGCAATGCCGGCCTGCGTCGGATTGGACTCGGTCAGGTCAAAAAGCTGTTCCCCTGCGGCCCGCAGCCTGTCAAGCTCAAGCGCAAGAGGATTCTCGGAAAGGTCCCATCCGGTGCGTCGGGAAAACAATAGCGCCTCGCTTGTTGACGGCCCGCCGGAAGGCAGGGGCCCTTACACCTGCTCCGCGACGCGCAGGACCATCGCCTGTGTGTCATCCCAGCCCAGGCAGGCGTCCGTGATGGACTTGCCGTAAACACCGCCCCCGACATCCTGGGCCCCCTCGACGAGATAACTTTCCACCATCAACCCGCGCACGAACGCCCTCAACCCCGGCTCATATTTCAGGCTGTTGAGGACCTCCTGAGCCACGCGCGGCTGGGCCTGGAACTGCCGGCCGGAATTAGCATGGCTCGCGTCGATGATGAGGGCAGGATTGACGAGCCCCGCGCCGCGGTAAAGGCCCTGCAGGGTGATGATATCTTCATGATGATAATTGGGGATCGCCCGGCCGAACGGGGTCACGGCGCCGCGCAGGATGCAGTGCGCCAGGGGATTGCCCGTGGTCGCCACCTCCCAGCCGTTATACGCGAAAATATGCGGGGATTGCCCCGCGCGGACGGAATTGAGCATGACATTCATGTCGCCGCCCGTCGGATTCTTCATCCCCACGGCAATATCAAGGCCGCTCACGGTCAGGCGGTGCTCCTGGTTCTCGACGGACCTCGCGCCGATGGCCACATAGCTGAGCACATCCTGCAGATAAGGATAATTGCCCGGATACAGCATCTCATCCGCCGCGCTCAATCCCGATTCGCCCAGCGCCCGGATATGCATCTTGCGGATGGCGATGAGCCCCTCGACGATATTGGGATCTTCATTAGGGTCCGGCTGATGCGCCATGCCCTTATAACCGATACCCGTGGTCCTCGGCTTATTGGTATAAATGCGCGGTAAAAGGAGAACTTTCTCCCGCACGCGGGATTGCAATTTGGCCAGGCGCGCCACATATTCGCACACCGCGTCCTCGTTATCCGCGGAACAGGGGCCGATCACGAGGAGGAATTTTTCGCTCCTGCCGCAAATGATGTCCGAAACCTCGCGGTCGCGCTCTTTCTTGGCCTGGGCCATCGCGGGACTGATCGACAACTCCTGCAGTATCTGCTCAACACCGGGAAGACGCTTGCGGTATTCAAACGACATACGGGCTCCTATATCTTTTCTTTCTCTTCAACATCCCTTAATTCGACGGGCAAACGCTGCCGCAACCGTTCTATATCCCGGCGTGCGGCCTTCAGTGACGCCTCGACCTTGTCATGGTCATCCTTGGCGACCCAGCGGTCGGCTTCCTTCTTTTGCTGCAGCCGGGCATTTTCCGCCGTCAACACCCGCGCCGCGGCTTCGGCCTCTTTCATGCGGCGTTCAAGGTCATTGCCGCGCCCCGTGGCCTTGTTCAGGTCGCCGGACAAGGATTCTTTAGCGAGGCGCAACTCCTTGACCTCGTATTCCAGGCGGATGCGCTGGTTCGATTCTTCGTGCAACAGGCCACTCACCCGCGCAAGCTCGCGACGCGCGGCCTCTTCCTGCGTCTTCTCCCTGGCCGCGGAAACTTCTTCCTTCTCCCGCCAGGCCTTTTCCTGCCTGGCCTGCCGCTCAAGCCCGCTGATGGCGGCTTTCATTTCTTCGATCTCCCTGACCTTCTCCTTCTGCCCGGCCTGGGCCTCGCGCAGCGCTTTCTCCAGCTGGCTCACCCTGCGTTCGGATCGCTCGACTACGGCTGTCATGTCTGGCGGCGGCTCAACAACGGCCTGCGGCTCCCGTTTCACTTTCTTTTTCTTTCCCGCGGAAGGGTCAGGCCAGCGGGCCACCGCGCACGCCAGCAGACCAAGGATGAAAAGCGCTCCCACAATGACCAGGATAATATTCATGACAGCGGTCCAGACTCCGTCGATTTAGCCTTGAAACAAGGACCCCAGGGCACACACAGCATCAAGACCATGCGTGAACTGGGGTCTTCACGGTTTGTTCTAAAAAAATTATTTCCCCAATTCCTTCTTCAGGCGCTCGGCCTCGACCCTGAATTCCTCGAATTGCTTCCAAAGAAGGTCGACCAGCGGCCCCACCTTGCTCAAATCGCCCGCCTTGCTCAGCGCGTCAAGCTCGATCGCCGTCGTGAGCATTCTCCGGGCCGAAATATTCCCCGTAGCGCCCTTGAAACCGTGCGCCAGCATCTGGAACGCCGCACCATCGCCTTTGTTGTACGCGGCCTGCATCAAGGGATACTTGCGCTGGAAATCTTCCGTGAAAATATCGAACAATTCCAGGAGAAGCTCCTTGTCATCCTGCACGCGCTCCATCCCGTCCTTCAAATCAATGATATCCGTCATACGTCTTTCCTTTGTTTAACAAGGTTGATGATCTCCTGGAACAACTGCTCCCGGTCAATGGGCTTGGACACATACCCGTCCATGCCGAGGGATAAATATTTTTCACGGTCACCGGACATGGCATTCGCCGTCATGGCGATGATGGGCAAATGCAACCCCGTCTGCTTCTCCTCGGTCCTGATCATGAGCGTGGCCTCGACACCGGTCATCTCGGGCATGATATCATCCATGAGGATAAGGTCAAAGCGGTTCTTTCCGACGGCCTCGAGCACTTCCTTGCCGTTATTCACCGCCGTGACGTCCCAGCCCTTCTTCTCAAGGACGCGCACCGCGATCTTCTGGTTCACCAGGTTGTCCTCGGCCAGAAGGATCTTCAAGCGACCCACATCCTCCGTCGCGGCAGCGGCAACATATTCCACGGGGGGCGCCAGCACCACGGACGGGCCTTCCTTGATCCCAAGGCGCAGGACAAAATTGAACGTGCTGCCCTTGTCTTCTTCGCTTTCGATCCAAATGCGCCCGCCCATCATTTCGGAAAGTTTCTTGGAGATCGCCAGGCCCAGCCCGGTCCCGCCGTAACGGCGCGCGGTCTGGTCGTCCGCCTGGCTGAAGACCTCGAAAAGGCGCACCTGCTTATCCCGGGGGATGCCGATGCCCGTATCCCGGATGGCGAAAAGGATATCACAGTCTTTTTCCTGCCGCGACTGCAGGGACACGCTGACGACAACGCCGCCCTTGTGCGTGAACTTGATGGCATTGTTGACAAGATTGATGATGATCTGGCGGATACGGACCGGGTCGCCCATCACGATCGGCGGGATGTCCTGCGCGACGTTCCAGCTGAGGTACAGGTCCTTGTTCTGGGCCAGCACCTGCAACCCGCGGCAGACACTGCGCACGATCTCGGCCAGGGAGATCTCGATGGTCTCAATGGATATCTTGCCCGCTTCAGCGCGCGAAAGATCGAGGATGTCATTGATCAGGCGCAACAGGTTCCCCGCCGCGTCCTTGGCAACCTTCAGGTTCTCGCGCTGCTCCTCGGTCAAGGACGTGTCAAACGTCAGGTCCAGCATCCCGATGATCGAATTCATGGGCGTGCGCAACTCATGCGACATCTTGGCCAGGAAAAGGCTCTTGGACGTGTTCGCCTCCTCCGCCTCCATCTTGGCCTTCAGGAGCATCTCCTGGATACGGCGCTGTTTGGTGATGTCGCGCAGGATCCCGATGCTGCCCGTGATGCGGCCATCGGCATCCCTGATCAGCGAGATCGAAGCGTCGATGTCGAGGATCGTGCCGTCCTTCTTGATGACCTGCGTGATGATCCCGGAGAGGACGCCCTTCTGGCGGATCTTGAGCTTGCGCATCCTCCGCCATTCCTTCGTGGGATAAAGCTCACTGACCGGCTTATTGAAAAGGTCCTCGCGGGCCATTTCGAACATCTGCTCCGCGAACGGGTTCCAGGCGATGATCTTTTCGTGCCTGTCGGTCACCGTGATCGCCGCGGCCGAATTATCGAAAATGACCTTGAACAATTCCTTGGAACGGGTGCGGTCGGTCTCGATCTCTTTCTGCCGGGTGATGTCCTCGACGACAAGATCAAAAAATTTAGCGCGGCCCTTGACGTCATACTCCACCGTGACGCTCAGCGACATCCACACGGTCCCGGATTTCTTGCGGCGCAGGCGCACCTCATGCTTTTCCAGCAGGTCGTTTTTCTTCAGCTGCGCGAGGATATTCCGAAAACTACGCACGTCCGTGAAAAGGGTCCTGAGCTTGTGCCCGGGAAGTTCGTCCTTCCTGTAGCCCAGCATGGCCGTGAACGCCTCGTTGGTGAAAACGAATTCCGCGCCCGGCCCGGCCGTCGTGCGGCAAATGCCGATCTTCAGGCCATGGATAAAATCAAGGAATTCAATATTGCTGAGGGTCATGGGTCAACGTTTCAATTTGATGTTGATGAGCACAGCGGCCAGGTTGATCACGCCGATAGCCGCGGCAAGCCCGATGATCGCGAATTTATAAAGCCCTGTCCCCGCGTCCATGGCCATGTAACCGCGCGTGAGATAGGATACCAGCGCGACACCGGCCAGGAGCGCAAAAGCGCAGGTCAGAAATATCAACAGCGACAACAGGAACGCCAATATGACAACAAACAGATTGTACAACACCAGGTCATCCTTGGCAATACGGCTGGCCGCTATCCCTATCCTCTTCATCGAAGCAAACCCTTCCTTGTCAGCGTTCGAACTTGACCACGTTCTCCCACCAGAGCGTGGAATCCCAGCGCTCGAGGCTGTCCCAAAGTTTTTTCGCGGTCCGCGTCTTAAGAAAGCCGGGCGCCCGCTTGAGGAACTTGGACGCCACGGGAGACCCGTTGTCCTGGTATTCTTTCGCCTGCACGAGGCATTCCAGGATATCCGCGTCGCGGGCGACAAGGGCCTCGGGCGTAGACTGGGTGTCATAAGCGCCCCGGAACTCCGTCAACTGCGCGCGCATCGTCACCGGCAGGTCCGCCACCTGGTCTTTGAACACCCGCTTTTCCGCGTCCTTGAAATCAATGTAATAATGCCCCATCTTGTGCAGGTCATTGATGCGGGCCTCATGGATATCATTGAAAAGGGTCATGACCAGGACGCGGTAGGGATCAACCCCCTCCGCGTGCGCGATGTAATACCCGATGACCGCGCAGCGGAAACAATGGTCCGCGACGCTCTCGGGGTCCTTGATCCCCGCCACCCACCAGCCGCTGCGCTTGACGCGCTTGAGCAGGCCGGCCTCGGCGAAGAAATCAAGCGCCACCTTAACGCTGTCGGGCGATCTGGTCTTTTTGTTTTTTGATCTCATAACATAGCAATGTGGCGGCATGCGCCGCGTTCAATGAAAGCCTCGGCTGGGCCATCGGGACGGTCACCTTCAGGTCAACGCGCTGCAAGGTGATGTCGCGGACCCCCTTGCCCTCGGAACCGATGACCAGCGCCACCGGCATCGGGAACTTCACCCCGGCGACGTCATCACCATCGTTGAGGACACTGGCCGCGATCCAGATCCCCTTGGACTTCGCCTTCTCGATGGCCGTATTGATGTTGTTCACTTTCGCGATCTTCACGTAATTCTCCCCGCCGCAGGCCACCCGCGTCACGGTATCGGTCACCTCCACCGCCCCATGCGTCGGGATGACGACCGCGAAGCCGCCCAGGCACGCCACGCTGCGCAGGATGGCCCCGAAATTCTGGGGGTCGGTGATGCCGTCGAGGAACAGGAGCGTCACCTTTCCCGCCGCGGCCTCGTCGATCAGGTCATCAGGATCCGTGTAGGTGAAATCCTCAACATCGATCAACAACCCCTGCGTATTGAGGCTGCGGCCCAGTTTTGTCATTTTACTCGCGGGAACCGCCACCAACGGGATGCCGTATTTCTTGGCCTTCGTCGTGATATACGCGTGGTCCGGATGACCGAACTGAACGTAGATCTTAAGGACGCTCCTGGGATTGGCCTTGATGCGTTCCAGGACGGGATTCTTGCCGTAGATCTTCATATTTTCAATGCTTTCCTTTTAACGCGCGGGAACTCAGCGCCGGAGCCCGAACCCGAGATAGAAGAGCGGCTTTAAAATGCTCCACCACCCCAGCAACGGCTTCATTTTCGTGTACCCGAGCTTCTTCGGCGGGTATATCTTCGTGACAAAAACTTCCGTGAACCTGTAACCCAGCCGCAGCGCCTTGAACATCAAATAAGGTTCCAGTTCATACGCGTCCAGCCACGGCTGGTCAATGTTGATGCGCGGGTCTTTGACAACAGTAAGGCGGAATGCCCGAAAACCATTGGTGCTGTCCGTGACCCGGTGGCCCGTGAAGAACGACATGAGCAAAGGATGCAACCGTGTCGCCACCTTGCGATAAAAAGGCATTGCGCCGCCGATACCGACCTTCCCCTTGTACCGCGAGCCCTGGACGAAATCATACCCCTCGTCCCGGATGGGCCCCAGCAGCGCCGGGATCTCATCAGGATTGTCCTTGTCGTTGCCCGCCATGATGACAATGATCGTGTACCCTTTGTCGATCGCGTAACGGATCGCCGTGCGTATGGCCGCGCCCACGCCGCGCTGACGCGCGTGGCGGATGGTCGCCACACCCTTGTCCGCGAAAGAACGGATCATCTCCGTCGTTCCGTCCGTGGAACAATCGTCCACGACCAGATAATCCGCGAACCCGCGCGCGGAGCTTTTCAGGAAGCGCTCGATAACGCTTCTCAATTTGACATTTTCATTGAACGCCACGGGCACAACGAGGATCTCAGGCATGCGCGGCGCCTCGCGGCTTGCGCTTCACGTCCTTGAGAGCGCCGACCTTGCCGGCCACGCGCGCCGGATTTCCGACGACAACCGTGAACGGCGGCACATCCTTCACGACAACCGCCCCCGCCCCCACCAGTGCGCCTTCACCGACCGTGACACCGCACAGGATGGTCGCGTTCGCGCCCACCGAGGCGCCCTTCCCGACCCGCGTGCGCTCCAGCGTCCAGGGCTTACGGCTGCGGGGATAACGGTCGTTGACGAACACCGCGTTGGGCCCGACAAAAACCCCGTCTTCAAGCGTGATGCCCTCAAAGACCGCGACCCCGTTCTTAAGCGTGACGTCATTGCCAAGGAGCGAACCCTTCTCAATGAAACACCCGTCGCAAATATTGCAGTTACGGCCAATGACCGCGCCCGCCTGCACGTTGGTGAACGCCCAAACGCGCGTGCCCTCGCCGATACGGGCACCCTTGCCGACCAAAGCTTTCGCGTGCCTGAAATAACCCATCAAACCCTCACCAGCATGCCGCCCTTGTCCATGGAACCCTGGATCGCGGCCAGCGCGCGCACGACACCGGCCCCTTTGGCGGCGTCAGCAATGTCAGGCGAACTGCGCCCGGCCACGCAATCGATGAAATGCTGCCCCTGGGCCTTGAGCGGCTCGACAAGGTTGATCTTGGGGATGGTGATGCTCCCTTCCCGCGACAAAAGCTGGAACTCGCCGTAAGATTCATAATATTTTGAGGTGCGCTCGACGGACTTGTCGTAGACCTTCACCGCCCCGAGGGGGTCCAGGTCATCCCACACGATCATCTTCTTTTCACCCACAATGGTGATCTGGCGGACCTTGCGCGGGTCGGCCCAGCTCACGTGCACGTTGGCCAGCTTGCCCCCCGGGTAATCGAGCGACGCGAACGCCAGGTCCTCAAGGGAATTGCCCAGGCACTTGAGCCCGCGCGCCGACGCGCTGATGACCTGCTCGTTGAAAAGATAGTCGAAGATCGCGATATCGTGCGGCGCCAGGTCCCACAGGGCGTTGACATCATAACGGAAAGGCCCGAGGTTGGTGCGCTCCGAATGGGCGTAATAAATGCGGCCGACCTCGCCGGAGGCGATATATTCCTTCACCCAGCGGATGGCCGCGTTGAAAACGAACACATGGCCCACCATGAGGACTTTATTCACCCGCGCGGCGACATCCTTGAGGTCCAGGCATTCTTCATACGTCATGGACAAAGGCTTTTCGCACAGGACATGCTTGCCCGCCATGAGCGCTTCTTTCGTGAACTGGTAGTGGAATTTGGTGGGCGCCGCGATGCACACGGCGTCAATGGCCGGGTCCGCGAGGATCGTGCGGTAGTCCTGCGTCACGGCCACGTCAGGGAACATGGCCTTGACGGCTTTCAGGCGGCCCGCGTCAATGTCCGCGCACGCCGCGCACCGGGAATCGCCGAGCTGGGAAAAAACGCGGATATGGTTCGGCCCCCAATGGCCGCATCCGATCACGCCGATGGATATCAAGCTTGCCTCCTGATTAATATAGATTTTTTATTATATAGTCTAACTCCTTAGACTCAAAGGTTTTTGTTGAAATCAGCCCCTCACCCCGTTAAAATGCGAATCCATGCTACACTGGCCCCTGCGTAAAAAGATCCTGTGGCTCGCGGTCATCCTCATGACCGTGGCCAATGTCATTGTGACCACGACCCGGTTGGCTGAAATGTACCCCCGTAAAAAACCCCTCGCGCAGGTGTTCGCCGGAAGGAAATTCGAAGGCCTCCAGCTCCTTCTCAAGGACGAAAAATACGCGGGGTATTACACGGACCAGGACATGGACCAGGCCGCGGGGCTCATGGAACTCCTGCAGGCCCAGCACGCGGTCGTCCCCCTTTTGCTTGATCCCGGCGGGCTGACCCACCGTTACATCATCGTCAACTGCCGCGACATCCCCCGCGCGATAGAAAAATTCAGGGCCATGAACGCGCGGCCCGTGACACCGGGCAATTTCGGCATCTTTGTGGTCGAACGGCCGGAGTTCAGGCCATGATCTACATCTTACCTTTGCTCATTTCATTTTTCCTGGGCCTGGCGCTGGTCAACGCCATGCTCAAGGAACGCCTGCCGGGGCCGCTGCTCACGCTTTTTTTAAGCGCCGTGACCGGCCTGGGCCTGAGCGGTTTCCTCACCTTTACCAGTTTCATCTTTTTCAACCGGCTCGTTCCCTGGTTCGTGATCGGCATCAACATCACGGCCTTGCTGGCGCTCGCGCCTTTCGCCGGGATCAACGCGCTCTCTTCACTCAAGCACCTCACGCGCCGGGACACGGGGGCCATCGCCGCGCTGGCAGTCCTGATGATCCCCATGGCCGTCTTCGCGTCGCTCTACCCCAACGGCGGCTGGGACGCCTGGGGTTTCTGGAACACCAAGGCCCGTTTCCTGTTCCTGGGCGGCAGTGAATGGGCCCGCATGTTCGACCCGGTCATCTGGCGGACCGAGATCGTTTACCCGTTCCTGCTCCCGCTCATCCATGTCTGGATCTGGTCGTTCGGCTCCGTGCCAACCTCCACCGTGCCCCTGGCCATGACCTGCCTGATCCCTTTCCTGACGGCAGGCATGCTCTTTGCCATGCTCAAGGAATCGACGGGCCTATGGCGCATGCTCCTGGTACCGGCATGGCTGTTGAGCGGTATGTTCGTGATCACGCTCTCCGCCAGCCAGTACTGCGACCTTCTGCTCGGGCTTTTTTTAATGACCGCCTTCGCTTTGTTCCTCCTGTTCCAAAGAACAAAACAACCGGGCTATCTCGTCCTCACGGGATTGGTCCTGGGTTTCGTTAGCTTTACAAAAGTCGAAGGGAGCGCCTTGGCCCTGATCGCCGCTGCCGGCATGCTCATTCTCATTCTGAGCGACATTACCGCGCGTGACACGCGCCTGCGCGCCGCGGGCCTGTTCATCGCGAGCGCCGCCGCGGCCGCCCTGCCCCTGGCCATCTTCCTTCTGGCCTACGCCCCGAAACACGGCGTCAACTTCACCAATGGCCTTTTATCGACGGAACATCCCGCCTCCTGGGAGCGTTTGCAGATAGTCCTCACCTATTATTCAAAAGAATTCACGAGCGAAAAATGGAACGCCGTGTGGATCGGCTTCGCGGGAATTTTGTTATTGTCGGGGAAAAAAATATTCAGCCGCGGGGTGGTCATTATCCCGGCGGTCATCGGGCTTTACGCGCTGACCTTCACGGCCATGTACGCCATCAATACCTTCTACCCGGCGCCATGGTGGCTGAACACCAGCCTCAACCGCATCATCTTCGCCACAACCCCCAGCCTTGCGCTGTGGGCTTTCCTCGCCGCTGAAGAAGCCTGAGCCTTCAGCGCTTGATCGTCAAAACCTTGAAACGCTTGTTGCCCGCCGGGACCTTGATGAGGACTTCATCGCCCACGGCGTGCGTCAAAAGCCCCTTGCCGATGGGCGAAAAAACAGAGATGCGGTTCGGGCCGAATTCCACCTCTTCGGGCGCCAGAAGGGTATAGCGGATCTCGACATTAAGGTCCAGGTCCTTCAAGGTCGCCGTGGCGCCGATGAATATCTTGTCCGACGGGATGTTCATGTCCTCGATGAAAGCGACATTGGACAGCGTCCCCTCGTGTTCGGCGATGCGCGCCTCATTGTGCGCCTGCGCTTCCTTGGCCGCGTCGTATTCCGCGTTCTCGGAAATGTCACCCTGGGCGCGCGCTTCGCCGATGGCCTTGGCGATGCGCTGGCGCTCCGTGGTCTTGAGGGACTCCAGCTGCTCAACGAGCTTCTGGTACCCCGCCCTTGTCAGATAAACCTGTCCCGCCATAATGTCACATACTTTCAACGGCTTTCAACATCACGGGAACAACGGCCTGGACTTCGACCTTGGTCATGCGCCCGAGTTTGCTGAAACGCCATTCGCCTGACGCGTCCTGGTTCTCGCGCCCCAGCTGGAGCTTTTTCTCGCCGTTATTGTAAGAGAACACGCCGATGGTGATGCGTGAACCTTCGAATTCCTTGACCTCTTTGAACACATCCACATCCAATGACTTGTCGTACGGCATAACACCCTCCCTGTTTAATTGAACTTCAAAATTATGTCAATCCCGGGATATTGAGCCCGGGGATCTTCTGCATCTGCATGGCCGCTTCCTTCTGCGACTTGCGCACCGCCATGTTGAGCGCCTTGATCAGCTCGACCTGAAAACGGCTCTTCTGCTGGGGTTCGAGCCAGGAATCCTCGACCTCGATGGACTGGAATATCTGCGCCCCGTTGACCTTGATCCTGATGCCGCGCACCTCGTTATACTCAATGACAAGCTTCTCCAGCTCTTTCTTGAGTATATCGGCCTGTTTCTTCAATTCCATCATTTTCTTCATCTGATCAAACATAGGTGTCTCCTTTAAAATGTCTTTCTCTTATACTCTAAATAATATTCTTTGGCAAGGAAGTTTTCGGGGTTAAGTTTTTCACCAGACGCGCGTGCCTTATGACAGGAGCACCGCTATTTTTCGCATCACGTCTTCTATAACAGGCGCGGGCAGTCTCGCGATGAACCTGGCATGACGCGCGCTCCAATCAAGACTCTTCAACTGATCCGACAGGATGACCCCGTGAATGCCGTGCCCATCAGGAACGGCCACTTCAAACGGATACCCCTTAACCTGACTCGTCACGGGACAGAATAAAGCCAGCCCGACTTTCCTGTTATACGCCGCGGGCGAAACCACGAACGCGGGGCGCTTCCCCGACTGCTCATGCCCGGACTGCGGCGTGAAATTCAGCCAGACAACATCCCCCCGGTCCGGCACATACGACGGCATCACCATACCTCCGACCCCTGACGGACTCCCGTATCTTCTTCATGGTGGATGTTCGCAGGGCTGACTTTGGCCAACAGATCTTTCAGCGCGAGCTTCTTCCTGACGGGCGTGACGATCAGGCATCCTTCATGGATGCCAAGGTCAACGGTAGCTCCCTGGCAAATATCCGCCTCATGCGCGAACGCGCGCGGGATCCTGAACGCCAGGCTGTTGCCCCATTTCTGAACAAGAATGTGCATGCGCACCTCCGGGTGAATGTATCTACAAAGAGTATACAATAAAAACTGGCGAAATCAAGCGTGGTCACGCGTATCCAAAAAAATCAGAGCGTAGGGGCGGACTTTATGTCAGCCCGTCGTACCGGATATCATAAAAAACATTCTTTAAGGGGAGGACACAAGGTCCTCCCCTACGGACCGGCCAAGCACCGTCTCAACTCGCTAAAGATATACCAACAACGCATTATCTTGAAGTCGCAAATTGCGACTTCAAGTTCCAACGATAATTCCCCGGAAACCCTGTAGCTCTGGGAACCTGTAACAAATTGTGACAGGTTCATCGGATACCAAAATCCGTTGAGCGTAGGGGCGGACTTTATGTCCGCCCGATAAAAAGGCAACCCTTCCGATCCGGATTATCCTCATCAAGCGACCACGACAAAGGATTGTTCAAAATGTATTCTTGAACCCGGAATAGATCTTTGTTGTTACGGATCACATGATCATAAAATGATCTTTGCCAAAGAGTTCCTTCAAACTTCTCCCATCCGTGTTGCTTTACACCACATATGTATTTATTTGTGCTGACAGACTTGAACACCTGCATCACGCGGGATAAGGTGATCCTTTTTTCAAGATCAATAATTCCGTGGATGTGGTTCGGCATAACTACAAAAGAATCAAGTTCAACATGTTCAAAGCGTTGTGGCAGAGCCAGCCATTCAGACTCGATCATTCTCCCGGCACTATTCAATCGCATTGTGTCGTCAACAATCTCGCCAAATCGACACGTCCTATCTTGAACACATACCGTTACAAAATAGTATCCGATGTTGGCATAATCATATTCAGCAAGGCGCGGACTTTTACGCGAAAAATACTTTTTCTTGCGCAATGACATAGGAACTCCATGAAGGGGCATTTCGATCAGGGGTGAGGATACTATAAAATAACTTTGTCTTTTCGTCAAATATAAAATGCCTGGCCCAGGGAGAAATATTTATCCAGTCAAGATATTAACTGAATATGAGGTCATGTTTCCTGGTGCGTAGGGGCGGACTTTATGTCCGCCCAATACAACGGGCGGACACAAGGTCCGCCCCTACGCTCCAATATTTTCACCGAACAGAAATTTTGTGACCTCAAGTTTACGACTGGATGCAGACGGGGGGTGTTAGTGGAACGTGGCGTTGTGGATGACGGCGCGCTTGAGCGTCGTGGGGCCGCCGTTGTTGTAGAGTTGTACCACATCCGAAGCGATTAAAGCACGCGCATAAATTCTAACGTCATCAATTAAACCAATGAAATATCTATTCGTGCCCACAGCTCCCCGACCTATAGCAACACGCGTACTATCACTCGGCAACGTGATCGTAGTATTTGTCCTTCCGATCTCACTCCCATTTAAATACCCGATCAATACACTCCCATCCCAAGTCATCGCAACGTTATACCACACCCCCTGATTAATATTCCCCGTTACTACTGAAGTCGTAGTAGAACTGGAATTGTTGGAAATCGTTAAACTAATACTATCTGCGGTACTATTCTCAGAAATCTGAATATGATTACTATTCCAACCAGCACCGATAGATTTAGTAAATAAGGTTGTGTATGCCTCTGTCCAGGCACCACGATTAAACCACAATGACACTGTGCCTGCCGTAGCACCATCAAGAAGATTCTGATCAAACGTTACATACTGAGCACTACCATTAAAACTTAATGCCTTGTTCGCTCTACCAAATCTATCCACTGTCGCGGTTGCACCGGTAACAGTGCCATCATTCCCCTTACCGCTATAATCCGTGGCATTGCCGTCAAGTTTCCAGTGCGCCACCAGCCCGGTCACGATATCCGCGCGGGCGGGGGTGGCGGCGCAAAGCAACACGAGGAAAATGAAGGCGCCGCGTTTCATCGCAGGGAAAACCCGATGTCGTAGAGCGTGGGGACCAGGAATTTCTGGAGGAAGAGGATGATCAGGAACGCGATGATCGGCGAAAGGTCGACACCCATGGGCGGCATGACGCGGCGGATGGGCGCCAGGATCGGCTCGGTCACCCGCTCGAGGAACTGGACAATGGGATTGGAGGGGTCGGGGCTGACCCAGCTGATGACGGCCCGGATGAAAATGACCCAGGTCATGACCCCCAGCACCGCGTTGAGCACGGAGGCCAGCGCGGTTATAAAATTTGACAGGATGAACATCGGAGTGCCTTTCATTGCGCCTTCTTCTCGTTAATGAACGCCTGCGTCACATACGGGAGCACGATGCCCTCCGCTGCGTAACGCCGGTGCAACCGTTTGATAAACTCGTGCTTGAGCAAAGCACCCGAGGAAAAATCACTGGCCCGCAAGACAACATTCAGCTGGATCCCCGCGTCCCCAAAAGACTGATACCGCAGGACCGGTTCCACCGCCGCCACCCCACCCGGCACGTTCTTATGGACATCGCGCGCCACCTCAAGCGTGACCTGCTCGACCTTCTGCAGGTCCGCCGCGTAATGGACGGGAACGACAACGGATACGGCCAGCTGGGCGTCGGGATAAAAGAAATTCGTCACCCGTGAATTGACCAGGAGCTTGTTGGGGATGACGACCGTGGTGTTGTTCGGCTGACAGATCCACGTCGAGCGCCAGCCGATCCGGGACACCGTCCCCTCTTCGCCCGACTCCAGCCGGATGAACTGCCCGACCTGCACCGGCTTGTCGCTCAACAGCTGTATGCCGGCAAAGAAATTCTCCAGTGTCGGTTGCAGCGCCAGTGCCACGGCGAGCGAGCCGATGCCCAACGACGCGATGAAGGGCGTGATGGATATCCCGAAACTGTCGAGCGCGACCAAAGCGCCGAGCACAAAAACAACGACGCGAATGACCCCGTTGACAATACCGCTCGACGTCCGCAGGATATCGACCTTTTGGGCGTAAACGTCCACCAGCCCGCGCAGGAACCTGTCCAAAAAAAGGACGAGCGCAAGGATGCTAACAACTTTGAAGCCGCCCAGGATGTATTTCGCGATATCCGGCTCACCCGCGGGCATGAAATGCAGCACGAGCACGGCGCCCGTGGCATAGATCATCAGCCGCAAAGGAAGGTCGAGCGCCGCCAAAAGGACATTGTCCACCCGCGTCGCCGTCCGGGCGGCGATCTTCGCGGCAACATAGAACGCGATGTTCTTGATGATGGAAACGACCAGCACCCAGCCGGCAAACAAGAGCGGCAGGCCCAGCCACAGCGGTAAATGATAAAGCGCGTCAAGTGTCATGGTCAGTTTCCCCGGTTAAAATACCTTGATCAGCGTCCCGTCGATGATGCGCTGCTCGACGCGGTCGAGGATGCGCTTCGTCTTGCGCGACATGTGCTTGAGCTCGGCCATGATCGAACTGATATCCTCGGTCGTCTGGTTGAACCCTTTCGCCGTATCGCGCAGGACTTCCGCGATGTCGTACACGTCGAGCATGGGCTCGCCCGGAACAGGCGCGTCAATGTCCAGCGCCCTGCGCCCCTCGTTGCGGCCGATCTCCACATATTTGGCGCCAAGGACCCCTTCGGTCTGCACGGACATCCGCGTGGAGCGGCGGACCTGCGCCTCAAATTTCTTGTAAACGCTCAGCTTCACCTCAATGCCGCGGCCCGCGCTCTCCTGCGGCAGGAAGCCGATGCTCTCGACAAGCCCGACGGTCACGCCCGAAAGCCTCACCGGCGCCCCTTCCATCAACCCGCCCACCTTATCGAACAGGACCGTGACCGTGAACTTGGGCTGTGCAAACCCCTTGTTATAGCCGATGAAAAAGATGACCCCGGCCACGAGCGCCGCACCCGCCAGGAAAAAGATCCCGGCCCAGAACTGTTTCATCACATCGTCTTTTGACATAGCCGGCGTCACTCCAGAAATTCTTTAATGAACGGATGCGCCGATGCCCTCAAGGCATCTTCAGCGCCCTGCCCTGCCACGCGCCCCTCGTGAAGCACGACCGCGCGGTCGGCCGCGCGAAAAGCGTTGCGGACATCATGGGTCGTGATCACGGTCGTGCAACCCATCTGCTTCGACAGCCCGCGGATCAACAGCGATATGTCGCGGCTGCGCACCGGATCAAGGCCTGATGTCGGTTCGTCACACAACAGGACTTTGGCCCCCGGGGCCATGGCCCGCGCCAATGCCGCCCGCTTGCGCATCCCGCCAGACAACTCCGACGGATATTTCTCTCCCGCGCCGGCCATGTCGACGAGCTTCAACAATTCCGCGACCCTGGCCTTGACCTGCGCCGGCGTCAATTTCCCGTGTTCGCGCAGGGGGAACGCCACATTTTCCGCGACGGTCAGGAAATCATAAAGCGCCCCGTCCTGGAACAGATACCCCACGTTGCGGCGGAACTTGAGCAACCCCGGCTCAGCCATGCGCGTGACGGCAACGCCGTCGATATCGACGCTCCCCGCGTCGGGCGCCATCAGCCCGATGAGTGTCAAGAGCAGCACGGTCTTGCCCGTGCCGCTGGGCCCCATCACGGCCACGATCTCGCCCGGTGCCACGTCAAGGTCGATCCCGTCGAGGACCTGCTGCCCGTTGAAGGCTTTCGCCAGCCCGCGGACCTTGATCATTGTTCGAACGCGCGGTAACGGTTTTTGGCAAAGCGGGTATAAACCCGGTCGAACGGCCGCACGTCCGTCTTCTCGATGAACAACGGCACCTCGCGATAGGTCCCGGCCTGATAGATCTCGCCATCAAGAAAATTCTCAACCTCATCCGTGGGGAACCAGTCCTCGCCGTCAAAAACAACAGGCTCGCCATTGCGTATCCACAAAGGTTCGGCAAGCTGGGCCGCCGTCACCACACCCGTCTCATCCGCGTGGCGCGGAAGGCCGCATCCCGCCATCACGGCAAGGCAAAAGAGCACCGGCAGAACACGTCTTATTTTCATCAGCCCCCCCAGAATGTCAGAATGATCTTTGTCAGCACCGTGTTCGATACGATGACCACCACGTAGGACAGCGCCACCGCGGCCGTCGTGAAACGGCCGACCCCCAGCGACCCGCCGGTGGTGAAGAACCCCTTGTAGGCGCACACCCACCCGATAAAGACCGCGAAAAAGAAGACCTTCACGAAACCGCTGAAAAAATCCACGAACCGGACGCATTCGATGGTCTGGTTCACGTAATAAGCCCCCGGGATATGCGCCTCATGGACCCCGACAAGATAGCCGCCGAGGATCCCCGTCAGTTCCGAAATGACCACCAGCACGGGCAATACCAAAAAGCACGCCAGCATCCTCGGGACAACGAGGAATTCCACGGGGTCAACGCCCATGGTGCGCGTGGCCAGGATCTGGCTGTTGACGCTCATCGTGCCGAGTTCCGCCGCCATGCCCGCGCCCGATTTTCCGGAAAAGACCAACGCCGTGAACACCGGACTCAGTTCGCGCACCAGCGACAATGCCACCAGCTGGGCGATGAATTCCTTGGCGCCGAAGCGTTCCATCATGACCTGCCCCTGCATGGCCAGGACCGCGCCGGACGCGAAGGAGACCAGCATGACGATCACCAGGGAACGGACCCCCTGTTCAAAGACCTGCGTGAAAACCTCGCCCCAGCGGACACGCCCTTTAAGGATGCAGGCCAGGACATCACCCATGAAACCCGCGCCCCGGCCGAGTGACGCAATACCGCCGCCGATCAACGCGACCATAAATTTTCCTGTCTCAACGTTTTTTGCGTGACCATAAGGCCAAAAGCTCCTGATCGATCCTTTGCGCCACGACAGAGGATATGTGCTTGCCGTCCTCGCCCGCCCTGGTCCGGGCCGCATGCCGCGCCGGCGAATTCTCTTCCCTGTGCCCCCTGGCCGCGAATTGCGCGACGCTCCAGGTCGTGGCGCCCCGGTGGCGGCACGCCAGCGCCAGTTCCCTGTCATCGGTCACGCAAATGATGGAACGCGGGTCCGCGGCTTCCTCAACGCTCACGCGAATATGGTCATCCGCCGATATGCCTTTGGTAAAGAACACCCCGACCCCGGTCCACGCCTGGTTGCCGGAAAAATAAACATCCTCTTTCCCGTCAAAAACAACCGTGATGCTGTTGCACCCGCTACCATGAGGCCGGCGATCGGAAATGAACCGAATAAGCGCCGCACGCCCGTCCTCAAGCGTCGCCCGGTCGAACTCCGCCAGCGTCTTCATCACATTGTACCCGTCTATCAGGAACTGTCGTGACATACACAATACCGCCTATCAAGCCCGTAATGATAACGAAAAAGAAACTGATAAGGCTCAAACCCAAGGCAACCCCCTTATCAAGCCCGACCTTGGCCAGAAAATATACCCAGCCCACCTCGCGCACGCCAAGCCCGCCGATGGACGGCAGGAATGTGACCGCCGCAACGATCGGCGAAAAGACCAGGAACGGCAGGAACCGCACGTCCTGATGGAGCGCCAACGCGATGAGATAGAACATGACGGCGGAGATTGCCTGGATGACGCACGAAAAAATTACGCAACCCCAGGCGGTGCGTTTTTTGCCGGTCATGAGTATCACGTCCTCGTGCATCTGCAGGATGCCGCGCTGAAGCCGCGGGAACCGGCTGACCAGCCCGCCGAAAAAGCGGTAAAGCCTCTGATTAAAAAGCATGCCGCCGAGAACAAGGGAGAGCGTCGTCAGGAACGCGATAGGGATAATGACCGACGGGGCATCGATCAGGCGGCTACCCACCGCATACGCCAGGGCCGCCACGATCACCAGCCCCGCGAAACCGCTCAGGCGATCAAGGACGACCGAAGCGAACACCTTCGGCTTTTGCCCGACCCCGCGGCTGAGGCCGATGGCCTTCACCACGTCGCCGCCGATGGATGTTGGCAGGAACAGGTTGCAAAAAAGCCCGATGAAAAAATACCGGCAAACCTGCCCGACAGTGACATCCAGGTTGAGCGCGCGCATGAACAAAAACCAGCGGATCAGGACCAGGCCGTTGATGAGCACATGCATCAGCCCCGCCCAGCACAGGAGCCCCACATCGGCCTGCTTCATGATGCTGAAGGTATCCCTCCAGTTGATGAAAGAAAAGATCCAGGCCAGAAGGCCGGCGCTCAAAAGAATTCGCCCAAGGAACGAAAGGATATTTTTGAATTTTTCGGTCATATGCCGGAAGCCTCGCACGCTGTCGCGTAAATTTTTTCCGCCAGATAGGAACTGCGCACCAAAGGGCCCGCCGCCACTTCCGCGAACCCCATGGCCAACCCTTCGCGGCGGTACATCTCAAATGTTCCCGGATCAACAAAACGCGCCACCGGCCACTGGCGGCCATCCGCCCGCGGGGCCAGATACTGCCCGATCGTGACCACATCACACCCGGCGCGCTTCAACTCATCCAACGCCCCGATCACCTCATCGTCCGTCTCGCCAAGCCCGACCATCAATCCTGATTTAACCAAGCCGTCGCTCAGAGAACGCCGCGCCACGCGCAGCGCTTCAAGGGAGCGGTCGTGGTCAGCCTGGGGCCTCCAGGCATGTGCCAGCCTGCGGACCATCTCGATATTATGCCCCACCACCTGCGGCCCCGCCGCGGCAATGGTCTCAAAACATTCCGCCCGCGCCAGAAAGTCCGGCACCAAGATCTCAATACTGGCCGACGGGGCCACCGCATGGATCGCGTTCACCGTCGCGGCAAAATGCCCCGCGCCGCCATCCACCAGGTCATCGCGCGTAACGGATGTGATGACCGCGTGTTTCAACCCGAGATCAGCAACGCTTAGCGCGATCCGCCGGGGTTCATCCGCGTCCAGCGGCCCCGGAACACCGGTCTTCACGGCGCAAAAATGACACGCGCGCGTGCAGGTATCACCCATGATCATGAACGTCGCGGTCCCGCTGTTCCAGCAACGGCCGGTATTAGGGCAGCGCGCCCCTTCACACACCGTATGCAGGGATCTCTCCCGCAAAAGGCCCTTCATGCCCTTCACGCGCCGCAGCTCCTCGGGACCGGGCAGGTCCTGCCGGAACCACGACGGAAGCGTCGGCGCAGCCTCATCCCGGGACATGAGGCCGGATCTTTTTCTGGAGCGATTCCAGATGTTTCAGTTTGTCCTTGAACTTTATTTTTTCGAGCCTTGAAGCATGGTCGATGATCATGCGCCCGTTGAGATGGTCGATCTCGTGCTGAAACACTTTCGCCGGTGTCCCCGAAAGCTCAACTTCCAGCGTCTCGTTGCGTTCGCTCAAATACCTGACGCTGATCTTTTCCGGCCGCTTGACCTTGATGCGGATGCCGGGAAAGCTCAGGCAGCCCTCTTCCATGACGGTCTGTTTGACGGATTTGTGGATGACCCGGGGATTGACGACCGCAAAGGGACCTTCGCCGATATCCGCGACAAATATCATTTCCAGGACACCCACCTGGGAGGCGGCAAGGCCCGTCCCGTCGAAGGCGTACATGGCGGTGATCATTTCCCGGATGAGAAGACGCTCCGCCGGCCCCACCGCACAGATGGGCCGCGCCACCTGGCGCAGGCACGGGTCACCGTAGGTCCTAAGCCTTAACCGTGTTGTCATCGTTGAGGTACACCGTGCGGGTCTTCATGGCTTTGGCTTCTTCGGGCGTCACAAGCGCGTAACTGACAATGATGAGCTTGTCGCCAACATATCCCAGGCGCGCCGCGGGCCCGTTGAGGCAAATGTAGCCCGAACCGGCTTTCCCGGCGATCACATAAGTTTCCAGGCGGGCGCCGTTATTGACGTTGAAGATCTCGACCTTCTCGCCGGGGATGATGCCCACGGCCTGGATGATATTCTCGTCGATGGTGATGCTGCCTTCATAATACAGTTCCGCCGCGCTGATGCGGGCGTTGGCGATCTTGGCTTTGCAGAACGTCAGGTACATGGGTATGGATTCTCCACCTTGGACAAATTAAAGCTGGGCCTTAAGCCGCTCCAGCAGTTTGGGTTTGGGAAGGGCGCCGACCATCTGGTCAACGACCGCGCCGTTCTTGAAGATCAACAGCGTTGGGATCGACGCCACGTCGAACTGTGAAGCAAGTTCGGGAGATTCGTCGACGTTGACCTTACCGACCTTGGCCTTGCCCGCGATCTCACCCGCGATCTCCTCCACGATGGGAAGGACCATGCGGCACGGCCCGCACCACTCGGCCCAGAAATCGACCAGCACCGGGACCGTTGACTTCAGGACCTCGGATTCAAAATTCTCAGACGTTATCTTTATAGCCGCCCCCATAACTCCTCCTTTTGGGTACAAAAAACCTCAACCGTATTTTTCCCTTAAAATGAATGTTTATTATAAATGGCTAATAACCAAGCCGCAAGGGATTCTTGAGGAGTTAACCCTTCCCCGCCATGCCCTTGGGAAAGGAAACCTTACTGCCACCACCAACCCTGTTGTTGCCTTTATTGCGCAAAAGGCGCGCGATATCCTTCTGCCTGTTATTAGGACTGCCTTTTGACATACACCGATCCTTGTATTGACCGATCACTGGCGGGTTTACATTTAGTCATCGCTGGCAAATCGAGCGTAGGGGCCGACCTCGTGTCGGCCCGTTGCACCGGGCGGACACGAGGTCCGCCCCTACGCACAATTTTATTGTCCCGTTAAAACCTGTATGTTATCCCGGCGGCGGCGCTGAGGATATAGTCCCTGTCCACGACCGGGCTCTTGCGGGACTGGGAACCCAGGGCTTCAATACTGAATTTCGTGGCCACGATCCATCTTTTCGCGATGCCGAAACTAAAAAGCGCGTTGGCAAAGGGGGCCGCTTCCCCACCCGGTTCAAACGCATTACGGCCGGGAATCGCCTCAGCGCTACGAACGCCGTAATAATAATTCACCAGCGCTTTGGTCTGGTAATGCGCGCCCACTGACGGAATAAAACGGAAAATGTTCCCTTCGAACTCGCGGCTGATCTCCAGGCTGTATTCCTGGCCATCGTAAC
Organism: Candidatus Omnitrophota bacterium; assembly: GCA_903901225.1. Lineage (GTDB taxonomy): Bacteria > Omnitrophota > Gorgyraeia > Zapsychrales > Fredricksoniimonadaceae > Fredricksoniimonas > Fredricksoniimonas borealis. Next base: position 36,583 of record CAIUQE010000008.1, read on the forward strand.
GGCCCAGGACATCCGCGAGGGCTTCCATCGAGAGGGCCAGCTGCTGCCAGGGCAGTTCATAAACAGCCTTGACGCCGGCATCCCAGGACATGCGCCGGTCTTTCATGCCGTCCAGGGCCGAACTGTCACCAGAACGATACCCCATCAGCCGCGGGCCTGTCACAGCGCTGATGAGCAGTTTGTCTCGCCTGAAAAAATGATACCCGGCCGCCGCGCCTTTGACGTAGAAATCTTTATATTCCAGGGAAAAGAAAGGCATCGCGGTCGTTTGCGTGCCCACACCCTGATACGGGCCTCGGGTGACCACAGCACCCGCGCCGACAAGGTTGATGGCCTCAGCCGATGACGCCGCAAAGACACCCGAACAGGCGCTGATAAAAATGGTCGCTCCCAGGAATATCCTTTTCATACCATGTCTCCTTTAATTAAAATCTCACTCCTGCAAAACCGCGGTCACGCTCGTAAATACCGGCGCCTTGATCACGACAAGGAACGGCGTTTTCTTCGCGTCATCGGTCACATAGCCGCTCGCGCGCCCTTCGCGAAAATCCGTCCCGTTGATCCTGGCGAACGGTGTCAGGTGCAACGCGGAACGCCCCATCACCTGGGCGCGCACCGAGACGGACACGAACAGATCATAAACTTTCTCGCTGTTGCAAACCTTGAACGCGTACACCTGCCCCGGTTCGAGCGGCATCAGGCGTCCGATATACGCCGCCGTCAGGTTATCCTGGATGCCTGGCGGGATATCAAAGGTCTTTTCCGACTTGTCCACCGCGTTGCGGAAACGCGCCTTGCCGGCCTCATGGTCGAAATCAGTCACGGCATTTTTGCGGTAATTGCCTTCGCGGCGGTTCTCCTCATGGCGCAGGGAATAAAACTTTTCGGCGTCAAAATAGGAACGGTAATGGTCCTCAACAGGGTAAAAACGCGCGACGAACCCGACTGTGCGTCCCGTGACCTCGATCAGGTAACAGGGCCGCCCGCGCCACGTGACCCGGCCCTTGACCTCGGCCACAAGTTCCCCCGCGGTAAGCCCCAGCCATGTGATACGGTAAACCAGGCGTTCATGCTCCGGCATCTTCATGGCCGCGGGCAATGCCGCGGTCGTAATTACGGGTAATTTGCCCAGGACGGAAACTCCGGGCACGGTCGCGGCACAGCCCGCGATAAAAACCATGCCCAACACGAGTCTCGCCGAAAAAAATATGTTAAACTTCTTTATCATGGGTGCGGTGAACCTATAATATCGGGGGTCAAGGCATTCTCAACCGCGCCCATTCTAGCAAGACGGAGGCCCTATGACCGAAAAAAAATCCAAATTATTCGTCCTCGACACCAACGTCATCCTGCATGACAGCGATTGCCTGCACCAGTTCAAGCAGCACGACATCATCCTCCCGATCACGGTGCTCGAAGAACTCGACAAGTTCAAAAAAGGGAATGAAACCCTTAATTTCCACGCGCGCCACTTCCTCAAGGAGATCGACGAGATCTCCAGCGACGGCATCTTCAACGGGGGGTTGCCCATCGGGCGCAACAAGGGCAAGCTCATCATCCGGCTCGACGAAAAGTTCCACCCGGACCTTAAAGCGCATTTTGACACGGACAAGCCCGACCACAAGATCCTCAACTGCGCCTACTGCCTCGCCAAGGAGAACCCGGGGCGTCCCGTCACGCTCGTTACCAAGGACGTGAACCTGCGGATGAAGGCCAAGGCCGTGAAACTGATCGCCGAGGACTACACCACCGACCACGTCAAGGATATTTCCGAGATCTACAAGGGCTACCGCTTCGAGGAGAATGTGTCGCGGGAACTCATCAACCGCCTGAGTCACGACGCGGAAGGCGTATCCCCCACGCATTTCAAGTCACGCTCGAAATTCCAGGCGAACGAGTACATCGTCGCCCGCAACAAGGACATGTCGGCCATCGGCTATGTGGACCCCAAGGACATGATGGTCAAGCACATCACCAAAGCCATGGCTTCGGGGATCAAGCCGCGCAACGTCGAACAGATGTTCGCCCTGCACGCGCTTATGAACGAGAACATCCGCCTGGTCACGATCTCAGGGAAAGCCGGTACCGGCAAGACCCTGCTGGCGCTCGCCGCCGCCCTGGAACAGCGCGACAACTACAAGCAGATCTTCCTGGCACGGCCCATCGTCGCCCTCTCCAACCGGGACCTGGGCTACCTGCCCGGCGATGTCGACGAAAAGATCGGCCCCTACATGCAGCCGCTCTACGACAACCTGGGTGTCATCCAGGACCGCCTCATCGAGACCGTGGAACGCCGCGGCAAGAAATTCCAGAAACTGATGGATGAGGAAAAGCTCGTCATCGCCCCGCTCGCCTACATCCGCGGCCGCAGCCTGGTCGACACGTTCTTCATCGTGGACGAAGCGCAGAACCTCACGCCCCATGAGATCAAGACCATCATCACCCGCGTGGGCGAGAACACGAAGATCGTTTTTACCGGCGACATTTTCCAGATCGACCACCCCTACCTGGACATCTACTCCAACGGGTTGAGTCACCTCATCGACAAGATGCAGGGCCAGAAGATCTACACCCACATTTTCCTGGAAAAAGGCGAACGGTCGGAACTGGCGGAACTGGCGAGCGACCTGCTTTAATTATCCGCTTGTTTTATCGCGGCGGCGCGCCAAAGCCCTCAAGCGCGACACTTCATTATTGAACAGGTGCGCAATAAAAGTGAGCATGAACGGGAATAAGTAAATAAACGTAGTCTTAGCGAAAAGCGTTAAAGAAAAATTTAAATAGATGCCACGGATAATGGTGTCGATCAGCGCCGGCGAATTTACCAGCATGCGCCAGCACGTTAATAAATAAAGACCGCCACCTTTACAGATTATGACTGTCGAGCCAACGGGATGCTGCCTGAGCATCATCCAGACATTCCACTGGTACATATTGTTCCCCCAGCCGGTCACCCCGAAATACTGCTGAATAACATGCAAGGTCAGATTTCCGGGATCCCCCTCGAACATCAGCATGGAAAATAAAGGCGGCAGAGAAATTAAAAGCGCGGCAATAAGGACAACTGCCTTGCCAAATCTTTTTTCCATCCTGTTCAAGAATAACGTGAACGGAAAGGCCAGCAACGCCGCCGCTGTCGCGATCAAATACCGGTAGCCGTACCACCCTCCCTGTGTCATCCAGGCCATCACAACATAGAAATTCACGCATAACGGCAACAAACTTATCAGGACAACGCGCCGCAGGGAATGTTTTTGGATAATGGCCGCGCCTAACCCGACCAAGATGAAGGGCGCCGAGTAGATCAATCCCCAATCCGGCCCCGTCAAAACATGCCATATTCGCTGAAGATAAAACAAAGGCGATTGGACCTTCAAAAGCAAATTCTTAATAACATCATTTTGCCCGTTGTTATGATAAAAAATATCAGGCAACATCTGCAGCCCGACATATACCGCCCCCGCCAGAACATACGCGATCAAAATGTTTCTCCAGGCGGCATGCCGGTCCTTTGGGTCCACCTGAAGGATAAACAGGATCAGCGGCCACAGCATAAGTATCATGATATTATTCTGCCGGATAAGAATAAGGATCCCCAGCAAAGCCCCCAACCCGAAAGCGCTTAGCCAATACTGGCTCCATACCTTCCACTTATCGCGGGGCAAGATCAGCAACCACACTAAAATACTCACCACGCAAAATTCAAATATATGGCTGAAAACAGGACGACGAAAAACAAACAAAGGGATGCCTTGGCACAATACCATCAAAAAGATCCCCAGGACCGTTTCAAACTCATTGAAATATTGCCTTAATCCCACATAAAGGAACAAACAACCAAGCCAAAGATAGAAAACAGCGGCAACGCTGAACCCGTACACGGACCAGCTTTGCTCAATATTATCAGCCTTTCGGACCTGAACAATTTCATTGCCCTCTAAACGGTCGCCCCAGGAAAAGGCATAAACAAATGGCGCTGCCATTAAGCCGGGGCCGATGGGATGGAGCGGATTAGCCCCGCCAGTTGAAAAAAATTCTTTCTTGTACGACGGGAATTGCCCGTAAGCAATTGACGTGGCATGCGCGAAATACGACTCATCATCTCCCGAATACATCATGCCGGAACGTTCCATCTGATAAGGCCTGAATAGAAAGAACCCTATGATAAAGATCAAGAACGCGAGTTTATACATAAATTCCACCTATGAAGAGAAAAGATTACGCTCCGCGAATATCAACCAACTCGCGTTGAGAAGGATAACTGATCAAAACAGCGCGCTTACGCCCATGCAACACGAACATGCTGCCCGCCGCCGCCGCGGAAGCGCCGGCCGCGATCACTTTCTTAAGGTCATCGAGTGATCCGCATCCACCGCACGCGATCACAGGCACATTAACCGCGCGAACAATGTCACGCACAAGCTCAAGATCATAGCCCTGCATCACGCCATCACGGTCGATTGAATTAAGCAGCAATTCACCAGCTCCAAGTTTTTCCATCGCGACGGCATGCTGAACGGGGGAAAGTCCCGTCGCCCTGGTCCCGGAATGGATACATACCTCGGGCCTGCCCCATAAATTCTTTTTAACGTCAATGGCCACCACCACGCATTGGCTGCCGAACAACTTCGCCCCCTGATCAATGATCTGGGGCTTTTCTACCGCCGCCGAACAAACGCACACTTTCTCTGCCCCGGCATTTAACATGGCGCGCATGTCATCAACAGACCTTAACCCGCCACCAACCGTAAAAGGCAGCAAACATTCATTGGTAACCCGCTGGACCAATCGCACATCGGGTATTCGCTTTTCAAAGGTCGCCTTGATATCCAGGAAAATGATCTCATCCGCCTGCTTAGTGTTAAAGATCTGGGCGGCATTGCTGGGATCGCCAATATAAACATGCTCCTTGAACTTCTGTCCCTTGACCAGGCCCTGGCCGCTGAGTAACAAACATGGGATGATCCGGGGTAAAAGCATATTAAGCGTACGTTAAAAAGTTATCGATAAGCGCAAGGCCATGGTCATGGCTTTTCTCAGGATGGAACTGCACACCAAAAATATTACCTCTTTCAATGACAGAAGTAAATTCGCCGCCATAATCCGTCGCCGCGGCAATGTCGCCGGCATCCTTGCAACACGCCTTGTACGAATGCGTAAAATAAAACCGCTGGCCGTCGGCGATCCCCTTGAACAGGACACTAGCCTTCTTCTGAAAAACTTTATTCCATCCAACATGCGGGATCCTGAATGTCAGTTTGGCCGTTGAACCTGATGCCGTTCCGGGAAAATTGAATTTCTCTGTGCGGGCATCGATCCATTTTAAGCCATCAACATGCCCCTCTTCACTAAAACACGTCAGCAACTGCATCCCCAGGCAAATCCCCAGGACCGGAGCCTTATCCTCCAGGACCTTCTTGTTCAATACCTCCTGCAAGTTCCGTTGTTGGATATTCGCCATCCCCGCGGCAAAATTCCCGACACCGGGTAAAATGATCTTGGAGGCCGCCATAATATCCTGAGGGTTGGAGGAAACTAAAGCCGAATGTTTCAAGCGTTCGACCTTGGTCAAGATCGACTGCAAATTCCCCATCCCGTAATCCACGATAACGACCATTTCAACTTCCTTTCAAGCCCAGACCGCGCGCCACGCATGATATCTTCATATACGACCATTCAACCCTGACGCGTCGATCCGCTGGCGGCTTTTAAAGGGAACAAACATCCCACCGCGAATACAGCGCCATCACCAAGGATCGAAACAAGCCGATGCAGTGCAAGCGTAACCATTAAAGGTCCAGACGCGAATGTCGTGGACAAAAGCATATAGAGCATGGCTTCCCGGACACCCAAACCACCTGGGGCGCCTGGTGTGACAAAACCGCCAGTCCAGGATAATGCAACGGCCGCAAGAATGGTAAAAATATGAGAAAAACTGACTGGCACGCCAAGCACAAACACAATAATCCCCGCAAACAACAAACCGAGCCAGATGATAACCAGTGAATCAAGCAACAGGCTCACCAGGCAGGTCTTAAGGAACGGGAGAGAATACACGCGTTGCCAGATCTCAGGAAAGATCCGTTTAACAAGGATCCCGGTAACGAAAACTGCCAGCATAAATCCTGAGAATATAAGTAGAAGCCCCGCGCCAAAGCCAACATGCCAACGGATCGACGCATCTTTTAACATATCAAAAGAACAGACAGCCGCAACCGATAAAGAAGCAATGATTAATAATATCGTCTCCAGGATGCTGCTGAGCGCAATATCGCCATGAGAGACCCTATAGCGATTTACCAAATAATTACGCCCCACAAATTCCATAAAATTGCCTGGCAAATATTTCAGGATATTCGTGCGGAAATATATGCCCAGGACATCACGAAAAGGTATTGTGGCGGCCTGGCGGGACAAAACCCTTAATAAAATGATCCAGACCCAGGCTAAAAGAATAAAGAAAAACACATAAGCCCCGATAAATAAACTCAAGGCCACACAGGCGCGCGCCGGATCGTTCAACTGAAGGACGTGGTAATCAAGCTTAAGGCAGGAACGGATCAAATAAAAAAAAGCAAGACCGGTGATCAGCGCGCCCATGATCCTTGCGACGATCTTCATTATGGCAACACCAGTTATTCTCTCATTTTGATGAAGCGGGCCGGGACCCCCCCTACCACGGACCGCGGCGGCACGTCGTGAACAACAACAGCCCCGGCTCCCACCACCGCGCCCTCACCGATAACCTTCACCGAATCCATGATCACGGCATTTGCCCCGATCCAGGCATCGCGCGCGATAAGCAAAGGCGAACGGGACAAACCCCACTCGGCCTTAGGCCTCCCGGATACAACGTGCGTGTGGCTCTCGATCAGAACATTCTGACTTATCCAGACGTCATCTTCGATCGCAACGCCACCGGAATAATCGATCTCGACATTGTAATTGATGGCCACGCGATGCCCGATCTTTAAGGACCCGGCGGCTCTTGGGTCAAGCGTAAAATCAGCCCTGATAAAACGACACGCGCGACCTACGCTCAATTTTCTTCCCGTCGAAAAAAGCATGGAATAAACAAAATTCCTGAGCAGATTGAACGGGGGGAAATCAAATAAGCCCAAGCCGAACAACCATTGGAGAAAGCGCTTAAGAAATTCTGTCACGTAAAGCATTCGCCTCCTTACCGGCAATATTTCTCGTAGAGAACAGGTGTAAAAAACCCCATATCAACGGCTGCCTTAACAAGGAACTTGAACGGCCTCAGATAACGGTCGCTGGTCGCGTAATCACGGTAACTTTTAATCGGCAGGGCCATGATGCTTTCAAAATCCTGAGGGCTGAGTTGAAGTTTACGGATACAATACGCAACCAGGTTATCGGAAATGTCAGGGGGAATTCCTAAAAGTTCCCCTGCCTTCGCCCGTGAGATCACCCCGGCTCTGAGCGGGCCGGATAAATAGACCTTCCGTTTATCAACATTAAACTTCCGCGGCAACAGCCAGCCAAAAGCGAACTTTGAATAAATATTCTCGTAATGATTCCCGCCGTAAGGCCGCCAGCCGAAAACGCGCGTCAACTCTTCTTTGGCCTTCTCCTTGTCATAATCCAGAAAATTAAGCAGGGGCACCTGGCGAATGCCGTTCATGATGGTATGCCATAAGACATCCCCGATCATGACATTGGGAAAAGACTTGAGAGGGACCGTCCCGAATTGGCGATGGACTGAACGGATATACAGGCCATCCAGATACCCCCACTCCCGCGGCACCGTACCTTCGGTAAAAAAAGACTGGCCGCCAATGATGTAGCGTATCCCCTCGCGCGCGGCAACTTTCATCAATGCCCCGTGTATGCCGACGTCCGTAGGCGTCTCAACGCAAGGCACGGACGCTTTTAAGAACGCCACCTGCAGGTCGCGGAACTCCTGCCAATCAACCACATACGTATAAAGATCCACATTCAATTGATCCGTAATATTCTTTATGTTCGAAACAGCCTCATCCGTATTCCAGCCATTATCAAAATGCACGGCCAAAGGACGAAGTCCCATCTTTTGCGCGGTATAAAGGGCAAAGGAACTGTCCACCCCTCCGCTAACGCCAACGATGCAATCATAATCTTTGCGGGAACCCGCCTGTTTAATTTCCAGCACAAGCTTATCCACGGCACCCGGCCGGGCAACTTCCCGGCGATAATAAGCCGTCATGCTGTCATGGCTATGACAATAATTACAAACACCCTTCTCATCAAACCGGATAGACGTTAATGTCGTATCCAACAGGCACCGGGAGCACGTCTTCGCGCCCACGCTATTTTCCTTCCTGCATGTCAAACATCATCGCGAACAGGAAAAACTGCAGCCCGCTGATGATCATGAGCGCGTCCAGGACCGTACGGGATCCGGTGACCCCGTAGCCTCCCATGAAGAAGCGATCAAAGATCAAATACACGCCATAGATCAATCCGCACGGCAAAAAAAATGCCGCCAGGTAATAAAAGAACGCGAGTGGATGAAAATCAAGGAACAGGTATTTGAAATTCAAGCGCCACCAAAACCCCCTCCAGAGCATCGGAGAAACTTTTAAGGCATAATTCAGTCCCTTGATCTGGGACTGACGTTCGCCCTTAAGATAGATGGCCGTGCGCGGGATATCTTTCACCTTGAGCGAATACGCGTTCAGGCGGATCAGGAAATCCATGGGATAACCGTATCCCGCCCAGGCCTTGGACCAGTCAATACGGTCAATGGCATTCTTACTGATCGCCGTATACCCGTCCACAACATCCATCAACTTGTAATACCCGGAAGCGATCTTTGTCAGGGCCGTGATGATCCAGTTCCCGACGAGCCGGATCCTTGGCATCTTGCTAAGGGTATCATCCAGCTTGCTGAGCAAGAAACGATTGCCCTTGGTATAATCAACCTCGCCATTAATGATCGGATCAAGAAAATGCGCTGCTTCCTCCAGCGGCATCTGATAATCAGCGCCCACCACCAACGCGATGTCATAACCTTCCGCCGAAGACCGTAAATAACCCGTAATAATGGCCCCTCCCGGTCCTTTGTTGCGTTCATGGCACACCAACGTGATGCGGGGATCATTCTTGGCGCATTCCAATATCACCGCATTCTGTCCGTCAGTGCTCTTGTCATCAACGACATAAACAACATCAATGAACTCCGGAACGTTCCGCAGTGTCGGCATGATCAATTTCTGTTCATTATAAGCCGGAATAACAAGAGAGATCCTTCGGCCCTTATACATGCACCCTCCTTGGATTCTTAAAGAAACTATTGATCCCCTGGGTGATCCGATCGATATCTCCCGGTTCCAACTCCGGGAACATGGGCAGACTAAGTACGGAATCAGCGGCACGTTCCGCTTCGGGAAGATCACCCTGGCGGTAGCCCAGATACTGGAATGCTGATTGCAAATGGACCGGTACCGGGTAATGGACCCCTGTCATAACGCCTTGTGCTTTCAAATAATCAGCCAATTCATCCCGACGGGATGTCCTGACCACATAAAGATGATAAACATGCCGTGCCCCCGCCACCTCGACGGGCAACACCAGGTCGGGGCATCCCTGCAAGAGGCTGTCATAATAACGCGCGTGCGCGCGACGCTTATCGGTCCAGGACGCGAGGTATTGCAGCTTTACCTGCAAGATCCCCGCCTGAATATCATCCATGCGGTAATTATAACCAAGGATGTCATGATAATATTTCTGGGCGCGCCCGTGATTAAGCAGTTTCTGGGCGAGATTCGCGACTGCCGGCAAATTGGTAATTAAAATGCCCGCGTCCCCATACGCCCCCAGATTCTTTCCGGGATAAAAGCTGAACACACCCGCGTCGCCGAATGAACCCACCGGGCGACCTTCCCAGCTGGCATCATGCGCCTGGGCGCAATCTTCAACCACCTTCAATTGATATTGACGCGCCAAAACCATCAGCCTTCCCATATCAACCGCGTGCCCATAAAGATGTACCGGGATGATCGCCTTTGTCCTCGAAGTAACGACCCCGGGTATCTTCTCAAGGTCCATCAGGTAAGTGGCCGGATCAATATCGACAAAAACAGGCTTGGCCCCGACATGCCAGATCGCTTCAGCCGTGGCAACAAAGGTATGCGACGTCGTAATGACCTCATCCTCTGGCCCAATACCCAAGGCCATCAGCGCCAACGCCAGGGCGGATGTCCCATTCGAACATCCTACCCCATAAGCACATTGGTGCCGCAAAGCAAACGCCTGGGAGAACGCCTCAACGGTCTTTCCCTGCACAAACGATGAAGTGGCGATGACATCCCTGATCTTGCGGATAACCTCATCTTCAATGGGATGGTATTGCTTAAGAAGATCGACCAAAGGGATCATGTGTAGTGGATATCCCTAAGCTTGCGGGCCGGATTCCCGGCGCAGATGGTATGGGGCAGCACATCATGGGCAACAACCGATCCGGCGCCAACAAGAGCGCCATCCCCCACGTTGATCCCCGGAAGCACGGTGACATTCGCGCCCAACTTGGCTTTAACGCCGATCGTCGGCCCTTTCAAGGCTTCCTTAACGCCGGGAGAACATGGGAATTTGGCATTTGTCAAGACCACCTGCGGGCCCAGCCAGCAATTATTTCTAAGGAGTGAGAATTCGGGAACAAACGCCTGGGAATGAATACGGACATTATCTTCAATGATGCTATGGTGCTCGATCACGCTGGACGTGCCGATAGATACATTATTGCCAATCGTGTTGCATTCACGCACGCTGACATGATGCCCGGTCTTTAAAGATTCCCCGATCGTATTGCCCGCGTATATTACCGTGTGTGACCGGATATGGGCGTTGTCGCCGATAACGGTAGGCAGAGAAACACCTTTAACAGGACACCCGATATTGCAGTAATCCTCAATAATGACATTCTCACCCAGGTGAACATCAGGGTGAATGATGGCTGTTTTTGCGATCATATATTCCCAGGCGGCATTTCTTGGGCCTGAACCGTAAAGGTATTTCCTGCCCCGTTTCGATCGATTCGTACAGCGCGGAGATTATCTCAAGGCTTTTGCGGCCTTCCAAACCATCCACCAATGTCTTTCTATTATTGACGATGCAATCAACAATATGGTCATACTGCGCCTTATGGCCAAAGCCATATACGTTCTTGGGATTTTCATGGCTCACGCGCTGTATTTCAATATCGCGTTCCGTCATGTTATCGAACAACCACGTCTTTAACTGATTGACCGCAAAACCACCGATCTCAACCGATCCACGCTCACCCAGGATGGAAATTGACCCTTCAAGGTCTTTCGGACGGGCAGCTGTCGTAGCCTCAATTATGCCCAGCGCGCCGGACCGGAACTTTAGGACAGCCACCCCGGTATCCTCAGTTTCGATATTCACCAAAGCCGTGATCGTTTTGGTAAAAACAGACTCCACATCGCCCATCATCCATTCCAACAGATCGATATGATGGCTCGCCTGATTGGTAAAAACACCACCGTCCTGTGCCCAGGTCCCGCGCCAGGGATCCTGGTCATAATAATCCTGGCGGCGGCACCAGCGCACACGCACCGTCCCCAGCACCAGCTTGCCGAAACGGCCTTCGACCAAAGCCTCTTTCAACCGCTGCACCGGGGGATTAAAACGATTCTGTTTAACAACAAACAACTTGATATTGTTCTGGTCACACGCGCTGATCATCGCATCCGCGTCATCGAGCGTCAAGGCCATCGGTTTTTCGATGATGATATGTTTTTTGTACGCAACAAGGTCCAGGACATTCTGGGCGTGACAGCCACTGGGTGTCAAGACGGAGACGATATCAATGTTCTTTTCGGCGCGCATCATCGTATGCATATCGGTATAAGCGCGAACTCCATACCGGCTGGCAACATTTTCGGCTTTGGAAGGCACAATGTCACACACGGCGCACAGCCGGGCTCCCGCGATCTGTCCACTACCCAGTAGCTCGGCATGTTTGGCCGATATCCTGCCACAACCAACTAACGCAACATTTAATTCTTTCATCAGAAACGCCCCAAGGTTGATGTATGGACCTAACGTAACTGGTAAATTCTACACTCTTAATTTTCTACTTGCAAGCATAAAGCCATCTCCAACTCGCGTTTTGCATTAGAAAAACCCAACGGAACGGCATACGGCAAGCTGAACATCGCCCGATGATATCACCACTTTTTAAAAATAAAGAAAACGGCAACGATGATAAAAAGAAAACCCACGATATAATTCCATTTGAGCTCTTCCTTGAGGTACAGCACGGAGAACGCGCAGAAAACAACGAGAGTGATCACTTCCTGGATGGTCTTCAGCTGGGCGGCGCTGAACTGGCCGTACCCCCAGCGGTTGGCCGGCACCATGAAACAGTATTCGACGAAGGCGATGCCCCAGCTGGCCAGGATCACGATCCACAGCGGCTTATCCCTGAATTTCAAATGCCCGTACCAGGCCGTGGTCATGAAAATATTGGAAATGGTCAGCAAAAGCACTGTCCTCATGGCTTGCCTTTCAAATATTTAGCGACGGCTCTGGCCGCGGCTATTCCCGAAGCCCAGGCCCAGTGCAAATTGAATCCCCCGATGCGCCCGTTCACATCCAGGACCTCACCCGCGAAATAAAGCCCTTCCTGCAGGCGCGAGGCCAGCGTCGCCCCTTTCAATTCCTTGAGGTCAACCCCGCCGGAAGTGACCTCGGCCCTGGCATATCCGGCCACATCCTTCAGGGGCAAGGCGAACGCGCGCAGGGCCGACAGGATCGCTTTTCGTTCATCCCGGGTCAACTGGCCGGCGGGACGCTGGGCGTCCACGCCCGCCGCTCCCAGAAGCACAACAACAAGCCGCTCCGGCAAAAGCGCTGTCAGGATATTCTTCACGCTGCGCGCGGCCAAAGCGGGACGCAGGAAAAAATCCGTATCATCAGGTTTTATGTCGGGAAGAAAATCCACGCGGACCGCGCACCCGTGTTTCTCCCGGGCCGCGAGCCAATAGCCGCTCATCTCCATCGGCGCGGGGCCGCTGAAACCTTCATGCGTGAAAAGCAAAGGCCCTTCAACGGAGCGAAGCTTGCGCTCCTCGGCCCACAAGGACAATCGGACCGGAAGAGTAATGCCGCTGATATTGCCAAAGGTGTCGGTTGACGCGATGAAAGGGACGAGCGCGGGATGCGTCGGGATAATATTATGCCCGAAAGCCTGAGCCAATCGGTAGCCGGCTCCGTCCGACCCTGTCGCCGGGTACGACAACCCACCCGTGGCGATAATGACAGCCCGTGCGGTAATGACAAAATCGTGCCCGACGATATTAAAAGACCCGTCCTGCGTGACAATGGTATTCACCCGGTGTCCACAATCGATCCGCCCTCCATTCTCCCGCACCGCGCGCACCAGCGCGTCGCGCACCGTCCTCGCCTTGTCATCCGCGGAAAAGAACTCGCCGGTTTCCTGCAGGGCCAGCGGCGCGCCGTGCGCCTCGAAAAAAGCAACCATCGCCCGCGGCGATGCCGTCCCGAGGACATGGCGCAAGGTATGCGCGCAGCCGGCGGCATAATCTTTTTCGCTGACGCGGGCATTGGTAACATTGCAGCGGCCGCCCCCCGAGATCAGGATCTTCAGCCCCGGTTCTTTCTGCCCCTCCAGGACGCGCACGTCAAGCCCCAGGCGCGCGGCTTCGGCGGCCGCCATCAGCCCGGCCGCGCCGGCACCTATGATAGCAAGGTCGTGTACGGGACCTCCCGTCATGACTTCGGCCGGAGAAACATTTTATAAACACTGAAGATAACGACCAAGGCAGCCCCGACAACAAGGAAGATGTTGGTATATTTCACCAGGGCCGCGCCGAACAGGGCCAGCAGGAACAACCGCGGCACAACACCGATGAGCGTGCACACGACAAAAGGAATAAAAGGCAACCGGACCATGCCGGCCGCGATCGAGAATACCTTGAACGGGATAACGGGGATCAGCCGCCCGATCAGGACGCTCCAGACCCCGTATTTGTTCGCGAACGCCTCGGCCTTCGCGATACGGTCGGGCGTGATAAAAATATATTTCCCGAACCTGACGATGAGAGGATACCCCCCGTGACGGCCGATCAGGTAGCCCAGCATCCCGCCGAGGGTCGAGCCCAGCGCCCCGAAGACCACGATCGAATAAAGCGGCAGCCCGATCGCGCCCGCGGCCGCGATGACAAGTTCCGACGGGATGGGAATGACCGAAGACTCCAGGAACATGGCCGTGAACATGCCAAAGTCGCCGTACTGTAACATCAACTGCGTGATCTGTGGAGGAAGCGTATGTGACATATTTATCCTTTTACTTGTTCCAGGGAGTTATTTCGCCTTTCCTTCAATGAGCCGCAACAGTTCCTTCGCGGCTTCCTCCGGGCCTTTCTGCTCCCAGCCCGAAAGCCCCAGGCGGGTACGGATCTCGCCCACAAATATCCCGCTTTTGAAAAAACCTTCAAAATAGCGCCGCGCCAGGACCTCGTGCTCCGCCTTGTACTGGACCGGGCCGAACACATTGGCAAAATACGAATGCACGAGCCCCGTGGACGTTGTCGTGCCCTTGCTCATGACAGTCCCGTCGCGGAACACCTCCAGGGCCTTCGCCTCATCCGCAAAACGCTTGATGACCGGATGGTCTTCGTCGATGGCGCTGTAATTGTTCGCGTAAAGGACAAAGTCGATCGCCTCGCCCTTGGTGAGCTGTTCGTACGTGGTGACCGGAATGATGATGCGCGCGTTGACCTGGTTCGCGCTCATGATGATCGCGCGGTCGATCTGCCCGAGGGCATACCCGGAGGGGAGGTCGTCCAGGCGCAGGAACGCCCCGGTCTCGGTGCCGTAACCCATCACCTTCCCATCGGGATTGATGCGGATGGAGCCCATGTCATCCGCGATGACAATGATATCCTGGATGTATTTGTCGCCGAGCGCGCGCAAGGCCTCAAGGGTCTCCGACTTGCCGGCGCCGGTATCCCCAATGAAAAGGATGGTCCGGTCAATGTCGCCCCTGAGGATGATCCGCACCAGCGCGCCATGGAAAGGCAGGACGCCCCTTTTGATCATGATCACATTGTGCAGGGTCAGGATCATTTTCTTGAGGTAGCCGAAATAACCGAACTCGTTCTTGAGCGGCACGGCGCCCACCATCATGCCGGCCTCTTCGTCGTCGTAAAAGACCTGCCCCGACCCGAAACGCGCCAGCGCGCTCTCGGGGACCCCGTACGCGAAGATCGCGTCGGGCGCCCGGTCCAGGTCACTGTCCTCGGCCATCTCGAAAAGATTGCACAAGGCATGGCCCAGTTCCGCGAAATCATAATGAAAATAAACAAGGATCACCAGCTCCCCCACCTTCGCGGGATAACATATCCAATCGCGGGAGCTGAACGTGAGGTCCTTCAGGGGATTTTCGCGCACGCGCTCGAAGCGCCCGGAACGCCTGTTCATCGGGGGATTGAGGATGAGCGGCGGATAAAGGAGCACCTGGCGCATGATGGAGACCCTGTTGAGCTCGGCGTAATCCCGTGTCTTGAAGGGAATGATCCTGTTGGCGGCGATCGTCGCGACCTCGGCGCCGGCCGCGACCTGCCGGTAGACGCGGGGATGCGAACCCGTCACGTTCTCCTCGATGTCACGGTACATGCCGCGCACGAGGCCGGTCAACTGGCCGATGGTGGCGTTGAACGTGCGGTTCGGGCGCTTATCCCAGTCGCGCCCCTTGGGATCAGAAATGATAAAACGGTCAAAGCTGCGCCAGAAATTATAAAAATATTCAATAAGCTGGTTGAACGCGGACGTGTCCCGCAACAACACCTTGGCACCGGGGACCACATTGGGCACGAGAGCGGCCGGCATCTTGCGCAGGAACTTGAGCGCCTCGACGAGAACATTGATGTCTTCCCGACCAACGACCCGCTTGCCAAACACGTCCAGCAGGATAGAATTGCGCAACTCCAGTTTTTTGACAGCCGCCGTCACAACAGCGACAAAAAGATCGCTGTCCAGTATCTCGCCTTCCGTCTCGCAAATGCGGTCATGCACGTGAAGGATGATCTTGTCATTCCTGATATCATATTCCATAAAGACTCCCCCTGATCCCGTGCGTTCTGTCAAAAGTTTTAGCTTTTGATTTTCTTATCTTCTGTCTTTTCAAACAGTTCTGATTATTACGCTTGTCTCCCCCCAAAGAAACGTTTATTCTGTTCCTCAAGGAGGCGAAAAATCATGAACCAAATTTCTCGTTTTGTCATCTGGATCTGCGCCCGATTCAACAGGGAACAGATCGAACTTATC
>CAIUQE010000009.1 GCA_903901225.1 Candidatus Omnitrophota bacterium
GTCGCGCATGACCTGACGGGAAATCTCGCTGCGGGAGGACACAAGGTCCTCCCCTACGCCCATCGTCCTTACGCCTTGTGTTGTAGGGGTGGACTTTATGTCCGCCCGCATGGCAGCCTGGTAGTCTTCCTCCAACATGACCTTCAAATGCGCGCCGACAACATAGGCCGTGTTATTGCGCTCCAGGACGCGGGCCTTGTCAGCGGTGATCCAGACCTTGTTGAAGGTGTCCACCGGCACATCAATGCTCCCAAACTGCGCCTGGGCCTTCTCATAGATCCTGGCCCAGAATTCCTTGCCCAGCCCCTTCTCGGGATATACCAATGATGCGGTCAACTGCTTGAGGATGTAATCCTGCGCCAGCATATCGCGACCCAGCTCGGTCTTCCCCAGGTTTTCAGGGATCATGCGGTCTTTTTCATAGGGAGACAAGTTCACCCACTGGTCGTCTTCCTTGACCGTGAGCGAGGCGAGGAAATATTTGATGAGTTTTTCGGATTCTGCCTTGAACTGCGAACCTTCGACCGCGAAACCGGAATCGCCAGCATCCACGATGAAATCAAACAGGAGCGGGTTCGCGGGATGCAGGCTGACGCCTTTCATCACCACAGGCATAAAAGCTGTGGAAAGGCCCACCATGGTCCCGGGTTGCGGTAAATTAAATGCTGTCTGAGCGTAAGAAGGCGGGATGAGGCTAGTCGAAATGAACGAAAAACATACAAAAAATGATAAAATTTTTCTAATTATCATTAAAAACTCCAATTTTTAAGGGTTTCAGACATGAAAAATATGTAATTAGATGTAATAAAATATACCCGACAGAATTTTGATTGTCAAGGCAGGCAAAAAAATAAGGCGGCTTCCTCGAGCCGCCTTATCCATTAAGGGTCCTCGCCTGGATAGAGCCGCGCTAGGCCAACGCAGCCGGTTTATCCGAAGAGAGAACATGGGTTTTCCAGTAGATCTGGATGCGAAGGCTGTGGCAGTAGCGGATCTGGAAGACAAACCTGTTCTTTTTGATATATATCACACCCTTGACCTTGAACAGGAATCCCTCAGACTGCTGCTCTGTGGACACCTTCTTGACGATCCTGACCTGCGGAGGGGGGAGCTCATCCGGCACCCCGTCCACCCGCGTGACCAGGTATACAAAATTCTTCCGCGTCGCGGTATCGCTGTCTTCATCCGACATATTCTCCCGGATTGAGATCAGCCGACCCCGGTTACGCGAAAGCTCCTGTTTTATGTACGCTAACTGTTTCATAGTCTTGTTCTCCACCTATGCATGAAGGATAACATCCACATAGGGAATAAACAAGGTGGCGGGACAATGACCAGGAAAAGGCTTTCTTATGACGGAGCAAAGACTTGGGGAAGCTTTACAGAAAAGAAAAGAGATGTTTAGCGCCCCTGTGTTTTCACCGCGCCGAGCGCCAGGTTCCCTTCCGCCTGGAGCGAGGGGGATCGTGATCCCCGAGTGAAGCCGGAAGAGTGGCGCGATAAGGCAGGCGAAAAAGTTTCAGGCGCTAAACATTCAGGAAATCTTACTTTGTCCAGGGCAAGCGGACGCGGGGTTCCTGGCCTGAAAGCAGGCGATGGATATTGGGGCGATGGCGCAGGACAATGAAAATACAAAAAACAATGCTCAATATGATCATGCTGGTGGGCGCGACAAAGAAGATCATAAAAACAGGAAGGCAAATAGCTGTGATCAAAGAAGATAGAGAAACTATCCTTGAAACAAGGAAAGCCAGGGTCCACACCACCACACACAACAGGACCGCTATCCGCGCTTGCGGGATCACCACGGTCAAGCCGATCAGCACACCCAGCGTTGTGGCAATGCCCTTGCCCCCCTTGAAATTGAGAAAACAAGTCCAGTTATGCCCGCACACCGCGGCCACCGCCGCGATAATACGCCCTGTGACGGAAGCATCCAAAAAACCCGCGACAAAAACAACCGGGATGATCCCCTTGATGATATCCAGGATGAGCACCGCGGTCCCCGGCCCCTTGCCCAGCACCCGGAACGCGTTGGTGGCTCCCACGTTCCCGGAACCATGCTGGCGAATATCCAGCCCCTTCAACAACCTTCCGAAAATATACGCGGTGGGGATCGATCCGATCACATAACTGAGCCCGGCCGATGCCAGGACCTTAACGAGCGTCGTGATGTCCATTGTTCAACCTTTTTATCCCTTCCATCATGTAAATGATCCCGGAAATAATGGTCACAGCCAATGCCGCCAGCCACATTCCCAACGCCAGGGGCCATTGGATAAAGACAGCGATCACGCATACCGCCTGGAGGAACGCCGTCAGCTTTCCCCAGACATTGGATCGTATCTCGATCGCGCCGCAGACGACCTGCAGCAAAAGCGCGCCAAGAACGAGAATGACATCCCGTGCCATGAACGCCACCACAAGCCACAACGGCAGGCGGACCGCCCATCCGGCTTCATTCCCGACATGGTACAGGCACAATAGCGCACTGATGAAGATCGCCTTATCCGCCAAAGGGTCCAGGATCGAACCCGCCCTTGTTTTCTGGCGAAAATGCCGCGCGACATAACCATCGACCACATCCGAGATCTCGGCCAGGATGTAGACCGAAAGGGCCGTCCAGCGGTATGCTTCATGGCCCGACTTGTAATACAGCATCAGCCCGATAAATACCGGCACGGCCATGATACGGGCGATGGTGATCTTGTTGGCAAGGGTCAGTGCCACGACTACTCCTCCACGGGAATTAATCTGGCCCCGGTGCCCGGTTCGAATTCCAGCGCCCCGCTGTAATGCCGGCCGGTCAAAGGCGAATATTTCTCAACCGTGTCCTTGGATGCCGCCGGTGCCAGGGCCCCGACAACTTTCCGGGCCGCCTCGACCTGGGCGGATACCGTCTCAGATCTGGAGGGGCCAGGACGCGCCGTCGCGCAACCGGCCAGCAGCACGCAAAAAAAGAGTACGGCTATCTTATCCATCTGATCCTGTAAAGCGGCCAAAAAAGGACCTCCGCCTTGCCCACCACCAGCTCTTCGGGAACAAAACCCCAGTAACGGCTGTCGTGGCTTGAGGCGCTGTTATCACCCATCACAAAATACTGTCCCGGCGGCACCGTGATCTTCTTCCCGGGCTGGGCATACTCGCCGTAATTGTAATAATGGATGCCGGCGATGGCCCCATCAGCGACGGGCGCGTCATTGATGTACACCCGGCCGTCCCTGATCTCCACGGTCTCACCGCCGACCGCGATGAGGCGCTTGATAAAATCCTTCTGCCGCTGGACCGGGTACTTGAAGACCACCACATCCCCCCGCCGGGGCTTCGTGAACCCGGGCAAACGATACTGCGTGAGCGGGACCATCGGGCCATAGGCAAGCTTGTTCACAAAAAGACGATCGCCTTCCACCAGGGTCATGCGCATCGATCCCGAGGGGATCTTGAACGGCTGGATCAGGAACGTGCGGATGAGCATGGCGAGGATGAACGCCACGACCAGTGATTCCACCCATTCCCAGACGACCTTTTGCGTTTCTTCAGACATGAATTTATTTAACATACGTCCTTTTAGATCTTGAGGGCGGCAAGGAAGGCCGCCTGGGGCACTTCCACGCGGCCGATCTGTTTAAGTTTCTTCTTGCCTTCTTTTTGCTTCTCCCACAATTTCCTTTTGCGCGAAATATCGCCGCCATAACATTTGGCCGTGACGTTCTTACCCATGGACTTGATGCGCGAGGAAGCGATGATCCGCCCATCACATGATGCCTGGATACGGATATCGAAAAGCTGCGCCGGTATCAGTTCCTTGAGCTTGTCGCACAAAGCGGCCCCTTTTTCATACGCGCGGTCCTTATGGACCAGACAGGCAAAGGCGTCACACGCCTCATCGTTGATCAGGATGTCCAGCTTGGCGATCGGCGCCGCGCGATACCCTGTGAATTCATAATCGATGGATCCGTAACCCCGCGTCGCCGACTTGACCATGTCGTTAAAATCGACAATGACCTCGGCCAGCGGAATATCATAGACCACGCGCATGCGGTCGGAAATGAATTCACTTTTGACATAGATCCCGCGTTTGCGCTTGGCCAGCTCCATCACCGCGTCCATGCAATTGACGGGTGTGAGGACCGACACTTTCAGGTAAGGCTCCTCAACGGACTTCACGTCGCTCATGTTCGGCAGCTGCGAAGGGTTCTCGATGTCCGTCATGACGCCCGCCTTGGTCTCATAACGGTAACCGACGTTGGGCGTGGTCAGGACAAGGTTCAGGTTATACTCACGCTCCAGGCGTTCCTGCACCACCTCCATGTGGAGCAGGCCCAGGAAGCCGCAACGGAAACCATGCCCGAAAGATTCCGATGTCTCGGGTTCATAGGTGAAACTCGGGTCGCTCAGGCGCAATTTATCGATCGCCGTGCGCAGCTCCATGTACTCGTCGGCGGTCACGGGATACACGCCGCAGAAGACCAGCGGCTTGAGCTGGCGGTAACCTTCAAGCGGCTCGGCGCAGGGATCGGTAACATCGGTCACCGTATCGCCCACGCGCACTTCCTTGGGGTCGCGCACATTGCAGGTGATATAACCGACTTCACCGGCGCCCAGCTCTTTGGTCTTGGCGTCAAAGGGCGAATAATAACCCATCCCCTCGACGGTAAACTCCTTGTTCATGTGCATCAGGCGGATGCGCGTGCCGATGCCGATCTTCCCGTCAATGACGCGGATAAAGATCACAACACCCTTGTAAACGTCATATTTCATGTCAAAGATCAGGGCTTTCAGCGGCTTGCCGGGATCCCCGTAAGGCGACGGGATGAATGACACGATCTTCTCAAAAAGCTTGTCAATGTTAAGGCCCTCCTTGGCGGAAACCCGCTGGATGTCCTCTTCCTTGAACTTGAGGATCTCCTTGAACTGGCGTGCCGCCTCATTGGGATCGATGTTGGCGATATCGATCTTGTTGATGACCGGCAAGATCTCAAGGTTATTGCTGATGGCAAGGAAATAGTTGGCGACCGTCTGGGATTCAACGCCCTGTGACGCGTCGATGATGAGCAACGCCCCTTCGCACGCCTTGAGGGATTTCTCGACCTCGTAAGTGAAATCCACGTGGCCGGGCGTGTCGATGAGGTTGAAAAGATACTCTTTCCCGTCGTTGGCCTTGTAGGTCAGGCGCACGGCGGATGCCTTGATCGTGATGCCGCGCTCGCGCTCCAGGTCCATGTCATCGAGCAACTGGTTCTTGAAACTGCGCTCATCGATGGCGCCGCAATGGAGCATCAGACGGTCCGCCAGGGTGGACTTGCCGTGATCAATGTGCGCGATGATGGAAAAATTACGTATGCGTGACTGGTCCATGCTGTATCGGGGTCTTTTCCGGAAAAATTACTTTTTGTTCTGGATATGCCGCGCGATCGTTCCAATGACCTCATCGACGCCCATGCGCGTCGAATCGATCAGGACCGCGTCATCGGCCTTTTTCAGGGGGCCTACCTTACGGGTGATATCTTTTTCATCGCGTTCCGCCAGGTCCTTCTTCAAAGCTTCTTCATCAACATCCTGCCCCTTCGCGCGAAGCTCATCGATGCGCCGCTGGCAACGCACGCCGAAATCCGCGTCCAGGTAAAATTTAAATTCCGCCTGCGGGAAAACGACGGTACCCAGGTCCCTGCCCTCCCCCACCAGGGCCTGTTGCTGCCCCATCAGCCGCTGCCACGCGACCATGATATGGCGCACACCCGCGGCACGCGCCACGTAGAACGTCGTGTTAGTCACCTCAACCGAACGGATCGTCTCGCTCACATCCTCCCCATCGAGAAGGACTTTCAGAGGATTACCCGGCTGATTGACCAGTTCAATGCGCGTTTCACCGGCAAGCGCCACCAGGGCCGCCTCATCGTCCAGCTTTACCCGACGACGGATCGCCTTGACCGTGAGCGCGCGGTACATGGCTCCCGTATCCATGAAAGCCACGCCCAGCCTTTTCGCCAATCCCTTGGCCACGGTGCTTTTACCGGCTCCAGCCGGCCCGTCAATGACAACAATGGAGCGGAACGCCGCGGCGGACTGACAGGGATCAGACATGGCTCTTTTTCTCCAGTGATTCACGTTTGGCTTTGGCCTGATTGAAAAGCTGCATGAGCGCCGCTTCATCACGGTCCACGACCGCCTTGCGGATCTCGGAAATGGATTTGGCCGACTCATCGAGCGCCTTGAGGACATTGCGATAATTGGACGAACAGATATCAGCCCACATTTGCGCGGAAGAACCGGCGATGCGGGTGCTGTCCTTCAATCCGGCGGCGGCATGCTTCAAATGGTCCTCGGGGATCGCGCGCATCAAAGCGAAAGCGGTCAAATGCGGCAGATGGCTCGCGTACGCCATAGCCTCATCGTGCGCCGCGGGATCCATGACCGTGACATTCGCCCCGAACAGCGTCCAGAGGTGCTTCACCTTGTCCCTGGCCATGCGATTGGTCTTGTCCGTCGGCGTCATCACGCAGGCCGTATCCTTGAAAAGGTCCTCGCGGGCGTGCGCTATCCCGCTCTTTTCCGACCCCGCCATGGGATGCGACCCGACAAAAAGGACATGCGGCGGGAAAAGCTTTTCAGCCGCCTCGACAATGGCGACCTTGGTGCTGCCGACATCGGTGACGATGCAACCCCGGCGCAAATGCTTGGAAATATCATGGATCTGTCCAAGGATGACCTTGACCGGAGCGGCCAGGATAACAAGGTCCGCGCCCTGGATGGCCTTATTCACGTCAAGCGTCCCTTCGTCAATGGCCTTCATCTCCTGCGCGGCGCGCAGCGACGCTTCCTGGCGCGAGGTGCCGACGACCTGCGCCGCGAGGCGGTGTTTTTTCAGCGCGAGCGCGAAAGAACCACCCAATAAACCCGTGCCGAGGATAACGGCCCGGCGAAACATATGCCTGTGGAACATTGTAAGTCCCCTTCCTTGAAAATTTACGTTAAATGCCTTTGCTCAAACAAGTTCTTCCAGCGCCCGCAGGAACATCCTGTTTTCCGCCGGTGTCCCGATCGTGACGCGGATATAATGCCTTAGCCCCCAGATGCTCATGTCGCGCACGATAACGCCTTTCTTCATGAGCGCCAGCGCCGTTGCCGAACTGTCACCCGGCAGGCGCACCTGGATGAAATTCGTACACCCCTTGCTGTAGGCCACGCCACGGGCACCGAGTTTGCCAAGACCGGCGCACACAAGATCCCGCTCGCGCTCCAGCACCCTGAGGATCTTCCTGAAATAAGCCCCGTCCTTGAGCGCGGCCAACGCCGCGGCCTGGGCGATCGACGTGACGTTGAAAGGTTCGCGCGCGCGGTTCATCACGTCCGCGACCTCGACGCTCGCGGCCCCGTAACCGACGCGCAATCCCGCGAGGCCGAAAAGCTTCGAGAATGTCCGGGCCACAATGATATTGCCCCTCTTGCGGAGCAGGGCCAACGTGTCCGGATAATCCTTTTCCGAAACGAACTCAAAATACGCCTCATCAAAGAACACCAGCACATCCTCCGGGAAGCCCTTGAGGAACGCATCCACTTGAGCCTTGGAGATATACTGGCCCGATGGGTTGTCGGGATTCCCGATGAACACGATCTTGGTCCTGGGCGTAACGGCTTTCTTCATGGCTTCAAGGTCATAACGCAGGCCATTGAGAGGCACTTCAACCAGTTTGGCCCCGACCGCGATCGAGGCGATGGAATAGACCAGGAATGACGGCTTCGCGACAACCACCTCATCCCCGGGATTCACGAACGCGCGCAGCGCCAGAACGATCACCTCGTCCGAACCGCAGCCGAATACCAGCTGTTCGGGGGCAATCTTCATTCGCCGGGCCAGCGCCTGGCGCAACTCGTGACAATTCCCGTCGGGATAACGGTTGACCTCGCGGGCCGCCCGCGTGATCGCCGCCAGCACCCGGGGTGATGGGCCGTAAGGATTCTCGTTCGAGGCAAGCTTGATCACGCGCTTCAACCCAAAAGCGCGCCTGACCTCGGCGATGGGCTTGCCGGGGACGTAAGGCTTGATCTTGAGGATATTTTTGTTCGCCCTGTTTTTCATAACGCCTCGGGATAGGATCCCAGGATCTTGAGTGATTTGCACATCCCCTCCAGCTGCGTGAGGGCCTTATGGACATTCTTGTCTTCGCGATGCCCCTGAAGGTCGAGAAAGAAATAATAATCCCACGCTTTTTTCTTGATCGGCCGCGACTCGATCCGCGTCAGATTGATCCCGTTGCGGGCGAACGGCGCGAGCATCGCGTGAAGGCCGCCGACCCTGTCGCTGATCGAAAAAACGATGGACGTGCGGTCTTTACCCGTCGGACGCGCGTCCGTCCGGGCAATGACAAAGAACCTGGTCGCGTTATGCGCGATATCCTGGACATTGTTCCTGATGACCGACAACCCGTAAATACGCGCGCAATCAGCCGACGCCAGCGCTGCCGCGTCCTTCTCGCCGGCCGCGAGCCTGGCCGCGTCCGTGGTCGACGCGACGCTCACCTGCTTGACCCGCTCCGGCGGCAAATTAGCCAAAAGCCAATTACGGCACTGGGCCAGGACCTGGGGATTGGAATATATCTTGCGGATCTTCTCCAACGCGCATTGCGCAATGACAGCGGGAGATATCTTCAACGTCAACTGGGAGCAGACCTGCAGGTCGGATTCCGCCAGCAGATCCGCTGTCGGTGTCACGGCGCCCTCGACCGAATTTTCGATCGGAACGATACCATGGTCGCAATCCCCGTCCTCCACCCGCCGGAACACTTCCGCGATGCTGCCGCAGCCGACATAGGTCAGCTGGGTGCCGAATTTTTTCACGGCCGCGGAATGGGAATTCGACCCTTCCGCCCCGAGGTAGGCAATGCGCAGGCGCTTCTCGAGAGAAATCGACGATGACATGATCTCGCTGTAGATGGCATCAAAAGCGGCAGGCGCCATAGGCCCCTTGTTCAAGGCGCGCACATGCTCCAGGACCTTGCGTTCCCGCTCCGGCGCGTACACGCCGCCGTTGACCTTGACCTTGACCTTGCCGATCTCCAGAGAAACTTTGGCCCGGTCATTAAGGAGCCCGACGATGCGCGCGTCGATCGCGTCGATGTTATGACGAAGTTTGTTGAGGTCCATTGCCATCCTCCATAACCCTTGACTGTCCGCTGGATTCTCCCAACGCCTCATCCTCCGCGACAGCAGGCAACGCGTTGGTATGTTTCTCAAGTTCTTCAATGTCCAGGCGGGTTTGTTCCCGGGCGATCTCTTCCCGGTCAACCGCCGGTGCCACGGCCCCGTTGGCGACAGCCGCCACGGGCGCCGCCTCAGAACCCGCCTCGTTCGTCCTGGCCATGAGCGCGGGAAAATCTTCCAGGCGCGGAAGGTCTTCGAGAGCGCGCAGGCCGAAATATTCCAGGAACTGGCCCGTCGTCCCATAAACGTAAGGCCTGCCAGGGACTTCCTTGCGGCCCGCGATCTTGATGAGCCCCTTGTTCAGAAGGTGCATGACCGTCCCGTCGGAATTCACGCCGCGGATCACCTCGACATCCGTCCGCGACACCGGCTGTTTATAAGCGATGATGGCCAGCACTTCAAGCCCTGCGCGCGAAAGCTTTTCTTTATGGCGGGTCTTGTAGAACTCACGCACATACTCCGCGAAAAGGGAACTCGACAGCATCTGCCACCCGCCCGCGATCTCAACAACGGTCATGCCGCGCAAGGCCGTGCCCTCGGGAACAACGTCGTAATCATGTTTGAGCCGCTCGAGAACGGCCTTGATGTCCTGCGCCGTCGAACCCGCCACCACGGACTTGATCTGATCGACCGTCACGGGTTTTTCGCTCACAAACAACAGCGCCTCGACAGCGCCCTTCAAATGGTCCGATTGTCCCTGGTCCATCATGGCCTCCTCGATGCGGCGTAGATCTCGTTGAGCAGTTCTTCCACCGTGTTAATATCCTTTTTACGCGCCAGCACCCCGGCGATCATCTCAAGGGCTTCCGCTTTTTTGTATTGCAACTGCACCAGGACATCCAGCGCCTCCTGCTGGAACACCTGCTGTGACACCCCCGCCGGCCCCTTGACCGCCTGGTCGCCGATAAGGCCGAAACGCCCGACCTTACCCTGCAACTTCGCGATGACGTCCTTCGCCTTCTGCTGGCCTATTCCGGGCAGCGTCTTCAAGAAGGCGGCATCACCTTCATCGATCGCGCGCGCGATCTCGGCGATCGACCGGTTGAGCGCCCGCACCGCGGCTTTGGGACCTATCCCGGAAACGGAAATGAATTGAAGGAAAAAATCTTTTTCCAGCTCGTTCAAAAAACCGATCAAAAACGGCGTGGCCGTGCTGGGCGTCATCTGAAAATAATGGTACGTCGTGAGGGAAATATTACCGTTAGGGTCCGTGGCGGCGTCCAGGCGCTGAAAGACAGATGAAGGGACGAACACCTCATAGCCGAGCCCGTCAACCTCGACGACGACGGCATTGTCCTTTCTTTCAACGACCTTTCCTTTGAGGCGGGAGATCATGGAGTTCCCCGACCGGCATGGGCCATCGCGAGCGCCAGCGCGTCTGAAGCGTCAAGCGTAAGCTTCGCCGGATCAATTTTCAAATAGTTCGCCACCACGCGCCGTGTCTGCTCTTTTGAAGCATTGCCATTGCCAACGACGGCCTTACGCACGCGCTTGGGGCTTTCCTCAATGTAGTCCACGCCCTTCTGGGCGCATACCAGGCAGATAACGCCGCGCGCGTGCCCCATCACCACCGCGGTCATGGGATGCGCGTAATGCGCGTAAAGTTTTTCAAGAACTACAACATCAGGCTTCTGCCGGTCGATGATATCGCCCAGGTGCCGGTGGATCTTGACCAGCTTGCCGGCCAGCGGATCACGGGGGTTGGGCTCGATCGTGCCAACCTCCAGTGCCCTGACGCGCCTGTCAGGACCGCGTTCGACCACACCGTATCCCGTGGCTTTGAGCCCCGGGTCGATCCCCATCACCCGCATTGGCTGACCCACCCGCTTTACTCTTCCAGCGCGGCCATGTCTTCATCAGAGATGTCAAAATTCGCGTAGACATTCTGGACGTCTTCGTTATCCTCAAGCGCTTCGATAAGGGCCAGGATATTTTTGGCCTCCTGCCCCGCGATCTTCTTGGTGTTCGTCGGGATCATGGTGACTTCCGCCGATTTCATGGCGATCTTCTTGGCGTCAAGCGCTTTCCTCACAGGTTCCAGCGACGTCGGTTCGGTGGTCACCTCATACACATCCCCCTCGACCTTCATGTCTTCGGCACCCGCTTCAAGGATGATCTCCATGAGCGCGTCCTCGCCGATCGCCTTGGTCTCGACCTCGATCAAACCCTTCTTGCTGAAAATATACGCTGTCGAACCTGGCGACGCCAGGGCGCCGTTCTTGCGGGTCAACGCCGTGCGGACTTCCGCCGTTGTGCGGTTCTTGTTGTCCGTCAAGCCTTCAATGAAGATCGCCACGCCGCCGGGGCCGTAAGCGTCAAAGGTGAATGATTCATAGACAACGCCTTCCACATCGCCCGTCCCCTTCTTGATGGCGTTTTCGACGTTGGTCGACGGCATCCCCAGCCCGCGCGCGCGCAGCATGGCCGTGCGCAACCGCGGATTCACATCCGGGTCCCCGCCGCCTTCTTTGGCCGCCGTGACGATCTCACGGGTTATCTTGGTGAACGCCGCGCCGCGCTTGGCATCCGTGACGCCTTTTTTATGCTTGATCTTTGCCCATTTTGAATGACCTGACATCTACGTCTCCTTGTTTGTTCAACTTTAGAAAATCATTTTTTCACTTTTTGCTGAACGTTCGCCACATAAGCCGAGTTCTGTTCTTTCCGGCGAACCTTGCGGCCCGCCGAAAAGGACGACCATCCAACTTACTCCCGGAGTTGCCCCCAGGACTCTTGCGGCCTACCCGAGGATCTAACGGGACGGATCGCCCCGCACTCCGGCCACTTTCATGGCACGGAATATCTCCTCTATTTGGCCTTGCTCCGCGCAGAGATCGCCCGTTTCACCCCCCACTGAAGGGGTTCGTCCCTGTGGCTCTATTCGCCCGCCCTGTGTTTGCGTGAGCAAAACAGGACGTCCCCAGCATTATCTGGGTGCGCTATCCTTTGGAGCTCGGACTTTCCTCCCCCATGATGAACACATCGGGGCGGTCGTCGTGGCTTGCGTCCTGCAAAACATTCTTTTTAAGAGCGGACGTGGCCAACCGGTCAGCTTCCTGATTCTCTTCCCGGGGGACCACCTTGCATTCAACATTCTTGAAACGTTTTAAAAGCGCAACGGCCTTTTCATACAAAGGCTTCATGTTGACATGCTTGACCTTGTACTTGCCTTTGATCTGATAAAACAAAAGCTCGCTGTCGGTGCGTAACTTGACCTGCTCGGCGCCAAGTGCCTGCGCCGCCTCGATCCCGCGGATAAACGCCCGGTATTCAGCGATATTATTTGTCGCAACGCCGATAGGTTCGGATATTTCCTTGACGATCACGCCATCGCGGCGGATCACGACGCCGATAGCCGCGGGGCCCGGATTGCCGCTGCAGGCGCCGTCAGAAAAGATCTCCCACGCGATCATGAAAGCGCGCTCTCAAGATAAAGGATCCTGGCGCACGTTTCACAGCGCACGACCTCATCACAGATCGCCAACTTGTTGAGCATCTGCGCGGTTTGTTTCATATAACATCCGCCGCACGTATCATTAACGATCGGCACCATGGCCAAACCATGGCGATTTTCAACCAGGCGCTCATACATGGCCAGCGTGGCCTTGTCGATCCCCTGACAGGCGTCGTTGCGCTGGGCTTCAAACGTCGCGACCTTGTCCAAAAGGACTTTCACCGCGGCGTCCACCTTGTCCTTCTCGGCCAGGTAGATCTTTTCTTCTCCGTCGACGATCGCCTTTTCTTTGGCCATGTCTTCCGTGAGCCGGGCACTGTCATCGAATAACCTGAGAATGGCATCCTCAAGGAGCGACTTATCTGCCTTCTTGTTCTCGATCTCAAATAACTTGGCCTGATATTCCTTGTTGGTTTTCAGGGACATCAGATCCGTGTTGGCCTTAACGATCTCCTGTTCTAAGGATCTCAGATCAAGCTCCTTGGCCTTGCGGGCACGCTCAAGCTCCTGCGCGCGGGTTTCGAGCTCCTGATAACGGGTCAATTTCTTGTCAAACTTGGCCTTGATGCCTTCGAGAAGGGCGGGCTGTTCTTTGATCGCGCGCTTGAATTCGTAAACCTCGGCATCGATCTTCTGCAGCGCGACGAGTTTCTTCAGCTGGTCCTTCACATTCGTTTCGGCCACAAGGATAACCTTTCGTTATGAAGTATTTCAATACTTCTAGTTGTGCTCTGCCCTCGCACAGCTCGGCCAGGCACTACTTATACCTCTGGTTGTGCTCTGCCCTCGCACAGCTCGGCCAGGCACTACTTATACCTCTGGTTGTGCTCTGCCCTCGCGGAGCTCGGCCAGGCACTACTTATACCTCTGGTTGTGCTCTGCCCTCGCGGAGCTCGGCCAGAGCACCATTTTTGTTCTCCCATATTGCGCTAAATGTTCCACAATTCTGGTTGGAACATTTAGCGCTTAAAGAACAAAAATGGTGGACGCAGAAGGACTTGAACCTTCGACCTCTGCCATGTGAGGGCAGCGCTCTAACCAGCTGAGCTATGCGTCCGAAATGATAGTTTAAAAGAACTTTATAATAAAACTGGGCCCACCTGGACTCGAACCAGGGACCAAGAGATTATGAGTCTCCTGCTCTAACCGACTGAGCTACAGGCCCGAAACCCTGGTACGATGATTTTCATCAAGATTACGAAATAAAATCCATAAAAACAGCTCAAAAAGAATATCATATGTAATAAATATTATCAACTTATATAAAGCAAGCAAAAAAGGCCTGTTTGAGTTTCCCCAAACAGGCCTTTTTAACTTAAGCATTACGTGACATCAGATCACGTGATCCTCTTTGACCGACATGTCCAGGAACATCTTGATGCGCCGGGAACGGGTCGGATGGCGCAGCTTCCGCAGGGCCTTGGATTCGATCTGGCGCACGCGTTCACGCGTCACGTTGAATTCAGCGCCCACTTCTTCCAGCGTCCGGCTGGTACCGTCCACGATCCCGAAACGCAATTCCAGGATCTTGCGCTCGCGCTCGTCCAGGGTGTCAAGGACCGCCTGGATCTCGTCCTTGAGCATGGAATGCAGCGTGGCGTTGGCCGGTGAAATGGCCTTCTTGTCCTCGATGAAATCCCCGAAGTTCGTATCGCCTTCATCGCCGATGGGCGTCTGCAGGGATATCGGCACCTGGGATATCTTCATGATCTCCTTGACCTTGCTGGCCGGGATCTTCATCTGCTTGGCGATCTCCTGCGCCGCGGGCTCGCGGCCGTTCTCCTGCACGAAAAGGCGGGAGATGCGGATGATCTTGTTGATCGTTTCGGTCATGTGCACCGGGATACGGATGGTGCGCGCCTGGTCGGCGATCGAGCGCGTGATCGCCTGGCGGATCCACCACGTGGCGTACGTCGAAAACTTGTAGCCGCGCTTGTATTCGAACTTCTCGACCGCGCGGATCAGGCCCATGTTGCCTTCCTGGATCAGGTCGAGGAACGACAAGCCGCGGTTGATGTATTTCTTCGCGATGCTGACCACAAGGCGCAGGTTCGCTTCCACCAGCTTCTTCTTGGCCTTGTTGAACTGGGTCTGGCGCATGCGGATCACGCGCAACTGCTCGCGCACGCGGACAACAGGTTCGATAAGGTCCTTGAGCAAACGGCTTTTTTCTTCCAGGACCTGCTTGCGGGTCGTATCGATCTTTTTCATGCCCAGCAACTTGTCGCAGCGGTGCAGGCGGTAAAGGATCTCGTCGATACGGCCGATGATCTGTTCGTTGACCGACGCTGTCAACTTGAAGTCTGCCACGCTGGCGATCGCCTCCGTGATCTTTTTGACACGGCGGGCCTTTTCCAGGGTGTGCTTGAGGTCCTTGAGCAACGTCGGACGGCGTTCCAACTCATCCTTGACCACGTCCTCAACACTGATCTCCCCCTTGAGGGCGCGATCGATCGTGTTCATGGCCTCGCGCCGCGCGTAAGCATTGACGAAGAGCGCTTCCGCGAACTTGAACTCCGCTTCCTCGATGCGCTTGGCGAGCGATATCTCCTCTTCGCGCGTCAACAGCGAGATGGAACCCATCTGCTTGAGGTACATCTTCACCGGATCATCGAGCGGGATGAATTTTTCCGCGTAAACGTTATCTTCCTCGGCGCTTTCATCGGCGGGACGCTTGGCCTGCTCGCGCGCGTCTTCCGCGGCCGCGTCGCTCTCCACCTGCTCTTCCTCGCCTGAATCCACGACCCTGATACCTTTTCCGTCAAGGATCTCAAAGACCTGGTCAATATCTTCGGAAGAAGCAATGGAATCGGAAAGGGTCTCATTGACCTCATCATAGGTCAAAAACCCCTTCTTTTTCCCTGAAGCCACGAGCTTCTCCAGGTCCTGCTGGAAATCTTTTTCTTTTTCTTCCTTCATTACAACCTCACCCTTTTAGGAGCTGATTGAATTCTTCCTGAGCGCGCCTGAGCGCTTCATGATCACCCGACTTCTCGGCCTGGCGGATCTTTTCTCTCCATTGTTCGCGCTTGACCTTGCGGTCACGGTCACGGATGCGCTTGAGGCAGTCCGCGAACGCTTTCTCGGCGGTCTTGGGGGCCATGGCATCCGGCTCCGAGGCGATGGCCATCAGCTTGCGCCGCAGCCCTTCATCCTCGAACGCCCCCACCAGCGCGGCCGGCCCGGCGTCACGCCCTTCGTCCAACAGGCCGTAAGCGACCGCCAGCACCTTCCGTGCCGCTGCCCCGGGAAGATCACCGGGGTCGATCCGCGCCCGCGCTTCTTTCAGCCAGCGCGCATCCGCCATGACGAACCGTAACAGCCATTCCTCATCAGAGGAGAACCCGGCGTTCAACGCGGGGTCAGGGGCATTGGTCCTCATATCAGCGGGACGCGGCAGTGCCGGGCGCTTCTTCAAAATATTCTGCCGTTCAGCCTCGATCTCGTATTCGTTCACGCTGAGCGCCGAGCGGAGCTCCTTCAAATAAGCGCTCTTGACGCTCGTGTTGGCAACCTTTTCGATGGTCGTCAGCATCTCGCGGAGGATGACCCCGCGGCCTTCGGCCGTGCGAGCGTCGAACTCCAGTTTCAGCCGCTGCAGCTTGAACTCAAAGAGGCTTTTGGCCTCGCGCACATAACGGCGAAAATCTTCAACCCCGAATTTCTGGATGAACGAGTCCGGGTCTTCCCCGTCGGCCAGTGCCGCGACCCTGACATCCATCTCCTCTTCCAGCAGGACATCGAGGCTTCTCAGCGCCGCCGACTGCCCCGCGGGGTCCATATCAAACAGCATCGTGACATTGCGCGTATAGCGCCGTATCAGCCGGATCTGGTCCGGCGTCAGCGCCGTTCCCTGTGACGCGGCGACATTTTCAACCCCCGCCACGAACGGCCTGATGAAATCCAGGTACCCCTCAACAATGATCACCCTGTCCTCACGGGCCAGCGCGTCCTTGGCCCAGTGCAATCCGTAAAGATGCCGCCCCTTGGTATAAACCGGCGTCTCGGGTGAATTGATATACTTCGCCTTGTCGTCCTTCTTCAAGGCCCGCGCGCCAAAAGCAACGGGGCGGCCGCGGTAATCAAAGATCGGGAACATCACCCGTCCGCGGAACCGGTCGTAAGAACCTTTCTTCGCGCCGTCCTCACGGGTGACAACGAGACCTGACTTGTCAATGATCGCCGCTTCAAATCCCTTGGACCGCAAATGCCGCGTCAACCCGTCCCACGCGTCGTAACTGTAGCCGATCTTGAAACGCTTCACCGCGTCAAGGTTCAGCTTGCGTTCCTTCAAATATTCCCGCGCGATCCCCACTTCCTTTTCGCGGCCGGTGACCAGGTTGCCGTGAAAATATTCCACGGCCGCGGCATTGGCCGCAAAGATCGTGTCCCTGATCGCGTTCTGCTTCTGGCTATCGGCATCGCGGCCCGTCTCCGGGACCTCGATCCCCGCCTTCGCGGCCAGGAACCGCACCGCTTCAGGAAATTCCATCCTTTCCTGCTTCACCACGAACGAGATGGCGTTACCGCCGGCCCCGCAACCGAAACAGTGGAATATCTGCTTGTCAGGCGTCACCACGAACGACGGGGTCTTCTCGTTATGAAAAGGACAAAGAGCTTTATAATTCTTTCCCGCGCGCTTCAGCGGCGTGTAACTTCCGATAAGTTCCGCGATGTCGGTCCGTTCCAGGACCCGCGTTATGATCTCTTCCGGGATAAGGCTCACGGCAATATTCTCCGCCGGTTCAACGCTTCCCGGTCACAACCAATTGATCGAACACGGCCTGATTGACCTTCTCGTCCGGGTAAAACTTCGTGACCAGCCCCTGGGTGATCTTGCGATACGCTTCAGGCGCGACGGGCAGGACGTATTTCTGCGAAAAAGACGCCCGCGTGATATGCTGCATGTACGGCTGGCCGGTCAGTAAAAAAAGAAAAAGAAAGAGGCTCGCGGTAAGAAAGAACCGGGCCACCGAGATAATGGCCGCGCCCCAGCGGTCCACCACCGATATTGTCTGTACCGTAAAAACCATACCAAGGCCATCGCGCAAATACCGGAACACAAAAAGGACAACCAGCCAGATAGCAGCAAAAGACAAGGTTTGGGTAGCCGGTGCCGGGAACTTGGAAAAATGGCCTATGAGAACAGCCAGTTTCACGTAATAATGAAAAGCGGCGAATACGGCAACGAGAGTACCGAGGTTCTTGATGAGCTCCGCGACAAATCCGCTGTTGATCGCGCTGTAAACCGTCCGCACCGCAAGCGCGATAAGGAGAAGGTCGATCCCGTTCAGTTTTCTCAAAAATTCCATCATGGTTTATCACTCCAAAGTGCTGAAGTATAACATATGCATTTCGGAAGTGTCAAGGTTCGAAAAAAAGAAGCCAAAGGAGGGAATCCTTTGGCTTTCTTGATGTTACGTTCTTGCGAAAAAATACAGAGACTTAAACCCCCACCATCTCCTCTGCCTTGGCCTCCTCCGCTTTTGGCTCCTCGGCCTTTGCTTCATCAGCCTTCGGAAGCTCCTGCACCGGAACAGGTTCCTGCTTGTCACCCGTGAATTTCACCGAAACGACCTTGGATATCCCGCGCTGCTGCATGGTCACGCCATACATCACATCGGCGTTCGCCATCGTCTTTTTGTTATGGGTAATGACAATGAATTGCGAGATCTGCGCGAATTCCTTGAGGACTGTCGCGAACCGGCCCACATTCGCTTCATCAAGCGCGGCATCGATCTCGTCCAGGACGCAGAAGGGGCTGGGATTGACACGGAAGACCGCGAAAATAAGGGCAATGGCGGTCATGGTCTTCTCACCACCGGACAAAAGGCTTATGTTCTGCAGTTTCTTGCCGGGAGGACGGGCAATGATGTCAATGCCGGACTCCAGCGCGTTCTCGGGGTCCAGGAGAACCAACTGGGCCTCGCCCCCGTTAAAGAGAACCTTGAAATATTCACGGAAGCGATCGTTGACCTTGACAAAGGTCTCGACAAAAAGCTCCCGGGTCGTCTTGTTGATCTTGCGGATGGTCTGTTCCAGGGATGTCTTGGCTTCCAGAAGATCGCTCTGCTGTTGCGTCAGGAACTGGAAACGGCCCTTAAGGTCTTCAAACTCTTCAATGGCAAGAAGATTGACGCCGCCGTAAGAATCGCAGCGCTTCCCAAGGACGGCGATCTCCTCTTTGAGCGCCTCGATATCGAGCGCGGGCTGACCGACTGCCGCGCTTGGCTCACCTGTCTCACCTGCGGCCGGAAGAAGGGCGATCGCGGCCAGATCAATGCTGTAACGCTGGAGCATGCGCTCTTTGACAGCCTGCTCCTGGAAGTCCAACTGCTGCCCGCGCATGGCCATCCCGTGGGCGCTGTCGCGCGCGTCACCGAGTTCCTTGCCCATCCCCGCGATCTCGGCGCGCAGGCTGCCGGTGCGCTGGGCCAGATCATTCTCTTCGGCTTCATAACGCCCGAGGGACTCCTTCAACTCATCCCTCTGGGCCCGCAAAGCGACCATGGAGCGCTCCAGCTGGGCAATGTCCTCGTGCAATTTCTGACGGCGCTCATCAAAAGAAGAAGCCTCCGTGTTCAGGCGGCTCATTTCATCCAGGTAACTGTTCAGCGAGGCACGGAACATCTCCAGGTTATCGCGCCACGACCGCTCACGTTCACGCATGGCATTGATCTCGGATTCGAACTGCGCCAATGCCACGGCCGCGTCTTCACGCTCCATGCGCCGGAGCTCAACATCCTCTTCACGGCTCCTGAGGCTTTCCTGCGTGCTCTTAAGATCCCCTTCCAGGATCGCCGCCTCACCCGTCAACCGCGCCTGGTCCGCATTCAGGCGAACCAGCCCCTCATCCGCTTCACGGATCTCGCCGTCGACAGCCGTGGACTCCTGGCGCAATTTCTCGGCCTCGGCGCTGATATCCTGCTGCTGGGACTCGCAAACGGACAGGCGCATGTCCTGCGCGTGGATCTCACGGTTGAGCGCCTCAACACCGAGAGCTCGCTCCGTGATCAGCGTCTGCCTGGCATCACGCTGCTGGGCCATGTCAGCCAGGCGGGCATCGATCGCCCCGATCTCACCGGCGATGGCCAGAGGGTCCAGTTCAACGAATTTTGTTTCGCAAATGATCTCGTAAAGACCGGACGCATCCATGCCCTCAAGGTGACGGCGCAGATCATCCTGATGTTCAGGCGCGACGGGACGGACAGACTTCAATTTTCCGATAAACCCCGTGTGGCGGTCGGCGGGCGGGATCGGAGAAAAGAAATGCCCGGTCACGACGGGATCCGGCATGTCCTGGTACTGCACATGCAGCTTCTCGATAAATTCTTTCTGGGAGACCAGGAAAAGTTTTTTCCGTTCGAGGTCATTGATGGACGCGTTAAGGCCCGCGAACTCCTCCTGGACCGCGGCGAGCGCGGCTTTGGCATTCCCCTGCTCAGACAGAAGTTCATCACGGCGGAGCATGATCACGCGGATACCCTCGGAAAGGCCGCTCAACCGGGACTCCACTTCGGAGCGCTCGCGCACGACCTTGGATTGCTCCAGGTCAAGGCGATGACGGCGGGCCAGATACCCCTCACGCTCCTTCATGATCTGTGTCAGTTCGTCCTTCATGGCGGAAAAACGGGCCGTCATCCGCAAGATATTCTCCTCGTCGGCACGCATCGACTGCTCATGTTCCTGGATCACGTTCACCAGGCCGGTGAGCGCCGTCCGCTTCTGGGTAAGTTCTTGCGACGACGCCGTGAATTCGATGGAAAAATCCGCGAGAAGCTTCTCCAGCTCGGCGATCTTCGCCTCCTGCGCGGCGCATTTCACGACCAGCTGTTCTTTCTGTTCGGCAACGCGCTTCTCGTTCTGGGCAATGTTCTCCAGGCGTTCCTCGTTGAACCCGATCTGGCGGTTCGCCAGTTCGACCTGGTTCTCAAGCTTCAGTTCCTGGGAGCGGGATTCGTTCACCTTCTGGCCGATGTCCTCGAGCGCGAGCGTTTCACGTTCGACGACCTGGCGGAATTCTTCAAGGTCACGCACAAGGGTTTCTTCACGCTGCTTCAATTCACCGAGGGACTGCCCGATCCCCGCGCGTTCACGTCCGAGCGCGTCAAGCTGATGGAACGCATAGACCTGCTCGAGCCCCTTGAGCTTTTCGAACTCTTCCTTGTAGCGCTTGGCCTTGTGCGCCTGGCGCTCAAGGGAGGTGATCTGGCGTTTCACCTCGACAATAATGTCGTTGAGGCGCAACAGGTTGTCATCCGTCTCCTTGAGCTTGTTCGTGGCCTCGCGCTTCTTGGCCTTGTATTTTGTGATGCCGGAAGCCTCGTCAAAGATCACGCGCCGGTCATCGGGCTTGGCGCTCACGACCAGGTCGACCTTGCCCTGCTGGACCAGCGAATAAGCCTCGGCGCCGACCCCCGTGCCCATGAACGCCTCGACGATGTCTTTCAGGCGGACCGGCTCTTTATTGATGAGATATTCGCTCTCCCCGGAACGGAAGAGGCGCCGCGTGACCGTGACCTCGTCATGGTCGACCGGCAGGACGCGGGGGACATTCTCGAAGGTGACACTGACCTCGGCGAACCCCAGCGCGAGCTTCGCGTCGGTGCCGTTGAAAATAACATCTTCCATGGCCCCGCCGCGCAACTGCTTGACGCTCTGCTCACCGAGCACCCAGCGGATGGCATCGAAAACATTGCTCTTGCCGCACCCGTTAGGGCCGACGACCGCCGTGATCCCCGGTTCAAAATGAAGGACGGTCTTTTCGGCGAACGATTTGAATCCGAATATCTCAAGCTTCTTGAAATACATGGGGCTGAGCTCCTTTGAAAAATGTCTGCCCTGCGATTGCGCGCGGGACCTTATTCTTTAACAGCCTGGGGTTCCTGCGCTTTGGCGTCGTCCTCAAGCCACGCGTCGATCCGCTGTTTGCGGAACCGCCACAGGCCGACGATCTTGACGGCCGGGATCTTGTCTTTCTTGACCCAGTCGTAAACCGTGCGTTTTTTGACACGCAGGTATTCCGCCACTTCATCGATGGTCATCAACTGCCCGAACTGTTCCATACGCCCCTCGCTCGAATTGTTACATATTGGGATAAACAGCCGCCGAAGGTACCAGATATGGCACCATGGCATTTTCAATTTATTGATAAAAGATGGGCTTGTCAATAAAGGAATGAATTATTATGCTGACGCATACAAACAACGCGTGCGGTATTTTGACATTCTATCGCATAGAATGCCGGCTCACAAGCTCACGGCATCAGGTAAGTTCGGGAATTGCCGTTTTTTTCGGGACAATAACGATCCCGGAGGCCGTGACCGCGAAACGGGTACGGTCAAGTTCAAGGTCATAACCGATCCTCTCTCCCGCGGGGATCGTGACCTGCTTGTCGATGATGGCCTTCTTGATATGCGCGCCCTCACCAACAACGACACCATCCATGAGGATGGAATCCTGCACGTGCGCGCCCTTGCGCACCATGACCTGAGAGGACAGGACGGAACGTTCGACAAGCCCGCCCTCGATGAAACACCCGGGGGACACGATCGAATCAACGACCATGCCCGGCGTTTCGCCGCCCTTGGTGTCGCGCACGTTGCGCAGCGACATCGGCGGGTAGTGGGAATAGTGCGTGCGCAGGGGCCATTCTTTGTCATACAGGTCAAACGCCGGATGCAGGGTAACAAGGTCCATGTTGGCCTGGTAATACGCGTCGCGGGTCCCGATGTCGCGCCAGTAATCCGACTGCTGGCCAAAATCATACGCGAGCACCTTTTTCTGCGACGCCACAAGCTTGGGGATGATGTTCTTGCCGAAATCATGGTCCGAGGTGCTGTCCGCCGCGTCGCGCTCAAGCTCGCTCACCAGCGTGCTGCCGTTGAAAAGGTAGATCCCCATCGACGCGAAGATATGGTCCGGTTCACCGGGAATGGTTTTGGGGACCTGCGGTTTTTCCTGGAACCCGCAGATGAAACCGCCCTGATCGACCTCGATCACGCCCAGCTGGGGCGACTCCCGCTTGGGCATCTTGATGCACGAAACCGAGGCGTCCGCGCCGTGGTCGAGGTGCGCTTTGATCAGTTTCTGGTAATCCATCTTGTAGAGGTGGTCGCCGGCGAGGATCAGCACCAGGTCGGCGCCGTGGTCGTGAATGGCGTAAATGTTCTGGTAGATCGCGTCGGCCGTGCCCCGGTACCAGTCATCGCCCAGGCGCTGCTGGGCCGGGATCGGGTCAATGAACTCGCCTAACTGGGAAGAGACAACATCCCACCCCGCGAGGATGTGCTTTTGCAGGGAGAATGATTTGTACTGGATAAGGACATAAATACGGCGCAGCCCTGAATTGATGCAATTGGAAAGGGTAAAATCAATGATGCGGTAGATCCCGCCGAAGGGGACCGCGGGTTTCGCGCGGTCGCGCGTCAGGGGGTTCAGGCGCTCGCCCTTGCCGCCCGCCAGGATAAATGTCAGGACGTTTCGCGTCATGGTGCTTCCTTCCTTTTCAATTGCCGCCGTTTCACGTCAATGTCCTTCATTTTTTTCACCGCCTGCGCGTCATCAGGGTCGCGGGCCAGGGCCATCGCGTAGATCTTCGCGGCCCACTCCAGCTTCCCGGCGTCCTCGCAAAAACCGCCGATAGCGATGATCTCGGCCAGACCTTCTTGCAAGGGGAATATCCGCTGCTTCAATATATCATAAGCCTTTTGATATTGCTCTTTTTTGACGCACACTTTCGCGCGCACGTAAGGACCGGAAGGATCATCCGGGTTCTCCTCCAGGCGCTGGGCCTGTTCCAGGGCCCGCTCATATTCACCAAGGCCGACATAAGCAATGGCCATGCCACGGCGTAGTTTGCTATCACCTGGCTTTTGCAGGAGGGCCAGGCGGAAATTCTCGAAAGCTTTTTGATGGTCCTTTTTATCGGCGAAGATCTCGGCCTTCACCTTGAAAGCGTCCAATGAAGCCGGAGCGATCCTCAACGCGGCGTCGGCCTGGGCCACAGCTTGCTCGGGATAACCCATATCGCGCAGGAAGCCGGCCCGCGCCGTTTCCCGGTAAGGATTCACCTGGGCGGCGCCCAGGCGGCGGATATCCGAAACAAGCGGCGGCAGGGTTTTGAGGTCAATGGCGAACTTGCGGATCAGCGCCGCGTTCTCGGGAATGTCGCGCAAATAGACCAGCCCGTCGTCGGCAAAATACACCAGCCGCCATTCCCGCTTCTTGTCAAAAAGATCCAGGACGCTCTTGCCCGGACGCGTGTAGGCCGCGCCAAGCAACGCGGCTTTCAGATGATACCGCGCGACCGCCTCATCCAGGGCCTTCCCATCCCCGTCATCCCAGATCTTACGGTAGAACTGGAAGAACTTGTCGCCGTAAAGTTCCGTCCTCCCGTCGATGAACACCTTGATGCCGGGATACGCGCGGCCGACCAGGTAAGCCCCGGAATTGAAATCATTGAAAACGGGCCCCTTGATCCCGTTGCGGATCATAAAATCAACAGCTCCGTCGGGAAATGTCCGCTGGGCGACCCCCAAAAACTCGCTCTTGCGCTCGAATTTGTTGAAATCATAATACCCGTTCTGCGCCATGTCGCCGCCGTAATTCAGCAGGAAAACAATGAACGCGAGCTTGAACAGCCAGCCGGTCAACAGCTCGAACTCTTCCCTGACGAACCGCGCGGGGACCATGGCCTTAAGGTCCAGGGCCGCCGCGTTGAGCATGACCGCGATATACGCCATGACCGAAAAATAGACCATGTTGCGCAGCGCCATGAGCGCGAAGGCGAGCACCAGCGCCCAGGCCAGCAGTAAGCCCAGGTTCAACCGGCGGATATTCAGGATAAAACTGATGGCCGAAACAAGGATCAGTGTCTTGAAAGGCCCCTGCTGTCCAAAATCAAAAAACTTCGCCCACACGATGGATGGCTGCAACTCGGTGATGTATTTGAAGAAAACCTTATGGCCGCCGGAAAGCTGCAACAGCACCTTCAACGGGTACACGGCACCCTTGAGTGTCAGCGGATTTACCAGCGTGGCCAGTACGATAACGGCAAACGCGATCATAAGATGGCGATAACCCGTATCAGACAGCCGTCCCTCTTCCCGCCAGGCCGGCGGCAGGGAGCAATGCCGACGCGCGGCTTCCGCAACCAGAAAAAGGCCGGCAAGGACCGGCCCCCAGAAAAAATACCCGTGCATGTTGACCCACAGCACTTGCAGCACGGCCAGGACCGGCAAGGCCCAGCGCCGCTCCATGAACGAGGTAAGGATCATCAGGAAAAGGACGAAATACAGGACGCTGAAAAGATCAGGACGAACGGTAAATCGCGTCTGATAAACCTGCAGGACGCTGAACAAAAGCGGCAGGATGACAAGCTGGCGGTCACTGCGGTAGGTCCACAGCAAAAGGACCATGAACGTCGCAAGGACCATGAACGCCTGCATGTACAAGAGGCCGTCAAACCCGAAAACCGAACGTACCGCGTGGGCCACGACCTGGAAAAGCCACTCATGGTTGACCCAGGCGCGGCCGCTGATCGTCGCGGAAAGGATATCCTTCGCCGGGACATGGCCGGTGGCGGTGATGATCTCGCCCATCTTCAGGTGCAGCCACAGGTCAAGGTCCCTGACCTCGATCAGGCACGCGAACGCGACGATGGCGAACAGGACACCCAGCGCGAGCAGGCCAAAAAGGCGCGTCAACTGACGGTAAAAATCCAGGCTCACGGGGCCACCTCGTAATTGAACGCCGCCTGTATGAGCGCGCGGGTGTAAGGATGCGACGGGCGGTTGAACACCTCGTCCCGGTCCGCGTATTCCACGATCCGCCCGCCGGTCATCACCGCGATCTTGCGGCTCAGCCGCCGGACCACGCGCAGGTTATGTGAAATGAAGAAGTACGTCATGCGCAATCGCTGCTGCAAGTCTTCAAGCATCAGGACAATGTCTTTCTGAACAAGCACGTCGAGCGATGAAACCGCCTCATCAAGGATGAGGAGCGAGGGTTCCGTCATCAGGGCCCTGGCAATGGCAAGGCGCTGGCGTTCTCCGCCGGAAAACTCATGCGGATACCTGGAGAGGATATCCCGGGGCATGCGCACCAGGTCAAGGACCCGGCGCATGCGCGTCAGCCCTTCCCCGGTCGTCATGCGCGGCTCCAGGCGAAGCGCCTCATTAAGTATCGCGCGCACGGAATACCGCGGGTCCAGGCTCGAAAAAGGGTCCTGGAAGACCATGCGCACCTGGCGGCAAAATTCACGGCGGCCCGGATGCCCGTGAAAAATGACCGTCCCCTTGTCAGGCGCGACAAGCCCCATGATGGCACGGGCCAGCGTGGTCTTGCCACAACCGGATTCTCCCACCAGCCCGAGGTTCTCACCGGCTCTGATGTCAAGGCTGACGCCGTCCAGGGCTTTCACCCCGCCGGGATACGTTTTGCAAAGGCCTTCGATCCGCAG
The DNA here is from genome assembly GCA_903901225.1 of Candidatus Omnitrophota bacterium. Lineage (GTDB taxonomy): Bacteria > Omnitrophota > Gorgyraeia > Zapsychrales > Fredricksoniimonadaceae > Fredricksoniimonas > Fredricksoniimonas borealis. The sequence continues at coordinate 26,118 of CAIUQE010000009.1, forward strand.
GATCATATCACATCTCCTCCGCGGCCAACAACGCCTTCGCGTACGCGTGATCCGCGGGCACCACACGGCCCTGGGACAGGATCACGGTCTCATCCGCCAGGCGCCGCACCATCCCCAGGTCATGCGCGATCAGGACGATGGAAACGCCAAGCTCCCGGCGAAGTTTGCGGAACAATGCCATCACGCGGGCCTGGAGCGTCACATCGAGACTGCTCGTGGGCTCATCGGCCACAAGCAAACCCGGTCGCGCGCACAAAGCCAGGGCCAGCATCGCGCGCTGGCGCAGCCCGCCGGAAAGTTCATGCGGATAACACCCCGCGACCCGGCGCGGGTCGGGGACTTCGACCAGCGTGAGAAGATCAAGCATCTTCTGGCGCGCGAGCGTCCCGGCCGAGGGGTTATGCGCGGCCATGGCGGCCAGAATATGGTCGCCGATCGTGAACACAGGGTCAAACGCGCTCGACGCTTCCTGGAACGACATGCTGACGCGCGCCCCGCGCAGGCGGCGAAGTTCATCGGCATTCATGTTAAGGACATTGTGCCCTTCAAAGAGGATCTCTCCCGCCTTCACCTTCATCGCCGGAGGCACCAGCCCCAAAAGCGCGAGGGCCAGCGTGGTCTTGCCGCTGCCTGACCCGCCGACAATGCCCGTGATGCTTCCGCGCCCGACAGAAAAAGAAACATCCTTGAGAATGGGCGTGAAAGGCTGCTCCCTTAACGTGACCGTTAACCCTTTGACCGCAAGCCGGACTTCGTTCATGCGCCCTCCCCCCGGCCCTTGAGCAAAGGGTCCCACGCGTCGCGCCAGGCGTCGCCCACAAGATTGAAGCACATGACCGTGATCCCGATAAAGAACGCGGGCCACAGTATCCACGGAGCGAATTGCAGGCGCACAATGCTCATGGCCTCGGAAAGCATGTTGCCCCAGCTCGCGTAAGGGTCCTGGATGCCAAGCCCGATCAAACTGAGCGCGGATTCTCCAAGGATATACCCCGGCACGGCGAGCGTCACCGCCGCCAGCGAGTACGAGATCGTATGCGGCAGTATATGGCGAACAATGATCTCCATATCACCAAGGCCCATGGTCCGCGCGGCCAGCACATAGTCGCGCTCTTTCAGGGAAAGACACATCCCCCGGATAACGCGGGCCAGCCCGGCCCAGCCGATGAACGAAAGGATGATCGTGATCGCCGCGTAGATCTGCAACGAATTAAGGCTGTCGGGCACCGCCGCGCGCAGGGCCAGCAGGAGGTAAAAACCGGGGACCATCATCACCATTTCGCACAGGCGCATCAGCACATTGTCGACAGGACCGCCGAAATACCCCGCGATCCCGCCCACAAGAAGTCCGATACCGAAAGAGATCAGGACCCCCAGCAACCCGATAGTCAAAGATACCCTTGCCCCGTGCAGGACGCGCGAAAAAATATCACGGCCGCGGCTGTCTGCCCCCAGAAGGTATATCCTCCCCGGTTCATCCACGGTAAAAAGATGCCGGTCCATGCGCATCAAACCCAGGAACTGATAAGATTCACCGCGCGCGAAAAACTTGACGGGATAAATGTCCCGCGTTTCATCGTAAGAACGCCGGCGGTATTTATCATAATGCATCGCCACCCCGCGCACATAAGGCCCGCTGAAACTCCCGTCGGCCGCGAAGAAATGCAGGGCCGTGGGCGGGCAATAGGTATGCAGGCGCGATTCATCCCGCAACGCGTACGGCGCGATCACGTCGGCGAACAGCGTCAGCGCGTAAAGCAAGCCCAGGACGCCGAGCGCGATGAACGCCACGCGGTCACGCGCGAACCTCTGCCAGGCCAGCTGCATTTCACTCATAGCTTTATCCTCGGGTCAGCTTTCGCCAGCGCGATGTCGGCCAGGAGATTTCCCAGCACAAAGAGCGCCCCACCCATCATCATGCTCGCCATAACGAGGTAAATATCCTTGGAGCGCACCGCCGTGAGCATCAGACTCCCCAGCCCCGGCCAGCTGGTGATGATCTCCATGAGCGCCGCGCCGCTGAGCAGGGCCGAAAACTCATAGCCCAGCAGGGTGATCATGGGATTGATGGCGTTGCGCAGCGCGTGCACATAAATGACCCGTCGCTCCGGCAGGCCCCGCGCGCGCGCCGCGAGGATGTACGGGCGTTCCAGCACATCGAGCATGTTCCCGCGCATGAGTTTCTGCAGGGCCGCGATCGATCCCAGCGAAAGCGCCATGGCCGGTATTGCCAGATGTTCAAGGACATCCAATATCCTCGCCCATAACGGGAATTCACTCGCCCCGGGGCTTTCCATCCCGCCCAACGGCAGCCAGCCTGTCACGGCCGCGGCGTACAACAGGATCATGGCCACAAAAAAACCAGGCAAAGCCAGGACAACATAGGAAATGAACTGCACCACGCGGTCCGGCCATTGCCCGCGGCGCAGGGCCGCCCATATCCCCAGAGGCAAAGCAAGCGTCCAGGTCAAAAGGAACGCGGCCAGTGAAAGGATGAACGTATTGCCCAGGCGGGAGGCAATGATCTTGGCCACCGGCACATTGTAATAGAACGAATATCCCAGTTCCCCGCGCGCCAGTCCGGCAAGCCAGTAAAGGTACTGCTGCCAGGCGGGCTTATCGAGCTGGTAAAGTTTTTCATAATACGCCAGCGTGTCACGGGAGATCTGCGGGTCCATGCGCAGGGTGTCGAGATAATTGCCGGGCGTCAGGCGCATGAGCATGAACGTCATGAAACTCATGACAAACAACAGGAACACGGCGGTCAACAGGCGTTTGAGGATATAACGGGTCATGGCTGCCTGATGTAGATCTCTTCGAGGTTGTGGAACACCCCGCCAAAAGGCGATGGCTTTAAATTGCCGAACCTGTCCTTCACCGCGGTCAGGCGGGCGCTGAGCGCGGTGTAGATCACGGGAAGCTGTTCAGCCACGATCTTCTGGTACGCGTCATAATACGCCTTGCGCCGCTCCTCGTCCATTTCCTGGACCGCGGCCGTAAAAATATCGTCCACTTCTTTTTCCCAGGCGGTGGCCGGCACCTTCTGCCGCGGCGACCACAGGTGAAGCTGGCCCGAGGAACGCCATACGTTCTGCCCGAAATGCGGATCAACACCGCCGGTCAGCCCGAGAACAATGGCATCCCAGTCACAACTTGAAGTCAACTTTGACACGAGGGTATTGAATTCAACAAGCTGAAGATTCACCTTCATCCCGAGCCGCTCAAGGTCGCTGCGAATGATCGAAGCAATATCCGCGCGCTCCGTATTGTCCGCGTTCGTGTAAAGATTGAACTCCAGCTTCCGCCCCGAAGCGTCCTCAAGGACACCGTCACCATCCTTGTCCGTAAAGCCCATATCCTTCAACAACGCGCGCGCCGCGTCGAGATCGAAATCATATTTCTTCACATCGGCACAATAGAAAAATCCGGCCGCCGGGCTTTCGGGTGAGTCCTGGGGATACCCCAGCCCGTTCTTGACGATCTCGATGATCCGCCGCTTGTCGATGGCATGCGCCACGGCCTGCCGGAAGCGCAGGTCCATGAACCACGCGTGCTTCCAAGGCGCCACAAGGTCCTTGCCCGTCGTCGGATTGGCTCCCGCGTTCTGGTTGAACGTGATGAAATTGCTGCCCAGGTCCGGCCCCAGGTCGTAGACCGTGAACCCTTTTTCCTTCTCCCGCGGTTTCAGCAATGGAAAATCCATGCCACGCATCGCGTAGGCGTCAAGGCTGCCTTCCAGGAATTTCAGCAGCTCGACGTCGAGACTGGGGACAATGACATATTCGATCCTCTGGATATACGGAAGCTTGTCGCCTTGGTGTGACTTTTTCCAGTAATAAGGGTTCGGGATGAAAACCACCCTGCGGCCGGGCTGGTAGGCCGCCAGGACATACGGCCCTGTCCCCACAATATTCGACGGACGCGCGTCGACCCCCCAGGTGAAGTTGAATCTCTTCGCCTTGACCGCGGCGGCGAGCAGATGTTGGGGAAGTATCTCCTGCCCCAGGCTCCTCAAGAACGGCGCGAAGCGAACCGGCAGCGTGAAGCGCGCCGTGCGCGGGTCGATGGCCTCGACTTTGACCGGCTTGCCGTCGAGCGTGAAGATGTCGCGCGCGGAATTGGGGATGTCATCATTGAAAATAAGGTCATTGAACGTGAACGCCACATCCTGTGCCGTGAACGGCACGCCGTCCGACCATCGCAGGCCTTCACGCAAATGGAATGTCCACACCAACCCATCGGCACTGGCCTCCCAGCGCTCGGCCAGGTTCGGGATGACCTTGAGCGTAAAAGGGTCGGAGGTGGTCAGGCCTTCAAAGATATGCCCCGTGACCGCGGTGGTGGACGTTTCCTTGGCCAGGATAGGGTTCAGCGACCTCGGGTCGGATGTCAGGGCCAGGACAAGCGTCCCGCCATAACGGGCCTGCGGCTCTGAAGGCGCGGCTGAGGCCGCGGCATACGCCGGGCCTAAAAGAAAAGAGCACAGCAGGATCGCTCCGGCTGTGCTCTTGATGGTCCTGAAGATATCCGTCATTTCTCGCTGTTGGTCGTCGCCGCGTTGATGACGATCGTCTGCACCGGCTTCTGGTCGAAAAGTTTCTCGACATTCACCGTCGCCGCGTGGCTGCGCCGGTCAGGCAGGTCTGACAGCAGGGAGCGCTGCTTCTTCGCCGTCATGATGGCAAGGCCGATGCAGGTGACCAGGAAAATAACGCACAGCGTGGTCGTTACCTTGACCATGAACATATTGGTCTGGGCACCGAGCAAATTTTCCGCCGAGTCAAACCCCTGGGCCAGCCCGCCGCCCTTGCCGGACTGCATGAGGATGGTGATGACCAGGAGGATGCAGGTAATGACATGAATTACGGTTACGAAAGTGATCACGACTATCCCCTTATTTTGTATTTCTGATGATCGCTGCGAATGAATCCACCTTGAGGCTCGCCCCGCCGACAAGCGCGCCGTCGATATCCGGCTGTGCCGTCAGTTCCGCCGTGTTCTCGGGCTTGACGCTGCCGCCGTACTGCAGGCGCGTGGCCTCGGCCGTGGCCTGGTCGAACAGCTTGACAAGAAGGTCACGGATGAACTTGTGGACTTCCTGGGCCTGGGCTGAGGTGGCGGTCTTGCCCGTCCCGATGGCCCAGACAGGCTCATACGCGATGACAACCGTCTTCATGTCCTCTTTGGTCAAACCCGCGAGAGACCCCGTGATATGGTCTTTCACCACGTCAAAGGTCTTGCCGGCTTCACGCTCAGCGAGATTCTCTCCCACGCACACGATGGGGTTCAACCCGCACGCCAGCGCCGCTTTCAATCGCTTGTTGACGGTCCCGTTGGTCTCGCCGAAATACTGCCGGCGCTCGGAATGGCCGATGATGACATAGGTCGCGCCCGCGGCCTTGATCATGGCGCCCGAGATCTCTCCCGTGAACGCCCCTTCGGTCTCCCAGAAAAGATTCTGCGCGCCCAAAGCGATGGTCGAACCCGCTGCCGCCTGGAGGGCCGCCGCCAGGTCAACGAACGGAGGACAAACAACGACCTCCACCGCGGACTGAGCGCCGATCTCCTGCTTCAACCCCGCCACAAGCGCGAGGGCTTCCGCCGGGTTCTTGTACATCTTCCAGTTACCGGCAATGATCTTCTTTCTCATAAGTCTCCTGTTATCCTTTGCGTCAGTGACAGCCGCAGCCGCAACCGCCCGCCGGTTTTTTCTTGTCATTCAGCGCCGTGATCCCGGGAAGTTCTTTTCCCTCGAGATATTCGAGCGACGCCCCGCCCCCCGTTGAAATATGCGTCATTTTATCATCCAGCCCGAACTTCAGCACCGCGGCCGCGGAATCCCCACCGCCAATGATCGTCTGGACACCCTTGTCTTTCAGCGCGGCCAGATGAAGGGCAATATCTTTCGTCCCCTGGATGAAAGCCTCGCGCTCGAACACGCCGAGCGGGCCGTTCCACACCACGGTCCTGGCTTTTGAAAGGATGGCCTTGAACGCTTCCCGCGTCTTGGGGCCGATGTCCAGCGACATGAACCCGTCGGGAATAGTATCGGAAATTTTCGCGTCATTGGAATCAAAGTTCGGGACGATCACGAAATCACGGGTCAATTCGATATGAACGCCGGCGGCCTTAGCTTTCTCCAGCAGGGCTTTGGCGAGGTCGACCTTGTCTTTCTCAAGCTTGGAATCCCCGATGCCGATCCCCTGCGCCTTCAGGAAAGTGTACGCCATGCCGCCCCCGATCAGGATCGAGTTGGCTTTTTTCAAAAGGTTCTCAATGAGCAGAATCTTGTCCGACACCTTGGCCCCGCCGAGGATAACAACGAACGGGCGTTCGGGATTGTTGACGGCCTTGCCGAGATATTGCAATTCTTTCTCGATCAGGAAACCGCTGACCGCGGGCAGGTACGCCGCCACACCCGCCGTCGAAGCATGCGCGCGATGCGCGGTGCCGAAAGCGTCATTGACATAGATATCGGCCAAAGACGCCAACTCTTTCGCGAAAGCCGGGTCGTTCTTTTCCTCAGCCTTGTGGAAACGCAGGTTCTCCAGAAGCACCAGCTTTTCGGGAGCCGCCGCCAGGTCCTTCCTGACGCCGTCACCGACGCAATCACTCAAAAGTTTCACGGGCTGCCCGACCAGCTCCGCCAGGCGCGCGGCCGCGGGAGCGAGCGAGAATTCCTGCTCGAACCCCTTGCCGGCAGGACGGCCCAGGTGGCTCATCAGGATGACCCTGGCAGCGCCATGGTCCAGCGCGTACTTAATGGTAGGCACAGCGGCGCGGATACGGATATCATCCGTGATCTTGCCGGCTTCGAGCGGAACATTGAAATCAACGCGGATAATGACCTTTTTGCCCTTAAGGTCAACGTCGCGGATGGTCATTTTGTTCATGGCATCTCCTTCGTTTAGGATAAACTCTACCTGAGCGTTCAATTATATAGGGAGAAACAGGTTTGTCAAACGCTGACCTTCTCCTTCTCCAATATCAGGACACCCGACACAAGGATGCCCATCATGAACCACAACAGCTTGCTCAACTGGACGGAATAAAGGGTCGTGTCAAAACCGCTTTCGACCAGCAAGCCTATCCATCCCACAAAAAGCCCCGTCAAAAGGACAGCGGTCAGGTCCTCCTTTGTGCCCGCGTGGCACCTGCCGAAGAACCGCCCGACGCTCCACAACAACCACAGAAAAACGGCAACGCCGCTGATCCCGATCTCGGACGCCATCTGCAAATAACAATTATGCGGATACGCCTGCCAGATCTGGGAATACCTTTTGATCACGACAGTATATGTGTTAAGGCCCGTCCCGAAAGGATGGTCCTTGATGATCTGGACCGCATTCCCCCAATAGGTCAGACGGCCTGACCCGTTGAATGTCATATCCTCGAGAACGCGCCAGGCTTTCGCGTCCCTTGGAACGAGGGAAATATGCCGCGCGGAAACCATGAGCGGCAAGAAGATCAACCCGAAAAAGATCACCCCCGTGATACACACCAGCATGTATTGCCGGCGCATCAAAATAAATGCCAGCAAAGCAACAAAGAAACCCAGCCACGCGCTCCTGGAATACGTCAACCCCAGCGTCGAACACAACATCATGAACACCAGCGTGGCCATCGCCTTGACATGGCCATGTTTAAGCTGCAATGGCACCGTCTTCGTTGTCCAAGCCCAGAGCGTGAACGCCAGGGCGACCGAAACCGCGGGGATCAAATACGCCCCAAGATCATTGGGATGGCGCATGGCCGCGCCGACACGGTCACCGACGAGCAACCTCATATTAAAAAAATCATACCCCTGCCATAACTGCCAGAAACCATCACCGGCAAGAACGACCGCGGAAACGAAGAAGCACCCGAAAATACCAGCCAACCTTTTACGGGTAACCACAATGGAAGGGACAAGGAGAAAAAGAAGGACGGCAAGAAAGGATTTTCCGACAAAAGCCCGCATGCTCAGCTGCGGCGCCTCACTATAAAGAATGGAGATCGCGCAGACGGCCAAAAAAGCCAGGGCAGGAACAAGCACACTCAACGGCACCAATGTGCCGCAGGCAACGCCGCGGCGACTTGCAATGACTTTCCTGACAAGGAAAAAAAAACAGGCCAAAGAAGCGAAAAACTCGACACCCGCGATCGTCACCGGCAGGACAAGGATGAACCCGCATAAACACAGGAAACTCGCGCGATCAAGCCAGGCCATCATGGCAGGTTGCCCCATCAATACGCCCCCTCACCTTTAAAGACCACGGGGATCGTCTCGAACAATATCTCCAAATCGAGCGTGAACGACCAGTTGTTGACATACCAGGTATCCCACTTGATCAACTTATGGAATGGCAGGTCGCTCCTGCCCCGGACCTGCCAAAGCCCGGTAATGCCGGGACGAACCTCAAGGCGCTTGAGCTGTTTCAGGTCCTCAGTCTCAACCTGGGCGATCGGGAGCGGGCGCGGGCCAACCAGGCTCATATCACCCGCGAGGACATTAAGGATCTGGGGCAATTCATCAATGCTGTACTTGCGCAGGAATCTCCCGAGAGTAGTGATGCGAGGATCCTGGCGGATCTTGAAAATAGGACCGTCAACCTCATTCCTGTGCTTTAACTCTTCCAGTTTTTTATCAGCGTCCGCGACCATGCTCCTGAACTTCCACATATTGAACACCCGCCCACCCAGGCCATAGCGTTTTGAAAAATAAAACACAGGCCCCTGCCCCTCACCCTTGATCAGGACCATGAACAGCAGAAAAAGCGGCGACAGGACGACAATCCCGGTCAGAGAAACAATGATATCGAAGAACCTTTTGCCGAACTGCTGGCGATTGTGGCCGATGTCGCAATACTCCAGCACCGGGACATAACCGATGTTGTATTTAAAAAGTTCGCTCGTGGCCTGGTCAAAGGCCTGGGGCACCACGCGCAAGGATACCTTATGCTGTTTGGCGACATCAAGCATATCGTGAAAAACCCTGCCGCCTGGATGCACCGTGATAAAGATCCTGGTGATGAACTTCCGCCGGATCACGTCATCAAGATCTCCCAGCTTACCCAGAACCTCATAACGCCCGCCAAGGTCTGCCGTGGTCTTTTTATCATCCATGAACCCGGCGATCTTGAAGCCCAGGCCCGGACGCCGCTTGATCTCCGCGGCCAGCATCATCCCCACCTTGCCGGCGCCTATGATGACCACATTGAAATTGTTATACCCGTTGGCCGCGAGAAAATCAACGAACCAGCGCTTGACGATACGCCAGAGAGAAAGTGTCACCGTGGTAATAACAAGGATGAGCAAAAACACGGAACGCGGAAAATCCTGGACCTTCACGGTGTATACGAACGCAAGGACGGTGACCGCGGCAAAAAAAACCGACTTCACCAACTGGGCCAGCTCATGACGCTCCACAAGTTCGCGATGGGTCTCATAAAGCTTATTGAGCCCGTTAAAAAAAAGTATTGCAACCACCCAGGCCAGGAAAACGACATAGAAAGGGTTCTGCGTGTCAAGGAAAAGCGTGTGCAGGTCCAGCGGGAACGCGGCCTGGCGAAGCCAGCATGCCAGGAAGATAGCCGTGATGATGCCGCAAACATCAATAAGAACGTAGACAACACGGATAAAAATGAATAAAACCCTGCCGATCATACGCTTTTCCTGATCCCTTGTTTCAATAGAAGCCCGACGAAACGCGCGTTGCCGATCAAATACCTGCGCCAGAGCCGTCGCGGTTCGCAGCACAACCGGAACAGCCACTCCAGGCCGCAACGCTGGACCCAGCGCGGCGCCTGGGCCTTCACCCCTGACAAAAAATCGAACGCCGCGCCGATCCCGATGAGGACGGGAGCGTCGAGCGCCCTACGGTTCAGGTCACACCAGAAATCTTGTTTCGGGGCGCCCAGCGCAACCCAGATGATATCAGCCCCTGCCGCGTTGATGCGCCTGATCTCATCGGCGGGAATGCGTCCCGCTTTCGGCATGAATGGCGGCGACATCTTCCCGGCAACATTCAAACCCGGGAATTTCGCCTTCAAACGGGCTTCTAATTTATCACAGATCGCGGGCGTCGCGCCATAAAAAAAATGTTTCCAGCCCCGCGAACGCCCATGATCGCACAGCCGCTGCATGAGATCGGGGCCGTAGGTCCGCGCCACGGCGCTGTGGCCCGCGCGGCGCCCAAGCCAGGCGATCGGGACCCCATCGGGCGTTACCAGGTCCGCGGCATTGATGACACTGCGGTAAGCGGGGTCATCCTGGCAGTCCATGACGGTCGCCACCGGCGCCACGCAAACATACCCCCTGTCGCGTCGATCCACCATATCCGCGATCACATCCTCCGCCTTTGCCAGGTTCAAGGCCGATATGTTCACCCCCAGGACATCGTAGGTAGCAACGCGCGCGGCCATTCAATCCCCCACCGCGAAACGCAAGATGGTGCCAATAGCCTTAAGCCCGTCGAACCATGTGATCTTCTTCCCTTGCGCGTAGGTACGGCCGTTATAACTGATCCCCACCTCGTAAACACGGCAGCCGCGGCGGGCCACTTTCGCCGTGATCTCCGGCTCAAACCCGAACCGGTCAGAGGACAACGGGATCCCTTTCAGGACATCCGCGCGGAACGCCTTGAACCCCGTTTCCATGTCGGTCAGGTTGATATTCGTCAGCATATTGCTGAGCATCGTCAGGAAACAATTGCCCACATAATGCCAGAAATAAAGCACCCGTTTTGCCTGCTGGCCGGAGAAGCGCGACCCAAAGACCACATCCGCCCGGCCGGCGATGATCGGCTCCAGCATCAGCGCGTATTCTGACGGGTCATACTCAAGGTCCGCGTCCTGGATGATGACCGCGTCCCCCGTAAGCTTCGCGACGGCGGAACGAATGGCCGCGCCTTTGCCGCGGTTGACCGGATGCGAAACGGGGACAATCTCACCGGAAAACTCCAGCGCCAGCGCGGACAATATCCGCGCGGTTGTATCGGTAGATCCATCATCCACCACAATGACCTCGCGCGCCGCGACACCCGCCACAGGCTGGCGCAACACCCGGCGGACCACGGCCTCCACGGTCCTGGCTTCATTGAACGCGGGAATGATAATGGATAATTTCATCGCGACGACACCTGTTGGCGCTCGTAGACCTGCCAGTATTTCCCGTAGAAGGCAGGGCGCCAGCCTTTTAGATCATCCGCAGGAAATCCGCCGAACCGGGAGGAATACACAAAAAACTCAGCGGAACTGTTCGACCTGGAAAATCCTCCGTTATGAAAATAATCCATGTTCAACCCCCAACGACGATTGACATGGGAAGGTATGGCCACCGAAGGCTCCGGGGCGTTCGAGAATACGCGCCCCTGGCGCGACGCTTCCTGAAAATCCGGATGAAGGCTGGACCAGACAAGAAGATTCTGCGTATCCAGATGGTAGATCATCTCGCGCGTCGTCGCGTAACCGGCCACGGCGATATTGACAACCAGCGCCATCACCATGACCCGCCCTGCCGCGGCGGACGCGCATTGTTCCAGGGCGCGCGCCGACACTATCGCGATGAGGAACGCGAAGATCACACCCAGAGGTGTCGCGAGATACACGACCGCGGACCACGGCAAAAGGAGACCCAGGAAGAAAATGTAATACGATCCGCCAAAAAGGATCCCCCACTGTTCACGCAGCTGAAAACCACCCGGGAAGGACCTGCGTCCCAGAAGAAAGACCGCCATGATCCATGGCGCGTGATTCAAAAGGTCTTTTTTGAACCATTGCAGAAGATTACCCGCGAGCTTCGCCTTGTCCGTGAAGGAATAGGCCGCCGTGTAAGGAGCGGTCACGCAAACCTTCAGGAACACGCCGTAAAACAGCGAAAGGATGACCAGGGACCCGCCGGCCAACAGGAGGCTCAGGCGATCAACCTCTTTCACCCGCGGGGACAACAGCATCATTCCGATACCGAGCGCGAAACCGAACGCAATGAACGGCTCCTTGCAGCCCAAGGCGAGGAAGTACGCCAGGATCCCGCACCCGAAATAGCCCCAGCCGATCCCCGACCCGCCTGAAAAGATGGCGTGGAGGCTGCGGTGCACCAGCAGCAGGGCCACCCCGGTAAAAAACACCCCCAGGATCTCCTGGGTGGACAGAAAGAAAAAAGCATCATAAAGATAATGGAACGACATCGCGACCGCGATCGTCAAAAAAATGGTCCAGCGTTTACCCGTCAGCTGGAAGGCGGCCAAAGCCCAGACCAGGACCGCGGCGGCAACCTCAACAAAACGAAAAAGATGGAAAAGCCCCGGCGAGTTTTCGAAGATCTTGTATGTCAAGGCGGCGTGGAATGTGGCCACAGGGCGCATCGCCCCGTTCCCCAGTATCTGCCTGAAATATGTCCACCATTTTCCCATGATCCCGCCAGGAATGCCCAGGATCGAATGGTCGTCCATAAGCCCCCACGACCAAGTCTGTGTCAGGAGAGAAACCAGGACAACAAGAAAAGGGGCCGCTGCCGCAAGGGCAAAACCCCACACCAGCAAAGGCTGTCGTTGTTCTTCATGGGTCATCGGACACCTCCCGGTAAAGCCCGTAACGGGCGTATCATATTTTCTCAAAAACACGCGCCATGGCGGCGCCGTATCTCTCGGCCGTGTAGGCCTGTTCAAAACGCCGGCGGCTGCACGCCGCCATGCGGGAACGCGATCCGGCATCCGCCAGTAAACGTAACACCAGCGACGCGCAGGCGCCAGCGTCACCTTTGTCGAACAAAAACCCGTTTTCCCCCTCCGCCACGATCTCAGGGATGGTCCCCTCGCGCGAGGCGACAATGGGAAGCCCCTCAGCCATGGCATGCAGCAGGACAAGCCCCGAAGCATCACGCAGCGTCGGGAAGATGAACACGTCCGCCTCACGGAACATCCGTGTCCGCGTTGGAACATCCTCGATATGCCCCAAATGGACGATCCTGCCCGGGAAATCCTTCCGCAGCTCCGCGAACGCCTGTCCGACGGCATCGCTTGCAATGCCACCGCCGAACGTGAAACGGCAGAAAGGATCCGCCCGCAAGACCTGGCGGGCCGCGTCGAATGCCACGAAGATGCCCTTGGGCACGCTCATGAAAGAGAAAAAAAGAACGTTCAGCCCGGGCCCGCGCGCCGCGTCCACACGGACCTCTCGCGTATCCTCGACCGCGATACCGGCGGCAAAAAGTTTCTCGGAGGGCATGAGCCCGGCATACGCGGACTTGACCGCCTCGCCCACCAGGATGCTCGCCGCCGTGCGCCTGAGTTGCCAGCGCAACAACGCTGCCTGCCAGCGAGGGAGCCTGTCGTGCAATTCCCGCGCGTACTGCCCCATGTCATGCATCACGACCTTGCGGCCCAGAACGATCCCCGTCACGCAAAAAAGAAGGTCTTTCAAGAACGGCATCGGATAGAAACTGGCATTGTAAAGGACGTACTGGGGACGGAACGTCACTATGTCCCCTATGAATTGCCCGTAATATTTCAACATTTTGAGGAGCTTGTTCCCGGTCACTTTCTGGTTCGTCTGATAGGACCAGAAATTCATGTTAAGGAACCTGATGTCAAAATCCTTTGGAAAAGAGGACGCCATCAGCATCTCATACATCTTGCTGTGGCCGAACGTCGGCGGCGGGAGGACGCCGCAAATGAGGATCTTTTTCCGCGGCGGTCTCATGTTTTTTCGAATTTCTTCATCAGGAGCGTCGCGTTATAAAGCGACTCGAAGGAGCCCGCGTCCGTCCACGCCCCCTTGAGGATGGAATAGGACAGCTGGCCTTCACGGACATAATGCGCGAGAACATCCGTCACCTCATATTCCCCGCGAGGGCTTTTTTTCAGGTTCTTCAACAAGCTGAAAACATCAGGCTGGAACATCCATAACCCCGTGTTGACATAACAGGATTGCGGATCTTTGGGTTTTTCAACGATGCTGATGATGCGCCCCTTATCAAAAGTGACCACACCGTATTTCTGAGGGTCCTTCACTTTCGCGACCAGGATCTTGGCCTTGAAACGGTCCTGGTTGCGCTTGAAATCCTCGACGAACGCGTCCACGTTCTCGACTACGATATTGTCACCGAGCACGACCATGAAGGCGTCATCCCTGGCGAAAGGCTCGGCCAGGAGCAGGGCCGCGCCCGTCCCGCCGCTCCCTTCCTGGATCTCATAGCTGAAATGGGCCCCCCATTCCTTGCCCGACCCCAGAAGCCGGAAAAAATCCCCGACATGCTCCCCGCCGGTGACAATGAGGATATCCTTGATACCCGCGTTGAGCAATGTCTCAAGGGGGTAATAGATCATCGGTTTTTTATAAACGGGCAAAAGGTGTTTGTTGGTCACCTTCGTCAGCGGCAAAAGCCGCGACCCGGTGCCTCCGGCCAGAAGTACGCCTCTCATGTTTTCCCCCCATCCCCCCAGAAACCTCGGGCGTAACGGGGGTCAAGTTTTTCCTTGAGCGGCCGCCACCAGGCTTCATTGGCCTGATACCAAGCCACTGTTTCACGCAAGCCGCGGGCCAGGTCATAACGCGGAGCCCATCCAAGCCCCGTCAATTTGGACGAATCCAGGCTGTAGCGCAGGTCGTGGCCGGGGCGGTCCTTCACAAACTTGATCCAGCTCTCATCCCTGCCGAGCGCCTCCAACAGATAGCCCGTGATCCGGATATTCTCACATTCCTGCCCGCCGCCAACATTATACACTTCACCGTTGACACCTTTATCGACGAGCAGGCGGATCGCCCGGCAATGATCGTCGACGTGCAGCCAGTCGCGTACTTGTCGCCCTTCACCGAACACCGGGACCTTGTGCCCATCAATAAGGTTGGTGATAAAAAGCGGGATCATTTTTTCAGGGTAGGCGTACGGGCCGTAATTGTTGGACGCGCGCGTGATGACAAGGGGCAACCCGTAGGTCTCGAAGAAACTGTACGCGAGGCGGTCGCCGCCCAGTTTGGAAGCGGCGTAGGGATTCCGGGGCTTAAGCTCATCCGTTTCCCGGAAGCTTCCCTCCATGATCTGGCCGTAAACCTCATCCGTCGATATCTGGATGAACCTCTTGAGGGAAGGATGCCGGCGCGCCTCCTGAAGAAGCGTGTAAACTCCGATGATGTCGGTCTTCAGGAAAGACTGCGGATCATCGATCGAACGGTCGACCGCGACCTCAGCCGCGAAATTCACGACAACATCAACCCCCTCCATGGCCGCGCGGACAACAACCTCGTCACAAATATCCCCCTTGATGAATTCAAAGCCAGCGCGGCCTTCGACGTCCTTCAGGTTCGCGCGATTCCCGGAATAGGTCATTTTATCAAGGACACGGACCCTGACATGCCCCTCTTCATGGCTAAATAATAAACGGACAAAGTTGCTCCCGATGAAACCCGCTCCGCCTGTGACCAGATACACTGTTGGTTGGCTCATGCCTCTCCTTGTCCTTGCTGGCCCGTAAGCTGGTCACGATATACCATCGTCACCCCGAACCATCCCCAGAACAGGATGGCATTGTACGGAAATTCAAGTGTGACGGAAAAATTCGCGGCTACGATCCAGTAAACAAGGCCTCCCACCAGAAGGCCTCCTACGCTTGAACGCAGCCTTTGAAAATCACGGACCATCCTTACAACAAGGAAAAAGAATATCCCGATAAAAAACACCCCCAGTATCCCTGCGCGATAAATGACATGAAAGAAAGAGTTGTGGGGCGCGATCCACCCGTCGCGGCTCCATTCACTGGTAGCCCAATTAAGGATCTCCAGGGATGGTGACCGCTGCGGATGCCCGAAACCAAACCCCCACCAGGCTTTCTCCCTGATCATTTCATCCTTCATGTCTCGCCACACCAGGAGGCGGAATACAATATTGTTCTGATTCAAATCCAGCGTACGGTCAGACTGTCCTGCATCCCTGGATAACTGCATCATACCCTTAAAGCCTTCTTGCAGGCTCTTTACCGGCACAGGAACACGCGGCTCTCCAACCTGAGACGGCTTCCTCTCTGGGGTGCTGTTTACCGGCACAGGAACACGCGGTTCTCCAACCTGAGACGGCTTCCACGCTGGAGTGCTATTTACCGGCACAGGAACACGCGGTTCTCCAACCTGAGACGACTTCCCCGTTAGGGTGCTATTTACCGGCACAGGAACACGCGGTTCTCCAACCTGAGACAACTTCCCCGTTGGGGTGCTATTTACCGGCACAGGAACACGCGACACTTCGGACTGAAGGGGCTGCCTCACGGCGATCTTCGATCCCAAGTTCGCCTTGCAACTCCATTGCCACCACGCGCACCGATCCACAACAGGCAACGTTTCATTGGGATGAAACAAATGAACCGTCAAACTCTTCTGGATAAAAGATGTCCTGCGCACCTCGATCTGCTGAGCACACTCCCTAAATTTGCTACGCACACCATCCCATGAAATGACCGACGAAAGCTTGTTATGGTCAGCGAAGATCATCAATCCCGCGACAAAGACAACAACCATCCCGGTGGCTATACCCAGACGCAAAATATCCCGCCTTTTGACCCAAAGGAACGCATAATAAAAGAACAGGAATAACGCCACACACACCATGGCCAGAACATGCGCCCGCGGCCCCCTGTAAAGAAATGGCAAAGAATTAACAACCAGTATCAAACAGGAGCCCCATCCAAGCCAGCGCAGCCAGGAACGACGGATATTCAAGAGCGCCATGGCAAAGATCAGGCCGAACGTCAACCAATACCAGATGAACATACCCCGGCACAGGATAACGATCCCGGCAAAACTCCCCGCGGCCATCAAAACATTCAGCGAAAGCCTGGCCCTGCGGTAAAAAACATAAGTGATAACACCTGTTAGCGGATAATAAAAGAGCGCGGCGTTACGGAAAGACAAAGCCCCCTCGCCGATATACCCGGTCAACGTTTTTCCGACGACCCAAAGAAAATAACTCCCCAGGAGGATCGCCATGGACTTTGAGAGCATTTCGCGGTCCTTGCTCAAAAGGATCACGAAAATAAAGAAACAGAACAAAAGCAATATCTCGCTGATAAAAAAAGGGAACGGCAGCGCAGCAATGTCAACATGAAGCTCCGCGAAAGAAGAGTAATAAATAGAACTTAGCAGACAATAAAAAGCTATCGCGCCAAGGCCCAGACGGCTCAAAAAAACATCTATTCTCATATCAACCCTGTCTCTCAGGTGTGTTTGTCCTGTACCAGGCCAGCGTATCCGCCGCGCTATCCCGCAGGGAATAACGGGGCCGCCAACCGGTCGCCTTTTTCAGTTTCGCGCAGGATCCGACGGCAAAAGGAACGCCGGGGTCCTGCCGCAGGTCCTCACGGGCCGTGATCCCGCCCTTTACCGAAGCCCTCAGCATTTGCGCCACCACATAACGCATGGTCACACCGCGCTGCGAACAAACATTATATACTTCCCCGGGCGCCCCCCTCCCGGCCAGCGCGCACAAGGCCGCGCAGATATCGCGAATATCCAGAAAATCCCGGACAGCCCGCAAATGGCCCACGAGCGCCTCACTCTCTGAAATGTGACGTTCAACACGAACGATCTCGCGCGCATATTTGCCGCCGGCCGTGACTGGCGTAACACCCGGGCCCAGCATATTGAAAAGACGCGCCACGACAACATCGACCCCCAAAGACGCGAAATAAAGAGCGGTCCGTGTCTGGAGCGATTTGCACACTCCATAAAAACCTTTCACGTCGCCGGATGTTTTCTCCGTGATCAGGCCGCGCCCGGAACATTCACCGTATTCCGCCGCGGTCCCAACAGAGACCACCCGCGGCCGATACCCTTTGATCATAAGGATCGCGCCCAACAAGACCTGCGTCGTGACAACATTCGCCCGGAACATCACCTGGGGATCGGCAAGCCTGCCGCCGGCCAGATGGAATATCCACTGCGGCCGCTGGTGCCGGAGGAATGCCGTGACCGCCGCCTGATCCAAAAGGTCCATGGCAAAGAATTCGCAGGTCGATGCCGCCGGAAGCTTCATATCAGCCCCCAGCACACGGTCCTTCGTGCATGATGACAGATGCGCCGCCATTGCCTGGCCGATGCACCCCGACACCCCTGTGATCAATATTTTTCTGCGCATAAGATTAACCTTAAACCTTGCCCGCCTGTTCATAAACCGCTTCAAGTTGCTGTATTTCACGGCCGATCGAATAACGCGCCATGGCATCAACCCTGGCCCTGGCTCCGAGGGCTGTCCGCAACCCGCTGTCCGATGCCAGCCTTCCGATCGCCTGCGCAAACGCAACAGTATCGAACGCCGGGACGACCAGCGCGTTCTTCTCGTTCAGGGCGATCTCGCGAACCCCGGCAACATCAAAAACAACCGCAGGCTTTTGATGCACCATGGCCTCGATGAGCGCGATCGGGCACCCTTCACGACGGGATGGCATCACAAAAATATCGATCCTGTTGAAAAAATCCGTCAGGTCACTGACCCAACCGCAAAAGACCGCGCCGTCACGCACCCCGGACTTTGCCGCCAATGCCTTGAGCGACTGAACATCGTTATCGCTGCTCGCCAGAAGAAATGAAAGTCGCGGTGTGGCAGGCAGGGCCGCGGCCGCCGCCTCGAATAAAAGATCCATGCCCTTGTCCGGAACGAACCGCGACAAGCAGCCCACAACGACATCTCCCTCTTCAGGCCTGGGCCTCAATGCCCGGGCATCACAACATGCGATCCCCAGAGGGATCACAAGCACCTTCCGGGGATCAGCACCGGCGGCAACAACCTCCTGCCCCAATTCCATGGAAACAGCCACTGTCCGGAAAAAACTTTTTCTTATCATCCAGTTGAGAAAACGGTAACAGGCCTGCTTGAAACCGCCCACACCGTTAACCCGGTCCCAAAGAAACTTCCCCTCAACAGAAGATATCCTCACAACAGAAGACCGCCCCAGAGTCGCGGCCCATGCCAGGATATCGCTGTGCAAAAAGAACGAATGCACAATATCCGGCTTCAGTTCATGCCAGGCGCGCCTCAAGCCCATGAACGCGCCGCAAAAACAACGTGTCACATGCGGGATAACCCGGATATCCTCAGCCGCGCAACCTTCCTTGATGAAAAATACGCGAAGAGCATCTTCCTGCAACGAAGAAAAAACGATAACCGGGCGAACCCTGCTTCTGTCCAGCCCGCGATAGATCTGAGCCATATGCCGGGACGTGCCGCCAACTTCATTGAGCGCTGTGCACAACAGGACCACGACCTTGACCGCAGGCGCTTGCTGATCAAAATGCCTGGTCATCAAAGCCCCCTTTAAAAGGGATCAAAAGCGTCTTAAACAACCGCTTAAGCCCTTTGTAAAAAGAATACGGCATACACGTAAAAAGATAAAGGACGATCTTTTTCCTGTCTTGCGGCAGTAAGCGGGCAATCCGGGCCCTCGCCGCCGGGACATTGCCTTTTTCCCAATCAACCATGGCATACTGATACGCGATAACCCTCCGGCGAAAAGCGATCTCATCAACAAAATCTTTCTCAAAGGAGGGCCAAAGGCCGGCGAACTTGGAAAGCATCTGCTCTTCCTCGAGAGGGAACAGCTCCTTCTTCATCACAGTCCAGCTTTTGGCGTGCATCCTTCTTTTGGCAAGAGCCTGTTCAACATAACCAACATCAAAATAGTAGGCGATACGCAGGAAAAAGTCCGCATCTTCGACCATGCTGAAACGCTCGTCAAACCCGCCGCCGATGCCGGCCAGGACGTCACGGCGGAATATGGTGGTTGACATCGGCATTTCATAACAGGCGAGCATGGCCCGAAAAACCCTTCCCTGCGCCACTTGGCGATGAGCGATCAGTTTTGCGGAAAAACCACGCTCCGAAAAAAAGATGGCGTCAGAATAAACCGCCCCGGTTTCGGGGCTGGCCTCAAACACGTGCAACTGGCGCTCCAGCTTGGACGGCAACCAGATGTCATCACAATCCAGGAACGCAATATACCTGCCCAGGGCTTGCGCCATCGCCAGGTTCCGCGCCTGACCCAAAGGAACGGTCTTTTCACCACGGAAATACTTCAAGCGCCCGTCATAAGACCTGGCGATATCCGCGCTGTTGTCCGTCGAGCAATTGTCAAAGAAAATGATCTCCCAGTCCGCGAACGTCTGGGCATAAACACTATCGATCGCCTCGGCCAGATATTGCGCCGAGTTGTAGCAGTTCATGACCACACTAACCACAGGCGCCGGCATCACCACTTCTTCCAGCGCGCCTTGCCACTGTTCCAGATGCCTTCCAACAGCTGCTGATCGCGCAGCGTATCCATGCACTGCCAGAAACCTTCATGCCGGAACATGGCCACCTGCCCTTTGGCCGTCAATTTCTCCATCGGACTTTCTTCAAGCTCCTCATTCATCTTCAGATGATCAAAGATCTTCCTGTTGAAAACAAAGAACCCGGCATTCACATATTCCTCGATCTGTCGCTTTTCTTTCCAGGCACTGACACGCCCGCGTTTGTCCATGTTGACCGTGGCAAAACGGGATACCGGATGCACACCCGTGAACGTCGCGATCTTTTTATGCGCCTTGTGGTACGCCACGAGATCATTGATGTTCACGTCGGAAACACCATCTCCGTACGTGACCATGAACGTATCGCCATCCACATAGGGCTCGACCATTTTAAGGCGCCCGCCCTTGGGTGTTTCCAACCCTGTATCAACCAGAGTGACCGTCCAATCCTCACAGTGACGGCTATGGTGCAGTGTTTTCTCTTTAGAATTCAGATGGATCGTAAAATCATTGTTCATATACTCATAATCCAGGAAAAATTGCCGGATATACTCCTGCTTATACCCCAGGCACAAAACAAATTCATTATACCCGTGGGCCGCGTAACTTTTCATGATGTGCCAGAGAATGGGGCGCCCGCCGATCTCAACCATGGGCTTGGGCTTGAACTCGGTTTCTTCGCGCAGCCGCGTACCCTTACCTCCACAGAACAAAACGATCTTCATAGTCAGCCTTTCTAACGGTGCTTGATATCCCAATCATAAGGGATCGACGGATCACACGGGTCCTTGCGCTGTATCTCATCCGGATCATGCACGATCGACGCACAGTTGGCCACGATAGCTGTTTGGTCACCGATCCCCTTAAATCCGTTCCAGACCATGGGCGGCACAGTCACCAGAGAATAATTGTCCGGCCCCAGAAAAAACTCCATGAGCTCCCCGCGCGTCGAACTTTCTATCCTGTCATCATAAAGGACGAACTTGATATTACCCAACGGGACCGCGTAATTAAGCGTCATGCGCTGATGGATATGCCAGGCTTTCACAGCCCCCGGATGAACGGTGGAAAAATAGATCTCACCAAACCCCCTGAAATGGGGCGCGTTAGCGCGCAGCATGTGCATGATCTTGCCGCGCTCATCACATATCTGCTTCAAAGGCGTTACGATCACACCATCGATCATAGGTCCCCCTTCCCGGCCCAACACGCCCCGTTATCCCGGGCTTTTTGAATATAGGCGTCGATCTGCGCGCAACTGAGATCGAACATATTCTTCCGTCCGGCATAATACTGCCTGTACCAGAGTGCCGTGAAGGTGACGGTCTCGCGAAATGTGAGCGCCGCGGACCAGGCCAGCATCTGTTGTGTCTTGCGCGGGGACAATTGCAGCAGCAAAGCTTCCTTCTTCTTGCCGACGGCCGGCACATGCTCCCAGCAAGCGCCTTCCCACAAAAAAACAAAAAGATCCGCCAATTGACCGACCGTCTTGCTGGCGCGCTGGCGTGGGCCAAAGTTGAACGATTCCCCGATGATCTTCGTCTGTCCTTGCAACAAACAGGCGCCCAGCCATAAATATCCGCTCAACGGCTCAAGGACATGCTGCCATGGGCGCGTGGCCTGCGGACTGCGGATGACAGCCTTCTTTCCCTGGCTCCAGGCACGGACACAATCCGGAACGATACGATCCTTAGCCCAATCACCGCCACCGATCACATTGCCCGCGCGGGCTGTGGCCATCCGCGTTTTATCCTGATGGGCAAAAAACGACCTGTAGTAAGAACTGCAAACAATTTCGGCGCACCCTTTGGAAGCGCTGTAAGGATCTTCACCGCCCATGCGGTCATCCTCGGCATAACCGCGCGCCGTTCCAATATTCTCGTAACATTTGTCACTGGTGATCATCACCACGGCCTCGACCGACGGCAAATGACGAACACATTCAAGCACGTTGACTGTTCCGCCGACATTCGTATCAAAAGTATTTTTCGGGCCCTCATACGACGTCCGCACGATCGGTTGCGCCGCCAGATGAAAGACGACCTGCGGCTTGAATACCTTAAAAACATTTTCCAGCTGCCTGTAATTTACTACATCACCCTGGTAATGACGAATCTTTTTCTTCAGCTTCAGCACATCGAACAGGCAGGGATCAGAGGGCAGATACTTGGAAAATCCCGCCACCTCAGCCCCCATCTTGACAAGCCACAATGTCAGCCAGGCCCCCTTAAATCCGGTGTGGCCTGTCACAAGAACGCGCTTGCCTCTATACGCGTTATTAAACATGCGCCGCCGCCTGTTTAAAGAATTTCTTTATCTCAGCGGCAATATATTTTTGTTCCGCGGACGTGACCGCCGGATGAAGCGGCAGGGAAAGGATCTCCTGATAAACACCTTCTGTCACGGGCAACCGCCACTTACCTTTACCAAAATATGTCAGATAATGGTTCGGATAATAATGGATGCCTGTCTCAATCCCCTTGTCCGCCAAATATCCCTTCAGCGCGTCCCTGCGGCCTCCCTTGACCCTGATGACGTAAATGTGCGGCAACGTATCGCTGTAATCATCTTCAAACAAAGAGACCTCTTCGACGCCATCTAAAAGATCATTGTATTTCCGGGCAAGCTTCTGGCGGGCGGGTTTGAATTCTTTTTCAAGCCTTTCCAGCTGGACCATGCCAATGGCCGCGTTGATGTTGCTCATGTGGTAACGATAGCCCTGATGAAAAACATCAAACTGCCAGCTCCGCTGCCCCTGATATCTTTTTTCAGTATCTTTATGCACACCCACAAGCCGCGCGTCCTTCACGCGCTCCGCCACCCCGGCATCCTGCGTAATGACCGCGCCGCCCTCACCCGCCGTGATGTTCTTGATGCCGTCAAAACTGAAACACACAATATCCCCGAAAGAACCGATCTTTTTCCCTTGATGAATGGTCCCGAACGCATGCGCCGCGTCTTCAATGACCCTCAGGCCATGGCGCCTGGCAAAGGCGTAAATCTCATCAATATGCCCGGGCCTGCTGGCGTAATGGACCGGCATGATCGCCCGGGTCTTCGCTGTCATTTTCTTTTTGGCATCCTTAAGGTCTATCGCGCACGTCGCGGGGACAACCTCACACGGGATCGCCCTGGCCCCCGTGGCCGTGATCGCCTGAAAGCTCCCGACAAAGGTCAGCGACTGGACAAGGACCTCGTCGCCCCGTTTGATCCCGGCGCCCATAAGCCCCAGATGAAGCGCCGCCGTACCGGAATTGACGCACATGACGTTGTTGACACCAAGATACCCGCCAAGGCGCTCCTCGAATTCCTTAACAAAGCTCCCCATACCCAGATAGCCGTCATCGATCGCCTTGCCCGCGGCTTCTTTCTCCCGTGCACCAACAACAGACTTCGATAAACGTATCATACGTAAATTCCCCAACCGCTTTATATCAGATCAAAAAAGCCTTCATGGTCTCATCCTGGACCGGCCCGAAATATTCCCGGCGATGCTCATTCGCGTAAAGCACAGCTTTGTGCTTATAAGAAAGATAATCGCGCATCATCCCCTGCAAACATTGTTTGATCTCCTCAGGAGCATAACACGCGCCACTTTGATCATCCCAGCCCAACGGGTCAATATTGATATTGGTCTCACAGCCAACTTTAATGCAGGGTTTCCCTGAAAAAACAATATCAAGGACAGCCGAAGATGCGAGCACGATCCCGATGTCCGCAGATTCAAGGAGCGCTTTCATATCCCCTTTGACGACCGTCATCCAATCTTTTAAAATAACAGAACTGAACAGGTCATTCAAATCCTTTTCACGCATCATCGGATGCGGCTTGAAAATACATTTTAAACCCGGCATATCCTTAAGCGCCGCATACGTTTTCAGGACCATTTCACGGTTGGAGGACATGTCCAGAGAAAGCGGGATCAGTACGGTAAAATCTTTACCCGCAGGCCGCTGGCTTAGATCGGGCGTGTCCGCCATCAAATGTTTATAGCGCAGCGCCGGCCCTGTCAGAAGTCTTTCTCCGGGAAAACCTTCCTGCTCAAGGATCTTTTTATAATAATTCCCGTTGCTTACGATCCGGTCAGGCAAAGCCAGGCGAGCCAGCTCACAGGCTGAAACGAACGAGCACAACAAATTCGGCGAAAGGGCGAAGTGCTGATGTCCGATGGTGCGCGTCAAGGGGTAATGCTCCTTAAACCCCAGCTGGAACAGGCGCTCCGGCAGCATATATTCAAACGCATCCAAAAAATGGTCGATCCTGACGTTCCTGGCCGATAAATTCCTGACAAAATAATAATTAAGAACAGCCTCCTCAATAGCCAAAGACCCAATCTGCGCCCGCAGGAGCCTTGTGACATCCATCCCATCGACCAGCACTTTCCCAACGACTGCTTTTCTGCTCCGCCACATAACGCGAAGCGGCTGCACATGATCGCTCCATGTCAAACAGGCTTCACGCGGCAAAACAGAGATCCCCTGACTTCCTGAAGCCAGGAGTTTCTTCATTGTCTTGAAAAAATCACGGACAGAAACATTGACCATCTCGGGAAAATAGAGCACCCGGTAGCCCTGTTTGACCAGCCACAAGGCCAAGCCCGGAAAATACCTGTCTACCAACTTCCCGTCCTTATCAAAACAATTCTGATCGCCCCAGGTATGAATGGCATAAACCTTGCCTTCCAGCGGCGCCGCAGGAACCTGTTGGCTTAAACGCATGGCAAGCACATGCATGATGCAGGAACGCAGTAAATACTTGAAAACGCCCACCCACCGTCCAGACGCGCCCTTTATCTCTCCGTAAGCCAGGGGTGCCCATGACCGATGCGTTCGGACCGCGGCACCTTGAGCGAGCGCTTCGTCCGCGATCGCCGCAAGCAGGGCCCGGTCATCTCCCAGGAAGGCAACGCACTCTTCCTTTTTCATCTTGCCGATAAGGTCGCGAGCGACCCTCAACCGGCAAACCATCAGGAAAAATTTGTTAACAAGAGTGTTCTTCTCAAGGATGCGGTTTGCCGCCCGGTCAAGCTTGCTGTTGCCGTCAAACAGCAGGGCAACACGGTCTATGAAAGGGCGTCGTAATGTTTTGGCCGCCTCATGGCAACGGCAACCAATCCCCTCGATCTTGAATGCCCCAATGGCGGCCAGGGAAGCAAGGCGGGAATAATCATCTCCCATATAAAAAAGCCGCGTGACACCTTCGGCCTTAACGATGTGCCTTATCCTGCTGTCAGCGACTTCTTCACCGATAAGAACGATCATGCCGCCCTTTTTATTGGAAAGCAAAAAAATATGTGTTTCAGGATCAAGCTCCTTGCACGCGGATATCGGCGACCGTTTCAACAACATACGGCGTCAGGGATAATAGTTTTTCTTTGGAAGTTATGCCCGCATACAAACCAATGGCAGCCTTCACCCCGGCCTGCAGCCCCATGCGCACATCGGTCTCGGCATCCCCCACCATCACGATATCCTTGAGCGCAATCCCTGTCTTTCCGGAAATGAGCTGGAGCATCTCAGGGTCGGGCTTGGAGTTCTTGACCTGATCGGCCCCGACAACAATATCGATCAACGCCTCAACACCCAGGAATTTCATGGCCACCCACGCGCGATCGGTCCTGTCCGTCGTCGCGATCGCGATCAGGCCCCCAAGTCCCTTGATCTGCCGGAGCAACGCCACCGCTCCGGGAATGGGCTTGATAAACATGGACAGCTGCCGCGCGGAAAATTCATCCACGTCCTTAAAGATCCGGAAACAAACCTCCTGGGCATTTTCCCCATTCTTTGTGACAACATATTCCTCAGCCGCTGCCTGCACGAAAGAACGCGGCAGGATCCCCACAGGCCCTTGCGGCAACAAACGTTGCCGGGCTACATCCACGCCCATGGCAAGCATCATGGCCTTCTTGTCGAGATCCATGTCAAAATGATAATGCCTGCAAATACCTTCCGCGCGCAAAGCGACCATGTTGGCCCAATAATGGTACAGGTCGATCAAAGTCCCGTCCTTATCAAAACAGAACAGCTTCACGCCCTTGATCACATTTCCGTTGACTGAAATATCTACCATATCGGCTCACCGATATTGTCATGGACAAGTTGATCCGCGATCCTGACCGCATTTTCAATATGGACGGCCTTCTCCCAGAAATCAACGGCTTCAATATCTTTTCTGATGATCTTGCGCGCGAAAGTGCCGATAGCAACGCCATCGAACCTGACACCGCACAGATCAGCCAGTTCCGCCGTGCGGCTGTTGGTCCCCCCTGACAAAAGGACCCTGACCTTGACACCGCTTTTCATGACCACGTCCGCCACGGCTATGGCCTGCAGCGTCGTGTTAAAATCATCCGCGCCGCCGCTCATCGGGACACCGTCAGCCTGAACGATGAACCGCTCACCGGAAACCAGGCGCGCTTTCTTGACACGGTCCATGAACTGGGTATTTCCCAAATTGAGCCTGTCGAGGCACATGCTGACATAATTATCCGGTATGATCTCGTTGACCATGCGCCACTCATCCGCGATCACATCCGTATCCGTCACCGCCGCGTGCAACTCCAGTTGCTCAGCACCCGCCTGCCGGCACTCCAGCAACAGGGACTTTAAATTACGGTCCTGGTGCTGGAATTTGATGGCATCGACCGGACATACAGCCGCACAAATACCACAGCCGATGCACTTCTTCTGAATGACGACGATCTCTTCCTCGATCGCCATTTGGGGACAAACCTTGCGGCACTGCCCGCATTTGACGCAGGCCACCGTAATAAAGGCCTTGCGGACATGAGGATCGCCCGCCATGCCAATACTGACATTGATGAAAGGACGGATCATGATCTTCCGCCCTAACTTTGCCGCATAAGCCTGCGCTTTATCGATGCCCTGCATCGCATGCCTGACCACATCCACATTCGCCGACACGTCAAATAATTTTGCCCCAGCGAGCGTATAAATAAAAACAAGCTTTTCAACCTCAAGGGCATCTTCATTGCCGGCGCCGCACACCAGCTTGAAAAGTTTCCTTTGGTCGAACAATGAACTCGCAACCTCAAATCTTGTCATGGCATCCATCCTCTATCATCTGATCCCAGGTTCAAAGAGCACGCCTGCGCAAATCTTTAATGATGTCGCGATAGGCATTAAGGACAATGGTCGTATCCAGCATGTATGTCAGATACCGGGCCCCGCTCTCACACAGGATGTCAAAATATTCCTTGTCCCCGGCGAACGAACCATAGACCAATCCCGCATCCTGGATGAGCTTGGCGCTTGACCGGACAAGACGGACAACTTCTTCGTCTTTCGTTTGCCCCGGCTTGCCCAAAGATTGCGAGAGATCATACGGGCCGATGAAAACAACATCAAGCCCCTTGACCTTCACAATATCCTTCAGGTTCCGTATGCCCTCGACCCCCTCAATATGCACCACGACCATGGTGTTCTTGTTGGCCTCCTCAGCATGCGTCGGCGCCCTTAAGCCGTAACTTCCCGCCCGGGTAAAAGGCGAATAACCGCGTTCTCCCAGAGGATGATATTTGGAATATTTGACCGCGCGTTGCGCGTCACCGGATGTCGCCACATGAGGGATGTGGACCCCGTGGGCGCCGATATCCAGCGCCCTGAGGATAACATGATCTTCATTGGTCGGGACACGCACCAGCGGAACAAGGCCGCATCCTTCCGCCACGCGCGCCATGTCCTGGGCTGTTTCCATACCGAGCGGCCCGTGCTCCGCGTCCAGGACGATAAAGTCCAGCCCGCTGTGAGCAATAATTTCAACAAGACCCGTCGAAGGGATGCTGCACCACGATCCCAATACTTTCTTGCCCGCCATCAATTTATCTTTAATGCCATTTGCCTTGCTCGTCATACGCACCCTTTTCTGTATTGTTCAACCAGTTTATCTTTACGCATAAGACCGCGAACAACCTCAAGGTCCGCCGGAGTGTCGACACTGATATCCGCGTGCGCCACACGGACCGCCTTGATCTTGTGTCCATTCTCCAATATCCTGAGGTACTCATTGAACTCGACCTTCTCCAGGGGGGTCTGCTCCCATGACGTATATTGAAAAAGGAAAGCTTTGCGGAAAGGGACAATGAAACTCATCTTCCACATGGTCTTGACCGGCGTGCGGGCCTCGCTCGGCAAATCTGTCCGCGAGCAATACATGATGAAATCATGAAGGTCCAGGACAGCCTTGATATCAGAACCGCTGTTCTTGACCTCATAGGGCGTGACCAAAACCGCAACCTGGACCGCCGGATCAGCCTCAAGCGCGTCCACCGCCCGTGTCACATGATCCGGGTTAAGCAACGGCTCATCTCCCTGGATATTCACGATAATGTCCGCCTCGATCTTCCTCGCCGCTTCCGCGATACGGTCAGACCCTGTCTTATGCGCACGGCTGGTCATGATCACTTTGCCGCCAAACCCCTCGACCACGGCCTTGATCCGTTCGCTGTCCGTTGCCACATAAAGCTCATCCAAAGCCGGTGACATGCGCGCGCGGCAATACGTATGCCCGATCATGGGCATGCCGCAAATATAAGCCAATGCTTTCTCGGGTAAACGCGATGATTCAAGACGAACGGGAATGATGCCGGCAACTTTCATAAACACCCCTGCTTAACTCATAAGCCTGAATTATTACTTGATCAACTGGACATTCGGCAAAAATATCTTTTTGACACGCACCAACTTTTTTCCTACATAAGTCCGCTTGAAAGTATTTAACAAACGCTTAAACCAATGCTTGTTATAAATTATATCTTCCCAATTATCACGATAATAACGTAACTTTCCCCTGAATTCCTTCGAATATTTCAATACTGAATCCCTGCGTTCATTGGAAAACATATTGTAAAGCTTCTCATCAACAAGGCCCTCATCAAAACACCGGTCTCCAAGGACCGTGCCCTTATAAGGATAAAAAATATTAACGCCACTGGACGTAAGTTTTAATTCCTGATTAAGCCGGATAGTATCCAGGATCATTTCTTCTGTTTCTCCTGGCACACCGATGATATTCAAAGCATTTGTTTCCAACCCGAATTTTTGTGCCGCACGGAACGCCTTAACGATCATGTCCCTTGGCATCTGTCGATTCATGACCTTGTTGCGGACAAAATCATTGCCTGACTCCACACCGATCGAAACCCTGTAACAACCCGCGTCCTTTAACAAACCGGCAAATTCCTCATCCACCACATTCGCGCGCAAGAAACACATGAAGGGTATCCCGATCCTTTGCTTGTACTTTTCACAAAATTCTTTCCGCCATTTCTTATCAAGTCCAAAAAGATCATCCGTGATCATGATCTTCTCCATACCGAATCTTTCCCTTGTCTCTTCGATCTCACGGATGCTGGCCTCAGGACTACGATAACGGGGGATGTTGCTGATCCTTCCATATCGTTTGGCAATCGCATGATTACTGCAATAGGAACATGAAAACGGGCATCCTCTGGAAAATAAAAACGTGGCATACCCAATATTTTTTATTGTTTCTCCAAAAGGGTAAACTTCGCGGTCAGGCGGCGGAAGTTCTTCCAGATTTTCAATCAAAGGCATAAGGCCATTTTGCGCCAGTTTCCCATTGACGCCATACGCGATATTCGGCGTTGTTTTCCAATCCTTCCCCTGCTCTACACAATTCATGAATTCTACAAATGCTTTTTCCGATTCACCCATGAAAAAGACATCAAGATGCTTGGACTCCAAAATACTTGCGGGCGCGATCGTTGGATGAACACCGCCACACACCGTCATGATGCCAGGATCCACTTCTTTGATCTTGTGTGCCAGTTCCTTGACAAAATGGAACTGTGAAGACACGGAAGAAAAACCGACGACATGTGGCGAAAACGTCTTTATTTCCGCGGTCACATGTTTAAACTCATCCCGCGACCGGATGATCAGTATCTTACATTCATAACCTGCCGCCCGGGAGGAACTCATGATAGAGGCTAATCCAAAAGAATAACAATCGTCATGAAACCCGTTAATATTCGTATAAATGAACAAAATCCTGCTCTTCTTTGAAACGTTTTCCATCTTGTTCCCCCTTAAATATATTCGCCCCTGTTAAAGCGCCCGCGGGCGCGCGAACAACTTCGCGACAGCCTCGGGCTGTGAATGCATCCCGTCAAAGAACCCGTCATGCGTCAATGAATACACCGAAGGATCATACGATCCAAAAACCTTGATATTATTGCGCCGGGCAAATGAGATCAGGTATTGTTCCGACGCCAGGACCATTGTGTATTTCGGATCAGTCGACAAGACCTGATACACGCGCGGATGATACGGCGGCAAATAGAGCGACACCTTGACCCCATCATCGCGCAGCCTCTGAACGAATTTCTCGAACATCAGCAAATATCGGGGATCAAGCCTGGAATACTCCCCAAGGGAATAAATATTATTTCCCCCGACGCTCTTCAGCACATCCCGATCGACCTCGGCGATCGGGCGCAAGCGTATATCCCTGCCATAATGATAGGCCCCATCGGCCCTCTTGATGGGAAGGTCCGCAAGATCAACGGTAACGGCGCTGAACATGTCCGGCTTCCCGGCCATTCGCTGGGCAATGCTTTTTAACGATGCCTGGAAATAAACAACCGAAAACAACTCCGCTCCCTGCAAGAAACGATTGGCCGCTCCTCCGAAACGCCGGCGTCCGGTCACATCGCATGAGATCTCGGACATCCCTTTCTTGTAGTCAGAAAATATATTCTTCCAACGTTGCTGCCCATGATGCGCATTGAACACCCATGGATCGATCCCTAAAACAATCTCCCGCGGGATCAGATCTCTTTCCCTGTAAAGATGGTAGATCGCGATATAGTCTTCCAATGCTCCGCCTGAGACCGAACTGTTAAATACCGTTTCCCCCGGGAACTGTTCCTGCCCGAGCTGCATGGAACGGCTCGATCCGAGTATCACCAGATCCTTGGGCACTTTCAGCCCCTGAACATACGCCTTCTGCAAGCCTCTTTCATCAAAATCCTCGACATTCAGCGCATTCTTTCCGGACAAAAGAAGCCGGGCCAATTTCTTTTCATACTGGTTATTAAAAAAAAGATGCGCGGGATCCCCAATGGCATTGACGATCACTATCAGTAAGACCACCGGCACGAACAACAATAACTTGCGAAAAAACATTTTCGGTCCCGACATCGACATCACCGGCCTTAAAATTGAAAATATATAAATGAGGCTCTTTAGCAGAATCTGTGGGTAAGAAAGAGCATTCTTGATCAACGGGTTAGTGTGGATCGCCCGATACATACTCCCATTAGCAAGCTCAACTGATCAGGACTTTTGCATAACCCTTATCCGGCGCGATGAACAAGGAA
>CAIUQE010000010.1 GCA_903901225.1 Candidatus Omnitrophota bacterium
CCAATTTCAACAGCATCACGCATTCCGGCGCGGGCACACTGCAGTTGTCAGGGCACGCGTTGACCGTGAACAGCGGGGCGACGTTCACTAACACGGCGGGGATATTTGACCTGAATGGCCAGAACTGGACTATGACCGGCGCTACATTCTCCAATACGGCCATCTTGCAGGCGCGGGGCAATGAGATCCTCACGGGACTTGTCATGGATACCACGCACGGGACCGTGAGGTATAACAGCACCACGGCGTATACCGGGCTTAATCTGGGCGTAATTTATAACAACCTTGATTTTAACGGCGTTGGCGGTGTCTGGAATATGGCCGGGGGTATCACGGTCAATGGCGCCATGACCGTGTCCAACGGGACCTACAATGCCAACGGCCAGACGACGACCGTGACGGGCCTGACCACGGTCAACGGCGGCACGTACCAGGCGTTAACGGCAACGCAGAGGTTCAATGGCGGGTTGACGGTCAGCGGCGGGACATTCACCGGCTCATCAGGGTCTGTGCTGGCGACCGATATAACACTTTCTTCAGGGACACTCATTGCCCCCTTGGGCGTATTCAACGTGTCGGGCAACTGGTCACAGAGCGGTGGCGCGTTTGTCAATAGCAGCAGTACCGTGAATTTTAATGGCGCAGGGACACAGACGCTTGATCCCAACGGCACCGGCTTTTATGACATTGTTATTGCCGGCAGCGGCATCGTTCAGCTGACCGGACATGGTTTGACGGTGGCCGGGCTCCTGACGAACAGCAGCGGGATATTTGATGCCAATGGGCAGACGGTGGCCGTGACGGGCCTTGTCACGATCAGCGGTGGGACGTACCAGTCCTCGACAGCGACGCAATTATTCAATGGCGGATTGACCATCAATGGCGGCACATTGACCGGGTCAACGGGGACCGTCACAACGACCGCCCTCATGCTTTCTTCCGGCACGCTGACCGCGCCCAGCGGTAATATGAATGTGTCCGGCAACTGGCATCGCGCGGGAGGCACGTTCGACGCCAATGGGGGCACCGTAACATTGAACGGCGGCAGCCAGGCGATCACGGGCAGCAATACGTTCTATAATCTCACCAAATCCGTAACAAGTGCGGTGGCGCTGACTTTCCCGTCGGGAGAGACCACGACTGTGACAGGCACGTTAACGTTGAACGGGATCGTGGGCCACCGGTTGACGCTGGCACCCTCCATCAGCGGGGCGCAATGGTTCATTGATCCCACGGGCAGCCGCGTGCTCAGTTATCTTGATGTGTCCTATTCAACCAATCCCGGAGCGACCATTAATTGCACGACAGGTTGTGTTGAAGGGGACAGCACCTATGGCTGGAATTTTATAGCGCCGACGCCGTTCACCTGGTCCGGCGGGGGCAGTGATAATAACTGGTCAACGGACGCCAATTGGTGGGGCGGGGTGGCGCCGGGCAACGGCGATGTTGCGGAGTTCACCAATATATCCATCAAGAACGTTACGATCGACACCAACATCGATGTTAACGGTGTGATCATTTATTCCCGTTATATCGGGACCATCACGCAAAGCGGCGCGAATACCGTGACCGTGAGGGACAGCGGATGGTTCCAGTCCAAGGGGACATTTGTCAGTGGCAGCGGCGGATTCTTTGACAGCGGGGACTTTAGCTTGTACGGCGGCACGTTCGTTGCCGGCAGCAATACCGTGACGCTTAACGGCACGGGTGCGCAAGCCCTTAGAGCCGGGACAGCATCTTTTTATGACCTTGCGCATAGCGGGGCCGGGACATTGCAGTTGACCGGCGCGGGGTTAACCGTGACCCATAGTTTTACCAACAGCAACGGGATATTTGACCTGAACGGGCAGAACTGGACCATGACGGGTGCCACGCTTTCCAATTCCGGGGTCATCCAGGCGCAGGGCGGTGAAACAGTCACCGGGCTTGTCATGGATGCCACGCACGGGATCGTTACCTATAACGGCACGTCAATGGGCGCGACGCTTAACTTGGGGACCGCGTACAATGATCTTGTTATTGATGGCATTGGCGGCAGCTGGAAGGCGCTGGCCAGTGTGACGGTCAATGGAACAATGAACGTCGCCAACGGGACCTATGACGCTAACGGGCAAACAACGGCCGTGACAGGGTTGACAACGGTCAGCGGCGGGACGTATCAGGCATCAACGGCGGCGCAAACATTCAACGGCGGGTTAATTGTAAATGGCGGCACCTTCACCGGGTCATCGGGGATGGTGACAACGACGGATATGACGTTGTCTTCAGGTACGTTGACCTCGCCGTCGGGAACGTTCAATGTGTCGGGCAATTGGGCGCAGAGCGGCGGGACATTCACGCCCGGCACCAACGCGGTAACGTTTACGGCCCCCAGCGGCACACAAACGCTGGATACGGGAGGCGTCAGTAATTCCAGCTTCTATAGCCTCACGCATTCCGGCGCCGGCACATTGCGGTTGACGGGCCACGCGTTGGCCTTGAACAGCGGCGCGACCTTCAGCAACGCGGCGGGGACATTTGACCTCAATGGCCTGGGCTGGACGATGACCGGCGTCACCGTCGCCAACAACGGGACCATCCAGGCGCGGGGTGGCGAAACGGTCACCGGGCTTGTCATGGATGCCGCGCACGGGACCGTCCTTTATAACGGCACCGCAGCATATGCCGGGTTGAATCTTGGCGATACGTATAACAATCTTGATTTTAACGGGGTCGGCGGCAGCTGGAGCGCGATCGGTGATGTTACGGTCAACGGGGATCTGACGTTATCTCAAGGCACATTCACAGCGCCTGCGGGAACATTAAGCCTATCAGGGGACCTGGTCCAGGCGGGCGGCCTGCTTGATACGAATTCAGGGACGGTGAACTTTAATGGCACGGGGACGCAGGCATTGGATTCCGGGGGGCAGAATTTCTATAATGTGACGCATTCCGGCAGCGGGACATTGCGGCTTGTGAACGCGCCGCTGGTTGTGGTCAATGACCTTACCAATGCCGTTGGAAATTTTGACATGAACGGAAAAAATATCACGATCAGCGGTAATTGGCTGATGCCGGACGGCACCCTTGTTGCCGGCACGAATACGGTGACGTTCAATGGCGCCGGGATTCAGTCCCTTGATGCCGGCGGCCAGAGTTTCTATAATGTGACGCATTCCGGCAGCGGGACGCTGAAGCTGGTGAACGCCTCATTGGGCATGGCCCATGACTTTAACAATATCGCGGGTATTTTTGACCTGAACGCGGAGAATGTCAGCATTGGCGGCAACTGGACCATATCGGGCGGCAGTTATATTCCCGGCACGAGCACGGTGACATTCAATGGCGCCGGCACGCAGGTCATGGACGCGGCGAACCTGACGTTCTACGACCTGACGCATTCCGGCAGCGGGACATTGAAGCTGGCCAACGCGTTGCTCACCGTGACCCACAGGTTCAGCAACGCGGCCGGGACGTTTGAATTGAACGGTAAGAGTTGGCAAATGACAGGCGCGATATTGTATAATGCCGGAACAGTGACCTTGTATGGCAATGAGGCCATATCAGGATTGGTCCAGGAAGCGGCGGCCGGGACATGGCATTATTTGGGCGATGGCGTCCAGCATACGTATGTCCTCATAAATTGTGATTATTATAATCTTGTCATTGACGGCACCGATCCTTCATTGGATATCTTCCAGCTGCCGAACGCGCTGACGGTGAGGCATGACCTTTCGATCCTTTCAGGTCAGCTGGACAGCCGCAGTTTTGATATCCACGTTGGCGGGCAGTGGAATGATCAGGGCTCCTTCAACGCGGGGACAGGAACGGTCATCTTTGACGGCAAGGACCAGGCGATACTTGGGTCGAGCACGTTTTATAATTTGATCAAGGAAGTGACGCAACCCGATACGTTGATACTGGGGGCGGGCCAGACGCAGGTCGTGCGGGGTGACCTGACGCTTCACGGGAGCCTGAGTGGCGAGCTGCGCCTGAGATCTTCCATCGCGGGTGTTCAGTGGGCCATTGATCCTCAGGGGGAAAGATATACGAGCTTCCTGGATGTTCAGGACGGTCATAATGTTAGCGGGTCGGTCATTAATTGCCTGGTAGATTGCGTGGATTCGGGCAACAATAACGGGTTTTTGATCTTCGGGCTCAGTTTTGATCCTTTCGTGAATTCGAGCCTGAATTATTTCCAGGCCAGCGGGACAGGTCATATGGTGCCATTCAATTCTTTATACAGGTCGGCTTTGTCCAATAGCTTTAATAGTGTTGACGGCAGTTGGAATGCGATCAGCACGGTTACGGTTAATGGTACCATGACCATAACCAACGAGACCTACAATGCCAATGGCCTGACCATGGCCAGTGGCAGTACGTACCAGGCATCAACCGCGACACAGATATTCAACGGATATATGTATTCTTCCCTGGAAGATTTTTTCCGGTATGAGAAGAAAAAGAACATGTATGTGTGGAAAAATATCCCTCCGGTGAACAGTTCCGGGGTACCGCTTCCGCGGCCGCCGGTCTCAATTCCCGGCGTGCCCGTCGCGCCTGTTATTCCGGTGCATATGTGAAGGGGCGCGTATTGACGCGCTCGCGATAAGTCGTTTGAGGCTGGTGCTATGAAGAAATTGTTTTTATCAGTGATCGGCATTGCCGCGCTCCTTTTGTTCTTTCCCGGGGATGGCCTGGCGGCGGACCATGTCAAGGCTGAGCCTGTTAAGGCCGATCCAGCCAAGGTTGCCCCCGTTAAAGCTGCCCCGGACGATGATCTGGAAAATGCCCTGAAGGCGCAGGTCGACGCATTGAGGAAAATAAAGGGAGAATATCAGCACACCCGCAACGTGCAGCATTTCAGGGATACGGAAGATGACTATTTGTGGGGAGCGTCCCTGTACCGCCTGGGGAGATGGCGTGAAGCGCTGGCGATGTTCTATAATGTCCAGGACCAGGTGGCTGAATATAAGCTTACCGAGCGGTATATCAAGCTTATTGAACAGCAGATCGCCCAGGAGAAGGAAAAACAAAAGGAAGTGGACCAGCGCCAACTGTTGCTGAAGTGCAAAATAATCAAGGAAGTCAGGAGTTTCAGGGTCCTGAACGATGTGGTCAAACGGTATGCCGGGCTTTATCAGCAGGGCCTTCAGACGCGGGATGATCCCCAGCTGACGGGCTTCGACAAAAATATAGAGAGCAGCTACAAGGGTCTTCTTGAGGAGAAACAGAACAAGGAGATGTCAATAAAGAACATGTACCTGGAATGGTATGTTTTCCAGAATTTAGGCCGGTTCATGAAAAAAGCCGATAAGTTCGACCAGGAGGTGTTCACCCAGGTCAGATTGCGGGGGTACGAGGCGGCCAGTAAAAAGATCAATGAATTCCAGAATGCCATGCTGGCGGATTTGAAGAGTTTTAAGGAGTCCCTTGAGCGCAGGAAGGAAAATTTTATACGGTCCAAGGGGTTGGGCGGGGTTGCGCAATAAATCAGGAGACGTTATGAATAAACTATGGGCGGTTGCGGGCATTTTTATCCTGTGCGTGACAGGCATGGTTCCCGTGTCTTACGGGGAAGAGGGCAAGCTGCGTATTTTTGTCGTCAGCAGTTATCATCGCGAATACCTCTGGTCGCAGGACACGAAC
The DNA here is from genome assembly GCA_903901225.1 of Candidatus Omnitrophota bacterium. Lineage (GTDB taxonomy): Bacteria > Omnitrophota > Gorgyraeia > Zapsychrales > Fredricksoniimonadaceae > Fredricksoniimonas > Fredricksoniimonas borealis. The sequence goes on from CAIUQE010000010.1 coordinate 5,629, forward strand.
AAGGGGTTGTGCGCCGCGCTGCGGGATTTCAAATTCCTGGATAATGACCAGCAGGCCGGGGAGTACACGAAGAATGACCTTGTTGAGACGGCGAGGGTGGTGATAAAAAAAGCGTGGATGGACACCAAGCGCAGGAACAAGAAAGACGAGATCGCGGTCACGACGGCGGGTATTGTCAGCGATATCCGCGCGTTCAAGCCGGACCTTGTCCTGCTCGGCGATGACAACGCGACGAATTTCATCGGCGCGTATCTGGTCAACACGGCGGTGCCGGTCGTGTTCTGGGGGGTCGATTTCAATCCTCTGGCCTACGGGTATCTCGACAGCAAGGAACATCCCGGGCATAACGTGACGGGGGTGTACCAGTCGGGCTATTTCAAGGAAGCGCTGGAAACGCTGAAAAAACTTTATCCGGACATCAAGACCTTCGCGATCCTTTCCGACGGGTCGGAGACCGGCCGGGCCAAATCCAGGGAGATCGCCCGGCTCGCGCAGGAAGGGCAGTTGCCCCTGCAGCTGGCGGACCAGGCCGCGACCAATTCGTTCTCGGAGTGGCAGGACAAGGCGCAGGAACTCGCGGGCAGGGTGGACGCTTTCTTCGTTGTCAACCACGGGACCCTCAAGGATGATAAAGGCGCCGCGGTGGATTCCCTGCAGGCGGGTGCCTGGTATCTGGCGCATATCAAAAGACCTGAAGCTTCTCCGGAGAAGCAGTTTGTTCAGGAGGGGATGCTTCTCACGGTGGATGATTCCGGGTACAAACAGGCCTATGAGGCCGGCCGGATGGCGGACATGATCCTTCACCAAAAGAAGGCTCCGGCGGATATTGCCGTCATCGCGCCAACGCGGGGCGCTGTCATTGTCAATCAGCAGCGGGCGGCGATGCTGGGCGTTAATGTGACGGGCCAGGCATATATTGAGGAATTCATCGCCAAAGCCGCGGCATTGGAAAAGTATCCGCAATAAAGGTTTTTTTATTACCGGTATAGCTGGAGTTTTGATTGATGCGTGAATTGTTCGCGGGCCAGATGGATTATATCTCTTTCATCTACGGCTTTGCTTTTGTCCTATTGGCGTCCACCTGCCGCTCCCTGCACCGGAAGAACAAGGCACAGATATTCTGGAACTGGCTCGCGGCATTCGGCCTGATCCACGGGATCAATGAATGGCTCGAAATGCTGTCGCTGGGCCTGGGGGACACGGAGCTCTTCCAATGGGTCCGCCTTGCCGCGCTGGGCGCGTCATTCGTCTGTCTTTTCGAATTCGGGCGCTCTTTGTGCGGGCATCTGAAATACGCGAAGATCGGCAGCTGGATCTATATTCCTATCATGCTTGTGATCTGGCTTGATGCCTCGAACGGGGTTGAGCGCCTGGAGGCGACGATCGGTTACGCGCTTGGCATCAGCGCGGGGCTGCTGGCGGCGCTCGCGCTCTGGCGTCTGTCGCGTGAAGAGAAGCGCCTTGGCCTGAGCCTGTTCGTTGCGGCAGGCGCGATGGCGGTGTATGCCGTGACGGAAGCGTTTGCTGTCTCGATCTTGTGCCCGCTGGCCGCGTGCGGGCTGGGCGTGATGCTTTGGCATTACAGCGAAATGATCCATCTGCAGGAAACCGCTCCCGCGGCGGCGCGCCTGACGAAATATTTGATGGCAGGCGCTTTGCTGACGATCATGGTCCTGCTGGCGGCCGGATGGTTGTGGACGGAACAACGGGGCCAGGCTGAAACGGCGGTCCAGCGGGCGCAGCTTTTGAACAACGCGCAGCAGGCGCTCATGACTGTCGAGTCGGGCCTTGTCAGGGATTTGTCCGGTTCCGCCGCGGATGTTGATAATCCCGGGTATCAGATACTGAAGACCCGCCTGCGGCATATGCGCAGTGTGATGCCTGATGCGCGCTTCATTTATCTCATGCGCCAGGTGGATGACAAGATCATTTTTTTGGTGGACTCCGAAGAGCCGGGCAGCAAGGACGAGTCGCCTCCCGGGCAGGTGTATGACAGCGTGACGCCGAAACTTAAAAATATTTTTGTTACAAAAAAAGCGGTCGTTGATGATCCGGCGACGGACCAGTGGGGCCGGTGGGTTTCGGCCTTTGTTCCTTTCAACGACGCGCGCACCGGGGAACTCGTCGCGGTGCTGGGCGTTGATCAGAACGCGCGCAGTTTTGAGCATGGCGTGGCGGGCGGGCGTCTGAAAGGGATCGTCCCCGTGGGGATCATTTGTTTCGGGGTCCTTTTTATGTTCGTTTACTGGCGCCGGTTCATCGCCGCCATGCACAAGAGCCATGAAGGCGGGACACTCGATGGCCTGGTCGAATGGGGGATGGCGGCGATCGTTGGAGGGGTAGGCCTGGCATTGACGGCCAGCCTTTTTCTGGACCTGCGGCATAACGCGCTGGATGATTTTAAGACAGCCTTTTTACAACGCGCGATCGCCAGGGCCCAGGTCCTGTCTCAGGAACTTGACCGCCAGATCGACCGCCTGGACGGCTTGCGCCGGTTCATGGATTCCCGGGAATCCGTGGAACGCGTTGAATTCAACCAGTATACCCTGCCTCTGCTGAAGGATGTTCCGATCCGCGGGTTTGGATGGGCCCCGCGGGTGGCCCGCGGCGAGCGTATTTTTTATGAAAGCAGCGCCCGGCAGGACGGTATGGAAGAGTTCCATATTTGTGAAAAAGACGCCGCGGGTAAAAAGATCGTCGCGCTGGGCCGGGAGGAATATTTCCCCGTTTTTTACCTGGAACCGTTCAAGGGCAATGAGGCGGCGTCGGGCTATGACCTGTTTTCTGAACCTCTCCGGCGCGCGGCCATGGAAAAAGCCAGGGATACAGGGCGGCCCGTGGCTACGCAGCCGCTCGAGCTCCTTCAGGAAGGGCGGAAAAAAACGGGGGTCCTTCTTTTTATGCCCGTGTATGCCAAAGACCAGCCCCGGCGCACGCAGGAACAGCGTCGACAAAGTTTGAAAGGGTTTGTCCTGGCCACGTACAGCACGGATGATTTTCTCAAAGGGGTCTATTCGAGGATGCCGCCCGAAGGGCTGGCCTGCCTGGTGGAAGACCTCGCGGCGCCGGAGGGCGAACAGCTTCTCTATCGTCATGTGGCCAGGGACGGCGTTGTGGACTGGCAGCGCCCCCTCCTGACCTATGTCATGCCCCTCGAGATCCCGGACCGCCAGTGGCGCGTGATCATTGTGCCCAGCAGCGCGTTCATCGAACGGAATTTTTCCCGCGCTTACGCTTGGCTATTGCCGGTCGGAACATTGCTGACGGTGATGGCGGCCTTTTTCCTGAATTTCCTCATGATGGCCCGTTATCAGGCCGAGAAAATGGTCGGCTTGCGGACGGCTGAACTGAAGAAGGAACAGGAGGCGTTGCGGGAACAGCATGAACTCCTGGTCAATGTCGTCGATGGAACAAGGGCCGGGACGTGGCGGTGGGATATCCAGACCGGGGAGACGGTATTCAACGAGCGCTGGGCCGAGGTCATCGGGTACACGCTCAAAGAACTTGCTCCGGTGAATATCGCGACGTGGGAAACGCGGGTGCATCCTGATGATGTGATGCGTTCCCGCGAGCTCCTGTGGGGGCATTTTTCGGGGAAAATACCTTCCTATGACTGTGAATCCCGCATGAGGCACAAGGACGGGCACTGGGTATGGGTGCATGACCGCGGGCAGGTCGTTTACAGGTTCGACGACGGCAGGCCGCGGGTGATGTTCGGCACGCGCACGGATATTTCCGCCCGCAAGCAGGCCGAGGACGCGGTCCAGAAAAAATTCTCCGAGCAGAAGGCTTTTTTGAACAACCTGCCGTTCCTGGCTTGGTTCAAGGATGCCGATGGCCGTTTTATCGTGGTCAACGAGATGTTCGCGGCGTCGTGCGGTTGCGCGTCGCCGGATGATGTCCATGGCAAGACGGACTTTGACATCTGGCCCCGGCACCTGGCCGAGGCCTATCGCCTGGATGATGACGAGATCATGTTAAGCCGCGCCCGCAAGCGCACGGAAGAGATCGTGCGGGATAAAGGCGTCGATAAATATTTTGAAACGTTCAAATCGCCCATGTTCGATCACGAGGGGAAGGTTGTCGGCACAATAGGTTATTCCTATGATATCACGGAACGCAGATTGGCCGAAGCGTCCATGAACAAGATGAAGGCCCAGCTGATCCAGAGCGACAAGCTGGCCTCGCTCGGTGAGATGGCGACGGGCATGGCGCACGAGATCAACCAGCCGCTCAACGCCATCGGGCTTGTGTGCGCCATCATGCGGAAATTGATGAAGAAGAACATGTTCACCGAGGAGACGCTGGAGGCGAACCTGAAGGAGATCGAGGGCAGTGTCCGGCGCATGACCCAGACGATCAAACACGTGCGCACGTACGCCCGCCAGGAAGTGCGGGATTTTGAAATGATCGAACTGGACGCGACCATTGAGGCGGCCCTGCTCCTGCTCGGTGAACAGCTGAGGATCCACGGGATCGAGGTGGCAAGGTCTTTTGAGCCCGGACTGCCGCTGGTCAGGGGCGAGCCGCACCAGCTCGAACAGGTCTGGATCAATTTTATTTCCAACGCCCGTGATTCAATGGAGGAAAAACAGGCGCTGATCGACCAGGGGGCGCTGAACGTCACGGGCTACCAGAAGAAACTGCGGATCGAGGTGTCGCATGATAAAGCGGCCAGCGCGCTGGTGGTGGCGTTCACGGATAACGGCAAAGGCCTGACGGCGGAAAATGCCAAAAAAGTTTTTGAGCCGTTCTTTACGACCAAGGAGGTCGGCAAGGGGACAGGGCTGGGGTTGTCGATCAGCCTGGGCATCATCCAAAGCCATAAAGGCAGGATCACGATCGAAGGCCAGCCGAATGAAGGCGCGACGCTGAAAGTTTATTTGCCGGTGTGAGGTTGCGACGATCTTTGGAGGGAATGATTTGAAACAATTGTCGGAGCGGATATTCAAGATCAAGGACCTGGGGCGCATCCTCGCGGGTGCCGCCGCCTGCAACTTTCTTGTTGTCCTGTTTTTTATTTTGGTTGCCACGCCCGCCCGCGCGGATATCGTCACCGGGTTGGTGGGGTGGTGGAAGCTTGATGGCAATGCCACGGATTACAGCGGCAAAGGCAATAACGGCACCATTGTTGGGCCGACAGCAACGACGGACAGGTTCGGCAGGGCGAGTGGGGCGCTCAGTTTTGACGGGACTTTTCAATATGTAGCTTTACCGGAAACAGGCGCACTTCCGACTGTTGCCAATGGAAGTTTTACGCTTGCCGCGTGGGCTAAAATAAATGGGAAAAGTACTTTTCACAATATTTTCAGAAGAGACAACATTACTAATCAAGGAAGTGAGCTTCAACGATATATTCTGATGTGGACTGATCCAAACGGTTTTGCTACTTTTACAGCAAATGATGAGGTAAATAATTTCTATATTGTAGGAGCAGTGGACAGGACTGATAATCAATGGCATCATTTTGTAAGTGTTTGTGATGCCGTTGGCAGGAATGTATATCTTTACGTTGATGGGGGATTGGAAGCAAGTTCTTTGAATATTGCGGTCATGCCACTGATTACAGCCAGGGAGCCGTGGGTTATTGGGGCTATATCGCCTATTTACACTAGTCAATTGTTTCTAGGTTCCATCGATGACGCCCGCATCTACAACCGCGCTTTGACCCCTACCGATATCACTGAACTCTACAACATGGGCGCGCCGAAGACTTTGTTGAAGAGGGCTACTTTGCATAATGCCTTGATCCGCTGACCGTATTTTACCCCCTCTGCCCGCCTGTAGATGTTTAGCTGGTGCGTAGGGGAGGACCTTGTGTCCTCCCATCAGAGAATACATTTTTATGATGTCCGGCACATTTATCGGGCGGACACAAGGTCCGCCCCTACGCTCGGTGGAATTCAACTCGCTAAACATTTACGCCCGCCCAATACGCGCAGGACAGACCGTCCTTGCTATTTCCGGCTCAAACAATATAATATTCCTCGACTTAATATAGTTATATATTAATTGGAAGGATACTATGGCCGTTGTTCCAGGAAATGATCCAGTGCCGCCGTCCGTTGGCGGCGAAGCACCGTCGAGAGACTTCATCCGCGAGATCGTGACCCAGCACGTCGCCGAGGGGCGTTATCCCGGCATCGTCACGCGTTTCCCGCCGGAGCCCAACGGGTATCTCCATATCGGCCACGCCAAGTCCATCTGCCTCAATTTCGGCATCGCGCGCGAAAACCAGGGGCGCTGCAACCTGCGCATGGATGATACCAACCCGGCCAAGGAAGACGTGGAATACGTCGATTCCATCACCCGCGACGTGCGCTGGCTCATTGGCGGCTGGGCCGACCAGGCCCTCGGTCTTAAGCCCGACGGCAATCCTTATTTTGCCAGCGATTATTTTGAACAGATCCACGCCTTCGCCGTGGCCCTTATCAAGAAGGGCAAGGCCTACGTGTGCGACCTTAGCCCTGAGGATACTGAAAAGTTCCGCGGCGCGCCGGACAAGCCGGGCGTGGACAGCCCTTTTCGCGAGCGTCCTATTGAGGAAAGCCTTGATCTTTTCGCGCGGATGAAGGCCGGGGAATTCCCCAACGGCACGCGCACGCTCCGGGCGAAGATCAACATGGCCGCGCCCAATGTCTGGCTGAGAGACCCCATCCTTTACCGCATCCGCCACGCCGCGCACCACCAGGCCGGGACCGCGTGGTGCATTTATCCCATGTATGATTTCGCGCACGGCCTCAGTGATTACATCGAAGGGATCACGCACAGCATCTGCACGCTGGAATTCGAGGTGCACCGCCCGCTGTACGACTGGATCCTCCAGGAACTTGACCTGCCGAAGTATCTGCCGCACCAGTACGAATTCGCGCGCCTGAACGTGACGTATACGGTCATGAGCAAGCGCAAACTGCTGGAGCTTGTCCGCGAGAAAGCCGTCAGCGGCTGGGACGACCCCCGCATGCCGACCATTTCGGGCATGCGCCGGCGTGGTTATCCCGCGCCCGCGATCCGGGAATTCTGCCGTCGCATCGGCGTGGGCAAGGTTGAGAACATGATCGACCTCTCGCTCCTGGAATTCTGCGTGCGCGAGCAGTTGAACAAGACCGCGCCGCGCGTGATGGCGGTGCTGCGGCCTTTGAAGGTCGTGATCGAGAACTTTCCCGACGGTCAGGTCGATGAGCTGGACGCGGTGAACAATCCCGAGGATCCCGCGGCCGGCACGCGCAAGGTCCCTTTCAGCAAGGTCCTTTACATTGAGCAGGATGATTTCCGTGAAGTCCCGCCGCCGGGATTTTTCCGGCTGGCACCGGGGCGCGAGGTGCGCCTGCGTTACGCGTATTTCATCAAATGTGAACGCGTGGTCAAGGACCCTGTCACGGGAGAGCCCGTGGAATTGCGTTGCACCTATGACCCCGCCACGCGCGGCGGCAACGCGTCCGACGGCAGGAAGGTCAAGTCGACGATCCACTGGGTCGCGGCCGCAAGCGCCATTGATATCGAAGCCCGGCTTTACGAGCGGCTTTTCACGGTCGAAGACCTTAACGCGATCCCCGAGGGGCAGGACTACAAGAATTATTTCAATCGCGCGTCACTGACGGTCGCTGCCGCGAAGGCCGAACCGTCCCTGGGCGGCGTGAAGCCGGGGGATGTCTGCCAGTTCGAGCGGCTGGGCTATTTTTGCGTCGACCAGGACAGTACGCCCGAGAAAAAAGTTTTTAATCGCACCGTGACGCTCAAGGACGAGTGGGCCAAGGCTGAGAAGAAACAAAAATGATGATCCTTTTTGAGCTCGCGTTGATCCTTTTGACGATGGCGTTCAGCGCTGTTTTTGTGGCGTATGAAATGGCGTTAGCCTCTGTTTCCAAGGCGCGTCTGGCGGTCCTGGAGAATCGCCATGTCAAGGGCGCGGCCGAGGCCGTGTTCATGAAGAACAACATGGAGGCCAGCCTCGCGGTCATGCAGCTGGGGATCACGCTGCTGGGCGCGATCGCGGCGGCTATCGGAGGGTTGAGCGCGGCCGACCTCGTGTCGCCGCTGCTGGTCGAGCGTTTTCACCTGCCGCACGTGGCGGCGAACATTATTTCGCTGTTCCTGGTGGTGGTCCCGCTCAGCGGATTCACGATCATTTTCGTCGAGCTTGTTCCTAAAATGGTCGCCTTGAACAACCGGGAACGCGTGTGCCTCGGGCTGGCGCCGTTGATGAAAAATTTGTGTTTTATTTTTAACCCGGTCGTGCGCCTGCTTGAGGGCGCCGTCAAGTGGATCATTGCCGTGTTCTTCAAGCGGTTCGCCAAAGTCGGCGATGAGCCGGCCCTGCACGAGCTTCACGCGGCGGCGGCCCTGGCGCGCACCTCCCGGCTCATTGGCGCGCGCGAGGAGAAGATCGTCGTGGCCGCGGCCCAGTTGTCGACGCGGCGCGTGAAGGAGATCATTATCCCGGTGGGGGACATCTGCACGATCCCGCTCGCGGCGACGCTCACGGACGCGCTTATCCGCGCGCACATGGACATGCACACGCGCTTCCCTGTTTGCGCCGTCGAAGGGGACCGCCAGAGCATCCAGGGCTACATCAATTTCAAGGATATCGTGGCCGCCCTGAAACTGAATCCGTCCGATCCGACGGTGAAAGGGATCGTTCGGCCGATACGCTCCGTTGACGCCGACACGACCATCGCGGCCGCGCTCGAGATCATGATCCAGGAAGCGCTGCACATCATGCTGGTCATCTCGGTGAGCCGCGGCATCATCGGCATGATGACGATGGAAGATGTCATGGAAGAGCTGGTGGGGGATATCCAGGATGAGTTCGACCATTTTCCCGTGCACATCCATCCGTACGCGGGCGGGTGGATCGTGGGGGGCGGCATCACCATGGAGGCGCTGGCCCGGGCCAGCGGCAGGGCTTTGCCGGCGGGTATTGATGAAAAATTGCGTTTCACGGACTGGTGCCTGCGCCAGAAGGATGTTCCGTTCGAGGGCGGGGAGATCATCACGGCCGACGGGTTCAAGGTAACGGTCAGGAAATTGCGGCGCCGCAAGGTGGGCGAGGCGTCCGTTGTCCTGGTGTAGGGAAGGTTCCGTACTATGACAGTGATCGGCGCGGCATTTTTTCTTCTTCTGAGCCTGGCGATGATATTGCTGGCGGCGGAGGGGTTCACCAACGGCATCGAGCTGGTGGGCCGCCGGCTGTCGTTTTCGCAGGCCGTGGTCGGCAGTATCCTCGCGGCGATCGGGACGGCTTTGCCCGAGACGATCCTGCCCATGGTGGCGATCTTCGCGCGTGGCGGCAGCGCTTCGCATGAGATCGGTGTCGGCGCGATCCTCGGGGCGCCGTTCATGCTGGCGACCGTCGGGTTTTTCCTGATCGGGACCACCGCCGTGCTGGGCGCGCGCGCCGGCCGGCGCGGCCATGAGGTGAAGGCGGAATGCCCGACGCTTAAACGCGACCTGTCGTTCTTCCTGGTGATGTACGCCGCCGCGATAATTCTGCCGGTCATTTTCGGGCACGCGGTCACGGTGCCGCTGGCGGTGCTTTTGCTGGCCGGGTACGGGTATTATGTTTTTCAGACAGTATCGGCTGATAGCGCCGGGCTGGAGCATTTTGAAGGGCTGCACATTGTGAAGCTCCCCGTCCGGTTCGGCTGGATCGAGGACCGCGAACAGCCCATTGCCTGGGCCATTTTTCAGGTGGGCGCGGCCCTGGTCCTGATGGTCTGGGGGGCGGCGATATTTGTCGCGAACCTGCAGGTCGTTTCGGCGGCGTGCGGCCTGAGCCCGCTGTTGTTCGCGCTTTTGGTCGCGCCGGTGGCAACGGAATTGCCGGAAAAGTTCAACAGCGTCACGTGGATGCTCAAGGGCAAGGACCCGCTGGCCGTAGGGAACATGACCGGGGCCATGGTCTTTCAGGCGACGTTCCCCGTCAGCATCGGGCTTTTGTTCACGCCCTGGAAGGTCGAGGGGCTCGCGCTGGCCTCGGCGCTGCTGGCCCTCCTTTCGGCGGCGATCGTCCTGGGCGCGGTCCATGTCCGCGGAAGGTTGTCTCCCGCCGTGCTGCTGTGGGGCGGCGGTTTTTACGCGGCGTACGCGCTGGCGGTGGTATTCATAAGATAATCTCATGAAAGGCAAAGGGTGATGTCCTACATATCAAAACGTATCAAACGGTTGTTGCGCCTGCGTTTCGCCGTGCTTTATCCCATGGGGTTGTACCTGGCGGTCTTCACGGTGCCGGAAGGGCGTTTTGCCGTCGTGGGGCTGGCCCTCATGCTCGCGGGGATGGCCGTGCGCGTGTGGTCGAACGGTTACGCGATCAAGCTGGACCGGCTGACGACATCCGGTCCTTACGCGTTCGTGCGCAATCCTTTGTACCTGGGCACCGCGTTGATCATCCTGGGTGCGGTCGTCCTGCTGGGCATATTCATCCTTGGCACGATCTTTTTCGCGATAATGGCGGCCGTGTACACGCGCACCATCCGTAACGAGCAGAAGATGCTGACGGATAAATTCGGCGCGGCGTACCTGGATTATCTTGCCAAAGTTCCGGCGATGTGGCCCGCGTTGACGCCGTACAAGGCGGGTGAGAAGTGGCCGTTCTGCTGGCAGCGCGTATGGTTCAGCCGCGAGCACAAGGTTTTTATCTGGGCCGTGGTCATTGTCATCGGTTTTTACATCAAGCAGGAATGCATGAACGTTGGTTTCAGCGGGAAGGCGGCGGCCCTCGCGGCCCTCGCGGCCGGTTTCGGTCTGCTTGACCTTCTGGGTGAACTTATCCGTTCGCGCCTGAAAAATAGCTAAGCTGCCGTTCAATTTAAAAAAGGGGAATTGTATGAGGCTACGGGATGGTTTCAAAGGGGTGGGCGCGGCGGTTTTGATCCTGGCATTCACGGGGATGGCGGTTGCCGCCGAGAAAGCCACGGCGATCGAATCCGTAAAATCCGATATCGAGGACGGGCTTGGCCTGACCGCGGCACAGAAGGAGCGGATCACGGCTGTCCGGGAAGAATACAAAGCCAAGCAGCTGGAGTTCAAAAGGGCCCTTAGCCTTAAGAACGAGGCGTTGCGCCAGGAGCTTGACAGCGACGCGCCGGTCCGCGCCAATGTCGACGCGATCGTCGCGCAGATCAAGGACATTCAGGGGCAGATCACGGATAACCACGTGGACGTTGTCCTGAAATTGCGTGCGGTTTACACGGCGGAACAGATCCGCCGCATCAAGCAGCGGCTCGAACAGCAGCGCAAGGCCGTTGCCGGAAAGAAGCAGGTCAAGCGATCAAAGAAGCCGGCCGAGGCCGCCGCGGGTAAATAATTTCACCGAAAGGACACGTATGCGTTCAGACAGGATAAAAAAAGGGCTGGAGCGGATGCCTAACAGAGCGCTCTTGTACGCGACGGGCCTGCACGCGTCGCACATGGACCGGCCGTTCATCGGCATTGCGTCTTCGTTCACGGATGTCATCCCCGGGCACACGAGCATGCGCGTGCTCGAGCGGTATGTGGAGCGTGGTATCGAGAACGGCGGCGGGACACCGTTCATTTTCGGCGTTCCGGGCCTGTGCGACGGCATTGCCATGGGCCACGGCGGGATGCGGTATTCGCTGCCCTCGCGCGAGCTCATCGCGGATGTGATCGAATCCGTGGCGGGCGCCAACGCCTTTGACGGGCTTATCCTGCTGACGAATTGCGACAAGATCACGCCGGGCATGATCATGGGCGCGCTGCGCCTGAATGTTCCCGTGATCGTTGTGACCGCCGGCCCCATGATGGCCGGCCGCCACGGCGGGCGGCGCCTGAACCTTATTACGGACACGTTCGAGGCGGTCGGGAAATTCAAGAAGGGCGAGCTTTCGGAAGAAGAACGCCAGTCGCTGGAAGCCGAGGCCTGCCCGACCTGCGGTTCCTGCCAGGGGATGTATACGGCCAACACAATGGCATGCCTGTCCGAAGCCATGGGCCTTTCGCTGCCCTACTGCGCGACGACGATGGCGATCCTCACCCGCAAACAGCGCATCGCTTACGAGAGCGGCCAGCGCATTGTTGACCTTGCCAAAAAAGACGTGAAAGCGCGCGACATCGTGACCTTGAAGTCCATGGAGAACGCGGTGCGCATGGACATGGCCCTCGGCGGTTCTTCCAATACCGTTCTTCACTTGATGGCCATTGCCCATGAGGCCGGTGTCCCGCTCACGCTCAAGGATTTTGACCGCCTGAGCGGTGAGACGCCGCATCTGTGCAGCATGAACCCGGCGGGCAAGTGGTACATGGAAGATTTGCACAACGCGGGCGGCATCCCCGCCGTGATGCGCATGATCAAGGACAAGATCCATGACGAACCCACGGTTTCGGGCAAGAGTGTCTACGACATCCTGGCGGGTGTCCGTTATTATGACCCTGAAGTGATAAAAACGCCGGCCGCGCCTGAACATAAGGAAGGCGGGATTGCCATCCTGCACGGTAACCTCGCGCCCGAAGGCGCTGTGGTGAAGCAGTCGGCGGTTGACCCGGATATGCTGAATTTCACGGGCCGCGCCCGGGTGTTCGATTCCGAAGAGGATGCCATGGCGGCCATCCTGGACCGTAAGATCGAAAAAGGCGATGTCGTGGTCATCCGTTACGAAGGCCCTGCCGGCGGTCCGGGGATGCGCGAGATGCTTTCGCCCACCGCGGCCATTGTCGGGCTTGGCCTGCACAAGCACGTGGCGCTGGTCACGGATGGCAGGTTTTCCGGCGGAACGCGCGGCCCCTGCATCGGGCATATTTCCCCTGAAGCGGCCGCGGGTGGACTTATCGCGTATGTGAAGGAAGGCGACCTGATCGAGATCAACATTCCCGGAAAATCCATCCAGGTCAAGCTGACGGAGGCCGAGATCCAGGAACGCAAAAAGACCCAAACCATCCGGCCGCCCAAGGAAAAGAGCGGGTATCTGGCGCGTTACGCGAAGTTCGTCACATCGGCGTCCACCGGCGCGGTCTTCACGACGGATTTCAGTTGACGCTTTGGGCACTTGGCGTATAATTCTATCTTCGAGATGTAAGTTCTTTTCATTCAAGCATTTATCGCACATGCACCAGCGGGGTCCTATGACAAAGTCGAAAGATGTTTTTGGAGTAAAGGCAGATCTCGGGAAAGAAGATATCAAGTCCTCGTTCCAGGATATCCGCACGTATTACCTCGCCAAGAATGCCCGTACGGCCACGTCCCTGGACAATTTCAACGCGTTGGCGCTGACGGTCCGTCACCGCATTGTTGAGCGCTGGATGAAGACGCAAACCGCCTACCATCAGGATAACAGGCGCCGGGTTTATTATCTGTCCCTTGAATTTTTGATCGGCCGCCTGCTGGGCAATTACATGTTCAATCTCGGCAAGGAAAAAGATATCGAGGCCGCCATGCGCGAGCTGGATATCAACCTGGAAGACCTGCGCGGGCAGGAGCTCGACGCGGGCCTGGGCAATGGCGGGCTTGGCCGCCTGGCCGCGTGTTTCCTGGATTCCATGGCCACGCTGGGCATCCCGGCGTACGGGTACGGCATCCGTTATGATTACGGCATTTTCAACCAGAAGATCAAGGACGGCTGGCAGGTCGAGCTTCCCGATGAATGGCTGCGCAATGGCGATCCCTGGGAGATCCCGCGGCCTGAATACCAGGTGAAGGTCCTTTTTTACGGCAAGATCGATCATACCGCGCAGTTCGGCGCGCGCTGGGTCGGCGCGGAATCCGTTCTCGCCGTGCCTTACGATATCCCGATCCCGGGGTACAAGAACGACGTGGTCAATACCCTGCGCCTGTGGTCGGCCCGCGCGAACGACGAGTTCGATTTCGATTATTTCAACCACGGTGATTACGAGCACGCGGTCCAGAAAAAGATCTTCTCCGAGAGCATTTCCAAGGTCCTTTACCCTAATGACAATGTCAGCCAGGGCAAGGAACTGCGCCTGAAGCAGGAACATTTCTTTACGTCCGCCTCGATCGCGGACATTATCCGCCGGTACAAGGCGGATAACAAGGACATGCACAAGCTTTATGAGAAGGTCTGTATCCAGCTCAACGACACGCATCCGACGCTGGCCGTGCTCGAGCTGATGCGGGTTTTGATGGACCAGGAAGGTTTTACCTGGGAAGAGGCGTGGAATGTCGGCGGGCGTATTTTCGCCTACACCAACCACACGATCATGCCCGAAGCGCTGGAATGCTGGGCCATGGACCTCCTGGGGCGGGTCCTGCCGCGCCACCTGGAGATCGCGCTCGAGATCAACAGCCGTTTTCTCGCTGAAGTTGGCCTCAAGTTCCCGGGTGACAATGACCGCTTGCGGCGCATGTCCATCATCCAGGAAGGTGACCAGAAAAAAGTGCGCATGGCGCACATCGCCATTATCGGGAGTTTTTCGATCAATGGCGTATCCGCCCTGCACTCCGAGCTTTTGAAGTCACAGCTCTTCCGGGATTTTTATGAGATGTATCCCGAGCGCTTCAACAACAAGACCAACGGCATCACCCCGCGCCGCTGGCTGCTGAAGGCCAATCCCAGGCTCTCGGAGCTCATCACGGAGAAGATCGGCGACAAATGGGTGACCGAGCTCGGTGAATTGGAGAAGCTCCTCGCGCATAAGCAAGACCCTGAATTCCAGCGCCGCTGGCGCGCGGTGAAGCAGGCGAACAAGAACGCGCTGGCCGACCATATCCAGAAGACGATGGATATTGCCGTCAACCGCGAATCCCTTTTTGATGTCCAGGTCAAGCGCCTGCACGAGTACAAGCGCCAGTTCCTGTTCGGGCTTTACATCCTGTCGCAGTACCAGCAGGCCAGGAAAGACCCGAAGGCGTTCATCCAGCCGCGCACGTTCATCCTCGGCGGGAAAGCGGCGCCCGGATACCAGATGGCCAAGCTGATCATCAAGTTCCTCAACAGCATCGCGACGGTGCTCAACGATGACCGCGCCCTCCGCGACAAGCTGCGCCTGGTGTTCCTGGAGAATTACCGCGTGTCGCTGGCGGAAAAGATCATTCCTGCCGCCGACCTTTCGGAACAGATATCGACCGCGGGCATGGAGGCGTCGGGGACCGGGAACATGAAGTTCATGCTCAACGGCGCTCTGACCATCGGCACGTACGACGGGGCGAATATCGAGATGGCCCAGAGCCTGGAGAACAAGGATATTTTCATTTTTGGTTTGAGGGCCCCCGAGGTCCTGGCGCTGCGGGCGAAAGGTTACGTGCCGCGCGCGATCATCCAGGCGAACCCCCGGTTGCGTTCGCTTTTCGAGTTGATGGAGAACGATCTTCTCTCGCCCGGCCAGCCCGGGATGTTCGACCCGCTGCTTCACACCATCTATGACGGCGATTTTTTCATGCTGTGCGCCGATTTCGAGGCATATTGCCGTGCCCAGGAAGACGTGTCAACGCTCTACCGGGACCAGGAGGCATGGACGCGTTCGTCGATCATCAATGTGGCCAAGGCCGGCCCGTTCTCGAGCGACCGCACCATCCGGGAATATGCCAGGGATATCTGGAAGGTCTAACGCATGAGCCATTCGGACAACGCACAGGGGGATAACATGGGAGCCACAGCCGTTCCGTCGCGAAAAAAAACAAAAGCCACGCCGCAAGCCAAGCCGGCATTGAAGAAGGAAGTTCCGGCGGAAGTCAGGGCGAATGCCGCGCAGCCTTCCGCGAAAGGCAGCGATATCACGGCATTTGACGCGCATATCTGGAAAGAGGGCAACCACTTCAACCTTTACGACAAGTTGGGCGCGCAGATCATGGAGCAGGGCGGCCACAAAGGCGTCAGGTTCGCGGTCTGGGCGCCGAACGCGGATAAAGTATCGGTTATCGGCGATTTCAATGGGTGGAACAAGACGGCGACGCCGCTATTCATGCGTGAGGACGGCACGGGCATCTGGGAAGGTTTTGTGCCGAATATCGGCCACGGACAGTCGTACAAGTACGCGATCCGTTCGCGCCAGGGCTGGGAACTGGAGAAGGCTGACCCTGTCGGCTTCCATACCGAGGTGCCTCCGAAATCCGCTTCCATCGTCTGGGATATCAGCTACGCCTGGAATGACCAGGCCTGGATGGCGAAGCGCCAGAAGCTCAACGCGCATGACCGGCCGATCTCTGTTTATGAGGTGCACCTGGGGTCCTGGATGCGTTCTCCCGATGAAGGCCACCGGTCATTGACGTACGTGGAGCTGGCCGACAAGCTCGTCGGGTATGTCGCCAAAATGGGTTACACGCACGTCGAGCTGATGCCCGTGATGGCGCACCCGTTCCAGGGGTCGTGGGGTTACCAGACCCTCGGTTATTTCGCGCCCGCGTCGTTCTTCGGGTCGCCGCAGGATCTGATGTATCTTATCGACAAGTTCCACCATAATGACATCGCCGTGATCCTTGACTGGGTGCCGTCGCACTTTCCCAATGACGGCCACGGCCTTTACAAATTTGACGGGACGCATCTCTACGAGCATGAGGACCAGCGCAAGGGGTTCCATCCCGACTGGAAAAGCTCGATCTTCAATTACGGGCGCGTCGAGGTGAAGAGCTTCCTCACGTCGAGCGCCGTTTTCTGGTGCGACAAATACCACGCCGACGGCCTGCGCGTTGACGGCGTGGCGTCCATGCTGTACCTGGATTATTCCCGCCAGGAAGGCGAGTGGATCCCCAACTGCTACGGCGGGCGCGAGAACCTGGAGGCCATCCATTTCCTCCAGCGGCTCAACGAGGTCGTGTACGGCGCTCATCCGGGGATCCAGATGATCGCCGAGGAATCGACGGCGTGGACCAAGGTGTCCAAGCCCGTCTGGGACGGGGGGCTGGGGTTCGGGTTCAAGTGGAACATGGGCTGGATGCACGACACCCTGATGTATTTCTCGAAGGACCCGGTCCATCGCAAGTTCCACCATAACCAGCTGACCTTCGGCCTGCTTTACGCCTTCACCGAGAATTTCATGATGTCGTTGTCGCATGACGAGGTGGTGCACGGCAAGGGCGCCTTGCTGCGCAAGATGCCGGGGGATGAGTGGCAGAAATTCGCCAACTTGAGGCTGCTGTTCGGTTACATGTTCGGCCAGCCCGGCAAGAAGCTGCATTTCATGGGCGGTGAATTCGGGCAGTGGGACGAGTGGTGCTATGAGAAAAGCCTGGACTGGCATCTGCTGGAATGGGATCCGCACAAGGGCGCGCAGCGCTGGATGCAGGATCTGAACGCGATGTACCGGCGCGAGCCCGCGCTTTACGAGGATGATTTTTCCGGCAACGGTTTTGAATGGATCGATTGCGGCGACTGGGAGAACAGCGTGCTGCTTTTCCTGCGCAAGACCGCGGACCGTTCGCAGGATGTGCTCGTCGTGTGCAATTTCACGCCTGTCGTGCGGGAATACCGCGTGGGCGTGCCCCATGGCGGGATGTGGCGGGAATTGCTCAATTCCGACGGCAAGGAATATTGGGGGGGCGGCATCGGCAACGGCGGCCGCGTCCATACGGACCCTGTCGGGGCACATGGCCGGGGCCAGTCGCTGTGGCTCAAGCTGCCGCCGCTGGGCGTTATTTTCCTGAAACGTGAGGCATGAGGAACGGCCCGGGGCGCGACGCCGGCCGGGCCGTAAGGGATATTCATGAATAGATACATTTGCATCCACGGGCATTTTTACCAGCCGCCGCGCGAGAACCCGTGGCTGGAGGCGGTGGAACAGCAGGAATCCGCCCAGCCGTACCACGACTGGAACCAGCGCATCACGGCGGAATGCTACGCCCGCAACGGCGCGTCCCGCGTCCTTGACAGCGACGGGCGCATCCGCGAGATCGTCAACAATTATTCCAAGATCAGTTTTAATATCGGGCCCACGCTCCTCTCCTGGATGGAGGCGAAGGACCCGGACGCCTACCGGGCGATCCTTGAGGCGGACCGGCTGAGCCTGGAACGTTTTTCAGGGCACGGCGCGGCCATGGCCCAGGTCTATAACCACATCATCATGCCGCTGGCTTCGACGCGCGACAAGCGCACCCAGGTCATCTGGGGGATCCGCGACTTTGAACGGCGTTACCGCCGCAGGCCCGAGGGCATGTGGCTCGCCGAGACGGCCGTCGACGTGGAAAGCCTGGACATCATGGCCGAGCAGGGCATCCTTTTCACCGTGCTGGCGCCCCACCAGGCCCGGCGCGCGAAGAAGCTGACCGAAAAACGCGCCTGGGACCCGGCGGACGAGGAGAACATCGACCTGCGCCGCCCCTACCTGTGCAAGCTGCCGTCGGGGCGGACCATCGCGGTCTTCTTTTATGACGGGCCGGTCTCCCGCGCGGTGGCGTTCGAGGGGCTCCTGCATAACGGCGAATCGCTGGCCAACCGCCTTCTGGGGGCGTTCGACCGCCACGGCTCAGGCAACCAGCTGGTCCATATTGCCACCGATGGGGAATCTTACGGGCATCATCACAAGTTTGGCGACATGGCCCTTGCCTACGCGCTGTATTACCTGGAACAGAACAACCGCGCGAAGTTGACGGTCTACGGCGAGTACCTGGAAAAGAACCTGCCGCAGTACGAGGTTGAGGTCGTCGAGAACAGTTCCTGGAGCTGCATGCACGGGATCGAGCGCTGGCGCGACAACTGCGGCTGCAATTCCGGCGGGAAGCCCGGGTGGAACCAGGAATGGCGCGCGCCGCTGCGCAAGGCGCTGGATTTCCTGCGTGACCGCACGGCCGAGGTCTACGCGCGCGAAATGCAGAGCTTCGTGAAGGACCCCTGGGCCGTGCGCGACGCCTACATCCAGGTGATCCTCGACCGCAGCCGGACTAACGTCGAGCGGTTCCTGACGCAGCAGATCGGCAAGGACCTGCCCATGGCGGATAAGAACAGGATATTGCGCTGCCTTGAGATGCAGCGCAACGCGCAGCTCATGTACACCAGTTGCGGGTGGTTCTTTGACGACATTTCCGGCATCGAGACCATCCAGATCATCAAGTACGCCGCGCGCCTGATCCAGCTTGTGCGGCGGGTGGCCGATGAGGACCTTGAGCTCGCGTTCCTGGAAATGATCGGCAAGGCTAAAAGCAACGCGCCCGAAGCCAATAACGGGGCGCGGATCTATAAAATTTACGTCGAGCCGTCGATCGTCGATATCCTGCGCGTGGGCGCGCATTACGCCATGACCTCGCTGTACGAGGACCTCGGGCCCGAGGCCGGGATGTACTGTTTCACGGTGCGCCGCAAGGCGTATGAGAAACAGGTCATCGGCAAGATGACGCTCATCGTGGGCCGGGCCGAGATCATGTCCGAGATCACCTGGACGTCGTTCGACGTTTACTTCGCCGTGCTGCACCTCGGCGACCATAATTTTGTCTGCGGCGTTGATTATTTCAAGGACGCGGCCGTTTTTGAACGGTTGCGCAAGGAGATCGGCGGGATATTCAACGAGGGGGATGTGCCGCGCTCCATCCAGGCCATCAGCCGGTATTTCGGCGCCAAAAATTATTCCCTGTGGCATCTTTTTCATCATGAACAGCAGATGGTCCTGGAGCGTATTTTCCAGAACACCATGAACGAGGTCGAGTCCTCGTTCCGCCATATTTATGAGGACCATTTCGCGCTGATCCGCATGTTGCACGAGAATCGCATCCCCCTGCCGAAAACGCTGGGGAGCGTGGCGGAATTCGTGTTCAACTGCGACCTTGGCCGCCTCCTGGGCGAGCCGGAGATATCCGTCGAGAAGCTGCAGCGGCTCGCGCGCGAGATCCGCACCTGGCCGTTCAAGCGCGACAGGGCGGGGCTTGATTTTGTCGTCGCCGCGCGGGTCAGCGCGATGATGGCGCGCATCGCGGCGCGGCCTGAAGATGTTGCCGCGATCGAGCACGCCACCCAGATCATCCGCCTCTTCCTGGAGTTGCGCCTTGAGGTCGACCTCTGGAAAGCCCAGAATATCTTTTACGCCGTGGCGCAGAACCTTTACCGTGACCGGCGCGACGAGGTGGAATATGACGCGTTCGCGAAGCGCTGGGTGACCGCGTTCGAGGCGCTGGCGGAACTCCTGAAAGTGAGGGTGGGTTGATGGCGGCGGGCGTCATTGATATCGGGTCCAATTCCATCAAGCTCCTCATCGGCGAACCGGCCGACGGGGGGATCATGATCCTGGAGTCTTTGAAGAACGTCGTGCCGATCGGCCGTTCGACGTTCCTCAAAGGGCAGATCTCGCAGGAGCCGATCAACCTCACGATCAGCACGCTGGAAAAGTACAAGAAGGTCCTCAAGGAATACAGCGTCACCCAGGTCTTCGTGATCGCCACCACCGCGGTGCGCGAGGCGGCCAACCGCAATATCTTCATCGATACCGTGCGGCGCAAGACGGGCCTGGAGATCGACGTCCTCAATGTCGGCGACATTGTTTATTACATTGACGCCTATATTTCCCACAAGCTAAAGGATTCCTACCCGGTGCACAACAAGAACCTCCTGATCGGCGAGATGGGGGCGGGTAGCCTGGACATTTCACTCCTGAAGAAGGGCTTTACGCTGACCAACATGGGGCTGGCGCTGGGGGCGCTGCGTTTCAAGCAGATCCTCAGCCGCGTGGACGGCAGCCGGGAGGAGCTCGCGGAAGCGATCCAGGAATACATTGCCAACGAATTCGCCTATTTCCGCAGCCGCCTGCCGCGCGTGCACGTGGACGATATTTTCCTTATCGATGAGAACCAGGAATTCCTCAAGGCCATCCTGCCCAACAAGCAGGTGTCGACGAATTTTTTCCAGTTCACGGTGACCGACGTTGAACGCATCATCGGCGAGCTCTCGTCGAAGGGGCCTGAGGAGATCGCCCGCGCCTATGACCTGCCGCTGGAGAACGCCGACACGCTGTTGCCGTACATGATCATCCTGAAGATGTTCTTTTCCCTGACGCAGAACCCGCACGTCTATATCCTGGAAACATCGCTCGCGGAGGCGGTGCTGGCCAACAAGGTGATGGGCCTCGAGCTTTCCAAGCGCTACAACAAGTCCAACCAGCTTCTGGCGGTCGCGCAATCGATCTGCGAGCAGTACAATGTCAACATTGACCATGCCAAGCACGTGGCGCATCTCGCGGGGGTCCTGTTCGCCGGGCTGGCCGCCCACCTGGGCCTTGAAGAGAACGAGCTGTTGTACCTGTCGCTGGCCGCGTATCTGCACGATATCGGCAAGTTCATCTCCAACCGCTCGCACCACAAGCATTCGGAGTACATCATCAATTCCCTGAACCTTTTTCGCCTGACCGACGAGGAGATCAAGATGATCGCCTGCGTGGCGCGCTACCACCGCCGCGGCGACCCGTCCAAATCGCACCTTGTCTACAACAGCCTCGCGGAGGACAAGCAGATCGTGGTGCAGAAACTGGCCTCATTGCTGCGCATGGCCAATGCCCTCGACCACGCCTACCTGCAGAAGGCGAAAGCCCTCAAGGTCGTGAACCCGGAAAAGGCCGAGATCACCATCGAAGTGTCCACCCGGGAGAATTTTTTGCTGGAGAAAGCGGAGTTCAACGAGAAAAAAGAGCTGTTCGAGCGCATCACCGGCAACCGCGTTAAACTGAGCATCAACGAGAATTTCTGACCATGACCGCAGCCCCTCTGGAAGACCAGGACAAGTTCATCCATCGCGATCTTAGCTGGCTATTGTTCAACGAGCGCGTCCTTGACGAGTCGCTGGACGCCGACAATCCCTTGCTGGAACGGGCCCGGTTCGTCGCCATCTTCATGAACAATCTCGATGAGTTCCTGATGGTGCGTTACGCGGCGCTCAAGAGCCTCATCGCGGCGCAGTATAACCGCAAGGATGTTTACGGGTATTATCCCCAGGACCTCTACCGCGAGGTCCGCACGCGGGTGGAGGAGTTGACGCAAAAGGCCTGCCGCATTTATGACGAGAAGCTTAAAGTCCAGCTGGCCGCGGAGAAAATACTGCTGCGCCGGGCCGCCGACCTGAACCCGGACCAGCAGAAATTCGTGAAGCGTTATTTTGACGCGACGCTCTACCCGGTCATTACGCCCATGGCCATTGATCAGGGGCACCCGTTCCCGGTCCTGGCGTCCAAGACCATTTCTTTTGCCGTCCACCTGGAGCGTAAAGGCGAGATGTACCTCGCGGTCATCCCCGTGCCGGCGAACCTGCCGCGGCTCGTGAAGCTGCCTTCGGCCAAGGACGGGTACGAGTTCATCCTCATTGACGAGATCCTGCGCGACAACCTGAAGAATTTTTTCCGCGGGCACGAGATCAAGAGTGCCGCGCTGTTCCGCATCATCCGCGACAGCGAACTTTCCGTTGATGAGGAATTTTCGCCGAATTTGCTCAAGTCCATCGAGGAGGGGGTCCGCAAGCGCCCCCGCGCCAAGGTCGTCACGCTGACCGTCGAAAAAGGCTGCACCGAAGGTCTGCTTGACGCCTTGACGGAAGCCCTGGCTTTCCCGAAGGAAGAGGTGACCTTCGTCCAGGGAGAAATGGACCTGACGTACCTTTTCCAGCTGGCCGGCCAGGTGCCCGAGGCGAAGTTGTTCTACCCCGTGCACGTGCCCGCCAAGCCTGTTTATGAGAACATTTTCGACCGCATTCGGGAAAGTGACATGCTCGTGCACGTCCCTTACCAGTCATTCCAGCCAACGGTAGACCTGATCAAGACAGCAGCGTCGGACCCTGCCGTGCTGGCGATCAAGATGACGCTCTACCGCGCCAGCGACGATTCCGAGATCGTGTCGGCCCTCAAGCTGGCGGCCAAGAACCGCAAGCAGGTGACCGTCCTGGTGGAGATCAAGGCGCGTTTCGACGAGGAGCGCAATATCGGCTGGGCCCGCCAGCTCGAGGAGGCCGGCTGCCACGTGATCTACGGCATCGCGGGGATGAAGATCCATTCCAAGATCACGCTCATCGTCCGCCGCGAAGAGGACCGCACGCGCCGCTACGTCCATCTGTCAACGGGGAATTACAACGAGAACACCGCGAAGGTCTACACGGACGTCGGCTATTTCACCTGCAACGATGATTTTGCGCGCGACATATCGGACGTTTTCAACGTCATCACCGGGTATTCGCAGCCCGCGCGCTGGAAACGCGTGATCTCATCGCCCTATGACCTGCGGGAGTATTTCTTTGAGCTCATCGACAAGGAGATCGCGTTCCAGAAAGAGCACAAGAACGGTTTTATTTTCGCGAAAATGAACTCTCTCGAAGACGTCAAGATCATCGAGAAGCTCTATGAGGCCTCACGCGCCGGGGTGAAGGTGAGACTCATCGTGCGGGGCATCTGCGTCCTTTTGCCCGGCGTGCCCGGCCTCAGCGAAACGATCAAGGTCAAGAGCATCGTCGGAAGGTTCCTGGAGCATTCGCGGATATTCCTTTTCAACAACAATACGGACAACCGCGTGTTCCTCTCTTCGGCGGACTGGATGAGCCGGAATTTCGACCGCCGCATCGAGCTTATGTTCGAGATCTACACGGAAGATTTCAAGGAACGGCTGCGCAACATCCTTGAAGCCTGCTGGAAGGACAACCAGAAGGCGCGCGTGCTTCAGCCGCAGAAAACTTATTCGTTCGCCAGGGCGTCGAAGGAAAAATTCAGCGTCCAGGACGAGTTCCTGAAAACACCTTAACCCGGGTCATTGCGCCATGCTCGACGAGAAAATATTTTTTTCGCAGGTCATCCAGGGGCACCTCACGGCGGTCCTGGATGAGGAAAAAGCCGTCTGCCAGCTTGGCGGCGTGAAGGGCAATGTGGAGGCCCTGCACCGCATGCGGGTGGCCCTGCGGCGGCTGAAAAGCGTCCTGTCCGACCTGCGCGATGTCATGCCCCGGCGCCAGTTGGAAATTCCCATCGAGGGGGTTAAAGCCCTGCTGGGCATCCTGGGCCACGCCCGTGACATGGATACCAAGATCGAGTTCCTGGGAGCTTTGGCCACCAATCCCCGCGCCAAGGCTTACGCGGCGGGCATCCGCGATATCATCGACGAGTTATCCGAGGACAGGGCCGAGGTCCAGCCGAAGATCCACAAGGCTTTTGTCCGCGCCCGCCGGGAAAAAGTTTTCCGCGCCATCGAGCGGCTTCATCCCGACCTTGAGACCGCGGAGATCACCCTGGACGAATGGGCCAAGAACCGTGTCACGGTCAGGCTGGAGAAAATGATGCGCTGGGAACCCTACGTGAAAAAGCCGCGCCGGGAGCGGGAGCTCCACCAGATGCGCATCGCGGCCAAGAATTTGCGTTATTGCCTCGAGAACATCGAGCCGCTTTACGGCAGGTCCCTTGCCCCGTACGTGAAGGCGGCGGCGGACGTGCAGGCGGCCCTGGGGCTTGTCCACAGTTACGACGTGTGGCTTGGCCTTTTGGGGATCCTGCGCGCGAGCGCGGGGCGCAGCAACCGTTTTTCCGAGGCGCTGCGGTTCCTCCGCCGGGAGTGCGAAACGGCGCGGGCCCAGGCGCATGTCGATTTTGTCGAATTGTGGCAGGCCCAGAAACGCGCCAGGTTGTGGGCCAAACTGGACCGGTTCGCCGAATCGTGAAGATCCTCCTGCTGGCTGATATCCATGGCAACCTGCCCGCCTTGCAGGCGGTCCTGGACACCCCGGCCGCGGCGGCGTGCGCCGAGGCGTGGTGTTTGGGTGACATCGTCGGGTACGGACCTTTTCCAAACGAGTGCGCGGAGCTAGTTGCGCGGAAAATGTCCCGCGTCATCCTGGGCAACCACGACGTGAAGGTCCTGTCCGCGAAGAAGGTCTCCCGGCATAAGGAGGCGTATAAGACATTTATTTTCGCGTGGACGCGCCGCGTGCTTTCACCCGCAACCGTGAAATACCTCACGTCATTGCCGGGGGAGTCGCGCCTTAAGCTGGCCGGGCACCGGGTCGTGCTGCTGCACGGCAGTCCTGTGGGCATGGATGACGGCTTGTCCATCCATACGCCGGATGAGCGTCTTGCGGCGCTGGCCGTCAAGGCGAGGGCGGACGTTATTCTTGTCGGGCACACGCATGACGCTTTTGTCCGCCGGGCGGGAGAAAATTATTTTATCAATCCCGGTTCGGTCGGCCGGCCTTTTGACGGGGACGGCGGGGCGTCGTTCGCGGTGCTTGAGATCGGCGCGCGGGGTGTGCGCGCCACCAGGCACCGGGTGGCGTATGATAACGCGGGTGTTGTCGCGGAAATGAAGCGCCAGGATTTTCCGGATATCCTTGTCAGGGCGTTCGCGGCCTCGCGCAGCCCCGCGGATACCCTGCCTGAGGGTGTTCGGGGCGATCTTATGGAGGAGGCGCAGAAATTCGGCGCGCGCGCGCGTTATGAAAAGCCGCACGCGCTGCATGTGGCGCGCCTGGCACTGGAGCTTTTTGACGGGCTGCTTCCCTTGCATGGCTACGCGCCCGGCGGCCGCGAGCGGGCCTTGCTTCAAGTGGGAGCCTTGTTGCATGATGTTGGCCTTGTGCGTGGCGAGGACGGGCACCATAAATCGTCGCGCGACATGATCCTTGAGGACAGGCTTCTGCCGCTGTCGGACAGAGAGCGCGTGGTGGCTGCCCTGGTCGCGCGTTATCACCGCAAGGCCTTGCCGAAGGATGAGCACAAACATTTCGCCTTTTTGCCTGACCATCATAAAGTGATGGTGGAACGCCTGGGCGCTTTCGCACGACTGGCCGACGCGCTGGACCGTTCGCACCGGGGCATGGTCAGGGGGCTTGAGACCAGGATCGGCAAAAACGCGGTGACGGTGGTGTTGCGCGCGACGGGACCCGTTGACGCCGAACTGGAATGCGGCAGGATCAAAAGCGATCTTTTTGAACGGGCGTATGGTAAAAAACTTGACCTTGTCAAAGGATGAAATCATGCAGAGCGCTGAAAAATATTTTATCGGTATCGATGTCGGCGGGACCAAGGTTTACGGCGGGCTGGTGACGCCGGCGGGTGCCGTGGCCGCCCAGCACAAGGAAGCGACGCCGCCCAAGGCGGGGCCCAAAGAGGTCTTGGAGGTGATCGAGAAACTTGTTCGTGAACTTTTAAAGGCCGGCGGCGTGCCGTTCAAGTCCGTGATAGGGCTGGGTGTCGCGGTGCCGGGGATCGTGGATAACACGGGGCGGGTGGTGGTGACGCCCAACATCGGTTTGAGCGGCATGGACCTCAAAAAGGTCCTGGAGAAGAAATACAAGGTCCGCGTGGTGGTCGGTAACGACGTCAATTTTGGCGTCATGGGTGAGAAATGGCTGGGCGCCGGACGCAAGGCCCAGAATATCATTGGGATCTTTCCGGGCACGGGTGTGGGGGGCGGGGTGATCGTCAAGGGCGATTTTGTGACCGGACACCAGGGCGCGGCTGCCGAGTTGGGGCACATGTGCGTTGACCCGAAGGGGCCGCTGTGCACGTGCGGCAACGCGGGCTGCCTTGAAGCTGTGGTCGGCCGTTGGGCCATCGAGCGCGACATTCGCGCGGCGGTCAGGAAGGGCGAAAAATCCATCATCACGGACCTTTCCGGCCAGAAATTCACGCAGATCAAGAGCGGCACCATTGCCAAAGCCCTTAAAGCCAAAGACCCTGTGGTGACGCGCATTGTGGCGCATGCCGCGGAAACCCTGGCGGCGGCCTGCGTGTCGCTCAATCATGTGTTCAACACCGAGGTCTTTATTTTTGGCGGCGGGATGATCGAAGCGTGCGGGGATTTTTTCCTGCCGCGTATTGAAAAGGCGCTTAAAAAAGATCCGTTCTTTAAGGACTTGCAGACCCCTAAAGTGCTTGTTGCCAAGCTGGGGGATGACGCGGGCATGCTCGGCGCTGTGGCGGCGGTGCGCCAGGGCCTTGACCTTAAGGCTATCACAGGCGCGTATTACCCCAAGTTGCGCCTGCTGGCTTCGGGGAAAGTGGCTGTCAACGCCACGCTTATTGAAAAGCCTTTTTACGTCCGTGCCGACGGCAAGCTCAAGGAACCGGATGAATTCGTTCCGCCGCACATCACCAGCGACCTTGTCGAAGAGTTGACCAAAAAGGGGCCGGACGCGCTTTTCATCGCGGTCGGCAAGAACAAGCGTCTTACGTTCTCTCCCAAAGCCGCCAGGTACCTGAAAAAGAAGAAGATCGCGGCCTATATCCTGCCGCTCGCCAGGGTGGTGAAGGCCTACAACCTCAGCGAGGAACGCAAGGCGGTGTTCTTCTATCTTTAAAATGGACGTATACGTGCACATATACTTGCCATAGTATTCCGGGTATGCTATATTCCATGTCGGAGGTGGGCCATGGCGCAAGTTACGATCTATATTGACGATGATACTCTGAAAAAGATCGAGAGATCAGCCCGTCAGCACAAAGATTCCATATCATCCTGGGTGAAAAAACGTTTGAGCGGGTCCCTGGCGGGGGATTGGCCTGCCGGGTATTTTGATCTTTTTGGCTCCCTGCGCGATGAGGGTTTCGCGCGGCCGCAACAGCCGGACCCCAAGGCGGATCGCGGGCGGGCGGGTTTATGACGTTCTTTCTGGACACGGATATTTGTATTTTTGCGTTGCGCGGCGATCACGCGCCGTTGCAGGCCGCTTTTCGCGCGCTTAAGCCCGAGCGTATCAAGGTTCCGAGCATTGTGGCGGCAGAACTTTTTCTGGGGGCCTGTAAATGCCCGAATTCATTGACCGCGGAAAAGGCTGTTGATGCTTTTCTGGAACCGTTCGAAGTGGTACCTTTTGATCGTGGTGCCGCGGAAGTCTACGCGCAGCTGCGCTCTGAGCTGGAGTCAAAAGGCACCGTCATAGGCCCCAATGATCTTTTGATCGCGGCAACAACGCTCGCGCATCGCGGTACTCTTGTGACGCACAACAAGAAAGAATTTTCCCGTGTTCCGGGCCTTCATCTTCAGGATTGGACGCGGCAGGTTGGTTGAAGGAAATTTTTAGTCTCACCTTGTGGTTTTTCATTCCTCAAATAATGTATACTTCACATGGTGGCGTAAATTATAATGCTCTAGAATTGTACTAAATGTCATTGAATGTAATGGAAAGACATTGAAAAGAGATCTTGTGTCGGGTATATTTTCGGAATATTTCTACAAACAATATGGGAGAACCATGATGAGTTCACAGCGCACACGTCAGGGATGGGGTTTCAGATTAGTGGCATTTATCCAGGTGGCTGTATTTATTTCGTCAACGTTCGCGTTGCCCGTCAAGGCCTATGCCCAGAGCGTGATGGAGCTGCCCGCGCCCGGAGCCATGGTGTCTTTAAGCGAGGCATATGTGCCGGTCATGCTGCGCGCGGTGAAGATCCATCCTGACCAGCCGCTGGTGTTCGATTTTATTGTGGATAGCGGGAATACCAGGGCCTCTCAGGCGGAGATCAAAAAGGAAAGCGAGAAACTCGCGAAATATTTCCTGGCGTCGCTCACTATTCCTGAAAAAGATCTGTGGGTCAACCTTTCTCCTTATGAGCATGACCGTATTGTGCCCGAAGCGTTCGGCCAGACCCAGATGGGGCGCGACCTTCTGGCGCAGGATTATGTGCTCAAGCAGATCTCGGCATCCCTGATCTATCCTGAAAATGAATTGGGCAAGGAATTCTGGAGCCGTGTTTATGCGCAGGCGCGTGAAAAACTGGGGACGAACGAGATCCCTGCCGGCACGTTCAATAAAGTGTGGATCATGCCTGACCAGGCCGAGGTGTATGAACTGAATAACACCGCGATCCTTGGCAAGAGCCATTTGAAGGTCATGATGGATGAGGACTATGTCGCGCTCAAGGCTAGCGCGGATGATGAGCGGTTCAGCCATACCGTTGGCCAGAATGTGAATGCCGCTAACAAGTTGTCGAGCCAGGTCATGCGCCAGATCGTCCTGCCTGAGATTGAGAAAGAAGTGAACACAGGGAAGAACTTTGCGCTGCTGCGCCAGGTCTATCAGGCTTTGATCCTGGCCACATGGTACAAGAACAACCTTAAGGAAAGTCTGCTGGCGCAGGTGTATTCTGACCAAAACAAGATCGCGGGTGTCGATGCCGCGGACAAAGCGGATAAAGAGAAGATCTACGCGCGTTATATCGAGGCGTATAAGCAGGGCGTGTTCAATTACATTAAGGAAGAGACGGACCCCCAGACGCACGAAGCCCTGCCGCGTAAATATTTTTCAGGTGGAACAGCTTTCAAATATATAGCGGAAAAGGTGAAGACGCGTAAGGTGACGGCGTCGCAACTCCCTCCGGAAGCGAAGCGCGTGGTGGGGGATTTCAGCGAGGTTACGGTTGCGGTTGTGAATTCAGATGCTTCGGAGATCAATAAAGGAGCTGTGAATCCTGCATGGGACAAAATGATCGCTGAAAAACGTACGCCGACACCTGAAGAAGATGTTACGGCATATGGCAATATCGTTGACGGTTATTGGAAGGGCGAATTAAAAACAACTCCTTATAAATCAATAAATATTCGTAGTGGTGACGTTAACGACGCGCCGATGATCGATAATATGTCAGATGATGAGGCACTGAGATTGGAGCGTAGAGCGTTGAACTTTTTGAATCAAGGGAAATTTGCCGCCAGTCCGCTTATTGCTGGATCAAGCTCGCGCATGAATGTGCGTGAAGCGCCGGAAGATGCCCGGCAGATGGCTGGTGGAAAGGAAATCAAGTCAAAAGCGGTTGTTCCTGTTGGCATATATGATGGGAAAGTTGTAACGTATCTTGATTATTTCATGAGAGATTTTTCAAGCTTAAAAAGTGCTATTAAAAAGGCTGCCACTGAGGCAGGTGTTCCGAGTAATGTGGATAACAATGTTGAGTTGTTGTTTTCCAATGATGAATATTTGCCCGAACATGTGCAGTCTATAAGGGACAATAACGCTTATGGTCTCGGCGAAAATAACATTGAGATCTTTTTGCAGCCGCTGGCGCCGACGATGTTTGCCAGGCCTGCAGACGTTGAGGAGCAAAAAAAGAATCTTTCGCCAGAAGCCTTTGCGGAAATGATGCGTATCGCTAAGAATGCGGAGAAGGCCTATAACAAGGGAGATCTTAAAGCGCTTATCGTACCTGGTGATCGGCAGGCAGGCGGTCATGGTGAATATGATAATCAATTGATTGCAACAGGGAAGCTGGTGGAGTTGTACGACCGAGGCATTGAGGTCATCTCTGTAAGGAATATCGATAATCTGGGTGGGAGGTTCAACAACCTGTTTTTGAGAACGCTTGGTATGTTCCTTGAAAAGGGACTGGATTTTCAGGCTGAAGTCACACGGCGTGCGCCAGGGCAGCGCGGCGGCAACCTCATCGTAAGGACGGACACAGGAAGTAAGGTCTTGATCGAAGATCCGATGTTGAATGCGACAGTGGATGCCAATGGTCAGCCTATCGTTACGCCCAGCGCTTCTTATTGGTTGAATAGTGCCGTGGGGCTTCAAACCCTGCACTATGTGATCAGTCTTTTTAAAGACCCGCATCAGACCGATGAGTCGTTTATTGAACAATTACGTAACGCAACAACTGAAGAGCGATTGACAATCGCCGCGAAGGGGCGTGCGAGTTCACCGGTAATGTTTGATCCAAAACCTTCGAAAGCGCCGGGATTTGAAAAAGCGCTCACAACCAAGGCGGGTGAAACAAATCACTGGCAATTTACTACGGTAGTTCCTGATAATATAAAAATGGATGCCGTTGGCGTTAAGGGTATAAGGGATCTGCCTTTGGACAAGTTACTTTCATTGAGCCCGGAAGAGCAGAAAAAAGCTTTGGATAAGGTCCGCTTCTTTTCTGCCAAACAATGGGACATGACGCCGGAAAAGCGTGAGGAAGCCCGTAAGGCTTTGGAAGCTGAGAAAGGTCGTCCAGTCTCTGATCAAGAGCTTAATCCTATCTTAGAAACATACGAAGGGAATAAGCCGTATGTCGCCGCGTTCCTTGATCTTGTATTTAACAGGCCTCCGATAGACAAGAAGATGTTTGATCCCGCCGAAGATGTTAAAGGCGCGGTGAGCAAGAAAGATAGGTTCCAGCAGGGTGGTATTGACTTCAACCCTGCCAGCCTGAACCTTAAGGTCGAGCGCACGGGTAAGGGGATCAGGGTCCAGGTTGATCCGGCGGAGATCCAGCGCATCAAGGCCGAGGGCGTGGCCGGATTCACGCCCGTCATCATCAATATCGTCCCGGTCAAGAGCATGCTCCCCGCGCTGGGGCTTGCGCCCGCCGAGGTTTCAGGCACCGCGACGTAAGGTCATTCCCGTTCAGGCTTCGCCAAAACCCGCTTTCCGGCGGGTTTTGCTTTTTCAAGCTTTTCAATGTCGGCCAGCGCCTGGGTGATGGCGGGGTCGCCGGGCTTCACCTGCAACTGGGTGGTGAGGTAGCGCCGGGCGTCGGTATAGGCGCCTTCGCGGTAGGCGATCTTGACCAGCAGGTCAAGGATGTAGGGCTTTTCATCGCACATCGGGTAGAACTGTTCCAGGACCCGGCGGGCCTCGCTGTAGTTCTCCTGGTTCAGGAGCACCTGGGCCAAAGACTTGTAAGAGAAGATGAAATTGGGCTGCCGGGCGATGGCCGTTTCGTAGTTGGCCTGCGCCAGCGCCCACTGCCCCGCGTCGCGATAAATGTTGGCCAGGTTGTGGTAAGCCACGGCGTTGGTCGGGTCGAGGTCAATGGCCTTTTTGTAGGTGGCGGCGGCTTTATTGATAATGCCCGCGTTCGCGTAGGACATGCCCAGGTTATTGATGACGCGGTAACTCGTCGGGGCTGTCACGGCCAGTTGTTCGTAAAATTTAATGGCCGTGCGCCAGTCCAGGCAGCGCCAGGCGCTCCTCACCCCGAAAATACAGACAACGCCCAGGACGCAGGCGATGAAGAGGCGGCGCTGTTTTTCCGTGACGGCGCGTTCATGCGCGAGCACCAAAACAATAATGATGATCCCGATCATCGCGCTATAAAGGAAATGTTCGTAGACCAGCGCGTTGATGATCACAAAAAGATTACAGGTCGGCAGGATGCCCGTGAAGGCCCATAGCACGCCAAAGGCGACGGCGGGGCGTTTTTTCCAGTTGCGCGCGGCCAATCCCGCCAGCAGGGCGCACAGTGCCATGCCCCAGAGCACATCCGGTTCAACAAATGATGCCGGCGGGGTTACAAGGCGTTCGACGCGCAGGTCATAGGGCGTGAAGATGAACCCCGCGTAGAGCGCGATGGCGCGGAAGAAGGCGGCCAGGCGCATGCCGAAATGCGTGGTGAATGGTGTGTCTTCATGATAAAAGTTGAACGAGTTGTTGAAATTGAGCACCGTGGCGCGCAGGAGGATGTAGCCGCAGGCCATGAGGATGAACGGCCATAACGCGGCAAGGACGCGGCCGGCTTTTTTGATAAAAGCTTCCTGAGGCGTGAGGAAAAAGAAATCAGCCAGGGCAATGAAGGCCACCAGAAGGATGCCTGTTTCCTTGGACAGGAGCGCCAGCGGGTACATCAGTAAAGCCAGCCACCAGGCACTGTTGTGGGGCGCGCTGACGCCCGCGCGGCGGAAGCGGGCGTAGAGGAATATCCCGGCCAGGATGAAGAATGTCGCCATGGAGTCGCCCAGGCTGTTCGGATAGACGACCGCTTCGGTGTGCGCCGGATGGACCAGCCAGATGAGCGCGGCGAGGATGGCGATGGTCCTGTTGGCCAGCAGGCTGTTCAGGACATAAAAGAGCATGATCGCCGCCGCCGTGTGCCAGGCGATGGAGACCGCGTGCCAGCCGCACACCCAGTCGGCCCACAGGTGCCATTCGACCGCGAAAGTCGCTTGCAGCAGGGGGCGCCAGTAGTTGCTCAGCAGGTGGTTGCCCGCGAGCACGTTCTTCGTGAAGAAATTCGGCCAGTATTTCCAGTCCTGGATGAAGAGGTTCTTGAGGATGAAATCATCATCGTCCCAGAACATCTGGTTGGGCAGGCACAGGCAGTAGGTCAGGATGGCCGCGGCGATCAGCAGCAGGAGGACATTCTCGTCCCGCGCGAAGATGCTCCTCGCCCTGTTGATGGCTTTGTCCCAAAAGGATGGCGTGTTTGGCATGGCCGCGGTTACGTCCGTTAAAAATTAATACACATTATTTTATTTGATATTATAATCTCATGAACATGTGGCGGTTAGTTTTCCTTATAATTTTTATTCCTGCGCTGACAGGATGCGACAGGATCTATACGTTTCTGCATAAACCCGGCGGTGAAGAGCGCCAGGTCCTGGGTGTTGTTGAGTTCGACGTGTACAATCCGCGGGTCGAACTGATCCAGAAATACCTGCGGCTTCTCGGTTACCATATCGGACGCCCTGACGGGAAGTTCGGCGCGGGGACCCGGGATGCCGTGGCGAAGTTCCAGGCTGATGAAGATATCGAGGTCACGCGGTTCGTCGACAAGGCGACCTGGGCGAAGCTGCAGGAATATATCCAGGGGCCGTTCGTCAGGAAGGATGCTCTCAATGCCCGTGCCGTGCAGAAGGCACTGGTCAAGGCGGGGTTCGATCCCGGCAGGCTGGACGGGCAACTGGGCGGGCAGACCAAGTCCGCCCTCAAAGGTTTCCAGCGGGAGCATGGCCTGACACCCGACGGGCTTACCGGGTCCAAAACGTTGCGCGCGTTGTTACCCTATGCAACACAGCCGGCAGCGGCTGCTAAATAACGAAAGCATTGTTTATGAATATCATCGTTCTTGTCAAACAGGTCCCGGATGTGTCGAATATTCCCGCCGAGGCATGGGACCGTGAAAAAGGCACGCTCAAGCGCAATCTTCTCGAAGCTGTTTTTAACCCGCTGGACCTTCAGGCGCTGACCTTTGCCTGCCGGATGCGCGACCTTTTGCCTGAAAAAGGCCGGGTCGTCGCGTTGACCATGGGTCCGCCCATGGCGCGCGGGATGCTCGAAGATGCCCTCGCGCGTGGCGCGGATGAAGCCGTGCTGCTGACGGACATGAAATTCGCCGGAGCTGATACGCCGGCCACGGCTTTTGCCCTGGCCCAGGCCGTGCGCCGGATCAGCCGCGACATTTTCAAGGACGAGAAATATATCATTGTTTCCGGCATGCAGTCCGTTGACGGCGACACGGCGCAGGTGCCGCCCCAGATCGCGGAAGAACTTGGTATCGAGCACATTGCCTACGCCCGCGGGGTTGAGGTGGATGCTGATGGCACGTTGCGCATCGAGCGTGTCGGGCCCGAGGGGCTGGAGGTGCTGAGTTCCACGCGCTATCCTTATCTTGTGACCGTGATACGGTGCATGGATGCCTTGAACCGTTCGTTCCAGCGCACGCGCGCCATACGCCTGGGGCAGGGCGGCAAGGTCCAGGTCTGGGATGCCGCCGCGGTCGACGCTCCGGCGCAGAAGATCGGGTTGAAAGGTTCGCGCACCTGGGTGTCGCGTGTTTTTTCCTCGTCACTGGAACGCGCCAAGCCCTGCGTTTTTCCTGAAGACATGGGAGCCCTCCTGGAACATTTGAAGAAGGATTATCAGCACGGGTGTTTTTCCCAGGAAGCCGCGGCGGCCCGTTATGACCTTGCCGGAAAACAGCCGACTTACCATGGCGAGGTCTGGGTTTACGGCGAGGTCAACCAGGGGCGTTTGACAGGGGTCACGCTGGAACTGGTCGCGAAAGCGCGCGAACTGGCCGATGTGCTTCACGAAAAAGTCGCGGTCGTTCTTCTTGGCGATGATGAGCGAGCCCATGCCCCCGCCCTTTTCGCCGCGGGCGCGGATAAAGTTTATCTGGCAGAACATCCTTTGTTGAAAGAGTTCCTGCCCATTCCTTATAAGAAGACCGTGGCCGCGATGGCCGCGCAATATAAGCCGCAGATCATCCTGCTGGGAGCGACAACGTTGGGCCGCGAACTGGGCCCCCGCATCGCGTACGCGCTGAGCGCCGGGCTGACCGCGGATTGCACCGGCCTTGAGATCGGGGACCAGGCGCAGGGCAAGGACATGTACGTGGCCGCGCTCAAGCAGACGCGCCCCGCGCTGGGCGGTAATATCATGGCGACGATCCTGACGAAGGATTCGCCGTTCCAGATGGCGACTGTCAGGGCCGGGGTTTTCACTGCCCTGCAGCCAACGGCGCGCGCGGGTGAGGTCGTTCAGTTCACGCCGCAGATCGAGGCTGACGATATCCGTCTCGCGTGCCATCGCCGCAGCGCCCCCGCGGCCGAAGTGCATCTGGAACATGCTGACATCATCATTGCCGGAGGCCGTGGCATGGGATCACGCGCGGCTTTTGAGGAATATGCCCGTCCGCTGGCCGAGGCGCTGGGCAGCCTTTTCAATACCAAAGTGGAGCTTGCCGGGTCGCGCATGGCGGTCGAGGACGGGTTCATTGCCCAGCCGCGCCAGGTGGGGCAGACCGGACAGACCGTGGCGCCGAAACTTTACGTGGCGCTGGGGATCTCGGGTGCTGTGCAGCATGTGGCGGGCATGCAGCGTTCGGGTTTGATCCTGTCGGTCAACAAGGACCCGCAGGCGCGCATGTACAAACATTCCGATTACGGGGTAGTGGGTTCCGTGGAAGATGTTGTCCTGAAATTGATCAATGCCATAAAAGGAGGCCGTCATGGATCCCGTTGACCTTCTTGTGATCGGCGCAGGCCCTGCGGGCCTTGCCGCGGCGATCCGTTTCAAACAGAAGAACAAGGATGCTTCGGTCGTTGTTGTGGACAAGGCGTTCAAGCCGGGGGCGCATACGCTCTCGGGCGCGGTGTTCGAGACGGCCTGCCTGGATGAACTTGTGCCGGGCTGGAGAGAGGCTCCCGATTCTTTCTTCGCGCAGATGATGCCCGTTGAAAAGGACGAGATGTATTTCCTGACGGCAAAAGCTTCCTGGCAGGTCCCTTCAGCCCTTGTTCCCGGCGGGATGCATCATCAGGGCGATCATCTGATCCCCCTGGGGCAAATGGTGGCTTGGCTGGCCAAGGTGGCGGCGGGCCTGGGTGTCGAGATCTACACGGGATTTTCGGCCAAAGAGCTTGTGTGGGAGCAGGATGTTGTCAAAGGTGTCAGGCTCGTTGACCAGGGGTTTGGGCATGACGGGAAGCCGAAGCCGAACTTCCTGGCCGGTGAAACGATCCGGGCAAAAGTCACGATCCTGGCTGACGGCGGGCGTGGTGTCCTGTCCAGGAAATACGCGCGCAAGGCCGGCGGGAACCAAAATCCTCAAGTCTATTCGATCGGCGTCAAGGAATTGCTGCGGGTGCCTTCGGCCAACGGGTTCGGGCCCAACCGCGCGGTCCACACGCTGGGTTTTCCCGTCAGGCCGGATGTTTTCGGCGGCGGTTTTGTTTACAGCATGGGCAAGGACCTTGTGGCTGTCGGGCTCATCCTCGGCCTTGACTGGCCCTACACGGACCTTGACCCCCAGCAGGAACTTGAGATCTACAAGGCGCATCCCTTGATCGCGGGGTTCCTGAAAGACGGGGTTGTGATCGAGGGCGGGGCCAAGGCGATACCCGAGGGCGGGTTCTTCGCGCTGCCCGCGCTTTCAGGTCCTGGCGTTATTCTCGTCGGGGACGCCGCGGGATTTGTGAATATGGAAAAGATCAAAGGGATCCACTACGCCATCCTTTCCGGGATGGCGGCGGCCGACGCGGTGGCCGCGGGGGATCTTTCTCTTTATAAGGCCAACCTTGAGGCGCGCGGCGTCACGCGTGACATGCATCACGCCAGGAACTTCCGCGCGGCCTTCCAGGCAGGGCTTTTTACCGGGGCGCCGTTATCGATGGTACAATCGTTGTGGCCCTTCCGTATCGGGATGCACCAGGACCATACGGCGACCCGTTCCGGGGCCGCCTTGAAACGGGACCATAAGGGCGGGCTTGACCGGGTAGGGCTTGCGGCGCTTTCAGGCACCATGCACCGTGAAGACGAGCCGTCGCATATTACGATACCCGACACGAACCTGTGCCGCCGTTGCCAGAAAGAATTCAACAGCCCGTGCACGCGCTTTTGCCCGGTGGAGGTTTACCGCCGCAAAGGGGACCTTGTCCATATCAGCGCGTCGAACTGCGTGCACTGCGGCAGCTGTGTCGTCAAATGCCCGCTGGCGAATATTGTCTGGGCCCCGCCCGAAGGTGGCGAAGGGCCGCGTTATAAAATGATGTGACGGGAGGTCTTATGGCCGTGAAAAAAACAACTTTCTCCGCCGCGGACGAGCTCAAGGTCCTGCGCAAGGTCGTTGATATCACCACGTCGGAACTGGAACTTGACGGGGTATTGCACGAGATCGTCAGGACGGTGGCCGACATGGCCCGCGCGGACTCGGTCTTCATCTATCTTTTCGACGAGGACAAGAAGCATCTGATCCTGCGCGCTTCGAAGACGGCCCATACGAAAGAGCTTGGCCATGTCCTGCTCAAGGTCGGCGAAGGCCTCACGGGCTGGGCGGCCAAGAACAACAAGCCGGTCGTCATCCATGAGAACGCGTATAAGGACCCGCGGTTCAAGGCGTTCGCCGTCCTGCCCGAAGACCAGTATGAAGCTTTCCTGGCGCTGCCGGTCGTTTATCAGGGCAAGGCGATCGGGGTCATCAATGTCCAGCACAAGCATGTTCATGAATATCCGCTGAATGTGGTGAACCTCCTGGCGATCATCGCGCGCCAGGTGGGCGGGGCCATCGAGCATGCCCGGCTTTACAGTGAAACACACGCCAAGGCGATCCAGTTCGACGCGCTGGTGAGGGTCAGCCAGACGATCACGTCGGAAAAATACCTGGACGAGATCCTGAGCCTCATTGTCGTGGTGACGGCCGAAATGCTCAATTCGAAGATATGTTCCATCATGCTCCTGGACGCCAAGGGAGTGGAGCTGTCCATCAAGGCCACCCAGAGCCTGAGCGACGATTACAAGAGGAAGCCGAACCTGCGGGTCGATTCGAGCATGATGGGCGAGGTCCTGCGCAGCCGCAAGGCGATCGTCGTGGATGATGTCCGCCGGGAAAAACGGTATTTTTACCGGGAGATGGCCATCAAGGAAGGCTTGACGTCGATGCTCGCGGTCCCGATGGTCGTTCGTGACAAGGCCGTGGGCGTCATCAACATTTATACGAAAGAGCCGCATTTGTTCACGCAGAACGAGATCGGGATCCTGCAGATGGTGGCCAACCAGGCGGCGGTCGCGGTGGAGAACACCAAGCTCATGGAAGAGGCCCTCAAGGCCAAGGAAGCGCTGGAGACGAGGAAGCTCATTGAGCGCGCCAAGGGGGCGCTCATGAAGATGCAGAACCTTTCCGAAGACGCGGCGTACCGCCTGATCCACAAGAAGAGCATGGACACCTGCAAGACCATGAAGGATATTTCGGAGTCCATCCTGCTTTTGGCGGACATCCAGGGCAGTAAAATTTAAAATTGACAAAGAAAAAGACCCGCTATATACTTTGTTGAGTTTTGAAGACAGCGCGGTCTTTAACTACATTTAGAGAAGCAGGGCAATGATGTCCTTTTTTGGAGAAAAAGATTTTTCCGGAAGAGGGCTTTTTTATTAGCAAGGCGCATGAAGCCCTCAAACAAGTTTCAATCAATCATAACAAGGAGCGACGGTATGGCGAAGGGAACCAAGAAGGTCATCAGCACGGTGGAGGCTATCTACGGCGAGAATGTCTTTAACGCCAAGGTCATGAAACAGTACCTGTCAAAGAAAGCGTTCGATTCATTGAGCAAGACGATCAATGACGGCGGCGCGATCGACCCCAAGATCGCGGACGAGGTCGCGCAGGCCATGAAGGACTGGGCCGTTTCCAAGGGCGCCACGCATTTTTGCCACTGGTTCCAGCCTTTGACCGGCTCCACGGCCGAGAAGCACGATTCGTTCATTTCTCCTGATGGCCAGGGTGGCGTCAAGATGGAATTTTCCGCGAAAGAGCTTATCCAGGGTGAGCCGGACGCCTCATCGTTCCCGTCGGGCGGTTTGCGCGCGACGTTCGAGGCCCGCGGTTACACGGCCTGGGACCCGACCAGCCCCGCGTTCATCAAGGAAGGCGAGGATGGGACGACATTGTGTATTCCCACGGTTTTCTGCGGGTACCATGGTGAAGCGCTCGACAAGAAAACGCCGCTCCTGCGTTCTTCCGCGGCCCTCGCGAAGCAGATGGATCGTGCCGGCAAGATTTTCGGCGTCAAGGCGGTTACCAAGGCGTACGTGACCCTGGGGCCCGAACAGGAATATTTCCTGATCGACAAGACGTATTACGAGCAGCGCCTGGACCTTATCCAGACCGGTCGCACGCTGTTTGGCCGCAAGCCTGCCCGTCATCAGCAGATGGAAGATCATTATTTCGGTGCCATCCGCCCGCGGATCCTGGCGTTCATGGAGGACCTGGACCAGGCGCTGTGGAAGCTCGGCATGCCCTCGAAGACCCGTCATAATGAGGTGTCCCCGGCGCAGTTCGAGATCGCGCCGATTTACGAGCGGCTCAACCTTGCCGTCGACCATAACCTGATCTGCATGGAGCTCATGCGCCAGATCGCCGACAAGCACGGGTTGGTGTGCCTCCTGCACGAGAAGCCGTTCGCCGGCGTCAACGGGTCGGGCAAGCACAACAACTGGTCTGTCGTCGGGCCTGATAGCAAGAACTGGCTCTATCCGGGTTCCAGCCCGCACGAGAACGCGAAGTTCTTGTTCACGCTGTGCGCGATCATCAAGGCGGTCGATACGCACGCGGACCTGTTGCGCGCGGCTGTCGCGTCACCGGGCAACGACCACCGCCTGGGTGCCAATGAAGCGCCTCCGGCGATCATCTCGATCTTCCTGGGCGACCAGCTCAACGATATCGTGGAGCAGATCGAAAAGGGAGCGGCCACCAGCGCGAAGTCCGGCGGCACCATCACCATCGGCGCCGATGTCATTCCGACGCTGCCGCGTGATGCGACCGATCGTAACCGCACCTCGCCGTTCGCGTTCACGGGCAACAAGTTCGAGTTCCGCGCGGTAGGGTCCAACATGAACCCCGCGGCCGCGAACGTGGTCCTGAACACCATCGTGGCCGAGGCCATTGATGAGCTCTCGACCCAGCTTGAGGCGGATGTCAAGGCGAAGAAGGACTTCAACAAGTCCCTCCAGGCCCTGTTGCAAGCTGTCATCAAGAAGCACAAGCGTGTCATTTTCAACGGTGATAATTACACCGA
This sequence comes from Candidatus Omnitrophota bacterium, assembly GCA_903901225.1. Lineage (GTDB taxonomy): Bacteria > Omnitrophota > Gorgyraeia > Zapsychrales > Fredricksoniimonadaceae > Fredricksoniimonas > Fredricksoniimonas borealis. Next base: position 45,683 of record CAIUQE010000010.1, read on the forward strand.
AGAATGGCACAAGGAGGCCGAGCGCCGCGGGCTGCCGAACAAGAAGACCACGCCCGAGGCCCTCAAGGCTTATGAGACCGAAAAGGCGATCAAGCTTTTCGAGAAATACGCGGTCCTCACGAAAAAAGAGCTCCTGTCCCGTTATGAGATCTATATCCATAACTACAAGAGCGTCCTGAGCTACGAGGGCGAGTGCGCCCGGACGATCGCGGCGACGCAGATCCTCCCGGTGGCGTTCCAGTACCAGGCCAACCTTGCCGCGACGGTGAAAGCCGTTGACGAGGCCGGCGCGAAGTCAGGCGTTGCCAAGGAAGTCCTTGTGGAGGTTTCCGGCCTTATCGGGAAACTCGACACGGGGATCAAGGCGCTCGAAGCGGCCGTTGAGGCGCATGATACGGACAGTATCAAGTCGGCCCTTGTTGAAACGCGCGTGGCTGTCGACGCCCTTGAGGCGCTTGTTCCGGCGGACGCGTGGCCGTTGCCGACGTACGCGGAAATGCTGTTCCTGTATTAAAGACCTTCCCGGTCCCGGAGGCAGTTGCGATGGCCTTCGGGACCGTCCCGGTTTTCAGGGCTTGGCGCCGGATGGGCCAGGCCCTTTTTTTCAATTTGTGAAATAATAACGGTGTGTTATGATTTTGTTCATCAAACACGTGGACATTGAAGGCCCGGAAACACTGGGCGTGAATTTTGAAAAGAGGGGTTTCCCGTTGTCAGTCATAGACTTGCATCGCGGAACCAAATTGCCCGCGACCCTGAAAGGGGTTGATGCTGTCGTCAGCCTTGGCGGGCCGATGAATGTTTATGAGGAAGAGAAATACCGCTTCCTGAAGGATGAGGATGCCTTTCTCAAGGCCGTGTTGAAAGAAGATGTCCCGTTCCTGGGGATATGCCTTGGCGCGCAACTCCTGGCGAAAGCTTCCGGCGGCAGGGTCATCCGTTCACCCCGGGAAGAGATCGGCTGGTTCAACATCGCGTTGACACCACAGGGGGCCAGTGACCCTCTTTTTGCGGGGTTGGGGCCCGTGATGGAAGTTTACCAGTGGCACGGGGACATGGCCGTTATCCCCGAGGGCGGCGTGCATTTGGCTTCGTCAGGCTCCTGCCCGGTGCAGGCGTTCCGTGCCGGGCGCCGCGCGTACGGGTTGCAGTTCCACGCGGAGATCACGGACAAGAGCATCGCGGCCTGGTCCTGCGGTTACGCTCCTTTGCAGGCCGCCGGGCGCAAGGCCATGCTGGAGCGCTACCAGTCGGTAAAAGATGATTTTATCCGCCGGGGCGAGATCCTCTGTGATAATTTCCTGAACGTCATGAAAGATCATCCATGAAAAATTTCCGCATCGCCCTGGCCCAGATCAACACGACGGTGGGCGACCTTGCCGGCAATCGCGACTGGATCCTCGCGTTCTGTGAGCGGGCGCGCCGCGCGGGCGCCGCTGTTGTTGCCGTGCCCGAGATGGCGGTGACCGGTTATCCTCCCGAGGACTTGCTTTTCAAGAAACATTTCGTCACCGGGAATATCAACATCCTCAACGATATTGCCCGGCGCGTGAAAGGCATCACGGCGGTCGTCGGCTTTGTTGACCGGGGTAAAAAGGGTGAATTGTATAATGCCGCGGCCGTGATCGCCAATGGCCGGGTCGTGGATGTTTACTATAAACACGCTTTGCCCAACTACAGCGTGTTCGACGAGAAAAGATATTTCACGCCGGGCGATGGTTTTCGGATATTGTCCCAGGACGGGGTGCCGTTCGCGGTCAATGTCTGCGAGGATATCTGGGTCGATGACGGCGTGTCCCTGCGGCAGGCCAAGGCCGGTGCCCGCGTTATCCTGAATATTTCCAGTTCGCCTTACGAGGTCGGCAAATCCCTTGAACGGGAAAAGACGATCTGCCGCGTCGCCCGGAGCACAAAGACCCACGTCGGTTACGTGAACCTTGTCGGGGGCCAGGATGAACTGGTCTTTGACGGGGGGAGCGTTGTCGCGGGGCCGGCGGGCAAGATCCTGGCGCGGGCCGCGCGGTTCGTGGAAGACCTGCTTGTGTACGATATTCCGCTCATGCCCCGGCGTGTCCACAAAGCGCTGCTCATCAAGTCCGGCGGCCCTGGAGAGGTGCTCCCCGGGGTGGCCCGGCCCCATGTTAAACCGCTGCCGCTCATTGAAGAGGTTTATGGCGCGACCTTGCTGGGGACGCGCGATTACATCGTCAAGAACGGGTTCAAGAAGGTCGTGATCGGCCTCAGCGGCGGCATTGACTCCGCTCTCGTCGCGGCCATTGCCTGTGAGGCCGTGGGCAGCGCCAATGTCATCGGGATATCCATGCCGACGCGTTTTAACGCCGAGGAGACAAAGTCGGACGCCCGCAGGCTCGCGGCCAACCTTGGCATCCTGTTCTACGAGATCCCGATCGAACCTGTGTTCGATGCTTTTCTGAATGCGTTCAAGCCTTACGCCGCGGGGTTGCCGTTCGGGCTGGCGGAGGAGAACCTTCAGGCCCGCATTCGCGGGAATTTCCTGATGACATTCTCCAACAAGTTCGGCTGGCTTGTTCTGACGACGGGCAACAAGAGTGAAATGGCGACCGGCTACTGCACGCTCTATGGTGATATGTCGGGCGGTTACGCGGTGATCAAGGATATCCTCAAGACGCGGGTCTATGAACTGTCCGCATACGTCAACCGCAAGGCGGGCCGTGATGTCATCCCCCAGGCGATCATAAAACGGGCGCCGTCGGCGGAGTTGCGCTTCAACCAGAAGGACCAGGATTCCCTGCCGCCGTATGACGTGCTAGACGAGGTTCTCGTTGGATATGTGGAAGAGCACCGTTCTCCCGAAGAGATGGCCGGCCGGCGCGCTTCCCGGGAGGTCATCCGGCGGGTGATGGACCTTGTTGACAAGAGCGAATATAAGCGCCGCCAGGCGCCTCCGGGCGTCAAGATCAGCAAGCGCGCGTTCGGCAAGGACTGGCGCCTGCCGCTGACCAACCGGTATAAGGCAGCCTGACCCTCATGAAACTTTCCGTATTGATACCGGTTTATAACGAGGCCGCGACCATTGCCACGGTGATCAAGGCGGTGCGTGCCGTTGTCCTGCCTGCGGGCATGACGCGCGAGATCGTTGTGGTCAACGACGGCTCGACCGACGCGACCGCGCGGGAGCTGGAAAAATTCTACGGCGATCCTCTGGTGCGGATATTCCACCAGCCCTCCAACAGGGGGAAGGCGGACGCGCTGCGGCGCGCCATCCGTGAGGCGAGCGGTGACCTTCTGCTGGTGCAGGACGCGGACCTCGAGTATGACCCGTCGGAATATCCGAAACTGCTGGCGCCGCTCCTGGCGGGGAAAGCGGATGTTGTCTATGGTTCGCGCTTTCTGGGCGTCATCCGCCGCATGGAGGGCATCAACCGCTGGGCGAATGAGGTCTCCAACGCCACCTTTCGCCTGCTGTACGGCCAGAAGTTCACGGACATCAACACCTGTTTCAAGCTTTTTCGCGCCGCGGACATCAAGGGCATGACCATTATTTCGGACCATTTTGCGTTTGAGACCGAGGTCACCGCGAAACTTGTCCGGGGGGGATCGCGCATCCTGGAAGTCCCCATTGCCTATGAGGCGCGTTCCGTGGCGCAGGGCAAGAAGATCAACTGGATCCGAGCGCTGGCGATGTACGGAGCGATCATCCGGTTCCGTTTTCAGAGGTAGCCCTATGCGGCGCGAGGCGCGGGACCTGTTGATATTGCTGGCCATCCCTTCGATCGTCCTCCTGTGCGCGGTCCTTCTCGGAGCTTCCGCGGGCCCGTACTGGCTCGGGCCAAATTACGACGCGGCGTACCAGTACCTGATGAACGGGTTGTATCTTGTCAAAGGATTCCCGCCGACCCATGTGGACCATCCGGGAACGCCGGTCCAGATGCTTTGCGCGCTGGTCATCGGGGTGTTCAATATCGGGCGTCCGGCCGCCGGGACCGTTGACCGGGTCCTCATCGCGCCGGAATTTTATCTGCACGCGGTCTTTGCCGTCCTGGTCATCCTCAGTTTTTTGACATCCGTTCTCCTCGCGGCCTATGTGTATCGCCGGACCCGGAATAAGTTGGCCGCGTTACTGGTCCAGTTGCCGGCGCTGGGTTTCCTGGTGCTGCCGGCAGGATCGACGTCCGCCCCGATCATTCCCGTCGCTGTCCATGTGACGCCCGAGCCCTGCCTTATTGTTGCCATGAACCTTTTCAATTACGCGCTCCTGAGGGCGTTCTTTGCCGCGACGCCGTCGGAGATGACCCTCGCCATGGCCGTGTGGGGTGTTGTGTGCGGCCTGGCGGCCGCGGTGAAACTGACGTTCCTGCCGCTCATGGTGGTCCCCTTGATCGTCCTGGGCTGGAGGGACAAAATATTGTTCCTCGTTGTCAGCGTTGGGGCGTTTTTGGTGTGGACCATCCCGATCTTCAGCCGGTATCCTTATTTGTGGCAATGGGCTTCGGGTATCCTGACCCACACGGGGATCCATGGGGCCGGCGGCGCCGGATTCATTGACCTGAAAAGTTTCTTCATGAATTTTCTTGTCATCGCGCGGCAGCAGGGGGCCGTTGTATTCCTTGCGCTGGCGGGGCTTGGCTGGGCCGCGGCCCGCGCGATCGGGCGCAAGGCCGACAGGGCCACATTTTTCCTCGCGGCCACAGCGTGCGGGATCCTGTTGCAATTCATGGCGGTGGCCAAACATCCGGGAGTGCATTATCTGGTCCCCGGCCTGGGCTTGAGCGGCGCTTTCTTTGTTTTTCTATATCTCCAGCGCCCGTTGCCGGCCCGCTGGAAAAAGGTGCTGGCCGGAGCCATATTCATCACGGTCGCCGCGGGAACAGCGCAGGCCCTGGTCTACCGCACGCAACTGGAGGGGTATACCAGGGATGTGATGGCCTTTCACGCGCGGGTCCGGGAGAAATACAACGCGTGCGTGGTGATCCCCTATTACGGCGCTTCGGGCCAGGATGTGGCCCTTTCTTTCGGCGACGGGTCTTACATGGTCCCCCGTTTTGCCGCGGAGATGGCGCGGCTTTATCCGGACAGTATTTTCCTGCATCTGTGGAGTGCCCGGATCATGGCGTTCGATTTCAAAGCAAGGCTATGGTCGGATGACCTCCTGGCGCAGTCACGCTGTGTCGTTCTCGACGGGATCGACTATGATTTCAGTCCGTGGCCCCTGCAGGTGCAGGCGCTGGAGAAGGGGCCGTCCGAGAGCCTTTATCGCGTGACGGGCACGTTGGAACAACAGGCGGCCATCGCTTTTTCTTCAGCGTCCCGGGCGCTGCAGGCCGGGGATGGCGCCAGGGCCCTCGAGTTCGCGGCCCAGGCCCGGCAGCTCCATTTCCAGCCTGCCGTGGCGCTGGAACGGCTCACGCGACAGGCGCTGGCAGTGGCCCGGCCCTGACGCACGGGCAAGGGCGGTGTTGTCGAATTTTGGACTGGACATATAAAAGTTTTATAGCTAAAATACCGCTTCTTTTTAATAGCGTTAAATTAATTCCCGAGAGGCTTGATGAACATGGGTTTGCCATCCAAACAGGGCCTGTATGATCCGCAGTTCGAACACGACGCCTGCGGTGTGGGTTTCGTGGTCGATATCAAGGGCCGCAAGACGCACGCGATCGTCCGCCAGGGGGTCAAGATCCTTGAGAACCTGACCCATCGCGGGGCGTGCGGCAGCGATCCTTTCACCGGCGACGGTGCCGGGATCATCGTCCAGATGCCCGACAAGTTCCTGCGCAAGGAGTGCGCGCTGCAGGACATTGAACTGCCTCCGGCCGGGGAGTATGGCTGCGGGATCGTTTTCCTGCCCACCATCCACCAGGAATGTAACCAGATCGAGGCCTGGACCGAGCATATCATCCATGAAGAAGGTCAGGAGTTCATCGGCTGGCGCGAGGTGCCGCATGACCTTACCCGCATCGGGCACGTGGCGCGTTCCGTCGCGCCCGGGTTCAAGCAGCTGTTCATCGGCCGCGGCAAAGGGACGACCGCGGAAGGTTTTGAGCGCAAACTTCACGTCATCCGCAAGCGGCTTTACAACAAGGTCCAGGAATCGCGCCTGAGCCAGAAGAGCTTTTATTATTTTTGCAGCCTTTCGTCGAAGACCATGGTCTACAAGGGCCAGCTCATGGCCGAACAGGTGGACGCGTTCTTCAAGGACCTGGCCGACCCTGATTTCATTTCCGCGCTGGCGTTGGTCCATTCCCGTTACAGCACCAACACGTTCCCGACCTGGGCTCTGGCGCATCCCTACAGGATGCTGGCGCACAACGGCGAGATCAATACCCTGCGCGGCAACATCAACTGGATGCGCGCGCGCGAAAAACAGTTCATCAGCGAGGCATTCGGCGAAGATATCAAGAAGGTTCTGCCTATCGTCGAGCCTTTCGGCAGCGATTCGGCGACATTTGACAATGCCCTCGAGTTCCTGGTGCTGGCGGGGCGGCCCCTGCCGCACGCCGTCATGATGATGGTCCCCGAGGCCTGGGTCGGGCATGAGGATATGCCCCAGCTAAAGAAGGATTTTTACGAATATCACGCGACCATGATGGAGCCGTGGGACGGCCCCGCGTGCATCGCGTTCACGGACGGGCGTTATGTCGGCGCGGTGCTGGACCGTAACGGCCTGCGGCCGTCGCGCTACACCCTGACCAAGGACGGGCTTGTGATCCTCGCGTCCGAGACCGGTGTTCTGCCTGTTGAGCCTGAGCGCGTGGCAAAAAAATGGCGCCTGGAGCCAGGCAAGATGTTCTTGATCGACACGCTTGAAGGCCGTATCATCGACGACAAGGAGATCAAGGACCTTTACGCCGGCAAGCAGCCTTACGGCCAGTGGCTTAAGGAGAATATTGTCAGCCTCGACGACCTGCCTGCGCCCAAAGAGGTCCACGGGCTGAACGAAAAGACGCTCGTGGAGCGCCAGCGCGTGTTCGGTTATACCCAGGAAGACCTCAAGATCGTCCTCAAGCCCATGGTGGAGAACGGCGAGGAGGCCACAGGGTCCATGGGCGCGGACAATCCCATCGCGGTCCTGTCGCAGCGGCCCCAGCTTTTGTATAACTATTTCCAGCAGTTGTTCGCCCAGGTCACCAACCCGCCGGTCGACGCGATCCGCGAGGAAGTCATCATGGCGGAGAACGTGTACCTTGGCTCCGAGGGGAACATCCTGACGGAGGTTCCCGGGCACGCGCGGCGTCTGCGCCTGGCGCGGCCGATCCTGACCAACAGGGAATTTGAACAGGTGGCGCACGTGCAGCGCCCTCACCTGAAAGCCGCGGCCCTGCCGATCATTTTCAGGAAAGCCGACGGCCCCGATACCCTCGAAAAGGCCCTGGAAGAACTGTACGCGCGCGCCGATAAGGCTGTTGCCGAAGGTTACAATATCCTGATCCTGTCCGACCGCAAGGCCTCGGAAAAGGATGTGCCCATGCCCGCGCTGCTGGCCTGCGCGGGGCTGCACCATCATCTGATCCGCGGCGGTACGCGCACGCAGGTGTCCCTTGTCATCGAGACGGGAGAGGCGCGCGAGATGCATCACTTTGCCGTGCTCATCGGTTATGGCGCCAACGCGATCAATCCTTACCTGGCGTTCGAGACCATCGAGAGCGAGCTGAAAAAAGGGAATTATCCCCCGGAACTTGACCTCGAGCACGCGACCAAGAACTACATCAAGTCCATCCGCAAAGGGCTTTTCAAGGTCATTTCCAAGATGGGGATATCGACGATCCAGTCCTATTGCGGGGCGCAGATCTTCGAGGCGGTCGGCCTTGGCGAGGAGCTTGTCGCGAAATATTTTACGTCCACGCCGTCGCGCATCGGCGGCATTGACCTGAAGACAGTGGCCGAAGAGACCCTGCGCCGGCACGCGCTGGCGTATCCGGCCATAGCGCACGCCAACGGAGTTCTCGATGAGGGCGGCTGGTATTACTGGCGCAAGGATGGCGAGTTCCACCAGATCAACCCGGAAGTGGTCGCGACCCTGCAGCACGCGGTGCGCACCGGCGATTACCAGTTGTACAAAAAATACGCCCGGCTTGTCAATGACAACGACAAGGCGGTGGCGAATATCCGCGGTCTCATGAAGTTCCGCAAGGGCCATCCGGTGCTGCTCGCCGATGTCGAGCCGGTAGACGAGATCGTCAAACGTTTCGCGACGGGCGCCATGAGCTATGGCTCTATTTCCAAGGAAGCGCACGAGACGTTGGGCATCGCCATGAACCGCCTCGGGGCTTTTTCCAACACGGGCGAGGGTGGCGAAGACCCCGCGCGTTTCAAGCTCGATGCCAACGGCGACAGCCGCCGCAGCCGCATCAAGCAGGTGGCGCAGGGCCGTTTCGGCGTCAATATTGAATACCTTGTCAACGCGGACCAGCTGCAGATCAAGATGGCGCAGGGCGCCAAGCCCGGTGAGGGCGGGCAGCTGCCCGGGCACAAGGTCACCCGTGAGATCGCCACGACCCGCGGCACGACCCCCGGCGTCCAGCTTATTTCGCCGCCGCCGCACCATGATATTTATTCGATCGAGGACCTGGCGCAACTGATCCATGACCTGAAGAACGCCAATCCGAAAGCGGATGTGAGCGTCAAGCTCGTCGCGGAGATCGGCGTCGGCACCGTTGCCGCCGGCGTGTCCAAGGGCAAGGCTGACCATGTTCTCATTTCCGGTTACGAAGGCGGTACGGGCGCCTCACCGCAGACCTCGATCAAGCATGCCGGGCTGCCGATGGAACTCGGGTTGGCCGAGGCCCAGCAGGTGCTGGTGATGAACGACCTGCGCGGGCGCATCCGCGTGCAGACCGATGGCACGCTGAAGACCGGGAGGGACGTGGTCCTGACCGCCATGCTGGGCGCCGACGAGTTCGGATTTTCGACCATCGCCCTCGTGACCATGGGGTGCGTGATGCTGCGCAAATGCCACCTTGACGCCTGTTCCGTCGGCATTGCCACCCAGGACCCCCGCCTGCGCGCGAATTTCCGCGGGCGTCCGGAACATGTGGTCAATTTCTTCAGGTTCGTTGCCGAAGAGGTCCGCGAGCTCATGGCGGAACTCGGGTTCAGGAAATTCGACGAGATGATCGGCCGGGTCGACATGCTCCAGGCCAGGGATGTGATCGACCACTGGAAGCTGAAGGGGATCGACCTGACCAATATCCTGCACAAGCCCGATGTGCCATGGCACGTCCCCGTTTACCATTGCCTCAAGCAGGAACACGGGCTTGAAAAGGCCCTGGACAACCATTTGATCGAAAAAAGCAGGGACGCGATCGAACGCCAGGTCCCTGTCGCTTTCACGTGCGAGGTGAAGAACACGAATCGTACCGTGGGCACGATGTTAAGCTCGACCATCGCGCGCAAATACGGGATGGCGGGGCTGCCTGAGGTCGCGGCGCGGGAGGGCGGCGTTCCGGCGACCATCCATGTCACGTTCAATGGTTCGGCGGGGCAAAGCTTTGCGGCGTTCCTTTCCCGGGGGGTGACCTTCGAGCTTGAGGGCGACGCGAATGATTATGTCGGCAAGGGCCTTTCCGGTGGACGGGTGATCGTTTATCCACCCCGGAGTTCTTCCATTGTGGCCGAAGAGAACATCCTGGTCGGCAATGTTGTGCTTTACGGCGGCATTGGCGGCGAAGCCTTCTTCCGCGGCGTGGCCGGCGAGCGTTTCGCGGTGCGCAATTCCGGGGTCCACGCGGTCGTTGAAGGGGTCGGTGACCATGGTTGCGAATACATGACCGGAGGGCGCGTGGTTGTTATTGGCCCGACGGGCAGGAATTTCGCGGCGGGGATGTCGGGCGGGCTGGCCTATGTCTGGGATAAAGACAAGACTTTCGCCGGGCGCTGTAATACGGGCATGGTCGATATTTTCCCGGTCAATGAGACGGCTGATATTGAAGAGCTCAAGGGCCTGGTCGAACGTCACGCGCGCTACACCAACAGCGCCGTGGCGCGCGACATTCTGGCCCGCTGGCAGGATGTCCTGCCGCAGTTCGTGAAAATTTTCCCGCGCGAGTACCGTCGCGTTCTTCTTGCGGCCAGCGCGCCGTCCAAAGGTTAAAAGGTCCGTGACATATGGGTGAAGTCAAAGGTTTCCTGAAATACAAGCGTGAAGAATACGTCAAACAGCTTCCGGCTGAGCGCGTGAAACACTGGGATGAGTTCGTGAATCTTCCCGTTGAAACGTCGCTGCGGGAACAGGGCGGCCGTTGCATGGATTGCGGCATTCCTTTTTGCCAGTGGGGTTGCCCGGTTGGCAATATCATCCCCTCATGGAATGACCTGGTTTACCGGGGGCAGTGGAAAGAGGCGCTGGAGCGCCTGCACAGGACCAATAATTTTCCGGAGTTCACGGGCCGCGTGTGCCCCGCGCCTTGCGAGAATTCGTGCACGCTTTCGATCAACAATCCCGCGGTCACGATCAAGAATATTGAGCTCGCGGTCATCGAGCGCGCGTATGCCGACGGCCTCATCAAGGCCGAGCCGCCAAAGTCCCGTTCGGGGATGAAGGTCGCGGTGGTCGGTTCCGGCCCCGCCGGGCTGGCCTGCGCGGATCAGCTCAACAAAAAAGGGCACAAGGTCACGGTTTACGAGAAGAATGAATTCATCGGCGGTCTTTTGACATTGGGGATCCCGAATTATAAACTTGAAAAAGAGGTCGTGGCGCGGCGCGTGAAACGCATGGAGCAGGAGGGCGTGACCTTCAAAACGGGCGTTAACGTCGGCGTGGATATTGAGCCGGCCGCGCTGAAAGCGCAGCATGACGCCGTGGTCCTGTGCGGCGGCGCTGAACAGCCGCGCGATATCGCGATCCCGGGGCGCGCGTTGCAGGGGATCCATTTCGCGATGGAATATTTGAGCCAGCAGACACGCAAGCTTTTGGGTGTAAAACCTGATGCGGCGCGTGAGATCAATGCCCGGGGCAAGCGCGTGGTGGTCCTCGGCGGCGGCGATACCGGTTCCGATTGCGTCGGTACCGCGAACCGCCAGGGTGCTTTATGGGTCAAGCAATTTGAGCTGATGCCGCGGCCGGAAGCGGAACGCGCGAATGATAACCCGTGGCCGCAATGGGCGCTGGTTTACCGGACATCGACGGCGCATGAGGAAGGCTGTGAGAGGGACTACGGCATAGCCACGCAAAGGTTCACGGGCCAGGATGGCCGCTTGCAGAAGCTTCATGCCGCGCGGCTTGACTGGTCGCAAAAAGACCCGGTGACGGGCCGCGCTCTCATGAAAGACGTCGCGGGATCGGAATTCGCGCTGGAGTGCGACCTTGTTTTTCTCGCGCTGGGGTTCCTGGGCCCCTTGAAGGCGGGGCTTGTCGAGAAATTCGGGGTTGAGCTCGACAGCCGCGGGAATGTGAAGTCTGACGGGAACAAGATGACCACCGTGCCGGGGGTCTTTACGGCGGGGGATATGACGCGCGGGCAGTCGCTGGTCGTATGGGCGATCAATGAAGGCCGCGCGGCCGCAGAAGGGGTCCACCAGTACCTTTTGTCCGGACAAAAAAAGAAAGAGAGCCGTTCATGAGAAAATTATCAGGCATCGGCATGGCCGTGGTCCTTGGCGCGTTCGCGCTGACGGGGTTTTTCGGTTGTTCGCGTAACAGTGAACCCAATGCTTCCGTCGCTTCTGAAGCGCGGCAGTTGCTGGTTGACGGGACCGTTTTTCTCAAGCAGGGTGATGTGGTCAAGGCTGTCCAGAGTTTCGCGTCGGCGATCAAGACCTCTCCGGATTATTTTGAAGCTTATTTCATGCTGGGGGAAACGTTCATCCACCTGAAGCAGTTTGAGCAGGCCCAGTCGGTACTCAGCGCGGCCGCGAACCGCTTTCCGGGGAATCCTGACGCGCATTACCTCCTGGCCATTGCCTTCGAAGGCGACGGAAAACTGATGCCGGCGATCGTTTCCGTGCGCAAGAGCATTGATCTGTATCAGGCGACAAAGGATGAGGCCGGCGAGAAGCGCGCCACGGTCCTCCTGGGTGTGCTGGTCCAGCTGGCCAAGCAGCAGTCCGAGGCGAAGATGGTTGATAACGCGGCGCAGGACGCGGCCAAGGCATCCGGGCATTAATAGGCCGGGCGTTATCATGCCCCTGGCGCTGATCCTTTGTTCTGCCGGGCTTTATTGTCTTTCATTCCCTGATCTTATATCAATTCAAGGCGCACCCTTTTTCGCAGCGGGGTGCGCCTTGCCTTTTTTTGCGGCCCTCGAGGGGCGGCCGGCGGGCGCGCGGTTCCTGTTGGGTGCCGTGTGGGGGCTCTTGGCGAACGGGCTTCTGGTGGCATGGCTTCTTCCCGTCAGTCACGGCGGGTGGTTCATCTTTACATTCGCGCTGGCCTCGCAGGGATGTGTTTTCGCGCTTCTGTTCCCGGAAAAAATATCGCGGCGCGCGCTGGTGCTGATCCCCTGCGCGTGGGTTGTTTCGGAATTTATCCGCGCGCTTGTTTTGGGAGGCTTTACCTGGAGTATCGGCTACGCCCTGGCGCCCGTGCCGGCGCTCATACAGCCCGCGGCTTTTGGCGGGGTTTATGCCGTGGCGGCCATGATCCTCGGCGTGAACACGGGTATTTATTTATGGCGGCGGGGGGTGTTGAAAGGGCGAGGCCTGCTGATCTTTGTTCTGGTGGTGCTGGCCGTGCCGGCCTCCAGCATCTGGAACGTGGTGTTCGCCGGACGTCAGGTGCCCGCGGGTTTGCGGGTTGCCGCGGTGCAGGCCAATATTTCGCGTGAGCGGAAGTCGCGCGATGAACTTTATGACATTAACGGAAGCCGGCATGTCGCGCTCACGGAACAGGGCGTCCGTGCCGGGAAGCTCGGCGCGGGCGACCTTGTGGTGTGGCCCGAGACGGCTTTTGTGGACGATATCCTGACCGATGCGCGCTGGCGGGATCGCCTTGAAGCGCTGGCGCGTGACCTTCGCGTCAATATGCTGGTGGGATCCGCTCTTTTGTCCGACGGGCATGATCGCAACAGCGCTTTGTTGCTGGGGTTTGACGGTCGCTGGAAGGCAACGTATGACAAGCGGCGTCTGGTCCCGTTCACGGAATTCACGCCGGCAGGATTGGAACGTTTTGCCGCGATGATGGGTATTGGCAAGTATCATTTTACCGCGGGACATCTGCCGGGGACCATGGTGCTGCCTGGTGGGAGGGATCTTGGCGTGGCTCTTTGTTCCGAAGAGTTTTATCCGGACATGTTCCGGCCGGCGGCCGGGGTCTCGGTCGTGATGCTCAATGACGGATGGTTCACCCGGCCGCAGGCGTTGTGGTTGCACGCGCTGGCCGCGCCATTGCGCGCGGTCGAGTCGGGAGCCCCTCTGGTACGGGTGGCCAATACCGGCGTTACCGCGGCGTTCGACGCCTACGGGCGGCGTATCGGTGTGACGCTGAGGACGGAGCGGCCCGGGGTCGCGGTCTATGATATTCCTCAGGCGGCGCCGCCGACATGGTATGCAAAATGGGGCGATGTTTTTGCGCTGATGTGCGGGCTCTTTGTTATAATGGAACGGATTTTGAGCTTGGCGCAACGAGCAAGGACCAGGATCTCCGCGTGATGGGTAAACATTCCGTTCTTTTTTGCCTGTTGTTGACGGCCTGTCTTCTGGCATCAGATGCCCGGGCCGCGGCCGTGGCTCAGCGCCGGCAGCAGATGATGCAGCAAGCCGCGGCGCAGCAGCAGGCCCAGGTCCAGGCGGCGTACCAGCAGGCTGTGGCGCAAAAGCAGGCGCAGGAAGTGGCTGCGTATCAGCAGGCGCTCGCGCAGCGGCAGGCTCAGGTCCAGCAGCAGGCGGCATATCAAAAGGCGGCGGTGGAATACGCGGCGTACAAGCAGGCCATGCAGCAGGCGGTGGCCCAGCGGCAGGCTCAGGTCGAGGCCAGACAGGTCCAGGCGGCCACGCAGCAGGTAGCCCAGGTCGTGGCGTACCAGCGGGCCACGGCGACGCGCAGTGCTGTTGAGCAGAAGACCCAGGCGGATGTTAACGGCCAGATCCAGGAATATGCCCAGTACCTTGCGGCCCGGCGGGCGGCTCTTGTCCGGCAGGGAGTTGTTGAGGAAGCGGCGGGTGCCGAGCAGCGGCTTTTGCAGAACGCCGCGATCCAGAAATACAAGACCCGGCAGGCGCGTGTCGCGGTTGAATCGAAGATCGCCGTGGAAGCGGCTTCACGGGCGATGATGGGCAAGAAGCTTGCGTCCGATGTCATGGTCTCAAAAGCCGCCGCGGGCAGCCAGAGCACGGAGCCGTCTGCAGTTCCCGGCCAGGAGACGGTGGTGGATATCCATGACTTGTGGGCGTCGCTGGATGGTGCCAGCACGGCCTGGGGGCAGATCATTGACCGGGAGATCAAGCTGTTGACCGTGGCTGAGTACATCGACCGGTTCCGCAAGATGCGCATCACGATCAGAAAATCGCCTGGCCATTACGTCGGGCTTATCGATTCTTTGGCGGGGCAGATGGACGGCTTCCTGTCGGCGCCGTTCCTTAATGTGTTGAGTTACGCCGCGATCATGGAATATGATTTTGACAATGGCACGAACAAGGATGAACTGGCCCGGAAAACTTTGGGGCCGGAACAATTCGAGATCAACCGCCGGCGCCTGACAGGGCGTTGACGCCGGGAAAGGCCGCACAATGGTATCAAGTGATGGCAATAAGACCCTGAATGTGGTCCTGGTCGGCTGCGGCCGTATCGCGGCCAAACACGCGGAGCTCCTGGGTGGCGGCCGTATCGCGGGCGCGCGCCTTGAGGCTGTGTGTGACACGCTCTTGCCACGGGCCCGGATCATGGGGGATCAATACGGCGTCAGTGCCTATGACGATATGCACCGGATGCTGAAAGCGCATCCGCGGGTGGACATTATCTCCATTTTGACACCCAGCGGCGATCATGCCCGGCATCTTCTGGAGCTTGTCGGTTACGGCAAGCACATGGTCATTGAAAAACCCATGGCGCTGACCCTGGGTGACGCCGACGCGATGATCGAGGCGTGCGCGCGCCACCGCGTGAAACTTTTCGTGGTCAAGCAGAACCGTTTCAACCTTCCTGTTCAGCGCCTGAAAGAAGCGGTTGACCAGGGGCGCTTCGGCAAGCTGGTGATGGGGACGGTCCGGGTGCGCTGGTGCCGGAGGCAGGATTATTACGACCAGGCCGCGTGGCGCGGCACCTGGGCGCAGGACGGGGGAGTTTTTACGAATCAGGCGAGCCATCACATCGACCTCCTCGAGTGGCTGATGGGGGATGTGGCATCGGTTTTTGCCAGGGGAACGACCGCGCTGGCGCGTATCGAGACCGAAGACACGGGCGCCGCGGTCATCAAGTTTTGCAACGGCGCGCTGGGGATCATCGAAGCCACGACGGCGACCCGCCCGAAGGACCTTGAGGGGTCGATCTCGATCCTGGGGGAGCGCGGCAGCGTGGTCATCGAGGGCTTCGCGGTCAACCGGTTGCGGACCTGGCAGTTTGAGGACCAGGGGCCGCTGGATGAGGCCATCCTCCGCACGAGTTCCGAGAATCCGCCCGATGTTTACGGCTTCGGGCACAAGGCCCAGTATGACCACATCGTTGACTGCATCGCGCATGACAGGAAGGCGCTTGTTGACGGGGTTGAGGGCCGCAAAAGCCTCGAGGTCATCGCGGCGCTGTACGGGTCGATCGAGACCGGCCGCGAGATATTTTTGAAGGACAAACCCGAGAAATGCCGCCTGGGGAGATATGATCGCTGAAACCGCCAAGATCTATCCGAATGTCCGCCTCGGCCGGAATGCCGTGATCGAGGATTACTGCATCATCGGCCGTCCCGCCGGGGATGACCCGCGCCCGACGGTCATCGGCGATGACGCGCATATCCGTTCGCATACCGTGATCTACGCCGGCAACAGGATCGGGGTGTCTTTTCACACGGGGCATCACGCGAATATCCGGGAAGATAACGTCATCGGCGACCGCGTTTCGGTCGGAACATCGAGCGTCGTCGAGCACCACGTCACCATCGAGGATGACGTCAGGATACATTCCCAGGCGTTCATCCCTGAATACAGCACGCTGAAGAACGGTTGCTGGATAGGCCCGCACGCGGTCCTGACCAATGTCAGGTTCCCCTGTTCCAAGGACGCGAAAAAAACGCTGCAGGGGCCCGTCATCGGCCCTCGGGCCAAGGTCGGCGCCAACGCGACGATCCTGCCGGGCGTCGTGGTGGGGGAGAACGCGCTCATCGGGGCAGGGGCTGTCGTGACCCGCGATGTCCTGCCCGGCGCCGTTTGCACAGGTTCCCCCGCGAGGAAACGCCGCGAGATCCATTACTGATCCGGAGAGGCCATGTACAGGAACCAGAAAATAGCCCTTGTCATCCCGGCGTACAATGAGCAGAAGCTCATCCGTTCGACGCTTGAGAATATCCCCGCCCTTATCGACGTTGTTTACGTTGTCGATGATAAAAGTCCCGACGGGCAGAACGCGGTGATCCTGGATTGCGCGGCGCGCGATGCCCGTATCCAGCTTATCCGCCATGAAGCCAACCAGGGCCCCGGCGGGGCCATCATCACGGGCTACTTGCGCGCGAGCCGTGAGGACGCCGCCATCGCGGTCGTTGTCGGGGCGGATTTCCAGATGCCGCTCGATGAGGTCACGCGTTTCCTTGACCCGATCATTGACGGCCAAGTGGATTACACCAAGGGCAACCGTTTCATGTTGAGCAAGCTCGCGCACACGCTTGAGACAATGCCGCGGATACGGCTGGTCGGCAACTGGCTTATCACCGCGCTCACCAAGATCGCGTCGGGATATTACAAGATCATGGATGTCGTCGACGGGTATACGGCCATCAGCCGGCGCGCGATCGACAGCATTGACTGGTCGAAGGCCTGGACGCGCTATGGTTATCCCATGGATTTTTTGATACGCCTCAACGCGCACGCCTTCAAGGTCAGGGATATCCCGCGCACGGCGATCTACCTCAAGGGGGAGCGCCAGTCCCAGATCAAGGGCCTGGACTACGCGCTGAAGGTCGCGCCCATGCTTGTGCGTGGGTTTTTCTGGCGGCTCAAGTTCAAGTACCTGTTCCTCGATTTTCACCCGCTGGTGTTCTTTTATTATCTTGCGTTCATCCTTTTGCCCTCCGGCCTCCTTTACGGGTGCTATCTCGTCGTGGACCGTGTCTTTTTCGGCGGCTACGGCGTCACGGCGTCGCGTGCCGTCCTGGACGCGCTCATGCTCATCAGCGGGTCGCAGTTCTTCCTGTTCGCCATGTTCTTTGACATGGAAGAAGGGAAATAGCGTGACGGTCCGCGCGTGCGCCCGCTGCCTGCTGGACACGACCCTTGCCTCCATCCATTTTGATGCCGCGGGGGTTTGCAACTATTGCCATAGCCATGACCGCCTGGCCGGATATTACCGGCGTGAACGTTTTAGGCCCGGGGCGCTGGAGCGGGTCGCGGCAACCATGCGACGCGCCGGGGAAGGCAGGGAATACGACTGCATCGTCGGCGTGAGCGGCGGGGTGGACAGTTCTTTTGTCCTTCTCACCGTGAAGGACATGGGCTTGCGCCCGCTGGCGGTCCATTTTGACAACGGCTGGGACACGGATGAGGCGGTTACGAACATCAGGAGGATCACGGACGGGCTGAAGGTCGACCTGCACACGTTCGTGGTGGACTGGCAGGAATTCAGGAGCCTTCAGGTCGCGTTCCTGAAAGCCTCGGTCCCCTGTGTGGAAACGCCGACCGATGTCGGCATCCATGGCGCGTTGATGCGGGTCGCGGCGCGCGAAAAGATACGTTTTATCATCGGCGGGCAGTCGTTCGCCACGGAAGGGACCGTTCCCCGTGAATGGGGCTATCTCGACGGGATATACATTGATTCGGTCAACAGGGCTTCGGGTACGGCGGCCTTGCGCTCGTTCCCGAATGTGACCCTGTCACGGATCCTCCATGACACGCTTCTCAACGGTATCAGGCAGGTCCCGCTGCTCAATTACCTGGATTATGACAAGGTCAAGGCGCGTGAGGTGTTGACGCGGCGGTTCGACTGGCAGCCTTATGGGGCGAACCACTATGAGAATGTTTATTCCAGGTTCGCGTCCGGATGGTTGTTGCCGCGCAAGTTCCATATCGATAAGAGGAAGGTCTACCTTTCGGGGCCGGTGCGTTCAGGGTTGGTCGCGCGTGAAGAGGCCCGGCGGGTCCTGGCAGCGCCACCTGATGTCAGCGACGAGTTGGCGTCCTATTGCGTCAGGAAGCTTGAATTGACGCCGGTTGAGTTCGACCGGATCATGGCGCTGCCCGTGAAGAGTTACCGGGATTACCGCACGAGCGACGCGTACCTGCGTCCGTTCAAGGGGATCGTCGGGGCGGCGGTCGGCCTGGGATTGTTCACGCCTGTCCTTTATGAAAAATATTGCCGCTGAAAGAAAGCGATGGCGATGATCGTTATTGTTGATTACGGGATGGGAAATCTGGAGTCGCTGCGCAGCAAGCTTGAACGACTGAAGCATGAGGCGCGCGTCACCGCGGACAAAGACCTGATCCTGGCGGCCGGCAAAATCATCCTTCCCGGTGTCGGGCATTTCACCGCGGGCATGGCCAATATCCGCGCGCGCGGGCTTGTGGATGTGCTGGACCGCAAGGTCTTGCAGGAGAAGACACCGGTCCTCGGTATTTGTCTGGGGATGCAGTTACTGACGGGATACAGTGAAGAAGGTCATGTTGATGGCCTTGGCTGGGTCGCGGCGCGGACCGTGCGGTTAGATCTTCCCGCGGACACGCCGGAACGCTTCAGGGTCCCCCATATGGGATGGAACAAGGTGATCCCGCGCAAGGAGAGCCTTTTGTTCAGGGACATCCCCCCGGGCGAAAGGTTTTATTTCGCGCATTCCTATCATGTGGTGTGTCGAAACCCAGAGGATATCGCTGCGGGCACCCCCTACGGGCCGGAATTTGTTGCCGCCTTTGAAAAAGGCAATATTTACGGGGTCCAGTTCCATCCTGAAAAAAGCCATGCTTCCGGGCTCAAACTCCTTGATAACTTTTTGAGGTATGCCTGAGATGCTGCTGCCGAGGGTCATGCCGTGCCTGTTGCTTTCCGGAAAGGGCCTGGTCAAGGGGGTCCGGTTCAGTGACCATGTCTATATTGGCGATCCGGTGAACGCGGTACGGATCTTCAGCGCCCGTAAAGCCGATGAAGTCCTTTTGCTGGATATTGCGGCGACACGCGAGGGTCGCATTCCCGACGCCGCGTTCGTGCAGATGATCGCCAATGAATCCCTGATGCCTTTCACTGTGGGGGGCGGCCTGAAAAGCGAGGCGGATGTCCGTGCCATGCTCAATGCCGGAGCGGAGAAAGTTTGTATCGGCACGGCCGCGGTCGAAGTCCCGCACGTCATCGAACGGTGCGCGCGGACCTTTGGCAGCCAGTGCGTGATGGTGTCCATTGACGTGCGCAGGGATGCGCGAGGTGCCATGGAAGTTTTTACGCATGCCGGGTCCAGGGGCACTGGGATCGACCCGTTCGCGCATGCCGTGGCAATGGAGCGGCTTGGCGCGGGTGAGCTTCTGGTCAACAGCATTGACCGCGACGGGACTATGCAGGGGTATGATCTGGATCTGGTGCGCGGGATCGCCGCGCGTGTCCGCATTCCCGTCATTGCCTGCGGTGGGGCGGGGACGCCGGGGCATCTGAAGGAAGTTATCCGTGAAGCAGGTGTCGCCGCGGCGGCGGGCAGTCTTTTTGTGCTTCACGGGCGTCGGCGCGGGGTCCTGATCAGTTA
This sequence comes from Candidatus Omnitrophota bacterium, assembly GCA_903901225.1. Taxonomy (GTDB): domain Bacteria; phylum Omnitrophota; class Gorgyraeia; order Zapsychrales; family Fredricksoniimonadaceae; genus Fredricksoniimonas; species Fredricksoniimonas borealis. The sequence continues at coordinate 65,452 of CAIUQE010000010.1, forward strand.
TCCGTCCGGGGCTGAGCTCGACGACATACGGGGTGCGTCATGAAAAAATTGTCGCTGCTCATGTTCCTGGTGGGGTTCCTGTTGTTGAAGCCGTTCCAGCTCGGCCTTTCGGACATGATGTATTACGGAGACGACTTTTCCTATCTCGCGCATGCCACGGCATTGGCGTACGGGCAATTCCCGTCTTACAAGAAGGAATATTACATTGATGGCGGCGCAAGCCCGCTCCAGAGTGCCGGGGCCGGCGTCATGGCAGCGCCGTTCGTGGCGGCGTTCTCTGTTTTGGATCGCGTGCAGGGGCGGACCATTGTCCAGCAGCGCACGGCCGACACCATTCACGGGACATGGACGGTGTACGGTTTTATATTTTCATCCGTGTTTTACCTGTGGCTGGGGTGCTTTTTGCTCTACCGGGGTTTGCGCGTGTATTGCGGGGAGTTCGAGAGCGTTCTCGCTGTTTTTTTGAACATCCTGTGCCAGGGCATCCCGCTCATGGCTTTTCGCAGGCCTGTCTTCAGCCATGTTTCGGAGTTCTTCCTGACAAGCCTTTTTGTTTGGTGGCTGCTCATGCCGGAAAAACAGCGCCCATCGTGGACGCGAGGCTTGCCAGGAGCCCTGGCTTTTGGCGTTCTGACCGGATGCGCCGGCCTGGTCCGGCTGAATAACGCGCCCATGATGCTGGTGTGGCCGTTATTGATCGCGGCGCAGGGTGATGAAAAAGCCGCGTTCAGGGCCCGCGCGACAAATGTTGCCGTCAGCTGGACGGTCGGGGCCATGATCGTCGGTATATTTCAGATCGCGCCTGATCTGATGCATCGCAATACGGGGAACAATGCCGTTATCCGGGACCTTATATTGAATTTCCAGCCGCCTGTGTTTTATATCCAGCGCCTGTGGCAGGTGCTCACCGGCGTTGACTGGGGGCTTGTTTATACCGCGCCGTTCATTCTTCTGGGGCTGGCCGCGGGGCTGGTGATGAAGTTCCCTCGGCGAAAGGTCCTTCTTCTCGGCTGCCTGCCTTTACTGATGAACCTTTATGTGGCGCTTTCCTGGAAGACCCAGGGCGGGTGGTACGGATACCGGTATTTGTTCCCGGCCGCGGCCCCGCTTGTGACGCTCCCTCTGGCTGTATTTCTCGGACGGGCCAGGCTCCGGACCGGCCGTGCGGCTGTCCTGGCGGGGTGCGCGGTCGTGTGTGTCCTTCCGTTGCTGTCCATGCTCATGTTCGAGAACATTGTGCCTGACCTGACGCTGGCGCCCGTCCGGCAGTATTGGGATGTTTCGGGCTGGGGGAACAACACCTACCAGGTCAATCTCTGGGCTATCTTTTTTCACCGGCCGCTGGAATTCTGGGCCAATGCCATCAAGGGGGGGCCGTTGTATGTGGTGTGTTACCTGGCGATGTTTTTTAACGCAGCCAAGGCCCTTCCGCCCATGCTGGGGCGCATCCTTGCCCTGTATGAGCCTTTTTCACCGTTGCTTTTCATAAAAGTGCATTTGATCTACATGCTGCCGTTCATTCTGGCGTTATTTTTTGGCCGCGGTTCCGACGGAGAGAAGGCGGCCGGACGGTGATCTGATCTTAGATAAATTCGGATTCAATCCGGATTCAATCCGGATAAATCCGGATTGACAAAGCATGGGTCGATGTTATATTAATTGAGATTTTGGGCCGCCCAAAATATCCTCTCATCGCTAACGACAGTCATTCATGGCAGACGCAGTTCTATATCTTGAAGATGGCACGATCTTCCGCGGAACGTCGCTGGGCACGCATGGCGCAACTGCGGGCGAAGTGGTCTTTAACACGGCCCTTTCGGGTTACCAGGAAGTCCTGACGGACCCTTCCTACGCCGGGCAGATCGTTGCCATGACGTACCCCTTGATCGGCAATTACGGCGTCAATCCCGAGGATGTCGAATCCGCCGGCATCCACGTGAAGGGGTTCGTGGTCAAGGAGTTCTGCCGTACCCATTCCAATTACCGCGCCACGCAAAGCCTTATTTCCTATCTCGACGACCATCAGATCATCGGCATCGAAGGCGTTGACACGCGCGCGCTGACGCGCCATTTGCGGCTTTCAGGGGCCATGAAAGGCCTCATTTCAACGACGGACCTTGATCCGGCGGCCCTCAAGGCCAAGCTGGCGCGGGTGCCTTCCATGGACGGTGCCGACTGGGTCAAGGAGGTGGCCACCAAGGCACCCTATATCTGGAAGGCTGAAGGCGAGAAAAAATACAAGATCGTGGCGGTCGACTGCGGGATCAAGTGGAACATCTTGCGCATTTTTGCGCAGATGAACTGCGAGGTCCATGTGGTGCCGCCTTCGACGTCGGCCAAAGACATCCTCGCGTATAACGCGGACGGCCTGTTCCTTTCCAACGGCCCTGGCGATCCCGCTGCGGTCACCTATGTCATTGAGACGGTCCGGCAGTTGATCGGGAAACTTCCGATCTTCGGCATCTGCCTGGGCAACCAGATGATCGGCCTGGCGCTGGGCGGCCGTACGTACAAACTTAAATTCGGGCATCACGGCTGCAACCACCCCGTCAAGGACCTTGAATCCGGCCGCATTTCGATCACGTCCCAGAACCACGGTTTCTGTGTCGATATCGACAGCCTCGACAAGAACGAGGTCGAGGCCATTCACATCAATCTTAATGACAAGACGGTTGAGGGGCTGCGCCACAGGAAGCATCCTCTTTTTTCGATCCAGTACCATCCCGAGGCGGCGCCCGGGCCCAATGACGCGAAGTACCTTTTCCAAAAGTTCATCGACATGATCAACACGGACCGCCTCAACAAGAAATGATATGCCTAAACGCACGGACATAAAAAAGATATTGCTCATCGGTTCCGGCCCCATCGTCATCGGCCAGGCCTGCGAGTTCGATTATTCGGGGACCCAGGCGTGCAAAGCCCTGCGCGAGGAGGGCTTCGAGATCGTGCTGGTCAATTCCAATCCCGCGACCATCATGACCGACCCTGAGACCGCGGATCGGACCTATATCGAGCCGCTGAGCGTTGAATTCCTCGAACTGATCATTGCCAAGGAAAGGCCCGACGCCATCCTGCCGACGCTGGGCGGCCAGACGGGCCTTAACCTTGCCGTTGAGCTGTGGGAAAAAGGCATCCTGGCGAAATACAAGGTCGAGATGCTCGGGGCGAATTACGAGGTCATCAAGAAGGCCGAGGACCGCAAGCAGTTCAAGCAGGCCTGCCTGCGCGTGGGCCTGGACCTTCCCAAAAGCAATTTTGCCTATAACATCGAGGAAGCGCACAAGGCCGTGGAAGAGATCGGTTTCCCCTGCATCATCCGCTCAAGCTTCACGCTCGGCGGGACCGGCGGGTCCATTGTTTACACGAAGGAAGAATTTGAGGCCAAGGCCAGGCTGGGTATTGAAAGCAGCATGATCCACGAGATCCTCATCGAGGAGTCCATCGAAGGGTGGAAAGAATACGAGCTCGAGGTCATGCGCGACAAGAAAGACAATGTTGTCATCGTTTGCGCGATCGAGAACCTTGACGCCATGGGCGTCCATACGGGCGATTCCATCACCGTGGCGCCGGCCCAGACGCTGACCGACCGTGAATACCAGCGCATGCGCGACCAGGCGCTGGTCCTGATCCGCGAGATCGGCGTCGAGACCGGCGGTTCCAATATCCAGTTCGCCGTTCATCCCAAGACCGGGCGGATGGTGGTCATCGAGATGAACCCGCGCGTGTCGCGCTCGTCGGCGTTGGCCTCCAAGGCGACGGGTTTCGCGATCGCGAAATTCGCGGCAAAGCTCGCGGTGGGTTACACGCTCGACGAGATCCAGAACGACATCACCCGCGTGACCCCGGCATCATTCGAGCCGACCATTGATTACTGCGTGGTCAAGATCCCGCGCTTCACGTTCGAGAAATTTCCCGAGGCCAAGGACGTCCTGGGCGTGCAGATGAAGTCCGTGGGCGAGACCATGGCCATCGGACGCACGTTCAAGGAAGCGCTCCAGAAGGGCCTGCGGGGGCTTGAGATCCATCACATCGGGTTTGATAACAAGGCCGACTACCGGCTTGTTGATGACGCAAAGATGATGCTGCGCCTGAGCGAGCCCAATGCTTCGCGTATCTTTTACATGAAATACGCGCTGCAAAAAGGGTTGAGCGTCGACAAGGTGTCCGAGATCACGCGCGTCGACAAATGGTTCGTCGCCCAGATGCAGCAGATCATTGACATGGAGCGCGCGATCACCGCTGAATTCAAGGCGGCCAAAGCGCTCAGTGCCGTGACGCTGCGCAAGGCCAAGGAATGGGGTTTTTCCGATGCCCAGCTGGCTGAGATCACGGGCCAGAGCGAGACCGCGGTGCGCAAGCAGCGCAAGGACATGGGGGTCGTGGCGACCTTCAAGGTCGTGGACACCTGCGCGGCCGAATTCGAAGCGTACACGCCTTATTTTTATTCGACGTACGAGACCGAGGACGAAGCCGTCCTGCAGAACGAAAAGATCTCCCGTGAAAAGAAGGGGCCGCGCCGCAAGATCATGATCCTGGGTGGAGGCCCTAACCGCATCGGGCAGGGCATCGAATTTGATTATTGCTGCTGCCACGCGGCGTTCGCGCTCAAGGAGCGGGGGTTCGAGACCATCATGGTCAATTCCAACCCCGAGACCGTTTCGACCGATTACGACACTTCCGACCGTCTTTATTTCGAGCCGCTGACCTTTGAAGACGTCATGAATATCATTGACGTGGAAAAGCCCGACGGCGTCATTGTCCAGTTCGGCGGCCAGACGCCGCTGAACCTCGCGCGGCGCCTGCAGCAGGCCGGCGTCCCGATCATCGGCACCAGCGTCGATTCCATTGACGTGGCCGAGAATCGTGAACGTTTTTCGGAGCTGTTGAACCAGCTGAAGATCGCCCAGCCGGCGAACGCCACCGCGATAACCGTTGAAGACGCCGTGGCCGCGGCCGGACGGGTGGGCTATCCGGTCCTGGTGCGCCCCTCGTATGTCCTGGGCGGGCGGGCGATGCGCATTGTTTATGACGAAGAGACCATCCTGACGTTCATTGAAGAGGTCGCGGATGTTTCGCGCGGGCACCCCATCCTCATCGACAAGTTCATCGAGGATGCCATGGAGGTTGACGTGGACGCCATTTGCGACGGCGGCGCGGTGTACGTTGCCGGCATCATGGAGCACATCGAGAACGCGGGGATCCATTCCGGGGATTCCGCCTGTGTCCTGCCGCCGCACACGCTCAGCGAGGAGATCCTCGTGGAGATCAAGGAGAGCACCCGGCGCATCGCCCTGGCCCTTAAGGTCATCGGGCTCCTGAATATCCAGTTCGCGATCAAGGGCGAGAAGGTCTTTGTCCTTGAGGTCAATCCGCGCGCTTCGCGCACGGTGCCGTTCGTTTCCAAGGCGATCGGGGCGCCCCTGGCGAAAATAGCCGCGCGCATCATGGCCGGCGAAAAGCTTTCCGATTTTCCGAACCTCCCGGACATTGACAACCTGGGCCAGGTGGCGGTCAAGGAATGCGTCCTGCCTTTCTCCAGGTTCTCCGGCGTGGACATCATCCTCGGGCCTGAAATGAAATCCACCGGTGAGGTCATGGGCATGGCCCCCACCTTCGGCGCGGCGTTCGCCAAGAGCCAGGTCGCGGCCAACCAGTCGTTGCCGCGCAAGGGGTCGGTGTTCATCAGCGTCAACGAGAACGACAAACGCCACATTGCTTTTATGGCCAAGCGCCTGCAGGACCACGGATTTAGGATCTACGCGACCAAGGGGACCGCGAAAGTCCTGCGTTCCAGCGGCGTGGCCACGATCCTGGTGGACAAGACGGGCGAGGGCGAGCACAATATATTGACTTTACTGGCGAAAAATGAGATAAATCTTATTATTAATACGCCGTCCGGCAAGAAGAGCCAGTCGGACATGCGCAGCATCCGTTCGGCTTCCATTCGTCACGCTATCCCCTGCATCACGACCCTCCAGGGCGCGTGGGCGGCGGTGAACGGGATCGAAGCGAGCCTGAAGGAAGGTTTTACCGTTGAATCGTTGCAGGCGTATTACGCGCGGACACGCCGCTAACCCCTGATCTCTCCCAAAAGGTTGTATTATGTGCGGTATCATCGGCATTTCCGATCATCCAGAGGCTTCCAGGATCGCCTATCTCGGGCTTTACGCCCTTCAGCACCGCGGTGAAGAAGCGGCCGGCATCGCCACCTACGACGGCAGCGTCCACATCATCAAGGACCGCGGGCTTGTCTTTGACGTGTTCGACGAGGCCGCCATTGATTCCCTCAAGGGCAATGTCGCCATCGCCCACACCCGTTATTCAACGACGGGATCCAGCAACATCAAGAACTGCCAGCCTTTCCTGGTCACGCACCGCAAGCGCCCCATCGCGGTGGCGCACAACGGCAACCTGACCAACACCGAGGAGCTTTACCGCAAGCTCGAGGATGAGGGATCCATTTTCCAGACATCCATGGATTCGGAGATCCTTGTTCATCTGCTGGCCAAGACGCCCAGCGACGATTATAAGAAATGGTTCATCCAGGTGCTGTCCCAGCTCCAGGGCGCTTTCTCCGTCGTTTTCATGGTCGAGGGGACGCTTGTCGGCGCCCGCGACCCGATGGGCTTTCGCCCGCTGGTCCTGGGCAAGCTTGACACGGGGTATGTCCTGGCGAGCGAGACGTGCGCGCTGGACCTGATGAAAGCCGAGATCATCCGCGAGATCGAGCCGGGTGAGATCATCATCATCCGGGGGGAGAAGATCGAGACCGCCTTTCTGCCCGGCTGCGGGAAAAAGACGGCCCAGTGCATTTTTGAAAACATCTATTTCGCGCGGCCCGACAGCCATATCTTCGACGACAATATCTACCAGGTGAGAAAGCGTTTGGGCGTTCAGCTGGCGAAGGAAGCTCCGGCGCCCGGGGTCGATTTCGTGATGCCGATACCCGATTCCGGGGTTTACGCGGCGCTTGGTTACGCCGAGCAGGCAAAGCTCCCCTATGAGATCGGGATGATCCGCAACCATTACATCGGGCGCACCTTCATCCAGCCGACGCAGTTCCTGCGCGATTTCCGGGTGAGGGTCAAGCTAAACCCCATCCACGATGTCCTCAAGGGCAAGAAAGTAGCCGTGGTCGAAGATTCGATCGTGCGCGGGACGACGAGCCGCAGCCGCGTGCGGGCGATCCGCAGCGCCGGCGCCAAAGAGATCCACATGCGCATCACCTGCCCGCCGATCATCTCGCCGTGTTTTTACGGCATAGATTTTCCGTCGGAAGAAGAGCTGGTGGCGCATGGCAAATCGGTCAAGCAGATCGCGGACTTCATTGAGGTCGATTCGCTCGAATACCTCAGTCTCGACGGGATGCTGGCGGTCATGAAAGACGGCGGGAAGTTCTGTCACGCGTGTTTCACGGGGAAATACCCGGTCCCCGTTCCGCAGAACAAAAGCAAATATTTACTGGAAGCGAAGTCGAAGTAAACTACAATTATCGTTATGGAAGGTTGTTCCCGACACCTGTCCCGCGGCCCCTGCGGGCTCATATAAAGGCGCTCTATGAGTAAATATATTTTTGTAACGGGAGGCGTGGTTTCCAGCCTCGGCAAAGGTATCGCCTCCGCTTCCATCGGAAAGCTCCTCGAGTCGCGTGGCCTGAAGGTCACTATCCTCAAATGCGACCCCTACCTCAACATCGACCCCGGCACCATGAACCCTTACCAGCACGGTGAGGTTTACGTCACGGACGACGGCGCGGAGACGGACCTTGACCTGGGGCATTACGAGCGTTTCACCAGCGGGAAGTACACCAAGGACAACAATATCACGGCGGGCAAGATCTATTACTCCGTCATCACCAAGGAGCGCCGCGGCGACTATCTTGGCAAGACCGTGCAGATCATCCCGCACATCACCGACGAGATCAAGGCCTGCATCAAGAGGGTTTCCAAAGAGCAGGACGTGGATGTGGTGATCGTCGAGATCGGCGGCACGGTGGGTGATATTGAAAGCCTGCCGTTCCTCGAGGCCATCCGCCAGCTCCGCTGGGAGATGGGGGAACATTACGCGCTCAATATCCACGTCACGCTTTTGCCGTATATTAAATCCTGCGGGGAACAGAAGACGAAGCCGACCCAGCATTCCGTCGGACGCCTGCGCGAGATCGGCATCCAGCCGGACATCCTCCTGTGCCGCACCGAGCGCCCCATGATCCAGGACCAGCGGGAGAAGATCGCGCTGTTCTGCAATGTCGACGTTGAGGGCGTCATCGAGGCGCCCGACGTGAAAAGTATTTACGAATGCCCCTCCACGTTCAAGGTCCAGGGGCTGGACGTACTCATTACCAAGAAGCTTAATCTCAAGACGCCGGAACGCGATCTTAAGGAATGGGAAAATTATGTCCTCAAGCGGCTGAAGCATCCCAAACACGAGGTCAATATCGTGGTGGCCGGAAAATACATCCAGCTTACCGACGCCTATAAATCCATTTACGAGTCGCTCATCCACGGCGGCATCGCCGCGGACGCGAAGGTCAATGTCGTCAGGATCGATTCGGAAGACCTGGAGAAAGGCAAGGTTGACAAATATTTCAGGCATATCCAGGGCATCCTGGTGCCCGGCGGGTTCGGGGCGCGCGGCATAGAAGGGAAGATCCGCGCCATCAAGTACGCGCGTGAAAAGAACATACCTTTCTTCGGGATATGCCTGGGCATGCAGCTGGCTTCCGTCGAATTCGCGCGGCATGTGTGCGGGCTCAAGACCGCCAATTCCACGGAATTCGATAAGGCGACCAAAGATCCGGTCATCAGCCTCCTGGCGGAGCAGCACCAGGTGACCAACATGGGCGCGACCATGCGCCTGGGAGCGTATCCCTGCCATCTGGAGCGCGATACGAAGGCCATGTCTGCTTACAAGAAGGAAGATATTTCGGAACGCCACCGCCACCGTTACGAGTTCAATAACGCGTACCGCGAGGTGCTGTCTTCCAGGGGCCTTGTTTTTTCAGGCATCAACGCCCAGCGCGACCTTGTGGAGATCATCGAGGTCAAGGGACACCGCTGGTTCATCGGCTGCCAGTTCCATCCTGAATTCCAGTCAAAGCCCGACAAGCCGCATCCTTTGTTCCGCGAGTTTGTTGCCGCGGCACTGACGGTCCGTGAGAAAAAATCTGTGGTGTGATGTGCCGGGGAAAGAAGATGGTGCGCGGGGTGGGACTTGAACCCACATGCCTTACGGCATACGCCCCTCAAACGTACGTGTCTACCAATTTCACCACCCGCGCGAGAATGGTACAAGCGTTTCAAGGCTCGAGAGAGAACGAAATCATAACGGCTTTTGGATGCCGTGTCAAGCCTGGAATTGTTTTCACGGACGGAAACTTAATTCAAAGGGGTGCCTTATGCGTATCGACGTGAGTGCGAGTATCCTGGCCGCGGATTTTGGCAAGCTGGCCGAAGCGGTGCAGTTGTGTGAGCGTGCGGGCGTCGGGCGCATCCATGTGGATGTCATGGACGGGCACTTTGTCCCCACCATCACGATAGGGCCGCTGGTGGTGCAGGCGGTGCGTGCCTGCACGAAACTCCCGATCGCCGCGCATCTGATGATCGAGAATCCGTGGGACCACATTGACGCGTTCGCGGACGCCGGGGCGGATATCATCGGGGTGCACGCGGAATGCTATGGGGCTCGCCGGCTGGCTTGCCGGGAGCACGGGCAGTATCCGAAGGAAGTTGATGCCATTGATCCGCACAAGGCCAGGGCCGATATCCGGCGTATCAGGGATAAGGGAAAACAGGTTTGTTTCACGGTCAATCCGGGAACGCCGGTGCAGTGCCTGGACCCCATCCTCGGGGACCTTGACGCCGTGCTCGTCATGTCGGTCAACCCCGGGTTTTCTGGCCAGAAATTCATGCCGGTGGCGGTCCCCAAGATCGCCTGGCTGCGTTCCATCGGGTTCAAGAAGGATGTTGCCATTGACGGTGGTGTGAACGCGCAGACCGCGCCCGCGGTCGTGCAGGCCGGCGCGAATGTGCTGGTCACGGCCAGTTATTTCTTTTCCAGCAAGGATCCAGCCGGCGACATCAAGGCCCTCAAGGCGCTGGGGGAGGGGCTGTGAGGCTTATCCGGGAAAAATGCCCGCGATCCCGCGGGCAGGTCATGATGGAGTATCTTCTGGTCATGGTTGCCGTCGCGTTCCTTGTCTTTGGTCTTTTCAAGGCGGGGTCCGGTGGCGGGCTTATCGAGCAGACACGGCAGACGACCAATCAGTATTTTAATTCCGGGGCCATGGCGATCATGGGCGGTTATTACGACCCTGCGACGGGCACATATAAAGAAGTGAATCCCCAGCCTGTTGACGGCGGCTGGTGCTCCTGCGGCCATGCCAACGGGCACACGGTCCGTGAATGCGCCTGCCCGCGGCCCGCGTTTGGCGGCAATCCGTGTTCCGGGCGAGCTGTCGACGATGGTTGTTAGCGTTAAACCCGGTCGCTCCTGCGTTTATCCCTCACGAAATTGCTTTTATTCTGGCTCTTGGCGAATTTCTTCAGTTCCGCCCCGATCTCCCCGACCTGCGCCACGTGGGCTATCCGCATGAACGCGTTTGAAACGATCCCGATGGAAATGGACATGAGCCCGATCTTTATTTCATTGCCCTGCCGGTCCTTGCCCGTGATGAACCCGGCCGCGCGGTCTTCCTCCGAGTAAAAGCCCGGTGAGTTCGCGTCAAAAAGGTCAATGATCTTCTGGCTGATCGCGTCCGCGACCGCGTCATCGCTGACAAAAACGAAATCGTCCCCGCCGATATGCCCCACGAACACGTTGTTGCCGCCCGCCTCTTTGGCCGCCTGGATGATGACGCGCGCCGTGGCTTTGATGATCTCGTCGCCTTTTTCGAAACCGTATTTGTCGTTGAAAAGCTTGAACTTGTCGAGGTCGCAGTAGCCCACCGCGAATTTCCCGCCGCTCTCGATGCGGCTTTGCAACTCGTCCATGATCGAGGCATTGCCGGGGAGGTGGGTGAGCGGGTTGGCGTCGAGGTTGCGGATGGTCCGCACCATGATCATGTTGATGCGCGCGAGCAGGTTGTCCGGCTCGAAGGGCTTGATCAGGTAATCGTCGGCGCCCGCGTTGATCCCCTTGACCATGTCCTTGGTGTCGCCCTTGCCCGTGAGCAGGATGATAGGGATGTGCGATAAAAGGACATCCTTGCGCAGTTCCTTGCAGAATTCCGGGCCAGTCATGACGGGCATCATGTAGTCCGTGATGATGATGTCCGGGTTGCCCGTCCTTGCCTGCGCGAGCCCTTCCGCGCCGTTGGAGGCTTTGATCACATCGAAGCGCTCTGAAAGCGTCAGTTCAAGCACGTCGAGGATGTCAGGGTCGTCGTCAATGATCAGGATCCGTTCACGTTTCATAGGTCATCCGTAAGTTTTCTGGTTTTTTTCGTTTCTTTGGGTTTGTGCTGGAACGGGATGGCAAAGTGGAAAATAGTCCCGTGGCCGACCTCACTCGTGACCCACATGCGTCCGAAGTGGGCCTCGACGATGTTCTTCGCCAGCGCAAGGCCAAGGCCCGTGCCCTTGACTTTCATGTTGATCTCGTTGTCGACGCGGAAGAACTCGTCGAAAAGTTTGGAAAGGTCTTCTTTGGGGATGCCGATGCCGGTGTCGGCGACCTCGAACAGGGCTTCCGCCCGCTCGAGGTTGGGGTGCCCGTTGACCGTGATGGTGCCTTGCGCGGGCGTGAACTTGATCGCGTTGCCGATAAGGTTGATGAACACGCGGTCCAGTTGGCTGGCGTCGTATTCGATCAGGGGCAGGTCGGCGGGAATGTTGAGCTTGAGCGTCACGCCCTTGTCCCGGAGTTGCGGCGTCAGCAGGTCGGCGATATTCTCGAGCATCGGCACCACGTTTTGCGGCAGGGCCTTCATTTCCACGCGGCCGGATTCGATCCTGGAAATATCCAGCAGGTCGTTGATGAGCTTGACCAGGTTGTCCGAATGCGTGTTGATCTTGGCGAGGCGCTCCTTGACGGCGTCAGGGATCGCGCCCACTTTTCCCGTCATGAGGATCGAGGCGTAGCCTTTGATGGAGGTCAGCGGCGTGCGCAGCTCATGTGAAACGGCGGAGATGAATTCGGATTTCTTTTTGGAGATGGTCTCGACTTCCTTGAGCGCGTGGGAGAGTTCGCGGGTCCTGTCATTGACCTTTGTTTCCAGTGTCCGGGTCGAGCGGTAGACCTGTTCGAAGAGCTGCGAGTTCTCGATGGACTGGGCCAGCTGCCCGGCCAGGATGGCGATGAGCTCTTCGTCGCCCTCGTTGACGGCCGGCGCGTTGTAGCGGTTGCCGACAAAAAGGGCCCCGGCCACGCCCCGCTGGGTCAGGAGCGGGGAGAGGATGAAATGTTCCGTCTCGAAAAGCTGGACGATGCGGGCCCTGGTCTTCTGGGATGAATTGAGCGAGGAAAAGGTCATGCCGTCGCGCAGCGCGCCGAGGAACTGGGTGTCCGCGGTCAATTCGGCCTGGATGCGTTCCTGCCGGGAAGGGTCGATCCCGATGTTGACCCGGGTGAGCAAGGCGCCGTTCTCCTCGTTGGTCAGCACCAGGGCGCTGGCGAAGCCAAGTTCCGACAGGAGGTCCTTGTTGATCTTCTGGAAGATCTCCTGTTCGTCCAGGGTCATGCTCATGGTGCGCGAAAGTTTCTGCAGGGTATTGAGGCCCTTGAGGCGCCTGTCGAGCTCTTCCTGGGTCTTGTTGAGCTCGAGGTCCGTCTTGACGATGAGCTTGGCCTGCTCATCCAGTTCGTTGAACGAATTGATCATCTTGTCGAAAGAGGCCTTGAGTTCCTTGTATTCCTCGGATTTTCCGATCAGGAAATAAGCCAGGGCGCTCACCGCCGTGACAAGGATGAGGCTTGTCCCGACCAGAAAGGGCGTGATGCTGAAAGTATTGACGGGATAGGCTACATTGACCATGTTTTATCCGATCGCCAGGAGTGTCACGCTCCCGTTCAACAACTGGGTTGGAGCGACATGCCCGGCCGTTGCCGGCGCGGCTATTTCCGCGATCGTTTGCATTCCGAACACAGGCACACCGGCGCCCAGGATGTCGCGGATCGCCTGCAGGCCGTGGGTCGCGTGATACCCGAGGACTTTTTGCCGTGTGAAGGACTCGAACGCCAGGACAAATTTCGGCGGTTTGTCGAGAAAATGTTCCCGGATCTCCAGGGCCGCGTCCTGGATGGTCCGGCGGCAGGCGCTTTTGTCCATGATCATCAGGTGGACCGGGCTTCCCGCCGGTATTTCGCCCTGACATACGATACTACCGTCAGAAAGGATGTCAATGGGGATGCGGATCAAATATTCGCGTGGCGTGGCGGTCCCGATCCCCAGAGGGTAAAGCAGGCGCAGGTCATTGAGCTGGCCTGGCCGTAGGTCGGAGGGAGTGCCTTGCGACGCGCCGTTCGGCACTGGTGCGGCGTCCATGTTCTGGAAATAATTCCTGTAGAGGTGAGCTGCCGGCTGCTTGTCAATGGTGCGGATGATATTCCCGTCGGAGGCGTCGATGATCCGGGGCTTGCCCAGGGGTTTCCAGTTGTGCCGGGATGAAACGCACACGGCGCCGGCGCCGCCGATCATGAGGCCTATCGTGGTATCGATGAGGATCTGTGTCTGGTAGAAATGCCGCGTGAAGGCCAGTTGGCTGCTGTCCATGCTGATGGCGCCGATGACGGGCAAAGCACTCCCGAGCCCTTCGCGCAGGCCGGCGCACAGCTGGCTGCCGTTCTTGCGCAGGCCATCGTAAAAGAAAAGGAAGGCGCTGCGCTGGGGGAATTTGTAATCTTCGATGACGGCCTGGCTCAAGCGGAGCCCCGCTTCGCGGGTGGGAATGAGTCCGAGCCGGTCAATATCCGCGGCGCCGAAGTGAAGTTCATTGGAAATGATCGCCAGGATGCCGATGCCGCGCGGTTCGACGTGGTCTTGCACAATAATACCGGGCGTGATGGAGCCTATCAACCGCTGGGGCTGCAGGATCCGGCGCACGGTCTCCAGTCCTTCGGGGTTGGCGTAAGCAGTGGTCGTGAACAGGATGACCAGGTCTGTCCTGACGGCGTTCAATTGTGTCTTCACGTCGATGGCCGCGGCCTTGCAGGCTTCGAGGGGGTCCTTGATGGAGGAAAAGCCGATGGCGATCTGTGTGGGCATACCCCTATTGTATGTCGCGCGAAAAGGCTGTCAACAAAAGGCATCCTTATCGTGATACGGGATATCAGCCGATGGCCGGGGCCCCTTCTTCACCCGTGCGGATACGGATGCAGCGTTCCAGGTCCGTGACGAATATCTTACCATCACCGATCTTGCCCGTGCGCGCCCCCTTGATGATGGCCGCGATGGTGCGGTCAACAAAGGCCTCGTTCACGGCGATGTCCACCCGGATCTTGCGCAGGAGGTTGCCTGTTTCCTTGATGCCGCGGTAGAATTCGTCCACGCCGAACTGGCGGCCGTGGCCGAGGGCTTCACAGACCGTGATGAGGTTCACGTCGGCCGCGTAAAGTTCTTTTTTGACTTCGTCGAGCCTGTGGGGCTGGATGATGGCTGTGATGAGTTTCATGGTGATCCCTCCTTGATTTATTCTAGCATGGTATAGGCGCGTTCAAAGTGCTGGGTCAGGTCCAGCCCCATGATCTCATCTTCGGGCGTGACCCTCAGTCCGATCGCTTTGTCGATCACGAAGGCGATGACGGCTGTACCCGCGGCGCAGTAAACGACCGTGAAGCACGCGGCCAGTAGTTCGGTCCTGAACGTGGCCATGTTGCCCAAAAGAAGCCCGTTGGCACCGGCGGGATTGACCGCGGTCGTGGCGAAAATGCCGGTGGCGATCATGCCCCAGAACCCGCCCACGCCGTGCACGCCGAAAGCGTCGAGGGAATCGTCGTAGCCGAATTTCTGCTTGATGGTGCTGACGGAATAAAAGCTCAAAGCCCCGATGACCAGGCCGATGAGGATGGCGGCTTTGGGTTCAACAAAGCCGCAGGCCGGGGTGATGGCCACGAGCCCCGCGATGACGCCGGAGATCGTCCCGAACATGGTCGGTTTGCCGGTGGTAAGCCATTCCACGGCCGCCCAGCTGACCGCCGCGGCCGCCGCCGAAAGGTTGGTCGTGACGAAAGCGTTCGCCGCCACACCGTTGGCCGCCAGGGCAGATCCCGCGTTGAAGCCGAGCCAGCCGAACCAGAGCAGCCCACCACCGAGGACCACCAACGGAAGGTTGTGGAGCGTCGGGCGGTTGAGGCCGATGCGTTTGCCGAGGATCAGGGAGGCCACGAGTCCCGCGACCCCGCAGTTGATCTCAACGACACACCCGCCCGCGAAATCAAGGACGCCCTGGGAACGCAGCCAGCCGTCCGCGCCCCAGACCATGTGGCAAATCGGGATATAGACGAAGGTGAGCCAGGCCAGCGTGAAGACGAGGAACGCGGAGAACTTGAACCGTTCCACAAGGGAACCGATGATGACCGCGGGCGTGATGACCGCGAACATGGCCTGGAAGATCATGAAGGCGCTGTGGGGGATGGTCGGGGCGTAGTCTTTGTTGGGCGCCATGCCGACACCGTCGAGGCCAAGCCATTCGAAGCCGCCGATGAACCCGTTGCCCCGACCGAACGCGAGCGAATAACCGTAAATTGCCCAGGCCAGCAGGATGATCCCGAGGCAGGCGAAGCATTGCATGAGGATGGCGAGGATGTTCTTGCGGCGGACCATGCCGCCGTAGAAGAACGCGAGGGCGGGCGTCATGAGCATGACAAGCCCCGCGGAGATGAGGACCCAGGCGGTGTCCCCGGCGTTGATGACAGGTGCTGTTCCCATTGAAGGCTCCTTCTTTGGAGTTTGGTATTTTGGCAAGGATCCCTGCCAAAATAAAAATACCCGGACCGTCCGAAAATAATTTCGGATGAACCGGGCATCATTGCCGTTCTGGATCGTCCCGCGCAAACGCCAGCGCCTGCTCAGGATTTGAAAATAATAATCGCGGGGGAGGGGAATGTCAAATTAAAAAAAGCATAGGGGACATGTACCAAATCCGACCTTTGGATTTTGTACATGTCCCCTTGACTGCATGGAGTGGAAAGATACAATATTCATCATGGTGTATGAGTGGCTTTATTTTGTTTATGGGGAGGGCGGGGCATGAAAAAGTTCGCCATTATTCTTATTTCTTTCTTTATTGCGTTTCCTGCGGGTGCGGACACTCCAAAAGCAGACGAGCCTTCCTATACATTAAAACTAAAAGACGGCACTGTGAAGATATCGCTGCCGCAGGGTTGGGTCCAATATAAGCCTGAAGAGGCTGTTGGCAAGCCATCGGCTGTTTTTATAAGAAGAAAATCAGATGGTGTTATTGAAGGGACGTTGGTTGTCGGTATAAATTACCTGGGTGACAATGCTCCATGTGGCACGAAGAAGTTTCAAACTGATTACTTGAACAAATTAAAGGAAGGCTCAGCGGCGGTAGACACAGCGGCAAGTTTCGAGGACATGGAGCTTTTGAGCGCGCCGGCGCTTGTTATTAATCACATGGGCAAGGCTAAGACGAAAGATATCCGGGAGCTGCATTTTGTAAAAGATTGCCGATGGTATCAAATTAATTTTATTTTTGAAAGAGACGGGTTTGACGCGTCATGGCAGGAAATTTACATGGATATTGAGAAGATCGAGTTTGTCCCGTGAGGGATGCCGGGAGGCCGGGAGGCATTACCAATAAAAAAACCACCGCTAAAGGGTGGTTTTTTTATTGGTAGCCCCAACCGGATTCAGGATCAGCCTAGAGGCTGATCCTGGTTGGCCATTTTTTAAGAAAGGGATTAAGGAAAATGGCCAATCGAACCGGGCCCGCCTTTGGCGGGCTACCTGAGGCCGAGTGGGATTAGCGCTGCCAAAAACAAAAAAGCCACTGTCTGGCGACAGCGGCTTTTTAATTTTTGGTAGCCCCAACCGGATTTGGCGCCAGCCTTCGGCTGGCACCAGCTGGTCGTTTTTTCTGAAAAAACAGAGGAAAACGACCAGTCGAACCGGACTCGCTTCGCTCGTTACCTGTGTTTGAGAGGGATTGGCATTAACATTAAAAAAGCTATCCAAAAGGATAGCTTTTTTAATGGTAGCCCCAACCGGATTCGAACCGGTGTTTTATGGCTGAGAACCAGACGTCCTGGACCAGGCTAGACGATGGGGCCAAATGTTTTCACGCGCAAAACGGACACAAATATAGCACAACCTTATAAAAAGTCCACAAGGTTTTTAAGACGGCCGTTTCAGTCGACGAATTTGAACGGGCCGAACACGGTCAGCGCCACGGAAACGGCGAGGATGACACCGATGAACACCAGGAATTTGCCGAAGTTCACGCGGCGCGCGATGTTCATCAGCGTGCTGATGCTCAGCAACCCCACCGCGAACGCCGTAAAAACTCCGGCCCACTCGATGCCGGCATGCCCGAAGGCTTTGTAGTTCATCACGATGTTCCCGATGAAGATCACCGGCATGCTCATCAGGAAACTCAGCTTGAGCATGTGGTCTTTCTCAAATCCGCGCGCCGAAAGCGCGGCCATGGTCGTGCCTGCCCGTGAAAGGCCGGGAAGGGTAGCGATCGCCTGGGTCAATCCCAGCAGGATGCCGTCCGTCAGGTTCAGGTCGCGCGGGGTGCGTTTGCCTGTTGAAGAAGTTTTTATTTGCAGCAACCCGGCGATGATCAAGGCGACGGCGATCAGGAAGGTGATGGCGAGCTTGGCGCTGGAAGCGCTATTGGCCAGCGCGGCGACCTTGTTGGTGAGGACCAGCCCGAGGCCTGTCAGAGCGGTCGTGGTGGCCAGGAATATCAGGATCTTGCGGCCGTCATTGTCCTTGCCCGCGGGCCTGGCCAGCGACGTCACGATGTCACTGATATCCTGGCGAAAGTAGATCAGGGCGGCGCCAAGCGTCCCCAGGTGCAGCAGGAGCGCGTAGCTGATGAGTTCGTTGTAGGTGGCCTGGCTGTGGAAGACATGGACTTTGGCCGCGATGACACAAGCTTTGGAGCTTACCGGTATCCATTCCGTGATGCCCTGGATGGCGCCGAGGATGATCTGTTCGAGCATGATGGTCTCTCCTTTGATATTTTCCGATAAATTCACGACAGGGGCATACTAGCAAATTACCGCGGGCCTTGTCCACGCAAACATTGTGATTTCCGGGCAAGGTTTCTGGACACGCCGCGGAGGCGATGTTAAGATACCGTCCATGTTGACCTCCCGGGATGAACATTTGATGCGCCTGGCCATTGACCGGACCCGTGAGGGCATCCGCCTGGGGCAGACCCCTTTCGGTGCCTGCATTGTCAATGCTGACGGGAAAGTTATTGCCTGTGACCATAACGTGGTTTGGGCCACGACCGATATCACGGCCCATGGTGAGGTTAACACCATCCGGCTGGCGTGCCGCGCCCTGGGGGCCGTCGACCTGTCGGGTTGTACGATCTATTCGACGACCGAGCCGTGCCCGATGTGTTTTGCCGCGATCCACTGGGCGAAGATCGGACGCATCGTTTTCGGGGCGTCGATCGCCGATGCCAGGGCCGCGGGGTTCAACGAGCTGGGCATCAGTAACGCGGCCATGAAAGAGGCGGGGCAAAGCCCTGTGATCGTCGAGGGCGGATGCCTGCGCGCGGATTGCGTCGCGCTTTTTGAAGAGTGGCGTCGCGCCGGCCAGGCCAGGGTTTATTGAACATATCGGGAGATGGCATATGAAAAGATATTTTTATCTGGCCGCGCTGGCACTGGGATGCTGCGGTTGCGTGACGATCCCCAATTCCGTCGTGCCGCATCCGACGCCGGTTCCTCTGTGCGACCAGGTAACGCCGGGCATGACCTTCGCCAGCGTCGCGGCGGTCATGAACGGGAAGGTCGTTGTGGGCTATGAGCTCGACCCGGCCACGGGAGCTTCCAGGCCAATTTTATCCCAGAGGTTGTATTCTTCAGAACTGTTGAGCGTGAACGGAAAAAAGTATAAGGTCGATCGTTACATCATCCGCGCCTCCGCGACGGGTGTCGCTGTCAGCGAGGCAGAGCTTTTCCCGGTTGTTTATCAGGACGGGCTTGTGGTGGCCAGGGGGCCTGAGGGGTTGGCGGGGATCAGACTCGAAAAATGAAGAACAACTCCGCTTACGGTTCGCTGGCCCCTTTTCTTCCCGTCGATGATGCTGTATTCCCGCTGGACCAGCAAGCCGTGTTCGGGCGTACGGCGCCGCTTGAGGTGGAGATCGGCTTCGGCACCGGTGAGTACCTTGTCCGCGCGGCCGCGGCCGCGCCGGAGAAGGATTTTATCGGGTTGGAGCAATGCGCCCGGCGGATCCTCGCGACATTGCGCAAGATCAAGGGCGCGGGCACCGGCGTCCGCGCCGGCAATATTAGGGTCATGCGCATGGATGCGGTGTGGGCCTTCCGTTTTCTTTTTAAGGAACGTTCGCTCGCGCGCGTGCATTGTTTGTTCCCCTGCCCCTGGCCCAAGAAGCGCCATGCCAAGAACCGCCTGTTCACCACGGAATTCCTGCGCGTTATTAACGGCCGCCTGATCGACGGGGCGGAACTTTACATCGTTACCGACCACAAGCCTTACGCTGCGTGGATCACGGAGCATGCCGAAGGCAGCGGTTTTGCCTTGAGGGCGGGCATCATCCCGGCGCGTTTCGGCACCAAGTTCGAGCGCAAATGGTTCGAGGCGGGGCAGTCCAGTTTTTACGAGATCAGTCTTACCAAAACGCAACATCAGGTTACGGCGCAGGAAGGGGTCGCGATGAAGGCATATCTTTTTGATGAGGTCGATCTTGATAATATCCGCCTGGAGGACCTTTGGGGCCCGGTGACGGTCAAGTTCGGCGCGTGGCTGCATGATCCGCGCCTCAAAAAGGCGATGGTGGACGCGGTGGTCAGCGAGGACGGACGGGTCCAGCATGTCTGGATCGTGGTCGCGCCCGCCCGCAAGGGCTGGAGCGTCGCGCCCGCGGCGGGGACCGTTGTCCTTCCCACATTGGGGGTCCAGCAGGCCCTTGACCGCGTGGCTGAGGCGGTGCGCCTGAGCGTGGCCGGTGCCAAATAACACGCGCGCTTGTTGCTTTCCGCGGACAGCTTCAGTATAGTCATTGCTTATGAAAACACATTTTTTACGTATCACGGTGCTGATCGCGCTGATCTTTTCAGCGGTCGCTTCCGTGTCATATCCCGACGCGTGGGCCGCGAAAAAGCGCAAAGGCGCGCGCAAGGCGGGCCCGTATGTCATTTCCGCCCGTTCCGCGCTGCTGATGGACATGACTTCCGGCGACAAGATCCTGGCCAAGGATATCACGCGCAAGATCCTTCCGGCGAGCACGACCAAGGTGCTGACCGCGATCCTGGTCCTGGAACACCTTGACCTTGACGCTTATCTTACCGTCAGCCATAAAGCCACGCAGATCCTGCCGAGCAAGATCGATGTCGTGGAAGGGGACCAGTATCAGGTGAGGGACTTGTTGTACGCGGCGCTCCTCAATTCCGCCAATGATGCCGCGATCGTGCTGGCCGAGGGCGTGGCGGGAAGTGAGGCGAAGTTCGTGCAGATGATGAACCAGCGGGCCGCCCAGATCGGCGCGCGCGGCACGCTGTTCGCCAACGCCCACGGGCTTCCCGATGATACACCGCAGTATTCCACGGCTTACGACATGGCCCTTATTTTTCGCGAGGCCATGAAGAAGCCGTTCTTCCGTGAGGCGATCACGGCCCGGTTCAAGAAGATCGTCTCCAAAGGCGGCAAGCTTACGCTGCTGCATTCGCACAACAGGTGCCTATTCAAGGGTTGGAAGCATGATGTTTACGGCAAGACCGGGTACACCCGCGAAGCCCGGACATGTTTTGTCGGGTATTTCGAGCGCGAAGGCAAGATGCTGCTGATCGCGGTCTTTAGTTGCAGCAGGCGCTGGGATGACATTAAATATATTGTCGAGCATTATGGCGGCGTGGACCTGTAGTTTTTGTTTGCTTCTTTGACCCGCTTGGGATAAACTAACGCAATATTTCTTTATGGTTAACGGGAGGTCGGGTTAATGGAAGAGAAGAACAAATTTTTGAATTTTGCCCTTGCGGGGTTGATCTGCGCGTTCATCGCGATAAGCCTGGTTTTTTGCGTGAGCCTGGCGATCCGGGTCGCGCTGGCGCCCATGGCGCAGGGCCTCAGGGAATCGGTCCAGCTTGCGGCCCGGGTCACCGCGCTGGAAACTGAGGTCAACCGCCTCAAGCAGCAGCCCTATGGTCGCCAGGCCATTCCGCCGGTACCGCAGGAAGATTTTACGACGGTGTATGACGTTCCCGCGGGCGATTCCTATGTGCTGGGCAAGCCTGACGCCAAAGTTACGATCGTTGAGTTCTCTGATCTCCAGTGCCCTTTTTGCGCGAAGTTCCATCCGGTCGTTCGCGAAGTCCAGAAAGCGTTCCCGGATGATGTCCGGCTGGTCCTGAAGAATTATCCTCTTGTTTTCCACCCGAACGCGCGCCCGGCGGCCAAGGCCGCGCTTGCGGCGGGCGCACAGGGCAAGTATTTTGAGATGGTTGCGCTTCTCATGGCTAATGCCACGGACCTTTCGGACGCGAAGTATGTTGAACTGGCCGGCAAGCTGGGGCTCAACGTCGCGCAGTTCAGCAAGGACCTCAAGGATAGGGACGCGGAATTCGAGAAGCGGATCACGGCGGACATGGCCCTCGCGGATAAAGCGGATGTTCACGGGACGCCCACGTATTTCCTCAACGGCAAAAAAACGCGGGCGCGCGACATCAAGCAGTGGACGGCCGAGGTCCAGGCTTTGCTGAAAAAGTAGGGCATGGTTAAAAATTCATTGCGAAACACGGGAAATGGTGTATATTTGGGGCTCGAAGAAAAGGGCCAGGGTTAAGAAGTCAGGTCAAACATTAGAGAGGTAGAGTCATCATGGGCGGTCGAGTCGGGGGTTTATCCCATAAATTTTATCGTGAAACAGCGGGCATCAAGGTTTCCGGCGGGCAACAGGTCAAGGAAGGCGCGGTCCTTACGCGCGAAGGCGACCAGTGGAAGCCGGGTTTGAATGTCCGCGGGCGCATGCATCTTTCAGCCGCCTGCGCGGGCGAGGTTTATTTCACCAAGAAGCGTTCCCGCGACGGGAAACGCGCGACGTACGTCAATATCCGTCCGCTCGAGGTTCCTGCGAAAGCTTAAGTTGAACGCATGGGGGCATTATGTGCGGGATCATCGGCTATGTGGGCGGTAAAGAAGCGTTACCTCTCCTCATCGAAGGGTTGAAGAACCTCGAATACCGCGGCTATGATTCCAGCGGCGTTTGCCTCCTGCCCGCGGCGGGCGGGGCGCTGCAGATTCGCAAGGAACAGGGCAAGATCCGCTGCCTTGAAGAGCTGATGTCCAAAGAGCCGCTGCCGTCGGCGCATGTCGGCATCGCGCATACCCGCTGGGCCACGCACGGCGCGCCGTGCCGCAAGAATTCCCATCCGCATCCCAACGCGGACCATACCATTGCCGTTGTCCATAACGGTATCATTGAAAATTACCAGACATTGAGATCATCGCTCATCCGCAAGGGCTACAAATTCCTTTCGGAGACGGACACCGAGGTCATTGTCCATCTGATCAGCGAATATTTTGAAGGCGACATTGTCAAGGCCGTCCAGCGCGCCATTGCGGACCTTGAAGGATCTTTTGCCATTGGTGTTGTGTGCTCGGATGATCCGGCGACCCTTGTGGCCGCGCGGGTGGGGAGCCCTTTGATCGTCGGTATCGGCGAGAGCGGCAACTTCATCGCGTCGGACGTGCCGGCCATTATCCGCCATACGCGCAGGGTCATTTACCTCAAGGACGGGCAGATCGCCGTATTGCGCCGGGACGGGGTCGAGGTGACCGGTTTCGACGGGAAAAAAGCCGATGTCAAGATCGACAAGGTGACGTTCCACATGGAGGCGGCCCAGAAGCAGGGGTATCCGCATTTCATGCTCAAGGAGATCCATGAGCAGCCGGAGGTTTTGGCCAGGATGCTCAAGGCCCGTTTGAAGAACGGGCGTGTCACGCTCGATGGGTTGGGCTTGACCGAGGCGGCGCTCAAGGGGGTCGCGCGGATCAAGGTCGTGGCCTGCGGCACCGCCTATCACGCGGGGCTGGTTGGCCGCTATATCATCGAGGAGTTGTCCGGGGTCCCGGTTGATGTTGATGTTTCCAGCGAATTCCGCTATCGCACGGTTCTGGCGAACAAGAAGACGCTGGTGATCGCGGTGAGCCAGTCCGGCGAGACCGCGGACACGCTGGCGGCCGTCCGTGAGGCGCGCGCGCACGGGGCGAAGGTCGTCGCGATCTGCAATGTCATCGGTTCGTCGCTGGTGCGTGAGGCTGACGGGGTCCTTTACACGCACGCGGGGCCCGAGATCGGCGTGGCGTCCACCAAGGCGTACACCGCCCAGGTGATGATGTTCTATCTTTTCGCCCTCAGGCTCGCCGAGGTGCACCGCAAGCTTCCCGCCAAGCACAGGTCCCTTCTGGTGAAGGACATCCTGGAGATCCCGGCGCTGTATCGCGGCATCCTCAAGGAGCACAAGAAAATATCCGCCATCGCGAAAGATTTCGCCCATCTGGGATGTTTCCTGTACCTGGGGCGGAACATCAATTATCCCACCGCGCTCGAGGGGGCGCTCAAGCTCAAGGAAATATCGTATATCCCGGCGGAAGGTTACGCGGCCGGTGAAATGAAGCATGGGCCCATCGCCCTTATTGACGAATACCGCGCGGTCGTGTGCGTGGCGCCGCAGTCGGACATTTACGAGAAGATGATCTCCAATATCCAGGAGATCCTCTCGCGCAAGGGCAAGGTCGTGGCTATTGCCACGGAAGGCGACCAGCTGATCCGTTCCTACGTCAAGCACGTCATTGCCATCCCGCGCACCCATAAACTGCTCACCCCGTTGCTGGCGGTCCTGCCATTGCAATTTTTGGCGTACTACATCGCGGTGAAGCGCGGCTGCGATGTCGACCAGCCCAGGAACCTCGCGAAATCCGTTACCGTCGAATAACAGTCAGGAGGTTGTGGTGACCATCAGCCTTGTGACAGAACGTATCCTGTGCTCGGAACTGAAAACGATCGCGGCCGAGACCTATGTCACCCTGATCAAGGCCGTGGCCGACCTTGACAAGGGCATTGTGGGTTTTGGCGGCAAGCTGCATAAGGACGTCGAGGCTCTGCTGCTGTCCGAGGGGTCCGACACCAAGAATTTGTGGGGTTTCTGCCTTCATTTTGACAGGCCGGTCGATGACGCGTTTGAATTCCGTTCGCACATCAACATGCGCCCGCAGGACGGCAACCCTTCGATCCAGATCAACGATGCCAAAATTTGCCAGGCGATCAGGGACCTTGTGGCGCTGCGGGTCGACTGGAACGGTTGATATGCTTTACATCGTTTCAACCCCCATCGGGAACCTCAAGGACATCACCCTGCGCGCGATCGAGGTCCTCAAAAGCGTTGACCTGATCGCCGCCGAGGATACCCGCCACACAAAGATACTTTGCCAGGAATATGGCATCACCGCGCCGCTCACCAGTTGTTTCGAGCACAATGAAGTGGCCCGGTCTTCCCAGCTTGTTGCGCTCCTCAAGGAGGGCAAGAACGTGGCGCTTGTTTCCGACGCGGGGACGCCGGGGATCAGCGACCCGGGGTTCCGCTTTCTGCGGCTCGCCAAGGAAAACAATATCCCGATGACCGTGATCCCGGGCGCGTGCGCGGCTGTGGCGGCGTTGTCGTTGTCGGCGTTGCCCATGGACCGGTTCACGTTCTTCGGGTTCATGCCGGTCAAACCGGGTGTCCGTCGCAAAAAGATCATTGAGGCCCAGCGCGTCGGAGGCACGGCCATTTTCTATGAATCCCCCCACCGCATCCAAAAGACCCTGAAAGATATTGAAGAGGTCCTCGGCGACCCGGTCATTGTCGTGGCCCGCGAGATCACCAAAAAATTCGAGGAACGCCTGGAGGATAAGGCGAGTGTCCTGCACGCGCGTTTCACAGCGCACGCGCCGCTGGGTGAGTTCGTGGTCCTGCTGAATTTTCCCCGTGAATGATACCGGAGGCCGCTGATGGGACCATTCATTAAATTCGACAAAGAAAAGACCGCGCCATTTCTTATCCCGTTTGCCGCCGGGGCCTTGGCCTACAGGGCCCTGCGGGAATTGAACACGGATGTCCTGGACTATGACATGTACCGGCACATGTTCCGCTGGCTGCCTCCGTGGGCGGTCTTTGCGCGATATTGTTTGTCGATCTTCGATCGCGAACTCCTGCTTTTGGCGCTTGTGCTGGTCCTTTTGCGCAAAGAGATCGGTCGCAAGACGGTTGTGTTTCTAAGTTATGTCATGATCGTGGCCGTTTATTGGAAACATCCCTATGAAGCTATCGTCAGCATCAACCGGTATTACAAAACAAATATGAACGAATTCCAGTGGGCCATTCATCTTCCCTGGGCGCCGCACCATCCTGTTTATCCTCTGATGATCCTGCGCACGGTTAATTTTTGCCTTGAAGACCTTCTTATCGGTGTTATCACCATAATGTTCTTTTCTTCCCCTGTTGTTAAGAAATACTTTCGGTGAGTCTCTTGCGGAAAACGGCATAAAACTGTCAAAAAATGCCATATTGACAAACACAGTTTTATCGTATATATTTGAATATATCTGACGGGTCGCCATAGCAGTGTTGTATATGGCCGCGTTCAGACAGGACAATGAAGCCCAATTTCCCTTTGCGAAGGGGAGTTGGGTTTTCTTTATTTCTACGGTGATCGATGATAAAAACC
This sequence comes from Candidatus Omnitrophota bacterium, assembly GCA_903901225.1. Classification (GTDB taxonomy): domain Bacteria; phylum Omnitrophota; class Gorgyraeia; order Zapsychrales; family Fredricksoniimonadaceae; genus Fredricksoniimonas; species Fredricksoniimonas borealis. The sequence goes on from CAIUQE010000010.1 coordinate 91,322, forward strand.
ATAAAACATTTCCAGTTTTCCAGATTCGGGCGGCTTGTTTGCCTGGGGCTGTCGGCTGCTGTTTTATGGAGCGGGATATTCCCCGCGGTCGCGGCGGCGCAGCAGGTGGGGGCTTTACCCATGCCCCTCGGGCCTGTTTTCCTTGATAAAACGTATAACCCTTTACTTATGAAGGGGATAAGAGCGTACACCCAGGAACCATTCCGGTTCGATCTTTTGCTGGACAAAGGCGAAAGCGGATTATCCGGTGAGAAGCTGCAGGCGGAGATCACGCGCTTGAGCCGGTTCTTTATCGCGTCCCTGGCCGTGCCGGACCAGGATATGTGGGTTAATCTTTCACCCTATGAAAAAGACCGGATCATTCCCGATGTATTTGGTACAACCGAAATGGGCAAGGTGCTGCTCGAACAGGATTATCTGCTCAAGCAGACCGCGGCCGCGTTGACGTATCCTGAAACGCCTTTGGGCGAGAAATTTTGGAAAGAAGTTTACCGCCGGGTCCATGGAACGTACGGCACATCCGATGTCCCCGTGGGCATGGTGAACAAGGTCTGGATCATCCCGGCGAAAGCCACGGTTTACTCCAAAGGCGACAGTGTGTTTGTCACGCGCAGCGAACTGGATGTGCTGACCGATGCCGATTACCAGGCGTTACGCAATGGCAGGACGGTCGGCAGTGAAGAAGAATCCGCCCGGATCTATACGGCTGTTTATCGTGAGATGGTCCTGCCTGAGTTGCGGCGTGAGGTCAACAGCGGAAAAATATTCGCGCCCGTGCGCCAGGTCTATAACGCGTTGATCCTGGCCACCTGGTACAAGCGGCATTGGGCGCAGGGGGTCTTGGGCACAACGTATGTCGGGCGCAATAAGGTGCGCGGGATCGATGATGTGCCGCTGGCCTGGCGCAATGAGGTCTTTGACCGTTATGTGCGCTCCACGCATGAGGGCGTTTATTCCTATATTAAAGAAGAGGCTGACGGCACCAGCGGTGATGTGCTGCCCCGGAAATATTTTTCGGGTGGCGTGATGATGACGGAGATGATGCTTCCTGGCGTCTATCTTGAAGATGGAAATCCGGCCCAGCTTGCGCCCGGCGCGGATATGGTCCGAGCGCCGTTGTTCCTGGAGCGGCCTGATGCGGCGCCGGCCCGGTTAAAAAAAGGTGGAACGTTCAAGCGAATGCTGAAGACAGGGGTTTTATCCGTGTTGCTGGCCCTGGGCGGGTTGTCATTGATGCCTTCCGGCGCGCAGGCGGCGACGTTCGCCCCGTCATCCGACGGGAAAGCAACGGTGGTCACGCTTGAAAAGGGTGAAACATTCGGCGGCGCCATGGAACAGGTGCGCCAGGCATTCAAGAAAAATGATCCGCGGGCATATCAGAATTCTTCTGTTGCCGGCAGGATGTGGGGTATTCAGGGCGCGGTGGCGCGGGCCGCCGGCGGCGCGGATGTTGACCACGTTGCCCCCGGGGTGCCGTTGACGATCAATGCGGCGGTCCCTCAGGCGGTGCTGGCGGCGTTGCCGCAGAATGGCGTGGTTGCGCAAGCGCCGCAGGAAATATCCGCGAAAACTCCGGCCTTGAAAGCTCCGGCGCCGGTGGCACAGAGCGTAGCACCAGTTGAACAAAAGGCGGCTCCGATCGAACAGAAAGTGGCTCCCGCGGTCAATGCTGCGCCGGACAGAGTAAGCCAGGCATGGGAGTATATTTCAGAGAAGGTTTCTGTGGCGAAGAACGCGCTGCCCAGGATCGATCTTTCCGTTGTTGACTGGCAGGATAAACGGATATGGGGTGCGGGTGTTTTGTTAGCGCTTGGTGTGTTTGGCGGGTTTGGTATTTTTGCGTTCAAGAAAAAGGGCCGTCGTGTGGCACCGGTTGCGCCGCAGTCGAAAGGTATTTCGGAGACGCCGGAAGTTCTTGTGAAAGATAGTACGCTGGATGAGTCGGTCGACCATCTTGCGGCGATGAAAGAGATCGTTGAGAAGGCCAGGAGGGGATCGGGCGGAGCGCAGGATACGGACTCCGGGGTTTCGGACCTGGAGGCCATGCAAAAGATCGTCGCGAAGGCTCGCGCGCAATTGGCTCAGCCTGCGCCGGCAACAGAGGTGGTGTCTTCAGCGGATCCGAAGAGATCTGCCCGTTTCGGGCATGTGACGAACAGTTTACTTAACGCGCTCATCATAGGTTTCTGGACCGGTGGCTTGAGCGCGCCCTGGCACGCCGCCGTTATGCTGGGTTCTTTTATTGCCAGTTGGATCGGATCAATATGGCTGGGAACTCCGGGCCCCGACGGGACGCTGCGTTGCGGCATTGTGGGCCTGTTGCGGTTCGCTCCCGAGGGGACGCCGGTCCGCGAGACGGACCGCAAGCTGGCTCGCTGGATGGAGCGCATGACCCGCACGCTCGAAGACCGCGGCGGCCAGCAGATGGGGATGTTCACGTTTGCCAGGGAAAAAGAAGATGGCCCTGTTTTGCACGGGACCAAGGTCCTGAAAAACAAGAGAGGCATATTCTGGAGGGATGGCAACCTTGTTTTTTATCCGGACGTTGTTGGAAGCATGGTGAAAAAGGCCTTGGCGAAAGTCTCGGGGCAGGCACGTACGCTTTATAACTTCGGAAAAGGGGAGCTGGCTGGGTTTGTGGGGCATGTGCGCCTTGCCACCGGAGGGGAGATCGTTCAGGATGCCGCGCATCCGTTTGAAAGCCCGCTGGAAAGATTAAAGATCTATGCGTTCGATGCCATTGGCAATTTTGTCAGTGCGATCCTGCCGGTCCAGGTCCTCGCCGCGCATAATGGAGATAATGACGCGGTGCGGATGGGTGGGAAAAATGGGGCGTGGCTGGATGTGGGTGGGATGAGGCGTTTTTTCCCGGCGGCGCTCCATAAGTATTATGAAGGGAAAGTGACCGCGCGGTATTTAAGAAAAAACATGAACATACTTCTTCCGGAGTCGTCAGAAGAAAGTGATGAACAGACGTTTCTGTCGCGCGCGGATTATGGACGGATATTGGCAGCGTTGAAAGCGGCGGGTTATGTGAAAGATAACAGGGTGTCTCGGAATTTTGCCGGCCTGGATGAGGCATGGTGTAAGCAGTTCCCAGGGTATCACAGTAAAATATTTTCGTTGATCGAATCCGCCCTCTATGGCTTGCCGCCCGGGGATTCTCCGGTCATCCCGCTCGAGGTCGGTTTGTTCATGGGGCAGGGTGATTGGTGGTCGTCCGTGCGTTACGCGCATTATATGGTCGGTCATCCGGATGGTAAAGGCCTGCAGAATGACATATTATTCGAGGATGAGAAGAAAGCCGCCGGAGATTTCATGGATCAGGTGTTTGGAGAGGTCAAGGATCACGTGACCCGTGCATCATTCAAATCACAGGGGCGCTATAAATCTTTGTCAGATTGCTGGTTTTCCAATGAGGCGGCAGCCCGTGCCGCCGGCGCCGACAATCAGCGCACTATCTTGAATGAATTAGAAACATTCCTGGCGATACATATGAGCCGGGAGGCGAAAAACAATTCCGCGGCGGGAAAGGTGTTCGCCCGCTGGGAACAGCGGTGGCAGGAGGTGTATGGCGATGTCGAAAAAGGCCGAAGGCTTTTCATCGCGACCATGGTTCGCCAATTTTTTACGGCGGACCGGGAACACGCCGTGCGCGAGTTGGCGACGCGGGCCGAGGGGACCTATGGCGTGTTTGTGCGGACGACCGTGGGGGATGACGGCGTGACCGTCCTGTGTGACCAGCAGGATGTGGCGATCGGGTTTAACCCTTCTGAGAGGATTTTTGGATTTGCCTCAGATCCTCGCACGCTTAAGGCCGAAGGCCCTGACGGCGAGCGGCTGACGGATGTGCTGCATTTGATGGACGGGGAGGTTGTCAACCTTGGTTTTTTACCCGACGGTACCTTTGACATGAGGGTATGGCAGAAGAGCCAGGGTGTTGTTCCCGAGGGTCTGGTGAAAAAACGCACGTATCCCACAGCGCAGGTCATTGGCGGCAAGGTCAATCTTTATTACGCGCTGCCGCCGGTGACCTATAAGGTTCCCCGGAAGATGGTGCAGGAAGACCTGGATAATATCCCGGCTGTTCTCGCCAAGGCCCGAGCGGAATGGGAAAATGCGGATTCGTTCAACCGGCAGTCAACCGCGTATCTGGCGGAACGTTTGGCGGCCGTGAAGCAGCGTTACGGCAAAGTCCGGCTTAAGATCCTGGGCTATGATAATTCTTATACGATCCCGGACATGCTCAAGCCCGCTCTTAGCGATCTGGTGGCAGGGCTTGAGGTGGATATTGATGGTTCCAACGAATTTATCCAGGATCCTGATATTGCCGGGATCGACGAGCATACGGTTGTCCTCATCGTCAGCAAGTCCGGGGCCACGTTCCCGTCCAAGCTGGCCTCCAAATTGAACATGATCATGATGAACCCGGAAAACGTGTTTTGCATGACCGCCCGGATCGATTCCACGTTAAATACGGTCCTGGGTCAGGGCTTGCGTCCGGAGGATCCCTTTACCAGGCGGATATTGCTGACGGGAGAATTTTATCCATCGGAAGCCCCGATCATTTCGGAGCAGTTATTGCTTTATCAGCAGATCCGGCTTGTGTTCCAGTTGGCCAAAGACCTTCGGGACATTCAGGGCAATCCCCTCGGAGTGATGAAGACAAAGGAAGCGCTTGAAGAATTGTCGTCGATCATTGTGCGAGGGATCACGGAGATGAACCGCGAATTTGTCGGACGTGATGAGACGGGAAAACTGAATGGAAGTGAGTGGGCGCGTAAGCTTTATTCCATTGGAGACAAGTTGGGATGGAATTCTTTCAGGTTGGCTGTGGTGAAGAGGGCCAGTGATATATACGTGTGGAACGTATTCTTTTGGGGAGCGCCGTTCGCTTGGCTGGTGTCTCTCCTGGCGCAGAATTTCCCCTCACCGGTTGTGACCCTTGCGACCGCGATCCTGGCCACGGTGAATTGGGCGTTCACGGTGCATGTTTTTCCCTATCTGGTCTCGGAGGCTATTGCGCGCTGGAAAGATCTTCCCAGGAATGGAAGGGTCGGCGCGCGCAAGTTGTTTGTCATGGCGCCGCCTCACATAGGATTGACCCAGAGAAATGCCATGTCGCGACTTAATGCCAGTGGTTTTTCATCGACAGTGGAAGGGGCAATTTATGCCGCCGATCCAATGAGCCATGCGGTGGCAGATTTCAATTCGGATGTGAATCGCGGAGATCTTTTATTTTATTTGACACTGGAACATGCGCATGATCACGGGGTGATGAGCATTAATCAGATGACATTTCCCAATACCGGAGCTTTGGGAGGGGCTTTATTAAAAGGCAGGGCCGGGCGCATAGCTGTTGCAGTAAAAGTCCCCGAGATGGATAGCCCCCAGGATCAAAAGATCATTGATGAAACCCTTGGCTCATTTGGCTTGATGTTGGCAGCGAAGGTGGTTGAGGTTTCCAAGGCTATGCTGGTGAGTATCGAGGGGCGTTTGTGGAGTCCGGATAGTACCTGGGGCCGTGCCGGCGTGCATACAACGCCGACCCCGACAGGCGTGACCCCGCGGGCGAAAGAGATCCTTGAGGGGCCCGCGTGGCGTGATCCGGATGCCTCCCAGAGTGTTGCCTTGGACCGCGCCGCTGTCACGACACCCGGTGGCATCGACTTTGACAGCCGTCGCATCGTCCTTGAGGAAACTGCTGAGTCTGACGCGGACGCTGTGGCTTTTGCACCTGTGATCGATATCCCGCTTGAAGGCTTCGTGCCCCACGTGGGCCTCGTCGTGCCCCTGCAGCCTGCCATGTCCCTCGCCGCGCTCGGCGCCGGGGAATAATAGGGCTGAATTAACATTACTTGACAAAAGGCCCGGCATGATGTTATAGTTTCTCAGATTCGAACGCCTTTAAGCTGGCACTGTGAGGTCAGCAAGGAACTTATGAAGATAAGAACGATCGGTATCTATACAGCCTTTCTCTACGTGCGCACGCGGGGAAAGGCCTGTTTATTTATCCCGGATTTTTCATTAGAAAAATCCGCCCCAAAGGGGTCGCGTGGCAAATCCGATGAGGATTTGCCAGCTTTGCGAGGTAATTCCGGACTTTTGCACGCGCTTTTTGGTACACAGTATCATCGACGCTATTTTGAGAAGCGTGCAAAAGTCGGATTTATGGGGGGCCTATGACCGCCATTGCCAAGATCATGGACGCGGAGCAGATCAGGCGCGCGGTCACCCGCATCGCCCACGAGATCCTCGAGCGCAACAAGGGCGTTGAGAATATCCGCCTGATCGGCATCCGCACCCGCGGGGTTGTCCTTGCCGACCGCCTCAAACTGGCCATCGAGGCCATCGAACAAAAACCTGTCACCTGCGGCATTCTCGACATCAACCTTTACCGGGACGACCTGACGCTCATTGCCCACCAGCCGGTCATTCGCGAAACACGCATAGATTTTGATATCACCGACAAGACCGTGGTCCTCGTGGATGACGTGCTTTTCACGGGCCGGACGATCCGCGCCGCGCTCGACGCGCTGGTGGACCTTGGCCGGCCGTCGTGCATCCAGCTGGCGGTTCTGGTCGATCGCGGCCACCGGGAGCTTCCGATCCGCGCGGATTTTGTGGGCAAGAACATCCCGACGGCGCGGACGCAGAGCGTGCGCGTCAAGCTGTCGGAAAGCGACGGCACGGGTGATGAGGTTGTTGTCGAAGGAGGGCACTGACCATGACGGAATGGTCCCACAGGCATCTTCTGGACCTCGACCACGTGACGCGCTCGGAGATCGAGCTTGTCATCGAGACGGCCCGTTCTTTCAAGGAAGTTTCCGCGCGCGAGGTCAAGAAGGTCCCCGCGTTGCGCGGCAAGACCGTGGCGCTGTTGTTCTTCGAGGCGTCGACCCGCACGCGCGTTTCTTTCGAGCTGGCGGCCAAGCGTTTATCTGCTGACACCCTGAGCATCGCGGCGAACGTCAGTTCGGTCACCAAGGGCGAGACCGTGCTCGACACGGCGCTCAATATCGAGGCCATGAACGTGGACGCGATGGTGGTGCGCCACCAGGCTTCCGGTGTCCCCCAGATGCTCGCGCAGGGCACCAAGACGGTGATCATCAACGCGGGAGACGGGTGCCGGGCGCATCCCACGCAGGCGCTATTGGATATTTTCACCATGGTCGACAGGCTGGGCCCGCTTGACGGGAAGAAGGTTGCCATTGTCGGCGACATCCTGCATTCGCGCGTGGCTCGTTCGAATATCACCGCCTTGATCAGCATGGGGGCGCATGTGACCGTGTGCGGCCCCGGGACGCTCATTCCTGTCGGGATCGACAAGATGGGGGTTGAAGCGACGACGGATATCAGCCACGCGTTGGATGGGGCGGATGTGGTGATGGCGCTTAGGATGCAGAAAGAGCGTCAGCAGGAGCTTTACCTTCCTTCCATCACGGAATACGTCAAAGAATTTTGCATCACGGCCGAGCGTTTAAAAAAGGCCCGGCCCAACGCGCTGGTCATGCATCCCGGCCCCACGAACCGCGGGGTCGAGATCGCGGCGGATGTCGCGGACGGCGCGCAGTCGGTGATCCTCGAGCAGGTGACCAACGGCATTGCCGTGCGCATGGCGGTGCTTTACCTGCTTTTGGGCAGAAAGGCGGAATGAGATGACACTTATCATCAAGCACGCGCGGATCGTGAACGCCGCGGGCGAAGCGGCGGGACTGAAAGATATTTTGATCGAGGGCGGCAAGATCACCCGGGTCAGCCAGGGGTTGGCCAATGATGACGCCAGGGTGATCGACGCCGAGGGCAAGGTTGTCATGCCGGGGTTCATCGACCTGCACGTGCACCTGCGCGAACCCGGGCGCGAGGACAAGGAAACGATCGCCACGGGCTGCCAGGCCGCGGCCAGGGGCGGTTTCACGTCGATCTTTGCCATGCCCAACACGACTCCCGCCATTGATACCGCGCAGGTCGTCCAGTTCGTGCTCGACCAGGCGAAGAAGGTGGGGCTGGTGAACGTTTATCCCGTCGGCGCCATTACGAAGAACCGCGACGGCGCGCAATTGACCGAGATGATGGACCTGCGGCGCGCGGGATGCCTGGCGGTCACCGACGACGGGCACGCGGTGATGAACGCGGGGCTCATGCGCCGTGCCCTGGAATACGCGCGCATGGCGAAGCTTCTGGTCATGCAGCATTGCCAGGACCCCAATCTTTCCGGCGCGGGCGTGATGAACGAAGGGGCTTTGTCGACGCGGCTTGGGCTGAAGGGGGATCCGGTCGTTTCCGAGGCCGTGATCGTGGCCCGTGATATCGAGCTGGCGCATTATCTGAAGACACCCGTGCATTTCATGCACGTCAGCGCGGCCCGTTCCGTGGATCTTATCCGGCGCGCCAAGAAAGAAGGCATTCCGGTGACGGCGGAAGCCGCGCCGCATCATTTCAGCCTCACTGAAGAATCCGTCAAAGGTTTTGATACCGCGACGAAAGTTTCGCCCCCTTTGCGTTCCGCGGCGGATGTGGCCGCGGTCAAGGCGGGTCTCAAGGACGGGACCCTTGACTGTATTGCCACAGATCATGCCCCGCACACGCATGAGGATAAAGAAGTCGATTTTGACGCGGCACCCTTCGGCCTTATCGGCATGGAGACGGCTTTTGGCCTTGTGGTCAAGGAGCTGGTCCTGACCGGGATACTCACGCTGGCGCAGGCAGTGGATAAGCTCTCGGCGGCACCCGCGCGGATCGTTGGTTTGAAGGACAAGGGCGAGATCGCGGAAGGCAAGGATGCCGATATTGTTATTGTTGATATGGACAAGGAATGGCAGGTGCGCCGGGAAGACATGGCGTCGAAATCCAGGAATTCCCCGTTCATCGGTTGGAACCTGAAAGGCCGCGTCGTTACGACGATATGCGGCGGGAAGGTGGTCTACAGCGCATGAGCCTACAGCGTTTTACGGTATCTGTTATCGGGGCCCGCGCGTGCGGTGAGAAAGAAGCCAGGCTTGCCCGGGAAGTTGGAAAGATGGTCGCGGGGCTTGGCTGTGTGCTGGTGTGCGGCGGGCTGAAAGGGGCGATGGAGGCGGCGTGCCGCGGGGCGAAAGAAGCCGGCGGCCTGACCATTGGCATCCTGCCCGGCCTTGAAAAATCCGACGCGAATAAATTTGTAGATATTGCTTTGCCCACCACGATCGGGTATTCCCGCAACGTGATCGTGGCCGCTTCCGCGAATGTCGTGATCGCCCTTCCCGGAAGCTATGGCACCGAATCGGAAATTTGTTATGCGCTTGTTTACGGCAAGCCCGTGATCGACCTTGGCGGCTGGAAGATCAAGGGGATGCTGAAAGCCGATGACGTGGCCGCGGCCGAGCGCATCGTGAAAAAGTTTTTGACGCAACACGGGAAAGGGGCCGGACGCTGTTATGGCACAGATCCAGACCGCGTGTCACGTCGTTGAGCTGAAAAAGATCAACGCGACCTATCTTCGCCTGGTCCTTGAGGCGCCGGCACTCGCCGCGGCAGCCAGGCCCGGGCAGTTCATCCATATCAGGGTTTCCGATGGCAACGAGCCTTTTTTCCGCCGCCCGTTCAGCATTTACCGCGCGCAGGCGGGGAAGGTCGAAATATTTTTTGAACCCGTGGGCCGTGGGTCAAAGTTGCTGGCATCCCGGAAAAGGGGAGATGTCCTTGATGTTCTGGGGCCGCTGGGCCATGGTTTCACGCCCCCGGGCAAGGATGTCAAACAGGTCGTGTTCATCGCGGGAGGCATTGGGGTCGCGCCTTTCATGATATTTTCCGACGCGATCAAGGAACACAAGGCTGAAAAGATACTGCTTTACGGCGCCAGGAGCAAGGCGCAGACTTTCGCGACGGGTGGCCTCAAAAAGAACGGTGTGAAAGTTTTTGTGGCGACCGATGACGGGTCGGTGGGGACCAGTGGCCGGGTGTCGGAATTGTTTGACCGCGTCAAGGCTTCGCCGGACACCATGATCTATACGTGCGGGCCGCGCCCGATGATGGCGGCGGTGCAGGCCTTTGCGCGGACTCACGGCCTTAAGGGCGAGGTTTCGTGCGAGGAAGTGATGGCCTGCGGGCTTGGCGCGTGCCTCGGTTGCTCCATCCCGACGGTCAATGGTTACAGGACGGTGTGCCATGACGGGCCGGTGTTCGACCTGCAGGCACCGGTGTTCGGGTGATGCCTATGAAACTTTCAGTCAATATCGGCACATCGGTGTTTCCCAATCCGGTCACGGTGGCGTCAGGAACATTCGGCCACAGCGAAGAGCTTTACCGTTCCAAAGAGGTCAAGTGCCTGGGCGCGCTTGTTCCCAAAACGGTCACGCTCAACGCCCAACAGGGCAACCTGCCGCCGCGTATTTGCGAAACCCCGGCGGGCATGATCAATGCCATTGGCATCGAGAACGCGGGGATCGATGCCTTTATCGACAACAAATTGCCCGGATTGAAGCGTGTCGGGGTTCCGGTCATTGTGAGCATTTCAGCGCACAATGAAGATGATTTTGCGCTTATGGCGGAAAAGCTTAACGCGGCCGGCGGTTTGGCCGCCGTGGAGTTGAATCTTTCCTGCCCGAATTTGAAGAAAAAGATCCTTGTCGCCCAGGACGCGGAAGCCACGGCCGCTGTGGTGCGACGCGTGAAGGCTGTGGTAAAATATCCGCTGATCGCGAAATTGTCGCCGAACGTGACGGATATCACGGCGATCGCGCAGGCCGCCGAAGGGGCGGGTGCCGACGCGTTGAGCATGGTCAACACCTTCGCGGCCATGGCCATTGATGTCAGGACGCGCCGGTCAAAGATCGGGAATTTCACGGGCGGCCTTTCCGGCCCGGCGATACGCCCGATCGCCTTGCGGATGGTCTGTGAGACGGCGGCGCGCGTCAGGATCCCGGTCATCGGGATGGGCGGCATCGCCTGCGCGGATGACGCGCTGGAGTTTTTGATCGCGGGGGCGACCATGGTGGCGGTGGGGACGTTTAATTTCGTGAATCCGCGCGCGCCTCTGGAGGTCCTGGAAGGCATCAAAGCGTACATGAAGAAAAACAAGATGAGCGATATCAGGGAATTGATCGGGAGTATCCAGCGATGAGCGACGCTAAAGATAAATTGATCCTTGCGCTTGATGTGCCTGCGTTCGAAGAGGCCCGTGTTATTGTCGAAACGCTCGGCGACGCGGTGGGGACGTACAAGGTTGGGTTTCAGCTTTTCACGGCGTATGGGCCGTTCATTGTCCGGTATCTTCAGTCATTGGGGAAGAAGGTCTTTCTTGATCTGAAATTCCACGACATTCCCAACACGGTCGCCAGCGGCGTGGCGTCGGCGGTGGGCCTGAGCGTCCCGGTCAACAATGCGTTGGACGGGCAGGGGGCGAAGACGGGGAAATTCGCGCCGTTGTTGATGCTGACCATCCATACGCAGGGCGGCGCTGAGATGATGAAGGCCGCGGCGGACGCGGCGAAAAAACAGGCGGCGGCACTGGGTGTAACGCGGCCACTGGTCGTTGGCGTTACGGTCCTCACGAGCGACGCGGGTGGCGGCAATGTTACGGCGCTGGTCCTGGAGCGCGCGAAGCTCGCGCAGGCTTCCGGGCTTGACGGGGTTGTCGCTTCGGCGCAGGAAGCTTCTATGTTGCGTCGGGAACTTGGAAAAGATTTTGTGATCGTGACGCCCGGTATCCGTCCGGCGAATGCCGAGGCTGGGGACCAGAAGCGCGTTGAAACGCCCGCAAGCGCTATCCGTAACGGGGCGAGTTTTCTCGTGGTGGGGCGGCCGATCGTGAAGGCCGCGGACCCGCGGCAGGCGGCACTGGATATTATCGCGGAGATCGCAAGCGTTTGATGGCAGTTTGTATTATCCCACACGTGTCCGGTAAAAAATAAGAGGATCACATCCATCGTGGTAACATAGCGTTGTCCAGACAACCATGGCCCCGAGGAGGATCCCCTATGGCGCATTCTAACACGCTCATCTCCGACTTGCTGAAATTTATTCCGAGA